>JAJEBT010000188.1 GCA_022822405.1 Alphaproteobacteria bacterium
GGTGACCGGCGCGAAGAAGGCGCGGGGCGGCGTGACGCTCAGCGTCGAGCCGGCGCCAACGGGTAAGGGGGGCGGCGACGCCGAGAGCCTGAAGGCGGAGGTCGTGCTGGTCGCGATCGGCCGCCGGCCCTTCACCGACGGTCTCGGCCTGGAGAGCGCGGGCATCGAAACCGACGCGCGCGGCTTCATCCCGGTGGACAGCCGTTTCCGCACCGCGGTGGACGGCGTCTATGCCATCGGCGACGTCGTGCCCGGCCCGATGCTGGCCCACAAGGCGGAGGAGGAGGGCGTCGCGCTCGCCGAGCTGCTCGCCGGCCAGGCCGGGCATGTCAACTACGAAACGGTGCCCGGCATCGTCTACACCTGGCCGGAGGTCGCCTCGGTCGGCCGGACCGAGGAACAGCTCAAGGAGGCGGGGATCGCCTACAAGGCGGGCAGGTTCCCCTTCGGCGCCAACAGCCGCGCGATCTGCACCGGCGAGACCGACGGCATGGCGAAGATCCTCGCCGACGCCGAAACCGACCGCATCCTCGGCGCCCATATCGTCGGGCCCGAGGCCGGCAACACGATCCACGAGGTCGTCAACGTCATGGAGTTCGGCGGCTGCGCCGAAGACCTCGCCCGCTGCTTCCACGGCCACCCGACCTACAACGAAGCCGTCCGCGAAGCGGCGCTGGACGTGCGCGGGGCGGCGCGGCAGCGGTAGGGGAGGGGCGGATGTCTCTGTGGCCGCGCGGACGGGCGCGATCAGGGTAGGGGGACGGCTTTGGATTTGCCGGATCGGGCGCTCTTCGCCTTGCGCCGCTCCGCCATATCCCGCCGGATATCCTCAGCCACTTCTTCGACTTCCTTCGCCACCCGCGGCTCTTCCCCGAGCTCAAGCTCCAGAGCGGTCGTCAGCGGCAGCAGCAGATCGGCCGCCGGCGAGGCTTTGATGAGGGTGCGCAATTTTTCTGGTCCCATATCAATTGCCATCTGGGAAAGCCAATTGAGCACGTCCTTTGATGTAGAGCCAAAGTCCGGCAGAATCGCTAGGATCGCGATCACATCTTTTTCACATGCCGATCCATCGCCTTTGCGCAGATGTACCTGGGCACGAATCCTGTGCGCTAGCCATTCGATCTCCGGCGAACCTTTGCCGCCATGACCTAACACGCGGTCGGCGGCAGCAATAACCGTCTCAGGTTGACCCTTCGCCAATTCGATTGTCGCTCTACCCAGCAGCGCAACCTTCATCATGTCCCGCATCTTCGGCGAATCACGTGTTTCGAACCGTCGCTCGACTTCGGCCCAAATCTTCTGTGCCTCCTCCGCCCGATCCAACGTGAGCAATTCCCAGCCCTTATTGACCAGCGCTTCTGCGATCGAATCCAGTTTTTTCGACGCATCGCGCTGGCCGAAACGCTGCATCGCTTCGTCTGTGACAGCCAAGGCCTCTTCCAGCCGGTCTAACTGAAGAAGAGCGATGGCCTTGTGCTTAAGAGCCACAGCAACGTGTTCGACAAACTGCTGCGCTTCGGTTTCCCCGAAGCGCTCGACCATGTGGCTCCAGGCGATTATGGCTTCCTCTGCTCGGTTGGACCGGGCAAGCGTCGTTGCTCTACAGTTCATCGCAATAGCGAGGAATTCAGGGTACGGGAACGCGTCCATCTCTTCGAAGCGACGCAACACTTCGTCGTAGACGACAAGCGCCTCATCCAGCCGGTCTAACGCCAGAAGCACAACGCCTTTCCCGACGAGCGCCATCGCTGCACCGCTTCGAAGTGTTTCATCATGGGACATCCCAAATCGATGAACGACATCGTCCCAGGCGGCGAGTGCCTCATCGAGTCGTTTCATTTTGATTAGCGCAGTCCCTTTTCCGATGAGGGCCTCCGTCACGGATAGACCAAACACCTCCATATCGCTTGGCCCGAATTGTTCCAAGATGTTGTCCCAGGTGGCCAGCGCTTCGTCCTGACGCTCGAGCGCAACGAGCGCCACCGCCTTGTTGACCATTGCTATCGAAACCTGTTCCAAATCCGATCTCACTGTGCTTGCCCTTAGGCGCCGGACAACCTCGTCCCAAGCACCGACCGCATCTTCCAACCGACCTGCTTTCTCCAATGTTAGCGCCTGTCCTATGAGCTCCTTGGCGACCGTAGGCAGCTTGGAAGCAACAGAAAGACCGTCGGTCCGATCGGCGAACATCGCAGATGCAAGCGAAAGCAAATCCTCGCGGTGTGTTTCAAGCGATGGCAGCCGGACGAGTTGCTCGAAAGCGATCTGGTAAATCCCTAATGTCTCGCCGTCCACGTCGGTTGCCTCACGAGCCAGTCGAGTGCCGAATTCTCTCAGTTTGTCAGTCGAAAACCATCCCTCCATGAAACGGATCAGGGCTTCGATCATCGGTGCCGGGCCGCGGGCGCGGCGCATCAGGTAGTAGATGTTGTAGAGCCGCTCGGAGAGGTAATAGAGCTTGCGCCGCGCGCTGCCGCCGGTCACTTCCACAGCGCCCCGGTCGGTCAAACGCGCCAAGTGCGCGCTGCACTTGCTTGTGTCGAGCCTCGCCCTTTCGGCGATTTCCCGTGTCGTCGCCGGTTTCCATAGATCGGCGAGAGCGAGATAAACGCGACGTTCCTGCGCGGCTAACGTTTCCAGATGGCTCTTGAAATACTCGGTGTGGTCGTCGACCAGATCGAGGAGATCGGCCATCAGTTCGCGGAACGACAGTTCTCCGCCGAATCTGGCAACGATGGTCAGCAACCGCGGGCTGCCGCCGGTGAGAATCCGCAACGTTTCGATCGTTTGCACGGCGCGGTCTTGGCCGGAGACCGTCCGCCACAGGGCTGCGCAAGCCTTCGTATCGAGCGGGCGCAACGTCAGCACCCGGAACAGGTCGTAGAGCGCCTGTTTCGGGTCATCGATTTCGTCGAACCGGCTGGTTGCGCTGGCCAGAAGGAGGAAGCGCGGATCGGTCTGAAGCGTCTGGCGCAGCCGCCAGCCTGCATCGTCGTCTGCGAAATCGCCGAACATCATATTGAGATTTTCGACGATCAGGACCAGCCGCTTGTCGTCGCGGTCGGCGAAATCCTGAAGGGCACCGAGGCAGCGATCCCCAAGCGTATGGTCGTCCTCGATCCGCCGCAGATCCTCGAAGCTGTGGCGCAGGTCCGGGCCGTTCATGCCGCGCGGCGCTTGGTCGGCCAGGCGGGACAGGCATTCCAGCCAGAACTCTCCGGCTGTCGAGACCTCGTAGCTCTCCTCCGCGAAAACCACCGGGAAGAAACGCGCCGAGAGTTCGGCGTCCCGCCGTATCTCCGCCGCGATCCGTAACAGCAGGCTCGTCTTGCCGCTGCCCCGCGGGCCGATGACGATCTGATGCGTGTTCGCGCTTCCCGTGGACTCGCGCAGGGCTTCGATCATCGAAGCGAACTCGTCCATCCGCACACAGAAGGATGCGACAAGCTCGTCGTCGGTAAGAAATCCCGGATTGTATTTTCTGGCGGTGACGGTCATCGGCCTGCTCCGCCGCCGTGCGGTTCAGCCTCGACAACGGCCACGAAATTCTCGCTGTACCGGCTGCGCCACCAGTCTTCGAGAAGGCCGGATACGAACCGGTAGCCGTCGTCTTGCCGTTCCAGATAGCCGTCATGCTGTAACACATGCAGGATATCCGCGACGGACGGGACGCCCTCGCCGTCTTGCGCATTAAACGCCGAATAATAGGCGCGATAGCGGTCCATAGCGTCGCCGTCGAAACCGCTATTGACTGCGGTCGTCGTCAATATTTCTAGGGCGATCGGATAACCTGTTACGCCGAGAATTGTCTTAAGTCGGCCTTCGTAATGCTGCAGGTCCGCCTGCCCCCGGACGCCCAGCATTTCGTGCACATAGACCCACTCGACATCTTCCGGCGACGCTTCCTGCCGGTCCGCCCGCCGCAGGTGATCGTGCAGCTTGTCGAAGAACATCTGCACATGGTGCGGGATGCAGCAGCGCAGCCGCCGGCACATATCCCGACGCATCTCCTCCGGGAGACTGATCCTATATGACTTCGCGAGCGCTTCCAGGCAGGACGTGGCGGTTTCTTCGCTCCAGGGTTTCAGATCGTGGGCGGAATAGATGTTGGCGTGCGCCGAGAGCCCCGCCTGTTCCAGCAGCGGTTCGAGGCCGACGCTGCCGGACAGGATCATGGAAACCCGTCCGCGATGGTTCTGGCCGTTCTTGCGCAGCCAGCCGAGAAATGCGTCCGCCGCCCGCTTTCCTTCCGGCGTGATGCGGCCCCTGTCGTCCTTGAGCAACCGGTTAACGAGAATCGGCAACTCGTCGATGGCGAGTACGACTGGCCGGTCGCCCGACGCGAGCGCTGCGAAGACCGCATCGCCTCTCTGCGGCCAGTTTCCGGCATCGATCCCGGCGCGCAGTTTCACCTTCATGTCTGCGACGGCCAATTCCTCGAAATGTTCGCCGGCTTCCCTGATGATGTTGGCGAAACTGCCTTTGATCCGACCCCAGACCCCGCTTAGCGGTCTCGCCTGAACGCATATCTCGGCAATCGCGTCGGCCGGGTCTGCGGCGGCTTCAAGATCGACGAAGACCGTTTCGAACTCCTTACCTTCCGCTATCCGTTTCAGCAGTTCCCGCACGAGACTTGTCTTGCCCATGCGGCGTTGCGCCGTCAGCAGGGTGTGGATTCCGTCCCGCACACGCTCTTCGAGCGCTTCGAGTTCAGTTTCACGATCGAAGAAACGGTCCCCTTCGACCCAGTTGCTTCCGCCTTTTCTCAGCACAGCCCGTCTCCCAACTAATATGTTGGCAACAATATTGTTGGGAAACGTCTGATGTCAAGTGGTACCAATTACCAGCGCCGCCGGAGGCGACCGCTGCAGTCGCTGCGGACCGGCGGCTCGGCGCCCTATCCCGCTTCCGTGCCGCAGCCGGTGCAGCGGCCGTGGACCTCGATGATGTGGTGCGTCGGGCTGAAGCCGGACCGTTCTGTGAGCGCCGACAGGTTTTGCAGGAGCGCGTCGTCGTGATGCTCCGCAACCGCGCCGCAATCG
>JAJEBT010000216.1 GCA_022822405.1 Alphaproteobacteria bacterium
ATGAGCGGGCCAGCCGGTTCAGACTGTCAGCGGACTGCCACTCGACGAGATCGGCCGCGCGGGCCTCGACCGGAAGGAGCAGGCACCACTGCACCGCCAGCAACGTGGCAAGCAATCCTTGTCGCATCATGAGTCTCCCTGTTCAATGCCGCACCCGATCCCGCCGATGCAAGGCGGAGGGTGTCACACGAAGTCTATCCGCAATCTACCTCGCAGACGGATTGCAGGCCAGTCGAATTTCGGCTTGGTTCAGCGCACTCCGGACGGCGCACCCTTGTGGGCCACGTTGCGCCGAACCCGTGAAGAGCTGGCAGTCCACCGTCGACAGTTTCGCACGGATCGTCTTGTCCAGATCGAGAATCCCGACGGTCCCCGCCACGGCCTGGTCATTCCGTTCCGGGCGTGCCGTAGGGCCTGACGGCGTCCGCCACCGTCCGGGAAGGTCCCTTGTCAGGCGTCGAGACGATAACGGCACCGAAGGTGCCCAGGAGCAGGAGAAGGGCGGCCGTTGCTGCAAGGGAGGCGGCCAGCGGGACGAGGGGCCGGGACCGGATCATGGCCTCCTGCAACGCCGACGGTCCATGCCGGTCGGCAAAATCCGCCCAGGGATTGGAGAACGCGGCGCCGGGCCGCGCGCGGATTCCGCCAACCGCGTCGTCCCGGGCGGCGAGGCAGGCGACCTGGCCGGCACGGAACCGCGCCATGCCTTCCCGGATCTCGCCGAACGCGTCGACCCTCCGACTGTCGCGCACTGCGGCTCCCGAGCGCGGGCCCACGGCGGCGCCACTTGCGTCCGGCTTCGTCCCGGAGGCATCCATTGCGATCTCCGTTCCTTCGTCGCTGCGGCTTACGCCGTTTCCGGGTACAGTGCAACGGCCGGCGACCGCGGGCCGCGTCACGAAGTCGCCCGCCGTCCCGCGGAATCGCCGCCACCGGAAGATGCATGCTCCCGGCGGGAATGCCCGGGGATTCGACGCGCCGGGACTGCAATCGCGACATGACGGAATGTCGGCATTCCACCACGTGTTCGGCATGCCGGTGCTCACGGTCGGACGGCCCCTGCGCCTCGCGAGCCGCATGCGCTCCTGCCTTGCACGCGCGTCGTCCGACCGAGGCGGAACCAGGTGGGCGTTGACGGGGTCCGCACGAGCGGGCCGCTCGACCGCAGCCGTCTCGTCCGTGTCACGGAAGAGGCTCCCGGTCCGGTACGGCGCCGGCACCGCCCGGCCGTTCGCCTGGCAGCAGCCACGTGGTCACGCTCGAACCGGCCCTTGCGACGTTAGGGTTCAGCGCCATCGGGACGTATTCGCCGCGCCGCCAGAGCTCGCCGAGATCCTTGTAGCGGGGGCTCAACGGGTGCCCGGACTGCCCGGTGGAGATCACGAAGACGGAACCGTCCGGGTCGGCAAGGTCGTACACGCCCCGGTATCCGGCGCCGTGGGTGCTCGCAAGCGGCTCGGGTCCGAAGCCGGCGGTCCGGCTGCGCATGAGCGTGTGGTCTCCGCCGGAAGCCGGATGGCGGATGTTCACGATGGCGGCCAGCCAGCCGATCCCGCCAAGCGCGGGGTGGGTGTGGACGGCCTGGTGCGCGTCGCCCCAGCGCAGCGATTCCAGCGGCGCGCCATATGTCTTGACGATCCAACGCAACGCATCGTCAAGCGAGAGCCGCGCGATCTCCGAGCACGTCTCCGGGCGTTCGGTCCGGATCACGTCGCACCACGCGCCCGCTCCGTCGACGTTCCGGAAGACGCGTTCGAGGAAAAGCGGCCTGACGTGCGGAAACCTCTCCGCAAGCGGGCCGAGCTCGTCCCTGACCAGTCTGTCCTGCAGCCGCCGCATCCAGGCCGCGTAGATCAGCGGTTCCGGGGCGTCCTCGTCCATCCCGCCGTCCCATGCGGACAGGAGGTCGAGGGCGTCACGGCGGAGGCGCGCGACGGCGCCGTTCTCCGGGGCCTCCCCCGTGGACCGGAGCACGCGCGCGACCAGCGGCAGCAGCGTGCGCGCGGGGAGGGAGACGGCGTCAAGCTGCGCCTCGACGAAGCTCTCGCGGGTGTGGAGCTTCCTGTGTCCGACCAGGTGCCGCAGCCTCCGGATCCTCTGCGTGTCGCCCCAGCGATGGCTGACATGCAGGGGGTAGGCCCGGCCGGTGATCTTGTTGTCGGTGTTCCCGACGATGCCGTCGGACGGGTTCCGGAACTCCGGATTCGTCACGTTGGGGAGGATGCCCAGCCACCTGTTGTCCGGATGCCAGCCCGGGGCTGGCACGCGGCCCCGGGCCTGGCTCCTGGCCGAGCGGCGGGGCAGCGCGCCGACGACCTTGTGCGCGACCTCCCTGCGGTCGGCGACAACGAGGATCTGCGGCGGCGCGACGAAACCCTCGCCCTCCGCGATCGCCTCGGCCACGCTTCCAGAGCGCATGATCCCGATCATGGCCTGCATCGAGGTGTCGGCGGAATCCAGCGCCGTCCACGAAAGGGCCGCGACATGGCCGGGCGGGACGATAGACGCGATGTCATGGAAGGCGCCGGGCAGGACCGGGCCGTTGACGCTCCATCGCAGCGTGACGGTCACGGGATCCGAACCCTTGACGGCAATGACCGACCGGCGCGATTTGAGCCGTTTCCATCCGTCGGGCGTCAGGACCTCTTCCGGGTCGTCCGGATTCAGCCTCTCCAGGAAGAGGTCCTGGTCGTCCGCATGGGCATGGGCGAGGCCCCAGGCGAGACGGTCTGACCGGCCCGTCAGCACGACCGGAATGCCGGGGATCGTCCCTCCTATCACGCCGCCCGTGGCCAGTTCGAGCCGCGCGAGATGGCAGATCGAAGGGGCCGCAAGCTCGATTTGCAGGTCGTTCGCAAGGAGGGCGTCGCCCGCCGCCGTCCGTTCGGGCGCGGCCGCCCAGGCGTTCGACGCGCTTTCGGCCCCGGGCCGCGCGACGGGCGAAAGCCGGTCTCCGGGCGCCGGGGACGTCGCCTGCCAGGCCGCGGGCGTGCCGAAATGCGCCGCGAAGCCGGAAGCGCCGGTCGGGCCGTCGTCGGCCGTGTCGGAAAGAAGGTCGTGCAGGCGTGCCTCCGGTAGCAGGCCGGCAAGCTGCGCGCGCAGCACCTCGTCGCGGAGGTGTCCGGAGAGCCGCCACGCCATGAGCTTTCCGATGGCGATCGAATCGGCGGGCTGCCAGGGCGGGATGTCGGATCCGAACAGCCAGAACTCCGGCGCGCCGCGGCCCCGCGCGCCCCTGCCGGCCACTGCCAGCCAGGCGTTGACTCCGCCGGCATACGCTTCGAGCGCACGGCGTGTGTAGGCGTCCTGCGCCGCGACCGAGGCGACCGCCAGCGGATGGATGTCGAGCCTGCGCATCAACTCATCGACCGCCAAGGTGCGGGATCCGAGGATCTCCGAGAGCCGGCCCTGCGCCGTGCGTCGCAGCATGGTCATCTGCCACAGCCTGTCCTGGGCATGTGCAAGACCGAGGCCGAAGAACGCGTCCTCGTCGGTTTCGGCGAAGACGTGCGGAACGCCCGCGCCGTCGCGGACGATCTCGACGGGAGCGGTAATGCCCGCGACCGTCAATGCCTCCGAATGGTCCGGAATCGAGCGCAGGAGGAGCAGGTAGACGCACGCCGAAATCGCCAGCGCGAACGCCAGCAGGAAGAAAACGAGTCGTGCGAGCCAGCGAATGAGAGCGGCCATGAATGCCTTGTCCCGCCGTTGCGTCCGAAAATGCGGCACGCAATGATTGCGTTGGAGCGAGGGGGACGCAACGGGAAATCGCGCATTTGCTGGGCCGGGAGCCGCGTCCGACGACGCTTCGCGTCGTTGCGCGGGCCGGTTCCGGCAGTGCGGCTGCCGGGGCGAAAGCGGGACCGCCTTCCTCGCGGTCCGGCTGCGCTGCCTGACCGTCGTGCCGAAGCCTGCTGGTCGGCACGAGGAGCCGGGTGATTGACCGGCGGTGGCGGGAAGGATAGTGTGCCGGTGCATTGTGTATTGTGTCGACACGTGAACTCCCTGGGGGGCTTGCCGCCCCCCGTTTCCTTCCGTTCCGTCCGACCGCTTGCTGGAGCTTGCGCAGCCGAGGCGCGAACGGACGGCGTGGAACTTCGCGTGATTGCGGTGCACGCATGACCCGGATCCCGCCGCCGATGCGATCGATGCAAGGCCGACGAACCCGTACACGCAAGGAGGAAACAGGCAATGGACTTCAAGCTGGCGATCGCCCTTCTCGTCCTGTGCGCCGCGGCGGCCCTGGCCGGCTGCGGCTTGATGCCGTAGGCTCGACGACCCCTGACAGGCCTTTCCGCGAGGTTCGGGCGGCGTTCCGGGCAACCTGCGCGTGACGGACATTGGCGCCCGCCTCGGAGCATGCGCAACTGAAACTGGCGATGGCCCTGCTCGGTGCGCATTCGCGGCGGATCGGCATGGAGCTCGATTCCGGTCGCCTCGCGGGTCCCGGTGGCGCGGTTGGCGGGTAATGCGTCAACAGGCAGTCCGGTCCACGTTCCGGTTCGTGCGGTCCTCCAGCGGCGCGACGGCGACTGTGATCCCGAGATCCTCGAACGACAGCTGCGATCCTCAGGAGGCTGCTTCCCGGACTTCTTGCCAATCGGGAGATCCCGGAACGCGTCGTTGAGATGGTCGAGGCGACGGACCTGCACGGATCGGTTCGCGTTCTCGGCTCCAAGCCGCGCCTTCCCGGATGCAAGGTGCACGCTCACGGCCTCCAGGCGTGCCGTACGCGCCTGTGCCGTCCGGCGCGCAGAGCGCTCTTCCGCGGGCCGAGATTCCATGGCGGCAAGAGTCGCGGAATCCACCGTCATGGGAACGGGGCCGTCGGCTTGGGGGCGATGGAAGGCAGGGCCGTCACGACGCCACGTGCAGCGGATGCCCCGCCTGTGGCTCCTGCATATGCAGGGTCTTCGACTGTTCCGCCGCAAGCGAGCGGCGAGTCTGTCGCGTCCGGATACGGCGCCGGTCCAGCCTCCTCGAACTGCGCCTCGAACTGGCTGCGCGTGGACCGCATCGCGTCGTGCCTGATCCCGGGCCAGGCGAAGCCGGCACGCCCCAGCCGCTTGCAGACAGGCACGAGGCCAGGCCCGTCCCAGGCCGGCATCTTCAGCCTGTCGCCCCGCTTCGACGGGAACACCAAGACCATGCCGGAAGGTATGTCGACGCCGAGCTCCAGAGTCGCGGTCGCCGCGGCATTGACCGAAGCGCCGGGCACGCAACTCTCCGAAGCGATCCGGGCCTTTGCGGAAGCAGGCCAGGGACGACGCCTCGGACGAAGGTCAGGTTCGCATGGGGACGCCGGCGCTTCGCCATGGTCGGCTTCCGCAACGCCCGTTGCAGCCAGGAAGACCCGCTCCATCGAGATCCTGCCAGCACAGCTCAACTTCGTGGCCGACGCTGAATGCGAAAGCCGCCGGACGGGAAATGAAGCCGAGGCATGGGATCAAGATGACGCTTGCCCTGAATCGAACACGACTTGAGCTGGCGCCTGGACACGGCCAGGATTGGATGTCGCCGTCAAGTCAATCAACGGGCCGCGGCAACGGCCGTTCCGATGGCCCGCATCGTGGCCAAACGACTGGAGTGGAACAATGAACCGAATTCGATCACTTCTCGCGCTTGAGGCATTCGAAATGACGTTCGGGGGCGCGGCGACGGCAGGGGCGGCAGAGCTTCGCATCGGGACGGCAAGCCACGGCGGCACGTACTATCCGGTCGGCCAGGCGATCTCGACGCTGGTCGGCAACCATGCCGCGGGGTTGACGATGGTGCCGGTCGTGACGCAGGGATCGGTCCAGAACGCGCGGCTGGTGAACTCCGGCGAAGTCGACGTCGCGATCACGAACAACAACCTTTCCGTCTAGGCCAACAAGGGCGCCGGTCCATATTGGAGCGACGGCGCAATGAATCTTCGAGCCATCGGTTCCTTGCATGCCAGCGTGCTGCACATCATGACGCTCGACGGATCCGACATCAACGGAATCCCGGATCTTAAGGGCAAGCGCATTGCCGTTGGTCCGGAAGGATGCGGTACCATCCCCTTCCTGGGCCAAGTGCTTGGCCTGCATGGCATGACGATCAATGACATCACGCCGAGCTTTCTCACCCATGCCGACGGCTTCAGCCAGCTCGCCGACGGCACCGTCGATGCCGCCTTCGCGCTGAGCGGCTATCCCGCTGACGCGGTGATGCAGGCCCAGGCAAAGGCCAAGCTGAAGTTCATTGCGCCGAGCGATGCGGTGATGGCTGACGCGTTGGAAAGATATCCCAGCTACAACAATGTGATCTTGTCGGCGGATGTGTATGGCACCGATGCGGAAGGGTCGCTCTTGAGCGTCAACAACATGCTGATCGTCGACACCGGCATGGATGAAGAGACAGCGTATCACATCACTCGGGCGATCTACGATCACATGGACGAGTTCCGTGCGGAGAACGTGCACGCGTGCCAGATCGGTCCGGAACAGTCCCTGTCGCTCAAGATCCCGCTGCACCGTGGTGCAGAGCGGCATTTCGGAAAGTAGGTCGTGACGAAACCGTCCAGGACGAGCTGGCCGTGCAGGTGGAATCGAATTCACCCGGTGCGTCCCTTTCCCATGAGCTTCTTCTCATCCGAGCATTCCGCTCCGGTGTTCGGGTTCCGCTGCAGGAGAAGAGGAAGATGGGAACGCTTGGTCGAACCGACTGGCACGGACTGGTGGCGACGGCGCGCTCGCTTCCGCTCGACAGGGTTGCGACGGCGCTTGGCGACCGCCGCGACGTGACGGACAAGGCGCGCTGGAAGCGGGCGGGGTCCGTCCTGAGCATCAACGGCGAGAAGTTCTTCGACCATCTGGCCGAGACAGGCGGCGGCGGGGCGATCAGCCTGGTGATGCACGGTCACGGTGGCGGCTTCCGCGACGCCGTCGCCTTGGCCCTGTCCTCCTCTCGACCGAGGCCCGCCGCCTCGATCAGCAGCCTTGCCAGATGCCTCGTCACGTGGTTCCGCTCGTTCGGATCCAGGGTCCGCAGCTCGTCGTTGTCGAGGGCCAGCGACAGCTGGACCGTGCGTGGATGGCGTGTCGGGGTCGGAAGGGCGGTCATCGGTGTTCTCCTTTCGGGACTC
>JAJEBT010000038.1 GCA_022822405.1 Alphaproteobacteria bacterium
ATGCCCGCACTATAAGAGCTCCAGCACAGGAAAGCCAGCAAAAACCGTCACAAACCTGCATGCACCAGCCCGAGCCTCGGCAACACCGAGAGGCCGTCAGGAAAAATCCAACCAGAATCTTAGCGTGGGAAAACCCTGGCCGTTAGGCGGGAGGTGTTGTTTTTCCGTACGTTTTCTGCTATATGATCCGTGTGAACAAGCGGTATGCCGTGCTGCTGCTGCACATTCTGCATGCGTAATCGATGCCTGTGCTGCGTGAGACGAGATTTGGGCGCGTACCGGGCTCGCAGGATGCGGAGATGAGAGGTTTCGATGGCTCGTGCTAGGGCGTCTTCCAGTTTGAAGGAGGTTCCGAAGTCGGACGACGACTCGGACGGTGCAGCCAAGTCTTCGTCATCGCGGCGAAAGGCCGCGAGCAGGCCGAAAGCCCGGGCAGCAAAGAAACCGGTGCCGCCTTCGGCAAGAAAGAAAACCGTGGCGGAAAGCAAGAAGGCTGTCGTGACGGACAGCGACAAGCAGCCGGCTGCTGCCGCAAAGGTCTCTACCAAAACGGCTCCGGTCGAGAAACCGGCGGTCGCGAGGAAAGCGGCCAGCAAGTTGCCGTTCACAAAGGGCGACTATGTCGTCTATCCCACGCACGGTGTCGGCAAGGTCATTGGAATCAAGCGGCAGACAATCGCCGGATTTGACCTGCAGCTCTTTGTCATCGTCTTCGATTCCGACAAGATGACCCTCAGGGTGCCGGTCGACAAGACCGCCGAGTCCGGTCTGCGCAAGATCA
This sequence comes from Alphaproteobacteria bacterium, assembly GCA_022822405.1. GTDB lineage: Bacteria > Pseudomonadota > Alphaproteobacteria > MPNO01 > UBA830 > JAJEBT01. Next base: position 782 of record JAJEBT010000038.1, read on the forward strand.
GCTCCAGGGACAAGATGCGCACCGTCGTCGCGACCCTCAAGGGCCGCGCCCGCTCCCGGCGGACGATGTGGAGCCGGCGGGCGCAGGAATACGGCGCCAAGATTAACAGCGGCGATCCCGTGGCGGTCGCCGAGGTCGTGCGCGATCTCTACCGTTCGCCGAGCCAGCCGGAACAGTCCTACAGCGAACGCCAGATGTACGAGGCGGCCCTCGACCGCCTGGTGCATGAATATGCGCTGGTCCAGAAACTGGACGTGGAGGCGGCGACCACCAAGCTCGAGGAAATTCTCGGCGGCTGACGCTGCTGTTCTGTCGTCAGCCCTGGTCCAGCATTTCGTAGGCCTCGATGTCGCTGTCGCGTCCGCGGACCGGATACCGGCCGCGGAGAGCGAGATCGTTGCGGTCGGTCGCCAGCACGGCGGCGTTTCCGCTGACGAGGATCGCCGTTTCGGCCTCGGGGGCGACCTCCTTGCACAGCGCTTCGAGGCGGGCGGCCACATTCACGGTATCGCCGACGACGGTGTAGTTCAGCCGGCCCTCTGGCCCTACATTGCCCACAATGGCGCGCCCGGTGTGAATGCCGATCCTCAGGCGAACGGGGTCTCCGCCGGCATCGCGCTGCCGCCCGTTGGCCTCCGCCATGCCGGCGCGGATGGATCTGGCGGCGCGCAACGCCTGATCGACGCCTGTTCCAGGACTGTCCAGGTCCCAGAACGCCATTACCGAATCACCGATGTACTTGTCCACGATTCCATCCTCGGCTTCTATGCAGCGCACGAGAACCGAGAAGTGCTCATTGAGCAGTCTGGCCGTGTCTGCCGCAGACATGCGTTCGGAGAGGGTGGAGAAACCCGCGATGTCGGTAAACATCACGGTGATCCGTTTTTCCTCCGACGTCACGGCCGAGTCCTGCTCGATGAGACGCCGGACCAGATGTCTCGGCACATAGGTCTGGAACCACCGCAGGCCGGTCGTCATCCGGTTGAACGCGCTTGCCGCCTCGTCGAGCTCGCGCAGCCGGCTGGGCCGGAGCCGGGCGACGCGATCGAATTCGAAATCGGCGATGGCGCGGGATCCCGAGGCAAGCACCCTGACGGGCGCGCTCACCCGCCGTCCGATCAGCACGGCCGCGATGATGCAGACGATCATGATCACGGCGCCCGCGATGGCCGAATAGGCAATACGTTCGAATTCCGATCCGAGGCCATCGTCCGGTCCGACATAGATCCCGACGGTCAGCGGCAGCTTTCCGAAACCTTCCAGCCCGCGATAGAGGAAAACATGGCGCTGGTCGTCGATCAGGACCGAGTGTCCGCCGATCCCGCTGCCGATCTCGACCTGGAGATCCTCCCGGCTTTCCGTGTTCCAGAGCGCGGCCAGAACGGGGTCGCCGACCTCGTCGAGCAGCGGCAACGGGACGTCCACGTTTCTCTTGTGCCCGCGGGCCACCATGTTGCGATGGGCGAGCACGTGAGTCCTCTGATACAGGATGAATCGGTTGGCTCCCAGGGCCAGGTCGCTGGACCGGGCGATCGCCTCCGAGAGTTCGTTCGCGCTGACCGTAGATGATAGAAAACCGCGAAACTTGCCACCGCTGCGGACGGTTGTTCGCACCACCAGGAGCGTCAGCCCGACCTGTTCCGCCCACAGAGGCCCGGTCCAGAATGGTCTCGTGGACTGTTCGCTGACGGCTGCGATGCGGCTTGATATCCGGCTCGCGGTCTCGGGGTCGTCCAGCGCGTTCAGCATGCGGTAGGCGCCACGGCCTCGCCGGACGCGGAGGATGCGGCCGTCGGGATAGACAAACCCCATGCTGTACACTTGCTTCGTCCCCGCCATCGCGGCCAGCAGCGTTTCCCCGAGCTGGTCGCTGTCCTCGAGGTCGATCTGACCGGAATCAATCAGTCGAATGACATAGGTGTTGATTTCCTCGACCGGCTCGAGATGCCGTTGCACGGTCGACGACAGGAACTGGATGCCGATTCGTGCATTGGCTGCGAGGAGCGAAAAGGTGTTCGTCTGCGCGGTCCAAAGCGAGATTCCGAGCACGAGCAACATGCCGCCCACTATCAGGGAACCGAAACCGAGCACCAGCGCCGTGGTGATCGAGAGGCCGATGCCCCGACGCCTGCCGGCGGCGGCGCTCGTGGAATCGAGAGCCGCCATCAGCGTGCACGCCTCCGGCGAGGGAACGGGCCCGCTGCCCGTCCGGGAGCGGATGGTCCCGCCCTTGTCTCCGCGCGCAATTCGCCGGTCGGCATCTTTCTTTCTGCCGTCATCCGGTCAGGTGATCCGTCCGGCAGGGCGGCAGGGTCATCGGCCGTTACCGCTGTCTTCGACAACCAGTTTCAGGTTCGTGCCTGGTCGCAGGCTGGCGCCGGGGCTTATGCCGTTCAGCACGGCGAAGCGTTCGACACGGTAATCGGCGAAGGGCTGGCGGTGGGCAAGACTCTCGATACTGTCCCGGTTGCCGACGGTCACGATCCGCAAACGGTACGGTTTCAGGCGGGCGGCCTCCTCGGAGGTCAGGACGCGGAAGCTGCGCAGGGCGCGGCGGAACGCTATCGACAGTGCGCGGGTGCGGTCGGGCGGCGTCAGGAAGATGAACCTGTAGATCGACTGGTCGGGGGTGCGGTAGGCGGCGAGTCTCGCGTCTAACGCGCCGTCGCGGGTTCGCAGCCGAGTCGTTGCCGTCGCGGCCTCGACTCCGTTGACGCGTAGCGCTTCCAGTTGCGCGAGACGCCGTCCGCCGGCCCAGAAGTCCCGCAAATAGCTGATCATGGAGCCGGCAAAGCGGCGTTGTTCCTGATCGAACAGGATGCGTTCCCTCGCGGGGCCGAAGGCTGCGACCGCGTCTGGAGAATTGAACAGGCTGAAACCCGGTGGCACGCGAAAGGCGAAACGCGCTGCCGGATGGAGAAAATCGCGCCCCCGCACGAAGCCCTGCTCGCGATCATCGCCAAACACGATTCCCGAGATTTTCGAGAAATAGATATCGCGGGCGGTGATCGGGCCGTTGACGTTCACGGCTCTGGCCATCCGTGTGGCGCGCCCGATCCGTTCGATCGGCGCCGGGTGGGTCGCCAGGTAGTTGAACCGGTCGACGGCGTCGGGCGAAGCGCCGCGCCGCTTCGCATCGAGCCGCGACGAATCCCGGAGCCTGGTCAGGAAGCGCCCCATGGCGCCGGGATCGTACCCGGCCCGCGCCAGATACCGTATGGCCAGCCTGTCGGCCTCGTGTTCGTGTTCGCGGGAGAACGATCTCAGCGCCCCGGTCGTGCCGAGCCGGGCGAGGTCATCGTAACGGCCGCTGCCCAGGACATTCAGCCCGATCATTCCGATGGTTGCGATGACAGTCCGGCCGTGGCTCCGGGCGCCATGCCGGGCAGTGACGTGTCCGATCTCGTGGGCCAGTACGGCGGCGATCTCGGCTTCGTCGTTGGCGAGCGTCAGCAGGCCGCGGGTCAGGTAGATGTAACCCCCGGGCGCCGCAAAGGCGTTGGCCGTCGGGGAGTTCAAGATGGTGAAGGTGAATTCGAGATCGGGGAGTTCCGATGTGCTGGCGAGGAACCGGCCGATGCTGGCGATATACTCCTTCAGTTCCCGCGACCCGTATTCGCCGCCGAACATCTTCACGAACTTCGGGTGATTGGCCCGTCCGATGCTGGCCTCGCGCTCCGGCGACATGCCGGCCGTGAAGATCCGCGAGCCCGTCGCCGGGTCGGTGCCGGTGCAGCCCCCGAGCGGAAGCGCGGGCGCCGTTGCCGCGAGGCAGAGAGCGAATGCGTATCCGGCAGCCTTCAACTGTCCGCCTCCCTGCCTGTTCCCGCCTTGCCGCGCTCCGGGACGCGGATGCGGCGTGTCCCGGCCCGCCTGCCCGAGTCCCCATGCATTCCAAATCGTTACCACCGTTTCCCGGAAAGCGAAACCTGCCGGATTTCGTCCCCTGGCGATCCTGTGGCCGGGCAGTTCGGGGGTGGTGCCGAATTTGCCTCGAAATCTTCCGTCGCTACTATGGCATCGGTGCCCGGGTCTGTGACAGCATGCCGGAGACCGGAGCGGACATTCCGACACAGACAGTAGAGTGAGCAGGTTGATCCGAGATAGCCTTTTTCCGCCTGTAGAGCCCCATTTGACCGGCATGCTCCGTGTCGATTCGATCCACGAAATCTACTGGGAACAGTCTGGCCGTGCGGACGGCGTGCCGGTGATATTTCTGCATGGGGGGCCCGGCGCCGGCACGACGCCGGCGCAGCGCCGTTTCTTCGATCCCGAGGCCTGGCGAATCGTCCTCTTCGACCAGCGCGGCGCGGGCCGTTCGCGTCCGCGCGGCGAGCTTCGGCGCAACTCCACCGCGCATCTTGTCCAGGACATCGAAAAGCTCAGGAAGCATCTCGGGATCGACCGTTTCGTTCTCTTCGGCGGTTCGTGGGGCAGCACGCTGGCGCTGTGCTACGCGGAGGCGTTTCCGGAAAACTGCCTCGGCCTCTTGCTGCGCGGGATATTCCTCGGTCGCCGGAAGGAAGTGGAATGGTTCCTTTGCGGCCTTCGCGCGGTGTTTCCGGAGGCGTGGAACGAGCTGGTGTCGGTGCTGCCGGAAAACTCGCGAGATGACGTTCTCGGAAGTTTCAGTCAGCGCCTTTTCGATCCCGATCCCGCTATTCATCTGCCGGCTGCCCGCGCATGGAGCCGATACGAAGGATCGTGTTCGACGCTGCTGCCGAGCCCCGAAACGCTGGCCGCGTTCGGCGAAGACGACATGGCCTATGCCCTCGCCAAGATCGAGGCGCATTACTTCGTCAACGACAACTTCCTGAGCGAGAACCAGCTGCTTTCCAATCTCGACGCGGTAACGCATCTGCCCTGCGCCATCGTCCAGGGCCGGTATGACATGATCTGTCCGATGGCCTCGGCATACGAACTGCACGACTCCTGGCCGGGTTCCGAACTGCTTGTCGTCCCCGACGCGGGGCATTCGGCGATGGACCCCGGGATCCGGGCGGCGCTGGTCCGAACCACCGAGAAGTGGAAATCGACATTCGACGCGGCTCGGCCGTGCTGATCTCCGGGAGACGTCCCGGCGCATGTCCCTGCTGTCCGGCACCGTGTCCGCAGGACCCCGGGCCCGGGAGGATGACCGCGGGCGAGGGGGCCTGTTGCCCGACCGCCGCCGGTTGTCGATGAGCGTGCCGTTCGCGAACCGGCGGAGCAGGCGTACAGCCCCGGAGTCTTCTGGCGGGACGGGATCGGCCGGATCTCGCTTTCCGTTTGAGGATTTCCGGATTCTCCGGGGCCGCGGGAAAACCGCAGGGTTCACTGCCTCCCGATATCCGCTATAAACTGTTCACCTGTTGCCGGCCCCGTAGCTCAGTAGGATAGAGCGGCGGATTCCTAATCCGTAGGTCGGGGGTTCGAATCCCTCCGGGGTCGCCACTCTCTCATTGTCCAGACCGGCGACCGGTTCCGGAATCCGGCTTTTCGCCACGCCGCGGGAAACACCTTGCCCGGTCCCGGCCTGTCCACCGATCCGGTGCGATCGCCATCCATGTCGATCATTGCGGTTCGAGGCGGTCCTCGGGGGACAAAATCCGGCGGTCCCGCCGCCCGGCCACTCGATCCGATCTTTCCCGGAAGCCGGGTTTCAGCTATTCTTGCGGGCCGGCAAAGGTCGGCTTCCAACAGGCGGCATGCGCGCCGGCGCGTTGCCCGCAGGGCGCGCATTAGGACACGGAGGGCTGTTCAATGGCACTTGCGACATTCGGAGCCGGCTGCTTCTGGGGCGTCGAGGCGGCCTTTCGCAAGATGGACGGGGTTACCGCCACATCTGTCGGCTACATGGGCGGGCATGTCCCGGACGTCAACTATGGCATGGTCTGCACCGGAACGACCGGACACGCCGAGGTTGTTCAGGTCGAGTTCGATCCCGACCGGGTGTCCTACGAGGACCTCCTGCAGACCTTCTGGTCGTGCCACGACCCGACCCAGGTCAACCGTCAGGGGCCGGACATCGGAACCCAGTACCGCACCGTGATCTTCTGCCACGACGATGCACAGGCGACCGCTGCCGAGGCCTCGAAACAGGCCCTTGAAGGCCAGGGATATTCGATCGCGACGAAGATCGAGCCGGTGTCGGATTACTGGATCGCCGAAGACTACCACCAGCAGTATTTCGAGAAGCAGGGCGCGCACCACGGCTCACGCCTGTTCGGCATGTTCAGGTGACGCCGGCCACAAGACGATTCTTCGGCAGTCTTCCTGTCCCTGACCGGGGCCGCTGACCAGGAACCCGTCCCGGGGTCGGGTGCGGCGTTGCCATTGCGCAGTCAGGGGGTGGCGGGCCCGCGGGCCGCGCGCTCGGCCATCCGCGCCGTCGATTCCGCCGTCTGGTGGTAGAGCAGCTCCCGCTCTTCGTCCTCGGGCGGCGTGCTGCGCCGGAGTTCCTTGCCAAGATCGACGGCCTTTCTGACGGCAGGGCGTTCCTTTATTCCCTGGCGCCATCGCGTGACGTTGGGGAAGCCATCGAGCGGCTGCCCCATGGCCTTCGCGATCAGAATCCACGGCCAGCTCGCCATGTCGGCGATGGTGTAGTCCTCGCCGGCGAGATAGGCGCGGTCGGCGAGGCGCCGTTCGAGGACGCCGATGCAGCGGTTGTACTCGTTGCCGTAACGGGTCTTGGAATAGGCCTCTTCGCCCGGCGCATAGTTGACGAAATGACTGAACTGGCCGGCCATCGGGCCAAGATTGCCGACCTGCCAGAAGAGCCATTCGAGCGTTTCCTTGCGGCCGACGGGGTCGTCGGGCAGGAAACGCCCGGCCCTGTGCGCGAGGTGAAGGAGGATGGGACCCGACTCGAAGATCGGCAGCGGCCCGCCGCCATACTCTGCCGGCGGGTCGTGATCGACGATCGCCGGCATGCGGTTGTTGGGGCTGATTGCGAGGAATTCGGGGGCGAACTGTTCCCCCTTGCCGATATTGACCGGGACCAGGCGGTAGTCGATCCCGCATTCCTCGAGCATGATGGCGACCTTCCAGCCATTGGGGGTCGGCCAGTAGTAGAAGTCGATCATGTGCCGTTTTCCCCGCCGGCGACCGCCGCGGTCCCGTTCTCGATCATGCCGGCGGCCTCGGCCTCGGAGAATCCGGCCTCGGCCAGGATCTCCCTGGTGTGTTCGCCGAGGGCCGGGCCGCCCATGCGCACCGATGTCGGCGTCTTCGAAAAGCGCGCGGCCTGGCGGGCCTGGCGAATGCGTCCAGCCAGCGCGTGTTCGGTTTCGATGACCACGCCGTTGGCTTCCGTCTGGGGGTGGGTTATTGCCTCGCGGCGCGTCAGCACGGGCGCGCACGGGACATCTTCGGCTTCGAGCCGCGCAAGGCATTCGGCGGTGCCCAGCGGGCGCAGCGCATCCTGCGTCAGCCGCAGCCGTTCGTCGATGTTCTTCTGGCGCAGGGCCGGCGTGCGAAACCGAGGATCGTCGGGCCATTCCGGCCTGTTCAGCGCCCGCGCCAGCGCCGCCCATTCCCGGTCGCTCTGCACCGCGACACTGATATGGCCGTCCGCGGTCTCGTAGATCAGGTCGATGAAGCTCGCGGCCCGGGCCTGCGGAAACGGATTGTCCACGAAAGTCTGGGCGGCCATGTCGGAGCCCCAGAGAAAGGCAATGATGGTGTCGAGCATGGAGAGGCGGACATGCTGGCCCTCCCCGGTGCGTTCGCGCGCCAGCAAGGCGGCGGTAATCGATTGCGCGGCGGCCATCCCCGTCAGCTTGTCGGGGAGGATCGTGCGTACCAGGCGCGGGCGTTCCGCGTCTGACCCGGCCTGGATGGTGGTCAGTCCCGAGAGGGCCTGGATCAGCGGATCGTAGACGGGCTTGGCCGCGTAGGGCCCCTCGAAACCGAATCCAGAGATCGACACGTAGATGATGCCGGGCGCCGCCTCGCGGACCGGCGCTTCGCCGATGCCCATGCGCTCGGCGACCCCCGGCCGGAAGTTCTGGATGAACACGTCGGCGCCGGCAGCCAGCCGCATCAGGGCCGCGATACCCTCCGGGCGCTTGAGATTGAGCGCGATCGAACGCTTGTTGCGGTTGTTGTTGAGGAAGTTCGCGGAAAACCCGTTCCGCGTGTTGGTCGAGGCGCGTGTGTGGTCGCCGCCGGCCGGGTTCTCGACCTTGACGACGTCCGCGCCCTGATCGGCCAGCAGCATCGTGGCCGACGGTCCGGAGACCATCGAGGTCACGTCGACGATCCGGACTCCGTGCAGCGGTCCGTGTGCAGGCATCATATTCTCCGTCGGTCCGCGCCGCCGTCACGGCCGGCTCGCCGTCCGGCCTCCTCGCGGAGGATGCGCGGCAGCACACCGTAGCGTGGCGCGCCGATCATTGCCACAAACTGCAGAAGCCCCGCTACCACGGCAATCATGCCGGCTGCGCTCAGCGAGTGCGGGCTGTTCCAGAGCTGCGGCCCGAACGCCGCCAGCGCGTAGCCGGCAACAGCGGCGGCGGCGGCGAAGACCACGCTCAGCCATAGCTGGTGCGAGAGCCTGTCGGTCAGCATGCGCGCGGTCGCCGGCGGGCAGACGAACATGGCGATGACGAGGATCGACCCCACCGCCTCGAATGCCGCTACCGCGGCGATGGCGGTGACGACGACCAGCGCCACCGAGATCGCGCCGACCGGAAGCCCGAGCGCGGCGGCGAGGCCAGGATCGAAAGTCGAAATGCCGAGTTCCTTGAAGAAGAGAACGACGAGGATGGCGATGAACGCCATGACGGCGGCGATGAAGACAAGCTGGCGCGGTAGCTCGCCGAGGGCGGAAGGATTGACGAGATCGGCCCACTCGGTCGCCGCCAGCCACAGGGCGGACTCGAGATTGCCGAAGAGCACATGCTCGGCGTCGAGATGCACGTTCGATGTTCCGGTCTGCTCGAGAAGCACGATTCCGACGGCGAACATGACGGTGAACACGACGCCCATCGCGGCGCCCGCCTCAAGCCGCCCGATCCTGCGGATTGCCGCGATCAGCAGGGTGGCGAGCACGGCCGCTCCCATCGCGCCGAGCGTGAGCGCCGGCGCCCACATCGTCCCCGCAACGAGAAATCCGACCACCAGGCCCGGCAGCACGACATGGGAGATGGCATCGCCGAGGAGCGCCTGGCGGCGCAGGACGAGAAAATTGCCGAGAAGGGCGCAGGCGATGGCGGCGCAACAGGCCAGCAGCGCGGCGGGGAGATCGATGGTCAGGAACTCCGCCGCGGTCATGCCGCCGTCCGGTCCGGTCCGGGCGCGCGAGGCTGCGGCGGGAGGCGGCCGCGGCGCGACGCCCGCGCGAGAAGGCCGCGCACCGGGGAGAGAATCAGGCTCACGGCGAAGATCGCGCCGGCCGCGACGACGATCATGGATCCCGCCGGCACGTCCGGAAACACGGCCGAGGCCGTTCCCCCGGTCCAGCCCGCGAGTCCGCCGAACGCGCCTGAGAGCATGACCATGCGGCCCAGCCTGTCGGTCCAGAGGCGGGCGGCGCAGGGCGGAATGATGACGAGGGCCAGGATCAGCACCAGGCCGACGGTCCGCAGCCCGGTCACGATGACGACCAGGAGAAGGCCGAGCATGACCAGGTCGATCCGTGCCACGTTCCAGCCGCTGGCGGCGGCAAAGGCCTCGTCGAACGCGACGGCGCGGAACTCTTTGAGGAGGAGCCCGACGATGGCGACGGTGGCCAGCGACGCGCCGCCGATGAACCAGGCCTCGCCGGCGCTGAGGGTCGCGGTCGAGCCGAGGAGGAAGCTGTTGAGCCCGGCCTGGCCGCCGGTCCCGAGGGTCTGGATGTGGCTGAGCAGCACGATCCCGAGACCGAAGAAGACGCTGAGAACCGAGCCGATCGCGGTGTCCTCGGTGAGCCGGGTATGGTTGCGGATCCACTGGATCGCGAGGAGGCCGAGGATCCCGGTCGCGGCGGCGCCCGGGAGGATAAGCGCCAGGTGCTTTCCGCTGCCGCCGAGGGCGATGCCGGCAAGGAAGCCGAGAGCGACGCCGGGCAGGGTGGCATGGCTTATGGCGTCCGAGACCAGCGCGCGGCGGCGCAGGAACGGGAACACTCCGGCGACACCGGCGCCGATGCCGAGCGCGACGACCCCGGCCAGCACCACGGAACTGTTGTAACCGGCCGAGAAGGCCAGGACCGCGAGCGTTTCGCCGGCCGGCAAGGTTTCAGATTCCGCCGATGGCAGCGCGGATTTCCGGTGCGGCGAGGCGCCCGCCATAGGCCGCCTGCAGCACGCTCTCGGTCAGCGCCTCGTCGACGTCTCCGACGGCTACCGGCCGCACGTTGAGGACGAGCGCATGCCCGAAATATTCCCCGACCGTCTGGAGATCATGGTGAACGCAGACGACGGCGGCGCCGGCTTCCCGCAGTTCGTTCATCACCTCGACGATAACCCGCTCGGTGGCGGCATCGATGCCTGCAAAGGGCTCGTCCATCAGATAGAGGCGGGCGTCCTGGGCCAGCGCCCGGGCAAGAAAGACGCGCTGGCGCTGGCCGCCGGAGAGCTGGCCGATCTGGCGGCCGGCGAAATCCGCCATGCCCATGCGGTCGAGATGCGCGCGCGCCGCCTCGCGGTGGCGGCGCCGCACCGGCCGGCACCATCCGATCCGGCGGTAAAGGCCCATGGCGACCACGTCGAGCGCCGACGCGGGGAAATCCCAGTCGACGCTGTTGTGCTGCGGAACATAGGCGATATCGCCCCGCGACCGCCGGGCGTCGCGCCCGTGGACGCGGACCGTGCCGGCAAGCCGCGGGACCAGCCCGAGCACGGACCTGAGCAGCGTGGTCTTGCCGGCTCCGTTCGGCCCGATGACCGCCGACAGGGTGCGGCCGGGCACGTCGTAGTCGACGTCCCAGAGCGCCGGCGTGCCCTGGTAGACCACGGTCAGCCCGCGGATCGAGAGCGCTGCGGGAACAGCCGAAAGCTCGCGGACCTCGCCGCTGCCGACAGGGCGCGGCGGGTTCATGGCGCGGCCCGACCGGCGGTCTGCCGCGCGGCAAGCCGTGCCGGCATGACGCCGCCCAGCGCGCGGACGATCGTCCGGACATTGTGGTCGAACATTCCGAGCCATGTTCCCGTCTGCCGCCCCGGGGGCCCCAGGGCGTCGGAAAACAGCGTGCCGCCGATCACGACCCGGTGGCGCCGCGCCGCGGCGCCGGCAATGAGCGCGTCGACGCTGCGCGCGGACACGCTGGTCTCGACGAACACGGCCGCGATTTGCCGGCGGGCGAGGATGTCCGCGAGTTCCTCGACACGTCGCAGCCCGGGTTCGCTTTCGGTGCTGGCGCCCTGCACCGCGAGGACGTCGATTCCGTAAGCGCGTCCGAAGTAGCCGAAGGCGTCATGCGCGGTCACCAGCGCGCGCGCGTGATCCGGGATGGAGGCCAGCGCCTCGCGGGCGCGGATGTCGGCTTCCGACATCTGCGAGAAATAGGCGCCCGCCCGGCGGTGGTAGAAGGCGGCGTTCGGTGGATCGAGCGCCGCCAGCGCGTCCACCGCCACCCCGAGCGCGCGTTTCCAGAGCGCCGGGTCCATCCAGACGTGCGGGTCGTAGGCCCCTCCGCCGATCGGGATCAGGTCGCTCCGCGGCAGCGACTCGGCGATCGCAACGACCGGTTTGCGGCGCGCGAACCGGGCCATCATGTCCTGCATCTGGGCTTCCAGATGAAGGCCGTTATAGACGATCAGCCGGGCGCGGTTCAGCCGTGCGATGTCCGAGCGCGTCAGCCGGTAGAGATGCGGATCGACGCCCGGCCCCATCAGCGTCTCGACCTTCGCGCGGCCGCCGGCAATGCGGGCCAGGGGCTCGCCGATCTGGCCGATCGTGGCGACCACCGTCGCCGGCATAGCCCAGGACGTCGTCGCCGTCGCGAAAAGCGCGACGGCGAGCGCGACACATGTCCGTCCTGCTGTTCCCATCGGGTCCGTCCGGCCTGGCTGATGTCTCTGCGGCGAGCATACGGCCCCCCGTAATCTTTGCAAGCGCTAGATTGTTGAATTTTGGCTAACATTTTTAGCAACAGCTAACTTTTACCGCCTTCGCCGCGGGCCGCGGCGCTCGATGACAGCGGCGGCGCGCGTGAGCGGGAAAGGCGAAAAAACAGCTAAAACTCCGGCCGCCCCGGTGCTATAAGCATTCGAGGCAGGCAGCACCATTCGGAGGCGGAGGCGTGGCAATGTCGGGACCGGCACAGGGCAACGTGCGCGAACTGAAGAACTTCGTCGGCGGGCAGTTCGTCGCCGGCGGCCGCACCTTCGAGAACACGACGCCGGTCGACGGGACGCTTCTGTCGCATGTCCACGAGGCGACGCGCGAGGTCGTCGACCGTGCGGTGGACGCGGCCGCGGCGGCGTACCGGGAGACATGGGGTTGCATGCCGGTGGCCGCGCGCTGCGACATTCTCTATGCCGTTGCCGACGGCATCGACGCGCGGTCGGACGAGTTCATCGAGGCCGAATGCCTGGACACGGGCAAGCCGCGTTCGCTCGCCAGCCATGTCGACATTCCGCGCGGGGCCGCCAATTTCCGCGTCTTTGCCGACCTCGTGAAGTCGGTCGGCACCGAGGCCTACCAGCAGGACACGCCCGACGGCGCCGGTGCAATCAACTATTCCGTGCGCCAGCCCCACGGCGTGGTCGCGGTCATCAGCCCGTGGAACCTCCCGCTTCTTCTGTCGACATGGAAGATCGCGCCGGCGATGGCGTCGGGTAACGCGGTGGTGCTGAAACCGTCCGAAGAGACGCCGACCACGGCGACGCTCCTCGCCGAGGTCATGGCTGCGGCGGGCATGCCGGACGGGGCGTTCAACCTCGTCCACGGATTCGGGCCGGGCTCGGCGGGCGAGTTCCTCTCCACCCACCCCGGCGTCGACGCCATCACCTTCACCGGCGAGACCACCACGGGAAGCGCGATCATGCGGGCGGCCGCCGACAGCATCAAGGCGCTTTCCTTCGAACTCGGCGGCAAGAATCCCGCCATCGTCTTCGCCGATGCCGATTTCGACGCGGCCCTCGAGGGCACCGTGCGGTCGGTGTTCGCAAATTGCGGCCAGGTCTGCCTGTGTTCGGAAAGGGTCTATGTCGAGCGGCCGATCTTCGACAGGTTCGTTTCCGCCCTTGCCGAGAGGGCCGAGGGCATGAAGCTCGGCCGGCCCGAGGATCCCGACACCCAGATGGGGCCGCTGATCAGCCACGAGCATCGCGACAAGGTCACCGGCTACTACGCGCTCGCGCGCGAACTCGGCGCCGGGATCGTGACCGGCGGCGGCGTACCGGAGTTCGGCGACGAACGCGACGACGGCGCCTTCGTCGAGCCCACCATCCTTGTCGGCCTGGCCGAGGACTCGCGCATCCAGAAGGAGGAGATCTTCGGCCCGGTGTGCCACATCACTCCGTTCGACAGTGAGGACGAGGCCGTCGCCATGGCCAACGACACCGATTACGGCCTCGCCTCGACCGTGTGGACGACGAACCTCGCCCGCGGGCACCGCGTCGCTCAGCAGATGGAGGCCGGCATCAACTGGGTCAACTGCTGGTTCCTGCGCGACCTGCGCACGCCGTTCGGCGGCATGGGGCTGTCCGGCATCGGGCGCGAGGGCGGCCAGCACGCGCTCAATTTCTATTCCGAGCAGAAGAACATCTGCGTCAAGCTCTAGGAAATCCGTCATGACCTCCGCCAAAGACAAGGCCGTCAGGAATGCCGCACAGCGCATCCGCAGGGCCTGGAACACCGGCAAAACGACGCGCCCCATCCGGGATGCGTTCGATGCCGGCGACATAGACAGCGCCTACGCGATCCAGAAGGCCAACACGGACATCTGGATTGGCGAGGGGCGTCGCGTGATCGGCCGCAAGATCGGCCTCACCGCCAAGGCCGTGCAGGCGCAGCTCGGCGTCGATCAGCCCGACTACGGCATCATCTTTGCCGACATGGCGGTGACCGACGGCGACGAGATTCCGTCCGGATCGGTCAGTCAGCCCCGCGCCGAGGGCGAGATCGCGCTTGTCCTCGACGACGATCTCGACGGCGAACAGCTGACGCTGCTCGACCTGATCGATGCCACCGCCTACGCGCTGCCGGCGATCGAGGTGGTCGGCAGCAGGATCGCGAAGTGGGACATCAGCATCCTCGACACCATCGCCGACAACGCCTCGGCCGGGATGATCGTACTCGGCACGAGGCCGGTCGCGCTCGCGGATCTCGACCTGCGGCTGTGCGGCATGGTCATGGAGAACAACGGCGAGCAGGTCGCGGTCGGCGCCGGCATGGCGTGTCTCGGCAATCCGCTCAACGCGGCGCTCTGGCTTGCCCGCAAGATGGTGGATGTCGGCATGCCGCTGGAGGCGGGCGACGTGATCATGACCGGGGCGCTCGGACCGATGGCGCCGGTCAGCGCCGGCGACGTCGTCGAGGTCAGGATTTCGGGCCTTGGCAGTGTCCGGGCCGCGTTTTCGGGGTAAGGGGGCGGACGATGGCAGCGAGCAGGGCCGGGGCGGCGATCGTCGGCTCCGGCAATATCGGCACCGACCTGATGATCAAGATCATCGAGACGTCCGATGTCCTCGAAATGGCCGCGCTGGTCGGAATCGACCCCGAGTCCGACGGTCTCGCGCGAGCCCGAAAACTCGGAATCCCGACGACCCATGACGGGCTCGAAGGGCTCGTGAAGATGCCCGAATGGAGCGACATCGCGCTTGTCTTCGATGCCACCTCCGCCGGCGCCCACCGCCACAATGCCGCGATCTGCGAGGAACACGGCAAGGTCATCATCGACCTCACGCCGGCGGCGACCGGACCCTACGTGGTTCCGGTCGTCAATGTCGACGAGCATCTCGATGCTCCGGACATCAACATGGTCTCCTGCGGCGGCCAGGCCACGGTGCCGATCGTTCATGCGGTCAACGCCGTGTCCCGGGTGCGCTACGCGGAAATCGTAGCCTCGATTTCGTCACGCTCCGCCGGACCGGGCACCCGCGCCAACATCGACGAGTTCACGGAGACCACGTCGCGGGGGCTCGAAGTGGTCGGCGGCGCCGAGCAGGGCAAGGCAATCATCATCCTCAATCCGGCCGAGCCGCCGCTGGTCATGCGCGACACCATCTACACCCTGTCCGACGACGCCGAACCGGACGATATCGCGAAATCGGTGGCCGCCATCGTCGAGGAGGTGCAGAGCTACGTTCCGGGTTACCGCCTCAAGCAGGAGGTGCAGTTCGAGCGCTTCGGCTCCAACAATCCGCTGCACATTCCCGGGCGCGGCGATTTCCAGGGAATCAAGTCCTCCGTCTTCCTCGAGGTCGAGGGCGCGGGCCATTACCTTCCGACCTACGCCGGCAATTTGGACATCATGACATCTTCTGCGCTGCGCACCGGCGAACGGGTTATCGAACGCCGGCTGGCGGCGGTCTGAGCCGGAGACCGGTCATGGCCATCGACACCGAACGCCGGATATACGTCCAGGACGTGACGCTGCGCGACGGCATGCATGCGATCCGCCACCAGTACGGGCTCGATCATGTCATCGCCATATGCCGGGCGCTCGACGAGGCCCGGGTCGATTCCGTCGAGGTCGCCCACGGCGACGGCCTGTCCGGCATGTCCTTCAATTACGGGTTCGCCAAGGAAACCGACCTCGACTACATCGCCGCCGCCGCCGATGCCCTGGAACACGCCAGGCTCGCCACGCTCCTGCTTCCCGGGATCGGGACGGTTCACGATCTGCGCGAGGCCTACGAAGCCGGCGCGCGGTCGGTGCGCATCGCCACCCATTGCACCGAGGCTGACATCTCGAAACAGCACATCGAGTTCGCGCGCGAGCTCGGCATGGATGTCGCCGGCTTCCTGATGATGGCGCACATGAATCCGCCCGAGCCGCTGTCGCGCCAGGCCAAGCTGATGGAAGAGTACGGCGCGCATTGCGTCTACGTGACCGATTCCGGCGGTGCGCTGCTGCCGCACGAGGTGGCGGAACGCTTCCGCGCCTTCAACGACGTGCTCAGGCCCGAGACCGAGACCGGAATCCACGCCCATCACAACCTGTCGTTCGGCGTCTCCAACTCGATCGTCGCGCTCGAGCACGGCGCCACCCGGGTCGATGCGTCACTCGCCGGCATGGGCGCCGGCGCCGGGAACTGCCCGCTCGAGATCTTTGTCGCGGTCGCCAACCGGATGGGCGTCAATCACGGCTGCGACCTGTTTCTCCTGATGGACGCGGCCGAAGAGCTGGTGCGGCCGCTGCAGGACCGCCCCGTCCGCGTCGACCGCGAAACCCTGGCGCTCGGCTATGCCGGCGTCTATTCGAGCTTCCTGCGCCATGCCGAGACCGCGTCGCAGACCTACGGCCTTGATACCCGTGATATTCTCATGGAGCTGGGGCGGCGGCGCATGGTCGGGGGGCAGGAGGACATGATCGTCGATGTCGCGCTCGACATCGTCAAGGAACGCGAAGCCGGCGCCGCTCAGGGCGACGGCTGAGCAGGCACCGGGGCAACGGAGTTCGCCATGGCAGACTGGGCAATGATCGCACACAAGCTGGATGACGCGGCCTCTGCGGCGCGCGCGATCCCGCAGTTTTCCGACAAGATCGAGTATTCGCTCGAGGACGCCTACAGGGTGCAGCACCTGGTGGTCGGCCGGCGGATCCTGCGCGGCGAGAAGCGCTGCGGCATGAAGATGGGCTTTACCAGCCGCGCCAAGATGGCGCAGATGGGCATTGAGGACATGTGCTGGGGCCGCCTCACCGACGGCATGATCGTCGAAGACGGGGATTCGCTGTCCCTGTCGCGCTACGTCCATCCGCGCGTCGAGCCCGAGATCGCGTTTCTGCTCAAGAGAGAGCTCCGCTTTCCGTGCACGGCCGCCGAAGCGCTTGCTGCGGTCGACGGGGTGGCGCCGGCAATGGAGATCATCGATTCCCGCTACCGGAACTTCCGGTTCTCGCTCGAGGACGTGGTTGCGGACAACGCTTCGTCGTCGGGGTTCGTCGTCGGACCCTGGCATTCGCCCGACCGGGATCTCGACAATCTCGGCATGGTGCTCGAATTCGATTTCAGGCCGGTGCAGATCGGCTCCTCCGCGGCCATCCTCGGCCACCCGGTGCGGTCGCTGGTAGCCGCCGCGCGGCTCGCCTGCGAAGCCGGTGAAGTCCTCGAGGCGGGCTGGATCATCATGGCCGGCGGCGCGACGGCGGCGGAGGCGCTGCGCGCCGGAATTCACGTGCGCAACAGCGTGCAGTCCCTGGGCACGGTAAGTTTCTCGGTCACGGAATAGCTGGGGGCACGGGACGGGAGTTGCGCGACAGGGCCGCACGGTTTCGCTGGGCAACGAGGGCGAAGCCGCCGCGATCCGCTGCAAGGGGAGACCGCGAATGGTCGAAATACTTGATCGCCTGGCAAGCCGTGAACAGGTTCGCACCTTTCATGAAGACGGAGCTGTCTGTGTCCGGAACGTGATCGACCAGCACTGGCTCGACGTTCTGGTAGGAGCGTTTGACGAGGCGGTAGCGGCGCCGAGCGTGTTCTCCAAGAATTACGGGCCCGAGGGGGCGCCCAGATACTTCACCGATCACCGCCTGTTCAACCGTTTCGACGGGTTCCGCAGGTTCCTCTTCGACGGCCCGCTGCCGCAGCTTGCCGCGGAAATTCTGGGCGCGTCGCGCCTCGATCTCTATGACGAACACCTGCTGATAAAGGAGCCCGGATCGCCGACGCCGACCTACTGGCATCACGACATGCCGTACTTCTCCATCGACGGCTACGATCTTGCGAGCATCTGGTTCTCCCTCGACCCGGTTCGCGAGGAAACGGGCGCGCTGCGTTTTGCCAAGGGCTCGCACAAGTGGGGCAAGCTCTTCCAGCCGGTCAAGATCGGCCTGAACGAGCCGGTGACCAGTTTCGACAGGGATGATCTGGTGGCGGCCGTTCCGGATATCGACGGAGATCCCGATCGCTATCCGACGGTGACGCTGGAAACGGAGCCTGGGGATGTCATCGTGTTTCACGGGCTTGCGCTGCACTCTTCGGGCCCGAACACGCGAACCGATGTCAGCAGGCGCGCCCTCTCCTACCGTTTCGCCGGTGACGACATACGCTGGAAGAACCGGTCGGAAAAGCCTCTCATATTCGAGCGCAGCCTGAACGATGGCGATCCGCTGAGCCTCATCAGCGAGGAGTGCCCGCAGGTGTGGCCGCGAGACTGACGCGACGCGGCGGGTTGGCGGCTAGCCCGGCGGCCTCCCTTTTGCGCCACCATCGATTGCAGCATTCCTGACCCCACGGGGCACCTGCGAAAACGCGCAGATCGGGTTCGTATCGTTTGTGTGAGCCTGAAGCCGCTTCATTGAACGCTGGCCGTCACGTCGCGGATCAAGGCGCGACGCGTGCGGCACCCTGGAACTTGAGGTGGAACCGGGAAGGGCGCGTCCTTTGCGGAAGCCGGGAATCGCCACTTGCATTCCGAATTGGACGGTAGTATATTCCGAATTGGACGAAAAATAAATCCGAACTGGACGATGCTCCATGCCGAACAGGACGGGCAATGTCAGGGCGTTTGTGGCACGGCATGCCGAGGTGCCGGTCCGCACCGCGCTGGCGGATACCCGCATCGTCGCCATCGTGGGGCCGCGTCAGTCCGGCAAGACGACGCTTGCCCGGGGCATCGCTGCCGACGACGGGCGCCCCTTCGTCACGATGGACGACGATCAGTCCAGGCGGTTCGCCCGGGACGATCCCGCGGGATTCATGCGCAGCTTGCAGGCCGCGGTGATCGATGAAATCCAGCGTGCGCCGGACCTCGTACTTGCGCTCAAGAAAGAGGTTGACGAGGATCCCCGCCCCGGGCGCTACCTGATCACGGGCTCGGTCGAGCTCTTCAAGGGTTCGATCTCTCCGGATTCCCTGGCCGGCCGTGTCGAGACCATCGAACTCCTGCCGTTTTCGCAGGCGGAAATCTCCGGCGCCAGCCCGTCCGGATTTCTCGATCGGGCTTTTGCCGGCGACTTCCCGGGCTTCCAGGAGACAGATCTGACGGTCGACCTGATCGAACGCGTAATCTCCGGCGGCTTCCCCGCGGCCCTTTCCCGCGCCGTTCCGGCGCGACGCCGGTCGTGGCTGCAAGCCTACGCGCGCTCGCTGGCCGAACGCGATATCTCCGACATCGCCGCGGTCGGGAAGCGCGACGAGATGAGCCGGTTGATCGACCATGCGGCCGTATCGGCGAGCCAGTTGCTCAACTTGTCGAGCCTCGCATCGCGGCTCGGTGTGGATGGCAAGACGGTGGATCGCTGGCTCGTCCTGCTTGAGCACATGTTCCTGGTCCGCCGTGTTCGCGCCTGGCACCGCGGCGGGTTGAAGCGGCTCGTCAGGGCGCCGAAGCTGCAATTCTTGGATTCCGGTTTGCTTGCTGCGCTCCAGCGGACGGATGCGGCAGATATTGCGAGGGACCGCAGGAAGTTCGGCCCGCTCCTCGAGTGTTTTGTCCACGGGGAGCTCATCAAGGCCATCGCCCTTTCCGGCGAGACGACAACCGTCAGCCACTATCGCGACAAGGACGGGATCGAAGTCGATCTGGTTCTCGAACGCTCTCCGGGTGCAATTGTCGGAATCGAGGTCAAGGCTGGCGCGACGGTGCGTCTCCGGGACTTCAGGGGACTGGTCCGCCTCAAGGAGGCCGCGGGCGACGGGTTCGCCTGCGGTATCGTTCTTCATGACGGGGAGCGCATTCAGCAAATGGGATCCGGACTGTTCGCGATGCCGATCAAGATGCTCTGGGAAGCCTGAGGGAATAGGAAACTCTGGGCTCGATCGCGGTTGGATCGGTTTCTCCCGTGTCCCGGGTGCCTCATCCGAGAGGCGCCGTCCTCGTCGCGGCCGAACGGTCTCCCGGTGTTCGGTCGATCCGACGCGACCAAGCCGTCCAGCGGCACGGTCCGGAGATGAGCGCGGAACACCGGTCCTAACGGCGCACCATGACGACGAGGAAGATGGTGCTGATCACCGAACAGCCGAGCATGACCGCGGCCATTGGCAGCGGCGTTCCGTCGTGGAACAGGCCCACGCACAGCCCGGCGGCCGCTCCGCAGCCGTAGCGGAAGGCGCCGACCGCGGCCGAGGCGGTTCCGGCGAGGTGCGGGAAATGCTCGAGCGCGCCGGCGGCGGCGTTGGCGTTGATCATGTTGAGCGGCAACGTGAAGATCATGATCCCGGCAATTGCGCCCCAGACTCCGAAGATGTCGGAGGCGATAAGCCCGAACGCCACCACGGTCCCGGCGAGCAGCAGCAGGGTGCTGGCCGCCATCATCCGGTAGACGCCGGCGGTCTCCACATACCGGGCGTTGAGCCAGCCGCCGGCCATGACGCCGGCGACATTGATCATGAAGACGTAACCCATCTCCTGGGGCTCCAGGCCGTAATATTCGATGAAGACGAACGGCGCTCCGGAGAGAAAGGCAAACAGGGCGCCGAAGGTGACGCCGCCCGAAAGGATGTAGCCGAGTGCCCGGCGATGCGTGAGAACGGCGGTATATCCGCGGAGCAGCGACAGGACGCCTGGCGAACCGCGCCGATCCATCGGCAGCGTTTCCCGGATGCGGAACACGGTGATCAGGAGCGCCGCCAGCCCGATCGCGGTGAGAACCCAGAACACTGCCCGCCAGCCCACCCAGATCAGGATGTAACCGCCTGCAAACGGCGCAATCATCGGTGCGAACAGGACCGCGATGAGCATTATCGACATGATTCGCGCCATTGCCGCGCCCTCGTAGAGATCGCGGACTATGGCGCGCGAGAGAACGGTGCCGGCACCGCCGCCGACGGCCTGGAGGAAACGAAACAGGATCAGCCACGAGATGTCGGTGCTCAGCGCGCAGAGCACCGTCGCAGCGATGAACAGGAGGACGCCCGACAGCAGCACAGGCTTGCGCCCGAAGCGGTCGGACAGCGGCCCGTATGCGAGCTGGCCGACCGTGAAGCCCAGCATGTAGCCGCTCAGCGTGAGCTGGATCTGGGCCGCCGAAACCCCGAACTCCCGTCGAAGTGTCGGAAAGCTTGGCAGATACATGTCGATCGCCAGCGGCGCCAGCGCGGCGACCATTGCCAGCGAGAGGATCATCGACCAATCCGACCCGGAGCCTTTGGACCGTCGGTCCCCCTTGCTATCAGCGGGTGTCATGGCTGTCCGCTCTCGATGCGGGCATTCGCGCGCATGCCGGCCGGCCCTTGGCTGGCGTCCGACGGCTCGACGGCACGGGCAACGGCGCCCCGTGCCGGCGCCGGTCTGCGGGGATCACGCGGTTGTCATCGGCCGGCGGGTCGGCCGTTGTCCCGGTCCCTGAGCAGCCGGACCAGTCCGAGAAAGGCCGGCTCCGGATGGAGCACGATCCATGTCGGAATCTCCTTCATGTAACTCTCGTACCGGCCCTTTGCCTCGAACCGCGCGCGGAATTGCGATGCCGCAAAGTACTCCCGCATGCGCGGGATGATTCCGCCGGCGATATAGACTCCGCCCCGGGCTCCGAGCGTGAGCGCGAGATTGCCCGCGACGGTCCCGAACATCGCGCAGAACGTGTCGAGCGCACGACCGCTCACCGGACACCCCTGCGCGGCTGCCGCGGTGACCGCTGCCGCGTCACGGTCCGGGGCCGTGCCTCCGCTCTCGGCGTTGAACCAGTCATGGAGACGGACGAGGCCGTCTCCGGAGAGCAGGGTTTCGGCGGACACATGCCCGCGATCCCGGCGGAACGCCGCCAGCATTCTCGCCTCGTCGTCCGTGCAGGCGGGCATCGTGACGTGGCCGCCTTCGCCGCCGACGACAGCGGTGCGGTCCGGTCCAGGCAGGCAGGCGGCGACGCCAAGGCCGGTGCCCGCGCCGAGCACCGCCAGCGGCGCTCCGGCCACGCTCCGGCCGTCGCCGACGCGGTGGAGATCGGCGGCTGAGAGATCGGGCAATGCCCACGCAACCGCCCTGAAGTCGTTGATCAGCACGATATCGCCGATTCCGGTCTCGACGGCGAGGCGCGCCGTGTCGATGGTCCAGCCCGCATTGGTGAGACGGGCGGTCGGGCCTTCTACCGGACCCGCCCAGCCGAGCGCGGCGGCGCGGGGCGCGTCCGGCGCCGTGTCCCGTTCGAGGAAGGAGCGGATCGCCTCCAGAGGTCCCGCGAAGTCGTGCGTCGCCAACCTGGTGACTGGTCCCACGCGGTGGCGTCCGGCGCGGGCGAACCGGGCGTTGGTGCCGCCGATGTCGCCGACCAGATACGGCATGGATCCGGGGGGCGGGGGCGGTCCTCCGTTGCCCGCCGGCCGGGAGGCTGGTCTACGGGGTCGCATACTGGAAGGCGTTGTCCCAGGATCGCGACAGCTTCATTGCCGAGTTGATCAGGCCGACCATCGAGTAGGTTTGCGGGAAATTGCCCCAGAGCTCGCCCGTGACCGGGTCGATATCCTCCGACAGCAATCCGGCCGCGTTTCTTGACTCGAGCATGTTCTCGAACAGGACCCGCGCCTCGCCTACCCGCCCCGCCATCGCCAGCGCGTCGATGTACCAGAAGGTGCAGGCATTGAACGCGACTTCCGGCTTGCCGAAATCGTCGGCGATGGCGTAGCGGTATATGTGATCGCCGTGACGCAACTCCTTTTCGATCCGCTCCAGCGTCGCCGTGAAGCGCGGATCCCGCGCATTGACGAAACCCATCTGCGGCAGCAGCAGCAGGACGGCATCGACATCGCTGCCACCGAACGTCGAGGTAAACGAGCGCAGCTTTTCGTTCCACGCATGGGTGACGATCTTGTCGTAGATGTTGCGCGCCGTCTCCGACCAGTGCCGGGCGCGGTCCGTCAGGCCGAGTGTCACCGCGATCTGGGCGAGGCGGTCGCACCCGGCCCAGCACATGACGCTCGAGAAGGTATGGATGGACTGCGTTTCGCGAAGTTCCCAGATCCCCGCATCGGGCTTGTTCCAGGATTCCGCCGCCTTGTTGCCCAGCGCTTCGAGACGGTGGAACAGCGCCTCGTCGCCCTGCCGCACCAGCCGGAGATCGAAGAACATCTGCGTGCAGGACAGGATCGCGAACCCGTACCCGTCATTCTGGATCTGCCTGTACGCATCGTTGCCGACGCGCACCGGCCCCATGCCGCGGTAGCCGGGAAGGCCTTCGACGACGGTTTCCGGAAGCGATTTGGCCTGGGCCACTCCGAAGAGCGGCTGCAGGTATCCGTCCTCGGCCGCCTCGGCGATGTTCAGGATGTAGTTGAGATAGCCCTCCATGGTCTGCGTCACGCCGAGACTGTTGAGCGCATGGACGACGAAAAAGGAATCCCGCAGCCAGCAATAGCGGTAGTCCCAGTTCCTTCCGCTGTCGGGCGCCTCGGGAATGGATGTGGTGGGGGCCGCGATGACGGCGCCCGATTCCTCGAAATAGGATAGTTTCAGCGTGATCGCGGCGCGGATGACGGCAGTCTGCCACTCGAACGGCAGCGAGAGGTAGCGGACCCATTCGCGCCAGTAGTGCTCGGTCTGATCGCAGAAGTCCCTGAATGTCGCCCCGACTGCGCCGCTCAGCGTCTCGTCCGGCCCGAGGACGAAGGTGACCGGTGTCTCGAGCAGGAACGGGACCTCTTCGAGAACATAGGTGACCGGCGCGTCCGTCGTCAGCCTCAAGGTCAGGTCCGGCATCACGTAGCGCACATGATTCGATCCGCGCGTGATTTCCGGGAGCCTGCTTCCGTAGTCGCAGGTCGGGCGCAGGCGGATCGTGACGCGGGGCGTGCCGGACAGCGGAATGACCTGGCGCAGGATCATCGGCGGCCGGAACGTGCGGCCGTACTGGTGGAAGCGCGGCGCCAGGTCGATGACCTTGACCGAGCCTCCCTTGCCGTCGTGGAGAATGGTCTCGACGATGGCCGTATTGTTGCGGTAGCTCTGGCTCGAATGCGAGAAGTTCTCGATCTCGACGGTAAACGCGCCGTTTTCCTGATCGTCGGGTGCGCGCAGAAGGGCGCAGAACCGCGGGTCGCTGTCGAATCGCGGAAGGCAACTCCAGACGATCCGCGCCGTGCGGTCGATGAGGGCGCTGAAGCTGCTGTTGCCTATGACGGCGAGTTCAAGGTCGGTGTTCATGCGCATCTTCCCGTTTCCGGCGCGGCGTGCCGGAGGCATGCCGGCCAGCTGTCGAGCCAGGCGACGACTTCGTCGACGTCCTTCAGGACATGGCGCGCCGCGGTGCGGTCCGTATGGCCCACCCGAATGGCGTGACCTCCGGCCGCGTTGACATGGGCGAACCCGTCCTCGTCGGTCGTGTCGTCGCCGATGAATACCGGCGTTCGCCCCTTGAAGGGCGCTTCAGCCATGAAGTCGCGGATCGCGGACCCCTTGTCGGCGGCCGTCGGCTTGATCTCGATGACCATGTGGCCGTGGATTATCTGCATGTCGGGCGCGTGTTCGCGCACCATGTTCCGGACAAGATCCCGCAGCGCGCCTTCGGTCGCGGGAACCTGCCGGTAGTGGACGGCGGCGGCGTGCGACTTTTCTTCGACGATAATGCCGGGCATGCGTGCCGCAGCTGCCTTCAGCCCGGCTTGCAGCCGGTCCAGCCCGGGCGGGGCCGGTCCGGCCCGGCGCCGCCCGTGGACATCGCGGCGTTCAAGCCCGTGCTGGCCGGCCGTGGGCAGGCGGTGCGGCCGGAACAGCTCGTCGAGCTCGTCGATCGGACGTCCGCTGACCAGGCCGATGGCGCCGCCGAGACAGGGCAGGAGTTCGTCGAGGATCCGGCACACGCGGTCGCAGCGCCGGACCTCGTCGGGTGTTGCCTTCAGGTGCAGCACGGTGCCGTCCACATCCAGAAACAGCGCCCAGCCGGGCTCGGGACGAAGGCTCAGCGCCGAGGGTCTCTCAAGTGAACGCATCGCGATTCCGAAAGCAGCTCGCAGCCCGGCAGGTTTCCGTTCGTGCGCCATAATAGCCCGAATCTTCGGGATATGGGCACCGCCGCGCCGCGGAGAGCCCGGGCGTCGGGCCGTCAGGGCAGGGCGGACGCGGGGCCGTCCCGCAGTTCTTCCTCGATCGGCACGTGCAGGGCCTCATGGACCGAGTTGTACATCTTCCAGAAACCGACGACGCAGGCGAGTTCGACGATCTGCGGCGGCGTCATGTGCGTGGCCAGTTCGTCGAGCAGGGCTGCCGGAACCGCGCCGTGGTCGAGTGTGGCTGCCCGGGCATACTCTACCGCGAGGCGCTCGACGGCGCTGTCCGGAACATGGGACGGATCGAGAAGCTCGGCGACCTGGGTTTCCGAGAAGTCCCAGCCCTCTCCTTCTCCGTCCGAAGCGCTGGTGAGGGTGTTGACGTTGTGCGCCACGCAGTAGGCGCTCTGGTTGAGATGCGAACAGATTGCGGCAATGCGCCGCTTGAGCGCCGGGTCGAGATGACCCGAGGGATCGCGCATGACGGTGTTGTTGAGGCGGATCAGGGCCGAGAGGATCTCCGGACGGTGCATGTAGAGCCGGAGCGCGTTGGGCATGAAACCCATGCGGCTTTCATACGCGGCGAGCGCGGCGCGAAGAGGTTCATCGAGGGCGCTGCCGTCGGCATAGGGAATGAAAGGGGTGTCTTCGCTCATCGGTTGTTCCGAAGCTGGTGGAGGGACGGGCCGCCGGCGCCGGTGCTACAGGTAGTCCTCGAGCCTGACCTTTCCCCAGTTCAGGGGGAACGCCTGCCGGAAGTCGTCGCCGCCGCGGTGGGGTTTGGCCGTAGCGTCGATGCCGATCTTGCCGACGAGGCGAAACGGTTCGTGGCCGGGCAGCGGTTCGGCGGACGGGTCGTAGGGAGAACCGCGCGTGCCGGGCACGATGATGATGTCGCGCGCCGGGTCGACCCGCGTCGCCATGGCGTGATAGACGGCGCCGGGATCGTCGGGGCTGGTATCCGGGCTGACGGCGACCACCATCTTGGTGTTCAGCCAGGGCGCGCCCATGGTCTGCATCAGGGCATCGTTGATCAGCCCCGGCCGCGGGTAGTCGAGCTGCAGGACACAGCTCAGCGCGGCGCCCCATGGCGGAAACCGCACGTCGCGGACATCGAGGCCGATCTCGGTCAGGCGGTTGTAGAGCACCGCCTCGTGGCACAGGCGGGGCAGGGTCTGGTGGTCCGTATCGGGAACCGTCTGGTGGTTCCTGTAGATGGGGCGTCCTGCCCGCATCGTGATGGCCCTGACCTCGATCGCGGGTATGTCCTGCCGCGCGGGAAGGAAATATCCGCTCGGCGCGTTGACGCCGCCGGCGCTGCGCGTGCCGGAGAGGTCGACCACGGCCTCGACCACGATCTCCGCGTGCGCCGGCACGAGAAGGTCGATGGTCTCGCACGGCGTCATCTCGATGTCCTGGTCCATCACGGTGCCGACCATCTCGAGTTCGCCCCAGAGGTCCATGTGCATGCCCGAGAAATTGGCCATGATCTCGTAGGCGGGATGGAGGCCGAAGACGATGGCGATCGGCATCTCCTCAAGCCCCGCATCGCGGTACTTGCGCATGATGATGTGGGTGTGCGGCGTTGCGAAGCTGATCACGCCGTGGCGCGGGCCGAGCGGCGTGGTGCCGGCGTGGGACGAGTTGTAGAAACCGGTCTCCGGATCCTTCACGACGTTCATCGCCGAAATGTAGCGCTGGCCTTCCTCGGCAGAATGGACCGGCACCGGAAGGTCGAGCCAGTTGGCGTCGTCGCCGAGGCGGATGATCTCCTTCACGGGCCCGGTGGCGACCTCGACGAAACCGCGGGGCGGCATGCGGAGGCGCTGCGCCAGCGTCGGCAGGTAGTCTTCCTGCTCGACCCCGAGGGCGCGGCACTGCGACCACCGGTGCTTGACCAGAATGTCGCAGATCCGGAAATCCGGATATTCCGTTATGTTCTCGAACAGCACCGGCCCCTCGGACTGCGCCGACAGCGCGCCGATATTGTCGATCGAGACCGGCCGCTCTACGACCGTCAGGATGTCGCTGTTGCTTTCGAGGTAACCGCGAAGGTCGCGGTCGAGGGCGCGGTTGCTGCCGCAGCCGGGCCGGGAAGCGCTGTCGCCTGCCATCGGCGCTACGCGGCCGCCGCGGTCCGCGCCTCGGTGCGGATCATGCGGTCGATCCTGCGGCGGAACAGGCCTGCCGACGCGTCGAGGTCAAGGCCGATCTTGCCGCGGCCCGAATGACGGTCCTCCTGCTGCTGGATGGCCTCGAGAATCTCCTTGTCCTCGGCGAAGGCGATGCGGAACTGCTCGCTGATGCGTTCGCCGGCCCCGTCGTCGCCGATGTCGAAATCCCTGACATGGAGCCAGCGATCGATCGTCCGGTCTTCCGTGACCGGCGTCATGAAGTGGCAGGAAAAGATCTGGACGCGCCGTTCGCCGCCCCCTTCGAACCCGCCGGTTCCCGCGCCCGCGCCGCCGAAATCGATGATGGATGTCGACGGCGCATACATCAGGTAGCGCTGCCACATGTCGACCCGGCTGTCGTCGTTGTTCACCGCCCGGATGAATCCGGTGGGCGCCGAATCGGATGTCAGGCGCTCGGTCAGGACGCCCCAGGAGGTTTCCCGATGCGTGACCGGCGCATTGATCTCGTCGGGGTTGCCCAGCGTCGACGGATGGACGTAGTTGACGTGGGTGGGATCGCAGAGATTGTCGCACAGCAGAAGATAGTTGGCCGTCACGTCGAGCGCGTCACCGTGGGCGACGGCCCAGTCGTCCTGATGGTATTCGGGCAGGTCGTAGATCTCCGACTCGTCCGCCCGGCTGGCGTCTCCCATCCAGATCCAGACGAGGCCCATTCGCTCGGCAACCGGATAGGCGCGCACCGCGCATTTTGCGGGAGGGGCGTCCTGGGTCGGGGCGCCCACACAGCCGCCGCCGCCGTCGAATGTCAGGCCGTGATAGCCGCACTGCAGGTTGTCGCCGCGGACGCGTCCCTTCGAGAGCGGCAGGAAACGGTGTGGACAAAGGTTCTCGAGGGCGCGCGGCTGCCCGTCCGCGCCGCGCCACAGCACGACCTCATCGCCAAGAATTGTCGCGGCGAGCGGCGAATCCCCGAGGTCGCGCGCGAAACTCGCCACGTACCACGCGTTGCGGACAAACGGCATCATGCACCTCCCGTCAGACGTCGGGCGCCGGATGATCGGCCTGGAAACCGGGTATCATGCCCGGAACATGGAGATTGTTGTGTGCGGCGTCAATGTCCGGTCCGGTTTCAGGTGGCTCCGGGCCGCGGTCACGACAGTTCGAAGCCGCGGTTGCGGAGGAATTCGGCGAACCCCGGGCGTTCGGCGACGGAAAGCTGGCGGGCGGCGTTTTCCGACCAGGTGCAGGAGTCCGAGACGCCGTACCTGTCGGTGTGGCGCTGGCTGGCGGGCGCGATCGGAGCGGCGGCGTGGCGTTGCGCGTCATAGGCCTCTATGGCGGCTTCGAGATCCCGGTCGTCATATTCTTCGCGATGGACCACGACCTCTGCCGGCAGGCGGGCGTTCATGCGGCCGTCCCAGGCTGGCCACCCGAGGGTCAGCCCCGCGACCGGAAACACGCCGTTCGGCAACGCCAGCGCTTCGGAGAATTCCTCGATCCGGTTGCGCACGTCGCTGATCGGCGCGCAGCCGAGTCCGGCGGCCTCGGCTGCGGTCACGAAACACTGCATCGCCATGGCGGCGTCCACCACGGCATTGAGAAATCCGTCCATGCTGTTGTTCGAGAACGCGTGGCCGCGGAATCCGGCGATTCGCTGCATGCGCCGCATGTCGGCGCAGAACGTCAGGAAGACCGGGCAGTATCTCAGATGCCCGGTGTCGGGGCAGATCTCGGCGAGCCGCATGAGACGGTCATGTTCAGTCGTGACGACGATCGAGTATTGCTGCAGGTTCGACTTGGTGGGCGCCGACTGGGCGCAGGCGAGGAGAACGTCGAGGATCTCTTCGGACACGGGCGCGTCCGTATAGCGCCGGATGCAGCGGCGCGACAGGAGTCCCGCCAGCGTCTCGCCCGCCGGATCGATGTCGTCCGGCCCGGTATCATGGCCGTAGCGTTCGTTCAGCAGTCGGCGGGTTGCAGTCATGGCGGGGTTTCCTCTCGGATCTCGGGGCGTCCCTTCGGGCCGGCCGCGGTCGCGCGCCGTCATCGTCCGCAGTATAGGCCCGGCGCGCCCCCGGCGTCATTCGGCCCCGGGGCCGCGCGGGGTCCCGCAATGGCGGAGCCGGCCCCTTGAGTCCGCTGCCGCGAACATTGTAGTCTGACCGCCGATTCTGGGAGCGCGCACCGGCGCTGTTTGGGGCCTCCGGACATGAATTTTCTCCTGCCACCAGCCGCCTTCGACAAGGCGGGCGCGCATCGCGCCGGACCGGCGAAAGACGGATGAGCGGCGCATCGGACACCGTCGTCGTTCACAGCTCGGACCTCCATGTCGACGATGGCCATACCGCGCGGAAATGGTCGGGCGACGGGACCGGGCCGCTGGCCGCGATACTGCAGACCGCCCGCGTCCTCGATGCCGACGTCGTGCTCCTGACCGGTGACGTGTTCGATCACAACCGGTTGCCGCAGGGCCTTCTCGACAGGGCCGGCGACGTTCTCCGCCGCGCCCCCTGCCCGGTCGTCATGCTCCCCGGAAACCACGATCCGCTGATGGACGGATCGGTCTGGCACCGGGGCGGACTCGCGCGCGTCGAAGGGGTCCACGTGCTCGGCGTCGCGGGCGACAGGGCGACGTTTCCGGATCTCGAGCTGGAGATATGGGGGCGTGCGCACAGGGACTATTCCGACATGGCCCCGCTCGCCGACCCCGGACCGCGGTCGACGCGCTGGCATGTCGTTGCCGGGCACGGACATTTTGTCGAGGATCGGCCGCCGGAAGGGGTGTTCGCCCCCTCCTGGCTGATTTCCAGCGCCGAGATCGAGGCCGCGGCGGCCGATTACGTTGCGCTCGGCCACTGGAACCGTGCCCAGCCCGTGGGCACCGGCAGGTTTCCGGCATGGTATTCGGGGTCGCCCGACCTCGCGCGGACGGTCAATCTGGTGCGGCTGACGGCCGCCGGCCAGGTCGAGGTGTCGCGCGAACCGGGTCGCGGGGCGCCGCCGGGCTGACGGCTTTCGTCCACGCGCGGCCGCGGCAGACGGGTCGTCAGGCCGCTTCGCGCTCCCTCGCCACGGCGTCCCCGATCATGCGGCGCAGCGTCAGTCCCGGACCGTCGACATTGATGTCGAGCCAGTCCCGCGGCTTGTGGGCATGGCGATCCATGTTCGCCTGCTGTGCGGCGAGGATGTCGACGTCCTCCTGGAAGGCGCCCCGCAACTCGACGCGGAACATCTCGTCGACTTCCGGATCGTCAAGCGCGAAGTTCCGGGAATGGGCGTAGAAATACCAGCTCGTCCGGTCCGTCTCCGGCGTGATGGCATTCAGATTGAAGAACTCGAAGCCGCCGCCGTCCCGCCCTCCGGGCCCGCGGCCGATGGCAGCGGGATGATCGCCCGGCTTCGCCCCGCAGCCCGCGGGCAGGCAGCCGACCCACACCGTGTTCAGGCTCGGAACCTGGGCCTCGGCGTACTGCCAGCGGTCGATGTTGCGGTCGAACCCGCCAAATCTCGCATAGAGCGGCGCCGGCGGGGAGTCCATGATCCAGCGGATCATGCGCACCGTCCTGTCGCCGCGGCTGGTCACGATGGGAAAATCCGGGACGGCGCCGGTGCCGATATTGCGGATGTGGACGTAGGCGAGATGGCTGAGGTCGAGGAGATTGTCGTTGAACAGCTCGTAGTGGCAGGCCACGTGAAAGGGCGGGTCGCCCTTGACCACGCGCCATGCGGGATCGTCCATCACCTGCCAGTCGGGCAGAAGCGTCTCGTCGGCGTCTTCCGGCGTTCCCGCCCACAGCCAGACGATCTGGTATTTCTCGAGGATCGGCCAGGCGCGCACGGCGGCGCCGGGCGGTATCCTGGCCTGCCCGGGGACGCGGATGCAGCTGCCCGAGTCGTCGAAGGTGAACCCGTGATACCCGCACTCGATGGCGTCGCCATCGACACGTCCCCGCGAGAGCGGCAGGCCGCGGTGGCAGCAGCGATCCTCGAGGGCGACGGCCCGTCCGGCGCGGTTGCGGTAGAGCACGACGGGCTCGCCGAGCAGGGTCCGCGCCAGGGGCGTCTCGCTGACCTCGTGGTTCCAGGCCGCTGCATACCAAGCGTTGTGCAGGACGCCATCCATGGGTTTCGCACTCCGGAGCATGGGTTCGGCGGCAGATTACCCGGCTGACCGCGACATCCGCAATCCCTATAATGGGTTCGGCAGCGACGGAGGAGCAGCAGCAATGCCGAGGTTTCATTCGCCGGATCTGGGCGCCAACCCGGAAAGCCCGTTTGCGCGGGACCAGTCGGACCGGCTCGTCCGCCGCGATTTCTGGCTCGGAATGAGCGACCGCTCCCTGGTCCTCGCGATGACCCAGGGTGTTGGCGCGGGGTTGTCGGCCGACGAGAAACGCGCGCATCTCGAGGACATCGGGCGCGCCCATCTCGTCGCGGAGGTCTGCGTCCAGGAAGTGATTCCGCCGCAGCGCTGAAGGCGGTCGGCAGCCCGGACGGGCGCCGCGGGTCTCTTCCGCCTCCGGGACCGCGCTCAGCGCGCCGCCGCCGCGCCTTCCCGTATCATCGTCCAGACCCTCTGCGGCGTGACGGGCATGTCGACATGCCGGACACCGTAGGGGCGCAGCGCATCCACGAAGGCGCTCACCAGGACGGCGAGGGCCGGCGTCGTTCCGCCTTCACCGCCGGCCTTGACGCCGAGCGGATTCGTCGGCGACGGAACCTCGTGGATGGCCGTCGCAAAGAGCGGATACTCGTCGGCCCGCGGCAAGTGGTAGTCCATGAACGAGCCTGCGAGCGGCTGGCCGGTCTCCGTGTCGATCGCGCAGATCTCGCCCAGCGCCTCGCCGGCCCCCTGAACGATTCCGCCATGGGTCTGCCCGTCGACGATGAGCGGATTGATCGCCCGCCCGACGTCGTCGACGGCCGTGTAGCGGACGATTTCGTAGGCCCCGGTCTCGGGATCGATCTCGATTTCGCAGACATGGCAACCGTTCGGAAACACCGGGGTTTCCATCACGTTGTCGACGGTGACCGAGAGGCCGTCGGCGAATTCGTCCGGCACCCCGGGACGGTCGGGGATGTCGCGTGCGATGTCGAACAGCGTCACTGCCCGGTCGGTGCCGGCGATCCGGAAACTGCCGTCCGCGAACGCGATGTCATCTTCGGCGGCCTCGAGCATCAGCGCGGCGAGTTTCCGCGCCCCGCGAATCAGGTCTTCGGACGCCTTCACGATGACGGTGCCCGCCATGCGCATCGACCGCCCCGAATGCGAACCGCCGCCGACCCTGACGACGTCGGTGTCGCCGACGATCACCCTGATCCGTTCCACCGGCACGCCCAGCCATTCGGCGGCGACTTGCGCGAAGCTGGTCTCATGTCCCTGTCCGCTCGGCTGCGTGCCGATGACGAGATCGATATTGCCGTCGTCCCGCACCGTGAGGCCGGCCTGCTCGCGCGGCGTTCCGATCGACGATTCGACATAGGCCGCAATGCCCCTGCCCAGAAGCCGCCCGCTTGCCTCCGCCGCGGTCTTGCGCGCGGCAAAGCCGTCCCAGTCGGCAAGACGCATCGCCATGTCCATGCCGGCAGGGTAATCGCCGCTGTCATAGGTCATTCCGACGGCGTTGGCATAGGGCATCTGTTGCGGCGTCACGAGGTTCCTGCGCCGCAGTTCGACCGCGTCGAGCCCGAGTTCGCGCGCCGCCGTCTCGACCAGCCTCTCGATCGCGAATGTCACTTCGGGACGGCCGGAACTGCGGTAGGCATTGGTCGGCGGCGTGTTGGTGAAGACGGCGCGCGAGCGCAGCGACGCGGCCGGTATGTGGTAAGGCCCGGGGATGAGCCCCGATCCCTTGCTCAGCGGCGACAGCGAGACGGCGCGGGCGCCGACATTGCTCAGGTTGTCGGCGCGCATGGCGAGAAAGCGGCCATCGCGGTCGAGCGCGAGCGACACGGCCGTGGTCAGGTCGCGTCCCTGGTAGTCGCTGACGAAGGATTCGCTCCGCCGGCAGGTGAACTTGACCGGCCGCCCGAGCCTGCGGGATGCCCACGCCACCAGCGGAAACTCGACATAGAGCCGGTTGCGGGTCCCGAAATTGCCGCCGACATCCTTGGACACCACGCGGACGCTGTCCGGGTCGACACCGAGCACCAGGGCGATTTCCCGCTTCTGGCGCACCGATCCGCCGGATCCCGCGTAGACGGTGTAGCGCCCGGTTTTGGGATCGAACGAACCGAGCGCCGACCGGGGTTCGAGCGGAACGCCGGTCACCCTCGGGACATGGATGTCCATCTCGACGACATGTGCCGCGGACCGGAACGCGGCATCGGTGGCGTCGGCGTCGCCGAAAAACGTCTCGATGAAAACGTTGCCGGGGGCCTCGGCCCAGAGGTTCGGGGCGTCCGGGGCCGCCGCCTCCCGCGCATCGGTCACCGGCGGCAGCGGCCGGTACTCGATCAGCACCCGTTCGGCGGCGTCCTCGGCCTGTTCCAGCGTCTCCGCCACGACGATCGCGAGCGCTTCACCGACATATCTCGCCTTGTCGACGGGCAACGGCATGTGCTCGCCGACGAACGGGTCCGTTCCACCGGGGCCATGGAGTTTCATGTCGTGCTTGGTCGACGGGAGCGGGTTGTGCGGGATCGGCGACAGCCCGTCCGCCGCGCAATCGGCGCCAGTGAAGACTCCGAGGACGCCGTCCGTCGATGCCGCGCCGGAGGTGTCGACGGAGTCCAGTTCGGCGTGGGCGAACGGGGAGCGGACGACGACCATCCACGCCTGGTCCGGGAGGCTCCAGTCGTCGCTGAAACGACCGTTGCCGGTCAGCAGCCGCGCGTCTTCCCGGCGCCGGACCGGCTGTCCGATCTTGCGGTATTCCGTCACCCCGTCCCGTCCTGTCGGTTGTGGCGCCTGAAGCCGGCCCGGCCGCGTCGCCGCTGCCCTGGATTCGCGTTCGCGCCGGAGGCGGAGGCCGGTCCGGGCTCCTTCATGCCGCCATCGCTAGCTGCGGGCGGGCGATCCAGCCGCCGCCGAGAACCCGGTCGCGTTCGTAGAATACGCATGCCTGTCCGGGCGTCACCGCGCGCTCGGGGCGGTCGAGGACGATGCGGGCGGCGTTTCCGTTGCGGTGAAGCGTGGCCGGGACCGGTGGCTGTGATGAGCGGATCCTGACCTCGATGCGCCGCCGGGGAAGGGAGGTCTCGCTTGCCTCGCCGAGCCAGTTCATGCTGGTCACGGCGAACTCGGCCTCGCCGAGAGCGGACAGCGGCCCCACCACGACCCGCTGCCGTTCGGGCTCTATGCGGACGACATAGAGCGGCTCCGTGCCGCCGCCGATGCCGAGCCGGCGGCGCTGGCCGACCGTGAAGCCGATGATGCCGTCATGGCGCCCGAGCACGCGGCCGTCGACATGCACGATGTCACCGGGATCGATCGCTCCTGGCCGGATGCGGCGGACGACCGACGCATAGTCCCGGTCGGGGACGAAGCAGATATCCTGGCTGTCCGGCTTGTCTGCGACCGGCAGGTCGAAGCGCGCGGCATGTCCGCGCACGTCCTCCTTGGTCATCGCTCCCAGCGGGAAGCGCAGATACGCGACCTGTTCGCGCGTGGTCGCGAACAGGAAGTAGCTCTGGTCGCGCCCGCGGTCGACGGCGCGGTGCAGCTCGGGACCGCCGGCGCCGGCGATTCGGCGCACGTAATGGCCTGTCGCCAGCGCGTCGGCGCCCAGATCGCGGGCCGTTTGCAGGAGGTCGCGGAACTTGACCGTTTGGTTGCAGGTGACGCAGGGGACCGGCGTCTCGCCGCGCAGATAGCTGTCGGCAAAGGCCTCCATCACATCGTGGTGGAAGCGGGATTCGTAGTTGAGCACGTAATGCGGAATGTCGAGCGTCCCGGCAACGTGCCTCGCGTCATGGATGTCGGCCCCGGCGCAGCAGGCGCGGCGATGCCTGGAAACCGCCCGGTCGTCATGGAGCTGAAGCGTGACACCGACGACGTCGTAGCCCTCCTCTGCGAGCAGCGCCGCCGTCACGGAGCTGTCGACGCCGCCCGACATGGCGACGACGACGCGTGTGTCCGCGGGCCTTTTCGAGATTTCGAGCGAGTTCATGGCAGGTTTCCCTGGGCTGTCTCCCATCGACCAGCCGCCGGTGCCGGACCTGTCCCGGGCCGATACCTCAGCGGGGACCGGAGTTGCCGCCAAGGCTCCGATACAGGAACTCGAGCGATCTTGCATGAGCCAGGGCAGCTGCCGGTGCGTCGTGGGTGCCCTGCTCGGGGTTGTAGAAGGCGTGATCGGAATCCGGGTAGATGTGGAACTCCGTCGACGGGTGCGCGTCGCGGATGGCTTTGACGTCCTCGAAGGGAACGATGCGGTCGGCATCGCCGTAATGCAGAATGACGGGGCAGCGCGGCGTTCTCGCGAGTTCCTCGCGGACGTCGCTGCCATAGAAGATGACACCGGCGTCGAGCTCGAGGCTGCAGGATGCGATCCAGGCCCAGGTGCCGCCGGTGCAGAACCCCGAGACCGCGACCCTGGCGACCGATTCGCGCAGCATCTCTGCGCAGGCGGCGACATCGGCCAGTACCGTTTCTTCCTTCAGGTTCTCGCGGAACATCATGCCGCGCGCGACGCCGCCGGGATCGTAGTCGAACACCGTGCCCTTCTCCGTCCGGTCGTAGAGGGCCGGAGCGATCGCGGTGAAGCCGTCGCGGGCGAACCAGTCGCAGACATCGCCGAGATGGGGCGTCAGCCCGTAGATCGCGTGCAGGAGGACGAGCCCGCCTGCGGCGTCTCCCGGCGCCTCCGCCCGCCAGGCGTCGAACCGGTGGCCGTCGGTCGCGGTTACGGTTATGCGATCAGCCATCTCCGTTCCTGCTGTTGCGGTTGCGGTCCGCAGGTGCCCGCCCGGTGTGGTCGGGCTCAGAGGATCTCGCAGGCCTCGTCGAAATCGTACCGGTACAGCCGCGGCCCCTTGACGCCGTCCAGGGCGCCGTAGCCGATGTTGCACAGGAAGTTCGATTTCAGGCTCGTGCCCTCGAAGAATGCCTGGTCCGCGACCGCGCGGTCGAAACCGAGCATGGGCCCGGAATCGAGGCCGACGGCGCGGATGGCCAGGATCAGGTAGGCGCCCTGCATGGTGCCCTGGTGCGAAGCCAGTTCGGTGGCTGCCGCCTGGTCGGACTTCCAGCGGTCCGCCATTTCCGGCCGGATCGGATAGAGCCGTGCAAAATCGTCGAAGAACCTCGTGTCGTAGGCAACGAGCGCGACCACCGGCGCCGCCATCGTCTTGTCGACGTTGGGCGGAGACAGGGAAGGCTTCAGCTTTTCCTTCGCCTCGTCCGAGCGGATGAAGAGGAGCCGGCCGGGCATCGTGTTGGCGCTGGTCGGCCCGAATTTCATCAGGTTCCATATCTCGTGCAGCTGTTCGTCGGTCACATCCCGGTCCTGCCACGCGTTGTGGCTGCGGGCCTCGCGGAACAGCAGATCGGCGGAATCGTCGTCGAGCTGCTGGATCCTTGAGCGATAATCCTCGATTCTGGCGTGGGCTGCAGCGAGGGCCTGATCCTCTGACATGTATTTCCTCCCGTGAATCGGCGGTTGTCCGGACGGCTGAAGCGCCTGTCTCCGACGACAGGCAGCGCGATGGAAACGCAGACCGTGCTCGGCAACGTATCGCGCTGTCTCCGCCAGTTCCCTAGATAGCAGACTGCGCGCGATTGGCAAGGCTTCCGCGCGCGTTTTCGGTTCCCGGAAGCCGCCAGGCCCGCTTCGGAGCCCTTGCGGCGGGCCATGGGGTCATGTCGCGGTCGACATCGACGGGATCCGTCCGGACAAGGTGCCCCCGGGACCGGATGCCGCGCCCGGAGGCGTGTCGTCAATTGCCTCCATCGGCCCGCGAATCCAGGCGCCATGCCGGGCAACGGGCGCGCAGTTGCAATCAATGCCGCGACAGTATCGGAAGGTTCCGGAGCCGTATTTGCGAATTTGCATTTGCAAACGGAATAGCCGACAGTCCGCCATCGTCGGGCAATCCGGCAATAATAAGGAAGGTATGTGACATGCAACACCTAAAACAGGCTTTCGTCGCCGTCTTGGCTGCATCCGTCTTCTCCACCGTGGCCCTGGCGGCCCCGACCGATTACAAGGGCAAGACGATCAAGATCGTCATTCCGTACGGGCCTGGAGGCACCTACGACAAGTATGGCGTCGTTTTTTCCAATCACCTCGGCAAGCACATTCCCGGCAAGCCGAACATCATTCTCCAGCACATGCCGGGTGCGGGCGGCGTGAAGGCCATGAACTGGGCCTTCAACGTGATGCCCAAGGACGGCCTCAACATGATCGTTCCGCTCGACAATGCGGTCGTCAATCAGCTGATGCGGCCCGAGAAGATGCGCTTCGATGCGCGGAAATTCACCTGGGTGGGCTCGAGCAACCAGACCAACATCGTCATGGTCGTGCGCAATGACGCCGGCATCACCAAGCTCGACGACATGAAGAACAAGCAGGTGATCGGCAGCACCAGCGGCAAGTCGTCCACCGGCTACATCTTTCCGAGCCTGCTGAAGGGCCTGTTCGGCTACAAGATCAAGATGGTGACGGGCTACAAGGGGTCCTCCAAGTCGATTCTTGCCGTCGAACGCGGGGAAACCCAGATGGCGGCGTTCAACTGGCTGGCCTGGGCCTCCAAGGTTCCGCACTGGTTCGAGGGCGACAAGCCTTTCGCCAGCCCGGTCGCCCAGATCGGTGTGTTCAGGGATCCCGACCTGCCCAAGTCGGTTCCCATGGTCTCGGATCTGGTGAGCGACGAGAAAGACAGCAAGGTTGTCGATTTCATCAAGGTGCTCGGCCTGCTGGGGCGCGGACTCGCGCTGCCTCCGGGGGTCGATCCGGCCAACGTGAAGACGTTGCGCACCGCCTATGACAAGATGAACGCCGACCCGCAGTTCGCGGCCGAGCTCCAGAAGCGGCGGCTTCGCCTGATTCCGTCAAAGGGCGCGGAAATCCAGAAGATCGTCAACGACGCGGTCGAGAACGCGTCGCCTGACGTCGTGAAACACGCGCGCAAGCTGATCTTCGGCGGCGAGAGCTGATCGCTGCTCGCAGTCATAGGGCCGGCCGGGGGGGGTGCCCCCGGCCGGCCCGAACGTCCGGAGAGCGGCTTTCTAGCCAGCGGCCTTCGCGGCCAGCCCCATGTCCCAGAACGCCGCTTCAAGCCGCGTCGCCTGTGTGAAGGTCGAGATCAGGCTGTCGAGGCGCTCGCTCCCGCCCCGTTCGGCGCACAGGGTGTCGAGAAAACGGACGGCGTCGAGGGCGACGTCGCCGTACTCGTCGCCGGCATACATGTCTATCCATTCCCGGTAGGGATTGCCGTCGAGCATCGTTGACGGATCGTCGCGAAGGGTGCGGCCGATTTCGGCGTATCCGACGATGCATGGCGCGAGCGCGACCTGGAGATCGAGAACGTCGCCGGCCATTCCGCGGTCGATGACGTATCTCGTATAGGCGGTCGTCTCAACCGCCTCCGGCACCGAATCCATGTCCGCTTCGGTCAGTCCCCAGCCGGCGCAGAACCGGACATGCAGCTCCATTTCCATGTCGATGATCGCCCACAGCGACGATGCGGCGCGCCGGACATTGGCGCGCGTGTCGGACTTGAAGGCGGTCAGCGCCCAGGCGCGCGCGAAATGGACCAGGAAGAGATAGTCCTGGATCAGGTAGTAGCGAAAACACGGCTCCGGCAGTTGCCCCGCACCGAGCTGGCGCACGAAAGCGTGTCGCGTATAGGCTTCCCATTCGTCGGGGCAGGCGGCCCGGAGGCGCGCGAAAAGGGACTCCGGGTCATAGGGATCTGATGCCGGCATGTCTTCGGGTTCCCGCGTGGTCGGCCGCCGATGAGCGGCGGTCACATCTGGTTGTTGGTCTCGGCGGGAAGCGTCAGCTCCATCCCGTCGAGTTCGTCGGTGACGACGATCTGGCAGCCGAGGCGGGATGTCGGACGCACGCCCCAGGCAAGATCGAGCATGTATTCTTCCTCCTCGGACAGGCCGGGCAGGCGCTCGAACGAGGCCTGATCGACGATCACGTGGCAGGTCGAGCAGGCCATCGACCCCTCGCAGGCTCCTTCGATGTCCACGTCGCTGTCCCAGGCAAGATGCAGCACGGTCGTACCCGGCGCGGCGTCGATCTCGGTCCGTTCCCCGTCCGCGGAAATGAAGACAATTCTCGGCATCAGCCCGTCAATCCCTTTTCCCGGTCTCGCGCCGCCCCGACCGCTGCCACACATCATGCCAGACGGCGGCGAATCTCTCGATATCCGCGTTCGTGGAGTCCCAGCCGAGACTGACGCGCAGGGCGCACCGGGCCTGGTCGTCGGGGACGCCCATGGCCGTGAGCACGTAGGGCGCCTCGACGCGGCCGGCCGAGCAGGCCGACCCCGCGCTGACCGCGATGCCGGCGAGGTCGAAGGCGATGACCTGGGTTTCGGCGGGAACGCCGGGCATGAGGATCTGGGATGTGTTCGGCAGGCGCGGCGCCTGCGTGCCGAAGACCCTGAACCCGGACGCGATTTCCGCGAGCCGCCGCTCGAGCCCGTCGCGCATGCCGGCGAGCGCCGTATATGACGAAAGCTGTTCGCCCGCCATCCGGGCCGCGGCGCCGAAGCCGGCGATCTGCGCGACGTTCTCCGTACCGCCCCTGAGGCCCCGCTCCTGGCCGCCGCCGCGCAGCAGGCAGCCGGCGGTGTCCGGTTCGCGCGCGATCAGCGCGCCAACGCCCTGGGGGCCGCCGAGCTTGTGCGCGGCCACGGCCATGGAATCGACGCCCAGGGCTTCGAAGTCCACCGGTATCTTGCCTGCCGCCTGGACCGCGTCGCAATGGATTCGCGCGCCAAAACGATGCGCTATCGCCGCCGCCTCGGCCACGGGCTGGATGACACCGGTTTCGTTGTTGGCGAGCATCAGGGCGATCCACTCGGGCTCCGTCCCGGCGCACGCGGCTTCCATGGCCGCGAGGTCCACGACCCCGGTACCGTCGACGGGAAGCCGGGCTGCGCCGGGGCAGGATTCGAGAACGGCCGCATGTTCTATCGCGCTCACGAGGGTCTTCGCCGGGTTGCATTCGCGCATGACCTGGTTGTTGGCCTCGGTGCCTCCGCTGGTGAACACGACCTGGCCGGGCCTTGCGCCGACCAGCGCCGCGACGCTCTCCCGCGCATCCTCGACATGCTTGCGGGCGCGCCGGCCGGCGGCGTGCACTGAAGACGCGTTCCCGGTCTCGCGCAGCACGTCCGTAAGCACGTCGATGACCTCGGGACGAATCCTAGCCGTGGCGTTGTAGTCGAGATATACGGGCCGATCCATATCCTGCCGCCCCGCCCGCGGTCCAGGTCCCTTGGAACAGGCGGTTTCGATTGTGCTATAAGGTCCGGCTTCCCGACGGTGGCCGGTTCTCCGCCTCCGCATCGGGAGCATGTGCGGGCCGGTGGGGATCATCCGGGTCCGCGCAGTTCGAGTAAACTGCCTTTACGGATCGGACGCAACAGGAAACCGGGCGAACCGCCGTCATGTGCCCCGGAAGGGCGCTGCGGGGTGGGCCATGCCGCCGGGGGCCGGTGCCGACGGCGGAGAAAACGGGGAAGACCGAATGCCGGAAGTGACGTTCAACGGGCCCGACGGCCAGATCGAGGGCCGCTATTCTCCGGGCGAGGAGGAGAACGCGCCGATCGCGCTGATTCTTCATCCGCATCCGCAACATGGCGGAACCATGAACAACCGGGTCGTCTACGAGATCTATCAGTGTTTCGCGCGCAAGGGTTTCTCGGTTCTGCGTTTCAACTTCCGCGGCGTCGGCAAGTCCAAGGGAAGCTATCGCAACGAGGCCGACGCCCTGCTCGACGCGGCGCTTGCGCTGGACTGGCTGCAGACGTCGAATCCGGAAACGCCGCAATGCTGGATCAGCGGTTTTTCCTTCGGCGCCTGGATCGCCATGGAGCTGGTGATGCGCCGCCCGGAGATCACCGGCTTCGTGGCCGTGGCGCCGCCGGCAAACCGCTACGACTTTTCCTTTCTGGCGCCGTGCCCGTCTTCCGGGCTGTTCGTGCATGGCGACGAGGACCAGATCGTTCCCATCGAGGTGGTCGACGAACTGGTGGAGCGGCTTTCCGAACAGCGCGACATCACCATCGACTACCGCATCCTCGAGGGCGCCGACCACTTCTTCAAGGACAGGACGGGGGAGCTGGCGGGGGAACTCGACAACTACCTCGAATCCGCCATCATCGGCGTCAGTCCCGTCTAGTCAGGCGGAGAACCCGTCCCCGGTCCGGTTCCGGGGCGCCCGCGCCACGGCTCCG
The DNA here is from genome assembly GCA_022822405.1 of Alphaproteobacteria bacterium. Classification (GTDB taxonomy): domain Bacteria; phylum Pseudomonadota; class Alphaproteobacteria; order MPNO01; family UBA830; genus JAJEBT01. The sequence continues at coordinate 42,270 of JAJEBT010000038.1, forward strand.
CCAGCCTGCGGCGCCGGCACGCCCGTCGTTGACGGCAGGCTCAACGGAAGCCCGCGCAGGACGCGCACCGCGAGGAATGCGAAAGCCTGCGCCTCCAGCGCGTCGCCGTCCCATCCCGCATCTTCCACCGGCGCAACCGGCTGCTGCAGGCAGTCCGCCAATCCGCGCATCAGGGTCGGGTTCCTGCGCCCGCCACCGGTCACCAGCCATCGCGCCGGCGGTGCCGGCAGGTGGGCGGCGGCCAGGGCCACGGCCTCGCAGGTCAGGCGGGCCAGCGTCGCGGCGCCGTCGCCGGGCGAGAGGCCGGCAACGCCGCCGATATCCAGATCCAGCCGGTCGAGAGATTTCGGAGGAGGACGGCGGAAGAACTCGTTGTCGAGAAGGTCGGCAACGATCTCCGGATCCGCGGCGCCGCCGGCGCTGACCGCGCCGTCGCGGTCGAAGGGCTGGTCCGTCGTTGCCGCAATCCAGTCGTCGAGCAGGGCGTTTCCCGGTCCGGTGTCGAACGCGACCGGATCGTCGCCGGCGCCGGGACCGATCCAGGTGACGTTGGCGATGCCGCCGAGATTGAGCACGGCGACCGGGCTGTCGAGGTCCTGGCAGAGGGCCTTGTGGTAGAGCGGCGCCAGCGGCGCGCCCTGCCCGCCGGCGGCCACGTCGGCGCTCCGGAAATCGTGGACCACGTCGAGTCCCGTCGCGCGGGCGAGCCCGGGTCCGTCGCCGGCCTGGACCGTCACGCCCTCGTCCGGCGCATGATGGATCGTGTGGCCGTGCATCCCGGCCACCGACACCCGTCCGTCCAGACCCTCCGGCCGCGCCAGCAGGTCGTGGACGGCATCGGCATGGCGGTCGGTCAGCCGGCGGACGAGGTCCGCGCCGGGATCCGGGTTTCCGAGCGCGGCCCGTATCGCCTCGCGCAAATCGTCGTCGTAGGGGAAGGTCCGCGCGGGGCCGAAGCCCGAGACCGTCTCGCCGTCGGTGCGGATGATCGCCGCGTCGATGCCGTCCATCGAGGTGCCGCTCATGAGCCCCAGCGCCCACAGCGGCCGGAAACCGCCGGTCAGAAGGTTTCTCCCGCGAGATAGTGATCGACGATCTCGGATCCGGTCGCCTTCCAGACGCCGTCATGTCCGCAGATATGGCCCAGCGCCCGGTCGAACGCGCTGATCCGGTGTGGCACGCCGATCACGAACGGGTGCAGGCAGATGGCCATCACGCGGCCCGAACCGCTCTCGACGCTTTCGCGGTACAGCGTGTCGAACTGCCGGCAGATCATGTCCGCGAACTCGTCCGCGGACTTGCCGTTCCGCCAGATCTGCGGCAGGTCGTTGATTTCGGTCGAGTACGGGATGGAGCAGATCGTGCCGCCGTCGAGTTCCATGACATAGGGCTGGTCGTCGTTCACCCAGTCGGCGACGTAGGTGCAGCGATTGTCGATCAGCGCGTCGAGCGTCGTCCAGTTTTCCTGGAGGCCGGAACCCAGCCAGCCGCGCGGCCGGCGCCCGGTCGCCCGTTCGATCCGGTCGAGGGAGTCGGCCACGAGCCGGCGTCCGTCGGCATCTTCGAGAACATGCAGATAGCGGCTGTTGGACTGGTTGTGGCCCATGAACTCCCATTCGAGTCCGAGTGCATCCTCGACAATCTCGGGATAATCGTCGCACACTTCGCTGTTGAGAGCGGCGGTGCCCCTGATCCCATGGGCTTCCATGACCTCCATCATCCGGAAGACGCCGACGCGGGCGCCGTAGTCGCGCGGTGCCCAGTTGATGATGTCGGGGGTGACGCCGGTCCCGCCGGGTACCGGCTCGTCGAGCGGGAAGGTCTCGATGTTGGGAATGACCCAGAGCGCGAGATGATTGCCATCGGGCCAGTGGATGGCCGGACGCCGGTTGATCGGCCTGTAGGGGAAGGGGCCGTACCGTCCTGGTTTCATGGGGCCTCCCGGAAAAAGGGTGCGGTCGCCGGGAGGGCCGGTGTCCGCGCCGGGCCGCTGCCGGCCGCGCGGGTGCCCTATTCCCGGTTGCGCGAGGTGATCAGTCTATCCGAAAACCGGTCTGCGCGCAGCGTTGACGCGCGCATGGGCTGCTGGATTGCGCACCGGCCAGCGGTATAGTCACTGGCTCTTCGCGATGCCGCGCGCCCGAGACCGTACGCCCGGCATTGGACACGAGGTGGGAGGCCGCGATGCATCGAATCCATGGCGCGAGTTTTCGCACGACGATCCTGCCTGTCCTCGTGGCCGTGTGGGTCCTGGCGGGCCACGGCTGGACCGCAGCTGCCGCCGAGGAGACCCGAGGCACCGGGACCGGCCTCCTCGCGGCAGGGGCGGACCCGGTGGGGATCGTCCCCTATGCGAGTCTCGGCATGGCCCTGATCCGCTCGGAGGACACCCGCTTCGTTGACGGCGCGGACAGCGGTCATGCCGCGCTCTACGGAAACGAGGATCTCTTCGATGCCGGATCCTTTGACGACGGTCTGCAGTTTCATATGGCGGCGGGCGTCCGCCTGCCGTACCGGCTGCGCGCCCAGCTGGAATTCGGCGCGGCCCGCGCCCTCGACTGGCGGGGCAACGCGAACTACCGGGACTCCGGCGCGCGTCAGCCGTCGGAGGCAAGGCTGGACACCCGGCAGATCCTTTTTGCCGGGTTCCGCGACTTCCCGGGATGGGAGCTCGCCCCGGGCCGCTCCGTGCGGCCCTTCCTGGGCGCAGGCCTGGGCCTCACTCGCTACAGCTTGAGCGGCTACGTTCAAGGCTTCCCCGAACCGGATGATCCGCGCGGCAGCCTGCGCCGCGGTCCCGGCGGCGAGATACCCTTCACCGCTCTTCCCGGGGGAAGCGGGAGGAATTTCACGTGGATGCTGACGGCGGGGATTGCGGTACCGATCACCGGCGGTATCGACCTCGATTTGAGCTACCGCTATACCGATGCGGGAAAGATCCGCACCGATACAGGCGACATCGCCATCGTGCGGTTCAGGGAGGACGGCACCCGCCGCGAGATCCAGGTCCCCGTCAACGGAACCTTCGCCGATTGCCGAACCCACGCCCTGCTCGTGTCGTTCCGCTTCGGGTTCTAGCGTCCCCGCGCAGCGTGATGATTCCGCGCCGGTGCATCCCGGTGTGGAACCCGAAACGGATCGCAGTCTTCCGTATCCCGAAAGCGCGATCGCGATCTTATGAGGTCCCGAACCGGCGGCGGCGCGGTCCCGCTTTTCCGATCTTCAGCATCGTCGTGAGATAGATGCCCGCCCCGATCAGCCCGATCCCCACGATGTGGAACCAGAACAGGGTTTCGCCGAGGAAGCCCATTGCGAGAAAGACGGTATAGACGGGTATGAGGTGAACGAAGAGGCCGGCCCGGCCGGGGCCGAGTTGCTCGATCGTGTGATTCCACCAGAACACGGCAAGGACCGACGCGAATACCGCGTTGAAGGCGACTGACCAGGCCGTTTCCCAAATCATCGGAGCCGGCGCGATGAAGAAGTGCTCCAGAAGCCAGAAGGGAAACACGGAAACCGCGCCCGCGGCCAGGATGCCGAAGACCAGGTTGAGGCGGCTGAGTTCTTTCGGCACGCGCCGCAGCAATACCGCATAGAAGGCCCAGGCCACGATCGACACCAGGATGAACAGGTCCCCGATATTGAGGCGAAGCGACAGCAGGCTCGCCGGTGAGCCGCGGACAATCAGGTAAAGGACGCCGGCCATCGACAGCACCACGCCCACCCACTGGAGGGCGGTCAGGCGGTCGCGGAACATCAGCCACGCGCAGGCGATGATGACGACCGGCTCGGCGGAATTGATCAGCGCGCCGTTGATCGCCGTCGTGAACTGGAGTCCGACGAAAAGCATGCCGTTCCCGCCGATGAACAGGAGCGCGCCGAGAAAGGCGATGAGTTTCCAGTGCGCGCGTATGAGCGGCCACTGGTCGCGCAACAGCCGGTGGCACAGCGGGTAGAGGATGATGAGCGCGACAATGCAGCGGAAAAACGACAGGGCGACGGGCGGGACGACGCCGGCGACGTCGCGCACCACGACGATGCTGCCGGCCCAGCACAGCATGGTCAGCGGTCCGGCCAGGAGCGCCGGCGGCGTCAGTCGGGCGATGAGGGTCTCAGGCGCCATCGTCTTCGCCGAGAGCTTCGTTGACCCGCGGCAGCACCTCCCGCGCCATCAGTTCCATCGAACGGCGGTCGAGGTCCGGATCCATCCAGTCATGCCCGGTATAGAGAAGCGTCCCGAACTCTCCCACCAGTTCGCGAAACGCGAGGATCTGGTCGACCACTGAACTCACGTCTCCGGCGATCACCTGGGTGGCGAGGGACTGCTCGAGCGTGATCTCGTCGTCGGGCTGGTCCGGCCAGGCGCGGAACACCTCGGGCCGCCCGTTGCCGATGACTTTCCGCATGATATTCCGGAAATAGAATCCGTGCGGCCCGTCCGGCGTCTTGGCATAGGCCTCGGCCTTCCTGCCATCCTCGTTGACGAAGATCGATTTCGCGATCCGCCAGCCGCTTGCGTTGACAGGCCGTCCGCCCTGGCGGAGGCCATCGAGATATCTTGGCAGGTTGGTCGCCACCCAGTGCGGTTGCACATAGTTCGAGCTTATGGGGTCCCAGCCGCGCGCCGCCGCGGCCGTCAGGCCCTTCGAGTGCGGCGTGACCGAAGTGACGACGACCGGAGGATGCGGCTTCTGCAGCGGCACCGAAACGATGCCCTGTCCGATGGCCTCGTCGCGCGTTCGCGCCGTCGACACCGTCCAGTGCTCGTTGCGGAGGTCGTAGGGCGGGCTGCCGGACCATATGGCGAGGATCATGTCCATCGACTGCAGCATCTTCAGGTTGCGGTCGATGTCGAGATTTCCGAACATCTCGGCGTCCGACAGCAGTCCGCCCGGGCCGATCCCGAAGATCAGGCGCCCGTCGACGAGGTGGTCGACCATGGCGACGTGCGCCGCCACCATCGCCGGATGATAGGACGGCAGGGTGACGGCCGCGGTGCCGAAGGTGATCCGCCGGGCATCATCGGCCAGCGAGGCGATGAATATCAGGTTGGATGTGATCGGTTCGGCCCGGTCGGTGATGTGCTCGCCAATGAAGGCTTCGCGGTAGCCCAGGCGGTCGGCCAGCAGCACGGCCTCGCGGTCCTCGCGCAGGACCTGCCGGTAGTCCTTCGCGGGCGGGTGCACGGGCTGGATGAAGAAGCCGAGGCGCATGGCCGTCACCGGGCGCCGGCAGCAAACGCCGCGACCGTCCGTGTCATCCGCCCGTTGATCCGCCGCGCGCTGCAGCTGCGGCCTGGCCTTCCAGCATGCGCCGGTCGATCTTGTTGGTCCCCGCAAGGGGCAGGGATTCGACGAGAAACACCCGGCGGGGGTGCGCGTAGGCCGGGCCGTTGTCGAGCGCGTAGCGCTTGACCGCGTCCTCGTCGATCGACGCGCCGTCACGGGGCACGATCCAGGCGTAGGGCACGTGCGCCTTGAGTTCGTCGGGTGCCGGCACGACAACCGCCTGCAGCACGTCCTCGTGGCGCTCGAGCATGGCTTCGACCTCGCCCGGATGGATGTTCTCTCCGGCGCAGACGAACATGTCGTCGGCGCGGCCCACGAAATAATACCAGCCGTCCCCGTCGCGTCTGAGAATGTCGCCGGTATCGAGCCATCCCTCTTCCGTGAGCACCGCGGCCGTCTCCTCGGGCAGGCCGTGATATCCCGCCATGACCCCGGGACTGCGGACATGGAGCACGCCCTGGTCGCCGCCGCGCCCGCCCCCGAGCCGGATGTCGACGCCGTCGATGGGGTAGCCGACCGAGGTTCGCGGGCGCGGAATGCCCTCGGGGTGGGTCCAGGCGAAGAGGATGGGGCCGCCTTCCGTGATGCCGTAGTTGAGGTTGAGCTTCGCGTCCGGGAACTGCGCCGCCAGCGAATCGAGAAGATTGTCCGAGGCCGGCGCCGATCCCATCGAGCAGTTGCGCACCGACGACAGGTCGGTTTCGGCGAGGAGGTCCTGTTCCTGCAGGATCAGGGCGTACATCGTCGGCACGCCCGTCAGCATGGTCAGGCGGTAGCGCTCGATGGCGCGGATGTAGGCCCGGGCGTCGAAGCGCGAAAAGAGGACGATGCGCCCGCCCGCGGCGAGCGCGGACTTCACCGCCAGCAGCGCGTTCTTGTGATAGAGCGGCGCCGAGATGATCGAACAGTCGCCGGCGTCGAGATCCCGGCTTTCGACGATCTTGCCGAGCATCCAGACCTGCCCCGCATGGTCGAGGAGCACACCCTTGGGCCGTCCGGTCGAACCCGACGTGTAGGGCTGCTCGGCTATGTCGCCGGGGCCGGGAAAGAACGACGGGTGCGTCGCGTCGAGCGGCTTCGCGAAGTTCTTCAGCGTGTCCGCGCCGTCGCCGAAGGATATGGCCCGGACATCCGCCGGCACGCGCCCGGCTTGGTCGGGATCGGCGAATACCGCCTTCATCGATGCGTCGCGGATGATGAAACGAACCGTGTCGTCCGGCAGCTTGAGGTTGATCATCACCGGCACACAGCCGGCCCGCATCGCGCCGAAGAGGACCTGGAGGAACTCGACCCGGTTGAGGGCGAGGATGCCGATCCGGTCGCCCGGCTCCACGCCGGCATGGAGGAGGCCGTTGGCGACCGCGTCGCAGGCCGCGTCGAACTCGCGGAAGCTGTACTCCCGCGGCGCTTCGGGATCGTAGTGGTCGATGACCGCGATGCGGTCGGATCCGGCATGTTCCTCGAAGATGTCTCCGAGATTTCCGGACTCGGGCGGTCTCATGGCCAATCTGCCCCGAAAATGAGCCGCGTCAGGGCGTGATGATGATCTTTCCGATGACCTCGCGGTCGCGCAGTCGGCGCACCCCCTCGGCCGTCTGTTCCAGCGGATAGACCTCGTCGATGACCGGCCTGAGCCGATCCTCGGAAATCAGGCGCATCAGCGTCTCGAGGTCCTCGATCGTCCAGGAGTTCGAGCCGAGAATCTTGAGCTCGAAGGTCCAGACGTAGCGCAGGTCCTCGGCCGGGTCGTAGCCCGCCGTCGCGCCGCAGGTCAGGATCTTGCCGCCGCGCTTGGTCGCCTTGAGAGACGGAACCCAGGTGTCGCCGCCGGTGAAGTTTATGACCACGTCGACGCCGCCCTCGTGCTTGCGGCGGTGGGGCTTGCCGTAGAGTCCGTAGATCGTCTTCTCGAAATCCTCGTAGCCGATCACCTCGTCGGCGCCCCACTTCTTCAGGGCCTCGAGCTTCTCCGGACTGGATCCGGCGGCAACGACCTCGCATCCCATCATCTTCGCCAGCAGGACGCAGCACGAACCGACGCCGCCCGAGGCGCCGAGAATCAGGACTTTTTCGCCGCCGGCCATGCCGCCGTTGGTGATCATCATGCGATGGGCCGTGCCGTAGGCGACGGGAAGCGCCGCGGCCTGGGCGTGGGAGCAGCCCTCCGGAATCGGGATCAGGCGGGTGGCGTCGACGACGCAGTATTCGGCGGTGCCGCCGTCGATCATTTCGCCCATCAGGCCCTTTTCGGGGGTGATCGGGTCGAGCGGGTTGATCAGCACGTCGTCGCCGACCTTCCAGCCCTCGACATTCGATCCGATTTCCGCGATCTCGCCGGCGATGTCGAGGCCGATGATGATCGGAAGCGGCACCTTGATGCCCGGCATGCCCCTGGTGGTGAAGACGTCGTGATAGTTCAGCGACGTCGCCCTGACGCGCACGACGACCTGATCGTCGCCGCACTCGGGATCGTCATAATCCGCGTGGTAGACTAGGTTTTCGATATCGCCATGTTCATGCAGGACAACTGCGCGCACGTTCTTTCTCCCTCGGCCGGCCGCTCCGAACGCCGGCCACATCCATGCCCGTGAGTATCGCTTTTGCCCCGTATCCGTCAAGCAAGGCCCGGCGGCCGCACGCCGCGCCGGCGGCGGCCGGGATCACGATGCGGAGAGCCTGGCAGGCTCGAGGCGTCCGGCGACGGCGAAGACATGCGGGTCTTCGGCCCCCATGGAACGGATGGCGTCCGCGAGCCTGAGCACGTATTCCGCGTTGCTCCCCGACGGTCCGGCCGCCGCCGCCACCTGCGCGGCGATTTCCGCCATGTCGGCCCGGCCCAGCCAGTTGGGGTTGCCGGGGGTGGCGATATAGACCACGCCGCGGACCGGTGCGCGGCCCGCCTCGAAGAGGATGTCCACGTCCCGGAGCGCGTAGCCGCCCTTTTCCCGATGGTCGAGGCCGGCGATGACGGCGTCCCTGGCGTCGGCGCCGACCCTGTAGGCGCGCCCGTGGCACGTGCTTCCGGGCTTCTCGACCAGTGTCACCACCCGGCCCGGGGATCCGGGCACGCCCCGGTGGTCGGTCGAGCCCTGCCAGAATCGCCGCGCCCATCCGTCGATCGACGCCGGTCGCGCCTCGGCATGGGGAAAGTCCGGCCGCCAGATCAGGGATCCGTACCCGAATATCCAGATATCGCTCATGGCGCTCCGAAGGGCTCGGTCCCGTGCGCGTGCATGATGAAGCACGCGCCGGCGCCGTCCTCGGGATGCACGATCAGCCGTCCGGGCTCGTCGGCAAGCAGCCGGACGCCGCCTGCGGCGAGGAAGGCGCGGGTCGCCGCAAGGTCGGCGCTGCGCACCGCCACCGCCGCCATGAACGGCAGGGACGGGATTTCGACGCCCGGAAGCAGGACGCGGCATGTCGCGGGGTCGGTGATCGCGAGCTCGCCGCGGTCGAGGACGATCCGGCGGAGCGGGCCTTCCCCCGCCGCCTTGCGCCCGGCGAAACGCGCGTATCTTGCGGCGGCCTCGTCCGGATCGCCGCAGCAGATCAGCAGGCCCGACAGCATGTCGGCCGCGTTGCCGGCGGCGGTCACCGACGGCTGCCAGACGGTGTCCGGCGTCTCGTGGGTGAGGATCTGGATCCGCCCCTCGGGCATGTCGTCGCGGCGCAGGCGAAGGACGGAGAATCCCGCGACCGCCTCGCCCCCCGCGTCGAGCGGCATCGGGCGGCGCAGCGCGACCGGGGCGGCCGGGTCGAAGCCGCTCTCGCGCAGCCGTTCCGCCGCCGCCGCCGTGTCGGCGACCGCAAAGGCGATGAGGTGAAGCCCGCCATAGCGATCCAGCGCCGCGTCCATCTGGCGGGTCAGCGGCGTGTCGAGATCCGGAACCCTGATCAGCACTTCGAGATAGCCGCGCGCGATCATCGCGCAACGGTTGGCGGTGCCCGAGGGCACCCGCCGTCCGTCAGGCTGGGCGTTCTCGTGCACCGTCAGCGGCGTCATCGGAAACCCGAGCCGCGCGAAGTCTTCCGCGGCCGCATCCATGTCGGGCACGAACCAGCCGACATGGTCGAGAAATATCCCGTCGCCTGCCGGCGTCTGCGGTTCTGCGGGGGGACCGTTCATCAGGGGAGGGCTTCGCCTGCCGCCGGCCGGAGGGGGTGGTCGGCGGTTTTGCGCTCAGCCACGCGCGACGGAGCCGGGAGAAAGCGAGTTCCGGCCGCGGTCGGGGTTGGGCTCGACGGATCGCTCAAGCCGTTCGGAGAGGTCGTCCGCGCCGCCCACATAGGAGCCGTCGAGCCAGATCTGCGGCACCGTCACCGGGGTCTTGGGGCCGATAATGGGCTTGACCCGCCCGAGCATCTCGTAGAGCGCCCGGGGCTCGCGGACCACGTCGTGATACTCGTAGTCCATGCCGGCTTCGTCGAGATAGGACTTGGCGCGCACGCAGTGGGGGCAGCCTTCCTTGCCGAACACGTAGTTGCCCCGGATTTCGCTCTGGCGGACATGCGCGGCGATGACCGCTTCGGTCAGCACGCCGCGATTGAGCGCGTGACCCTGGCTCACCACCCGGCCCTCGACCATGACGATCGGGGCGTGCCAGCCGCCGGCGGGCAGCGGACGCCACCATTCGCTCAGCCATTCGCGCGAATCGAGTTCCACGGGTATGCCAGAAAGTTCGCGCGCGAAGGTGTCCTCGATGACGTCGACCGTGAGCGCGCATTCGCCGCACGGGATGTTGACCCTGAACGGGCCCCACCGGCCGGCCCAGCGGTACAGGGTCACCCTGACCGGGCCGTCAGCCATCTGCAGCGCCGTCCTGCCGGGCGTACCTGTCCTCGAACTCGACCACCTCGCCGAATCCCATCAGGTCGTTGAATTCCCCGAACGGGAACAGGCGCGCGTCGCCGTCCTCGACGTTTCCCGTCGTCCCGAGCGCCGTATAGGCGGAGGTCAGCGCGTGGCAGGCGGCGAGGAAGCCGGCTGCCGGGAATATCGCGATGCGGTAGCCGATCTCCGCGAGTTCCGCGGGCGTCAGGACCGGCGTCGCGCCGCCATTGACCATGTTGGCAAGGAGCGGAACGCCGCTGAAGCGGCGGGCGATCGCGCGCATCTCGTCGACATCGGCCGGCGCCTCGCAGAACAGGATGTCGGCGCCCGCCTCGACATACATTTCCGCGCGCCGCATGGCCTCGTCGCTGCCGTGGGCCTTGATCGCGTCGGTGCGGGCGATGATCAGCGTGTCGTCGGACAGCCGCGAATCGAGGGCGACCCTGATCTTGTCCACCATCTCCCCGGCGGGGATGAGCCGGTGGCCCGAGAGGTGGCCGCATTTCTTCGGGAAGTCCTGGTCCTCGATCTGTATCGCGGCGACGCCCGCCCGTTCGTAGCCGCGCACGGTTTCGCGCACGTTGACGAGCCCGCCATACCCGGTATCGGCATCGGCCATCAGCGGCGTCGTGGTGCCGCCCGCGATGCGCGCGGCCCGCGCCGCCATGTCGGTATAGGTGGCGATGCCAGCGTCCGGCAGCCCGAGATAGGAGGCCACCGTTCCGGATCCGGTCATGTAGAGCGCATGGAACTCCATGCGGTCGGCGATTCTGGCTGAGATCATGTCGAACACGCCCGGGGCGACGACAAATTCGTTGCTGTTCCTGATCGTGTCGGCGAGGCTGGATGCGGCGCTCATGGAACCTCCGGCTATGGACGGGTGTGAATATAGGCCGGCCGGGGATTCTGGCAAGCGCCGGCGCCGGGACTCTACGGCGTCAGGACGTCCGCGATTTCGGCCGACCAAGAAATCAGCGCAGCGTCCGCTCCCGGACGCGCCACGAGCTGTACGCCGAGCGGCATCCCGGCAGGGCCGGCCGCGACGGGCAGGGTGATCGCGGGGCCGTGCATCAGCGTCCACGTGCGGTTGAACGACGATACCGATATACGCTCAAGGTCGGCCGGCGCCTCTCCTGCGGTCGACGGCGTCAGGAGGACGGGAAACGTCTCGAAGATCCTGCCGAGGGCAGTTCGGGCCACTGCCGCCGCGGCGCGCGCCCCGTCGTAGTCGCCCTCTGTCCAGGACGATCTGCCCGCCTCCTGAAGCCAGTGGTTCATGCCGTCCATGCCGGCGCGGTATTCTTCCGCCAGAGCCTGCTTTGCCTCGAAATTGGAAATCACCCGGAAAGTACTCTCGATGGCGTCGAACTCCGGCGGCAGGTCGATGTCCGCGACGTCGTAGCCGGCCGCGCCGAGCGCCGCGGCGGCGTTCTCGAGCACCGTCCTCGCCGGGGGTTCCGCCTCGTCCCAGGCCGCGGTGCGGCACAACCCGATGCGCGGCCGCGCATCACCCGCGGCGGCGCTCTCTCCCGTCACCGCGCCGTGGACCAGTCCGATATCGGCCACCGATCTCGCAAAATAGCCGAGCGTGTCGAGGTGCGGCTTGAGGTTCCGGATGCCGCCCCGGTCGAGACCGTCGAGCGACGCCTTGTATCCAACCACCCCGCAGAAGGCCGCCGGCAGGATGACCGAGCCGCCGGTCTGGGTGCCGTTGGCGAGCGGCGCCATGAAGGCGGCGACGGCTGCCGCCGAGCCGCTGGAGGAAACGCCCGGCGACCGGTCCGTGCCGTGCGGGTTGCGTACGCCGACCGGAACCGGGCTCGCGAACTCTGTCGTCGTGGTCTTGCCGAGTATGACGGCGCCCGCCCTTCGAAGCGCCGCGACGCAGTTCGAATCGACCGCCGGCCGGTGCCCTTCGTAGAGTGCCGAGCCGTATTCCGTCGGCATGTCGAACGTGTCCAGGACGTCCTTCACGCCGACCGGTACGCCGTGCAGCGGCCCGCGGGGCCCGGTGGCCGCATCCCTCTCGCGCGCCTGTTCCAGCGCCAGTCCGGGATCGACGAACCGCCAGGCGCCGAGCTCGCCGTCGCATTTTCCGATGCGTTCGAGGCAGGCGCCGACCAGGGCCTCGGAGGTGATCTCGCCCGCCGCGATCCGCCGCGCCGCCTCGGTGGCGGTCAGGCTGCAGAGGCCGTCCGCCGCGACGAGGCTTCCCGTTTCCGTGTCCGTCATCGCCCCGCTACTCCCCGGCCCGGAGGCGGAACCGCTGGATCTTGCCGGTCGCCGTCTTGGGCAGATCGTCGACGAAATGGAACCAGCGGGGATACTTGTAGCGCGCAAGGCCCGCCTTGCAGTGTTCGAGAAGGTCGTCCTCGAGGCCGGGTGGCAGGGAATTCGGATCCTTGAGCACCACATGGGCCTCGGGCTTGACGAGGCCGTCATCGTCCTCGCGGCCGACGACCCCCGCCTCGAGCACCAGCGGATGGTCGATCAGGCGCGACTCGATCTCGATCGGCGAGCACCAGATGCCGCCGACCTTGATCATGTCGTCCGAGCGTCCGCAATAGACGAAATAGCCGTTCTCGTCCTGCTGGTAGGTGTCTCCGGTATTCAGCCAGTCGTCGCCCAGCATGGTCGCGGCCGTCCGTTCGGGCTGGTTCCAGTACCGGGCCGCAACCGACTCGCCGCGAATCCAGAGCCGGCCCACGTCGCCCTCGGCGACGTCGGTGCCGTCCTCGTCGACGATCCGGGCCTCGTAGCCGGGCAGCACCTTGCCGCTGGTGCCGGGCCGGGCGTCGCCGGGCAGGTTGGAGATGAAGATGTGCGTGCCCTCCGTCGACCCGATCCCGTCGATCAGCGTGAGGCCGGTCTTTTCCTTCCAGCGGCGGAAGATCGGCGACGGCAGCGCCTCGCCGGCGGAAATGCAGGCGCGCAGGCTCGAGAGGTCGGGCGTCTCCGTCTCCAGCGCCCGGCACTGGGCGGCATAGAGGGTGGGCACGCCGAAATAGATCGTCGGGCGGAACTTCTCGATGATGCGGAACGTCATCTCCGGCGTGGGGCGTTCGTCGGACAGGACCGTGCACGCGCCGTAGCAGAGCGGAAAGTTCATCGAATTGCCGAGCCCGTAGGCGAAGAACAGCTTGGCCGCCGAGAACAGGATGTCGTCCTCCGTGATGTCCATCACAGGCTCGGTGTACAGGACCGTGTTGACCAGGAGGTCGCGCTGCCGGTGCACGGTGCCCTTGGGGCGGCCGGTGGATCCGGAGGAGTAGAGCCAGAAACAGTCCGCCGAGGCGGTCGACGGGTGGGTTTCGATCGATACCGGGCCCGATGGAACCCGCTCCGCCATGCCACCGGGACCTTCGAGCCGGGCGGTGAAGGCGGGCTTCGGCGACGCTTCGGCAAGCGCCGGCTCGACCTCACCGGCGAACTCCTGCGAGTAGACGACGGCGCTGCACCCGGAATCCTCGAACATGTAGCGGTAATCCGCAGTCCGGAGCAGCGTGTTGAGGGGAACGGGAATGATGCCGGTCCTGATCGCGCCGTAGAAGAGGTAGACGAATTCGGGACAGTCCCGCACCACCATCATCAGGCGCTCGCCGGGCGCCAGCCCGGCGTCGCGAAGGGCCTGGCCCCAGCAGTTCACCCGGGCCGCCAGTTCGGCGTAGGTAACCTGCCCGCTGTCCGTGACATAGGCCAGACGCTCGCCCCGCCCCTCGTCGAGGTGGCGGTCGATCATGTAGGTCGAGACGTTGAACGAGTCGGCAAAGGTGAAGACCGGGGCCGCGCCGGACCGGTCGATGTTCACCGTGTTGGGTTCCATGTTGGCGAGTCTCCTGATCCGCGTGCGCCCGGTTTCAGCGCCCGATTTAACCCCGTTCGCCATGCGCGTCCAGCATGCGGGCCGGCGGCCCCGGGGTTCGGGACGTCGTCAGCCGGCCTCGGTCCGGGATGCGGCCGCGCGTCTCCGGTCGCGGACCTTCTTGTATACCAGCGGAATGCAGGACAGTACCGAGAGGCCGATGATCGGCGCGAGCACTCGCGGCGAAAAGATGATTCCCAGATCCAGGTCGCCGCCCTGGTCCAGTACCGCTCCCGCTCCGTCGCCCACCAGCGCGTAGACGAAGGAACCCGGGATGATGCCGACGAGCGTACATATCAGGTACAGCTTGAAGCTGATGCCGAGAAATGCCGGCACCAGGTTCACGAGGAAGAACGGAAACAGCGGCACCAGCCGCAGGACGAGCATGTAGCTGACGCCGTTCTCCTGGAACTCGGTCTCCATGCGCCTGATCGCCGGTCCGGCCCGCGTCCTGAGCCAGTCGCCGAAGGCGTAGCGCGCGGCGAGGAATACCGCGGCCGAGCCGGTGGTCGCGCCGACGACCGTGTAAAGCGTTCCGAGAAACGGGCCGTAGAGGAAGCCGCCGGTCACGGTGATAATGGTCGCCCCCGGCACCGAGAACGCGACGGCCGTGGCGTAGACCGCCATGTAGACGAGGGCCGCCATGAAGCCGTTCTCGCCGACCCATGACTGAATGGCCACGCGGTGCTCTTTCAGCGTGTCGAGCGAGAGATACCGGTCGAGGCCGAGCGCGAAGAACGCTGCGAGGCCCGCAACGAGGATCGCCGCCGGTATCAGGCGCTTGAGTGAAAGCGGCGTCTTCTTCCTGCTGCCGCCCGCAGTGTCGCCAGACGGCGAATCCGTGTTGCCGGCCGGTTCCGGCGCGGCGGGGTCGCTATCGCTCATCGGTCCTGTCCCTGTCCGCCCCGGCCGCGGCTCCGCGAGGGCCTGCATCGGCGCGCAGGCGGCGGGGAGTGCGGGCATGATAGGCGAACTGCCCTCGATCCTCAATCTTGCCGGCAGTCGCCCGGCCTCCCGCCGCGGGTGCCGGTCGAAAGGGCGCCGCTGTCCGGAGAACGGATGTTTCGTGCCCGCGCAACTGGTTGGATGCCTGCCGGCTGTGATAGGTTGGACACGGATGCGGTCTCGCCCGGCCGGCGATTCGACGGATCGCGGGCCGGCGGGCCGGACGGCGAAACTCCGGGAGGGACAGACGGAATGAGTACGCATCTGACCGACATCGAGATCGCGCGCGGGGCCGAATCCGTTCCGATTGCCGAGATCGGCGCGAAGCTCGACATTCCGCCCGGCGCCCTTCGCGTCTACGGTTCGGACAAGGCCAAGATCGACCACGGTTTCCTCGCCGGCCTCGGTGACCGTCCGTCCGGCAAGCTGATCCTCGTGACCGCCATCACGCCGACGCCTGCGGGCGAGGGCAAGACGACGACGACCGTCGGTCTGGGCGACGGCCTCTCGCGGATCGGCAAGAAGGCCGCGATCTGCATCCGGGAACCGTCGCTCGGCCCCTGCTTCGGCATGAAGGGCGGCGCCGCCGGCGGCGGATACGCGCAGGTGGTGCCGATGGAGGACATCAACCTCCATTTCACCGGGGACATGCACGCCATCGGGGCTGCCCACAACCTGCTGTCGGCGATGATCGACAATCACATCTACTGGGGCAACGGGCTGGAGCTCGATTCCCGGCGGGTGTCGTGGCGCCGCGTGGTGGACATCAACGACCGGGCGCTCCGCGGGATCGTCACCAGCCTCGGTGGGGTGGCCAACGGCTTCGTGCGCGAAACCGGCTTCGACATCACCGTGGCCTCGGAAATCATGGCCATCTTCTGCCTCGCCGACTCGCTCGGCGATCTCGAGCGGCGGCTCGGCAACATCATCGTCGGCCGGACCCGGACCCAGGCGCCGGTCACCGCGCGCGAACTGGAAGCGGGCGGTGCGATGACGGTGCTCCTGCGCGACGCCCTGATGCCGAACCTCGTCCAGACCCTGGAGAACACGCCCGCGCTGGTGCATGGCGGGCCCTTCGCCAACATCGCCCACGGGTGCAATTCGGTGATGGCGACGAACGCCGCGCTCCGGCTTGCCGACTACGTGGTGACGGAGGCGGGATTCGGCGCCGATCTCGGCGGCGAGAAGTTCTTCGACGTCAAGTGCCGGAAGGCCGGCCTCAGGCCGGACGCGGCGGTCATCGTCGCCACCGTCCGGGCGCTCAAGATGCATGGTGGCGTGGCCCGGGACGACCTCGGGACCGAGAATGCGGAGGCGGTGTCGGCGGGGCTCGTCAACCTCAGGCGCCACATCGAGAACGTCGGGCGCTTCGGGGTTCCCGCCATCGTCGGGATCAACCGGTTCACCGGCGACACCGACGCCGAGGTCGCGTGCATCGAGGACGGCCTCGCCGATCTCGGCATTCCGGTCGTCGCCTGCACCCACTGGGCCGACGGCGGGGCGGGCATCGAGGCGCTCGCCCGCCAGGTCGTCGACACCGTCGAAAGCGGCGCGGCCGACTTTGCGCCGATCTATCCCGACGACATGGGCCTGTTCGAGAAGATCGAGACGGTCTGCCGCAAGATCTACCGTGCCGGACAGGCCACGGCGCCGGCCCGCGTCCGCGACCAGCTGCGGCGCTGGGAAGACGAAGGCTACGGGCACCTTCCCGTGTGCCTGGCCAAGACCCAGTACAGCTTCTCGACGGATCCGGACCTCAAGGGCGCGCCCGAGGGCCACGAGATCCCGGTGCGCGAGGTCCGGCTGTCGGCCGGCGCGGAATTCGTGGTCGCGATCTGCGGCGAGATCATGACGATGCCCGGCCTGCCGCGGGTGCCTGCCGCCAACTCCATCGGGCTCGATGCCGACGGGCAGGTTCAGGGCCTGTTCTGAGACTTCCGTCCTTTCGCCGTCGAACGCGCCCGCGGGCGCTGCCCCCCGTGCGCGCAGGCCGCCGCTCCGCTGGCCGTGACCGCCGGCGCGGCGCGGTGCGGGAATCGCGCTGACGATGGCCCTGGCTCCCGGAACGGCCGCCGACGGCGGCCCCGCCGCTGCTCCCCACCCCTATCGCTGGTTCATGCTGGCCGGGCTGTGGCTGCTCTACTTTTCCTTCGCGATGTCGATGGTGGCGCTGGCGCCGCTGGTCTATGTCGTGATGACCGATCTCGGCATGCACAGGGGCGAGATGGGGATGGTGCTTGCCGCCTGGCAGCTCACATACATCCTGTCCTCGCTGCCGTGCGGCAGCCTGATGGACCGGTTCGGCCCGCGGTGGATGATGTTCGCGGCGTCGCTGGTCGTCGCCGCCTCGGTCATGCTGCGCGGCTTCGCCGTGGATTACTGGACGCTGCTCCTCGCCGTCATGGTGTTCGGGCTCGGCGGCCCGCTGATCTCTTCCGGCGCCCCGAAGGTGGTCAGCCTGTGGTTCGCCGGCCGGGAACGGGGCTTCGCGCTCGGCGTCTATTTCACGGGCAACGGCTGCGGCAGCATCTTCACCGTGGCGCTGACCAACAGCGTCATGCTTCCGGCGGCGGGCGGCGACTGGCGCAACGTCATGTTCATCTATGCCGGCGTGATCGTGGTCACCGGCCTGGCGTGGCTGCTGATCAGCGCGCATCCGGAAAGCCGCGCCGTCGAGGCGCGCCTGAAGGGCGAGGACAGGCTTCCGGTGCGCGAGGTCTTCCTGCGGCTGGCCCGCGACCCCGTGGTGCGCATCGTCCTGCTCATGGGCCTGTTCATCCTGTTCTACATTCACGGAACCTATCACTGGATGCCGGACCTGCTGCGCAGCTACGGGATGACGCCGGCCGAGGCCGGCTACTGGGCCGCGCTTCCGACCCTGTTCGGCATGGGAGCTTCGCTCCTGCTTCCGCGGCTGGCCACGCCCGAGCGCCGCTTCTCGATCCTGCTCGCCCTGTTTGCCTGCGCCGCGCTCGCCGTGCTCCTGATCTGGTCGGCCTGGCTGCCCCTGGTCGCGGCCGGGCTCGTCCTCCAGGGCGTGTGCCGCGGCGCCACGACCTCGATTGCGCTCCTGTACCTGATGGACAACCGCAGCAGCAGCAGCCGCATGGGCGCCGCCAGCGGGCTCTTCTTCTCGGTCGGAGAGGTCGGCGGCGTGCTCGGCCCGATGTCGGTGGGCGCCGTCGCGCACTGGACCGGGGACTTCGACGCCTCGCTGTTCATGATGGTCGGCATTTCGGCGCTTCTCGTCCTCGTCCTGCTGCGCCTTCGTGCGGTCCGCGACGCGTCCTGAGCCGCGGGTGACCGGTTAGTTCGAATTTTCCAAGTCTAGCCTGGCATCGGACGGCGACGAGATCGTCTTCCGGATCGTCCGCGCCCGGCCGCCCCCCGGCGGGGGTTTCACGCGGGTTCCAATTCCGGCCTGCATCCGTCGTCAAGGCGTCGATTTGTACCCGCGCGAAGGCTTCGCTCGTGCTTCTCACGCTGTGGCCCACGGATCGACGACCTCGATCCCCATACCCTCGAAGTCCCGAACATTGCGGGTCGCCACCCCCATGTCGCGGGCGTACGCGATCGCCGCGATCTGGCAGTCCGCCGGTGCGAATGGGCGGCCCATGGCACGACGCATGGCGGCGAGCTCGGCATACACGCGGGCTGCCTCTCTCTCGAATGGCAACACCCGGTCGTCGAAGGCGTGGCGCAGCATCCGCTCAATGTCCAACACCAGAGTCTCGCGCCGCCGGCCTGCCGGCAGAATGGCGGCACCGTAGCGCAACTCTGCTTCGCCGACCGCTGAGAAGAACAATTCCTCCAGAGGATATGCGGCGGCCCAGGCTCCGACGACGGGATCGGGCGAAGGACGCAACAGTTCGGACACGACATTGGTGTCCAACAACATGGTCATGATCGTGGGCTCAATCGAAGGACGGCGGCTCGCGCATGGGTTCGCGTGGCGGCAACTCCAGGTCCACGCCCCGGGTCGGGCCAAAATATGAACCGACGATCTCCGTCAGGTTGCGGGAACTCGGCTTTCGCCCCACGGCATCGCGCAGGATGCGCCGCGCCTCCTCTTCCATTGACCGTCCGTTGTCCGCTGCGCGGACCCGCAGGCGGGTTTTCACGTCGTCGTCGAGATTGCGGATCGTGATGCTCGCCATGGTTCTCTTCCTCTCCGGCAAGGGCTTCATTGTAAGGACGATTGCGATGCAATCAAGACGCTCCGATCCGAAACGCCGCTCGCCCCGCCACTGACCGACACCTCCGGAAGTTCCGTTACCTGTCGTTGCACCGCCGCAGACAGCGCCGCTACTGATTTGCCGGTTGCCCGTATCCGTATAGCAGCGTCGCACCTTGCGAGCGGCGGCTTCAGGCGGTATTCAGTCCCGGGCGCGTTTTTGCGATCCGTTGCGCAGGGAGCACGGCATGACGAAGTTCGGAGTGGGACAGGGCGTACCGCGCTGGGAAGATCCGCGCCTGCTGCGCGGCGGCGGACGATACTCCGACGACCTCGATCGTCCGGGACAGGCCTACGGCCATGTGCTGCGGTCCCCATACGCGCACGCCGAGATCGCCTCCGTGGATGCGGCCGCCGCGGCCGCCGCTCCGGGCGTTCTCGGCGTCTGGACGGGAGAGGACTACGCGGCCTCCGGCCTCGGCAATCTGCCGTGCGTGGTCCCGCGCGAGAAGCCGGACGGGTCGCCGATGTTCACGCCGCCCAACGCGCCGCTGCGCCGCGGCGCGGTCAAGATGGTCGGCGATCCCGTCGCCTGGGTGGTCGCCGAGACGGCGGCGCAGGCGCACGATGCCGCGGAGCTCATCGAGGTCGACTACGTGCCGCGCGCGTCGGTCACCGCGACCGCCGACGCGCTTGCGGAAGGCGCTGCCGCGGTCTGGGACGAGGCGCCCGGAAACGTGTGCTTCGTCTTCGAGCTCGGCGATCGCGAAAAGACCGACCAGGCCTTTGCGGACGCCGCTCACGTGACCCGCCTGGAGCTCGACATCACCCGCGTTTCGGTGGCTCCGATGGAACCACGGGCCTGCATCGGGGAGTACGACCGTTTCGAGGACCGCTACACGCTCCATACCGGCACCCAGGGCCCGCACGGTGTCCGCCAGGCCATCGCCGAACCGGTCCTCGGCATTCCCCAGAACAGGCTGCGCGTGGTCTCGGAGGACATGGGCGGCGCCTTCGGCATGCGCTCCGGCCCCTATCCCGAGAACATCCTCTGCCTGTGGACGGCGCGGCTTCTCGGCCGGCCGGTCAAGTGGACCGGCGACCGCACCGAATCGTTCCAGTCCGACGACCAGGCCCGCGACAACATCTCGACCGTGGAGCTGGCGCTCGACGCCGACGGCATCTTTCTCGGGCTCCGCGTCACGACGATCGCCAATCTCGGCGCCTATCTGACGCTTCTCGGCCCCCATTCATCGACCAACAACCTGGGGTCGCTGTCCAACACCTACCGCACGCCGGCCATCTACACCCACGTGACCGGCGTGTTCACCAACACCAATTCCACCGGCCCCTACCGCGGCGCCGGCCGGCCGGAGGCCGTCTACTGCGTCGAACGGGTGATCGACACCGCAGCCCGCGAGACCGGGATCGATCCCGCTGAGCTGCGGCGCCGCAACCTGATTCCGCCGATCTCGGAGCCCTACGGCACCGGCTTCCTCTTCACCTACGATTCCGGCGAGTTCGAAGCCAACATGAACAGCGCGCTCGAAATGATCGACCATGCCGGGTTCGAGGCGCGGCGCCGCGAGGCGTCGGCGCGCGGCCGGCTGCGCGGCATCGGGATCGCGAACTGCATCGAGCAGTCCGCGGGCGGGCCGCCCGAATGGGCGCAGATAAGGATCGACGGTTCGGGCACCGCGACCCTGATCATGGGCACCCACAATCATGGCCAGGGCCACGAGACCATCTTCCGGCAGATGCTGTGCGACATGCTCGGGCTCGAGTTCGAGCAGGTGCGCATCGTCCAGGGGGATTCGGATGTCGCGATGATGGGCACGGGAACCTTCGGTTCGCGCTCGTCGGGGGTCGGCGGCGCCTCGATCGGGCTTGCCGCGGAAAGGATCGTCGAGAAATGCCGGCAGCTCGTCGCCCATCATCTCGAGGCGGCGCCGGAAGACCTCGAGTTCGCCGACGGCGTGTTCACGATTGCCGGCACCGACAAGGCGATGACGCTGACCGAGGCGGCGCGTCATGCGCACAACTTCATGACGGCGCCGCCCGGCTTCGAGCTCGGCCTCGACGAATGGGCGGCATGGTCGCCGCCGGCGCCGACCTTTCCCAACGGCAGCCATGTCTGCGAGGTCGAGATCGACACCGCTACGGGCACCGTCGAGATCGTGCGCTACTGCATGGTCGACGACGTCGGCACCGTCGTCAATCCGCTCCTGCTCGCGGGCCAGATTCACGGCGGCGCGGCCCAGGGGCTGGGCCAGATCCTGTGCGAGAACATGCTCTGGGACGGCGATTCGGGACAGATGGTTTCAGGGTCCTTCATGGATTACGCCATGCCGAGGGCCGAGGACTGCCCGCCGTTCGAGATGCGGGAGAACGAGGTGCCGAGCCCGACCAACCCGATGGGCATCAAGGGCGCCGGCGAGGCCGGCTGCGTCGGCGCCATGCCGGCGGTGATGAATGCCGTGTGCGACGCGCTGGCGCCGCTCGGCATCAGGAGCTTCGACATGCCGGCGAGCCCGGCGCGGCTGTGGGAGGCGATCCGTTCGGCCCGGCCGGCCGAGGCCGCCGAGTAGGGGCTAGGATGGAAGCGGAAAAGACATGGAAATAGACAACAGCTTCGAAGTGCCGTTGCCGCCCGACCGGGCGTGGGCGACGCTGATGGACATCGAGCGCATCGCCCCGTGCATGCCAGGCGC
>JAJEBT010000053.1 GCA_022822405.1 Alphaproteobacteria bacterium
CCAGATTCACCAGCTGGCGCGTCTGCCGTTGCCGATCGTGCTCTTCTGGGGGTACAAGCACTTCGTCGTCCTGGAAGGCATGGCAGGGGACCGCTTCTTCCTGAACGATCCCGCCGAAGGGCATCGCAGCGTGGACCTGGACGAGTTCGACCGCCACTTCACCGGCGTCAGCCTCGTGCTCGAACCCGGCAGCGGATTCAGGCGGCGGGGCGCCAGGCGCAGCGTCGTGCAAAGGATCTGGCCCTGGCTCCACGGTCACAGGATCCTGCTGGCGCGCACGACGGCCTTCGGACTGCTGCTCGCGATCGTGCTGCTGGCCTTGCCGCTCCTGCTGGCGCTGTTCGTGGACCGCGTCCTGGCCTCCGGGCAGGCCGGACTGGGCTGGACGCTGGCGGCGTGCACGCTCCTGGCCGGCGGTGCCGCCTATCTCCTGACCTGGCTGCAGATGCGTTCCCTGCGCGATCTCGTGATTCGCCTCTCGATCACCCAGTCCGACAAGTTTCTGGACACCTTGCTGCGCCTTCCCGTCAGGTTCTTCAGCCACAGGCTGGCGGGGGACCTCGCCCTGCGCCTGCGAATGATCGACCAGATTGCGGACACCGGCGCCGGACAGCTCGTGCGCCTGTCTGTCGACCTGATGATGAGCGCCGCGTTCCTGGCGGTCATGCTGGCCTGGCACTGGCCGCTGGCGTTCGTGGTCGCCGGCATGGGAGCGTCCTGCCTCGTCATGACGCGACTGCTGGCCCGCCTTCGCCGCGACCACAGTCACCGGCTGCGCCGGGAGCAGAGCATGCTGGCTGGCATCAGCGCCGCCGGCCTCTCGTCGGTCGAGAGCCTGCAGGCCACGGCCCGGGAGAACGACTTCTTTTCCGACTGGAGCGGCAGGCAGGCCCGGGAGCTCGTCGCGCGCCAGGAATTCGTGGAACTGGGGCATGTGGCATCGTCGTTCCCGCACCTGTTCCAGCTGCTCAACGCGGCGGCGGTGTTCGGCCTTGGCGGCTGGCTAATGACGCTGGGACATGTCACCCTCGGCCAGTTGATGGGATTCTACATCCTCGCCGACAACTTCATCCGGCCGGTCGCGCGAATCGGGCAGTTCTCCGACATGCTGGAGACCCTGGAGGCCGACCTGGCGAGAATGGACGACGTGATCAATGCGCCGAGCGAGACGGCGCCGGCCTCCTGCGGCGACGGCAGGCCGGTGAACGGCGAGGGCGGGCTGCGGCTGATCGGCAGGCTCGAAATGAAGGGCGTGAGCTTCGGCTACCAAAGGAACCGCGACCCGCTGGTCAGGGACTTCAGCCTGACCATCGAGCCTGGCCAGCGCGTTGCGCTGGTGGGCGAGAGCGGTTCGGGCAAGTCCACTGTCGCGCAGCTGGTGGCGGGCCTGCACCTGCCCTGGTCGGGCGAGATCCTGTTCGACGGCCATCTGGCCGGGGACGTCCCGCGGGAGGTGTTCTGCAGGTCGGTAGCCATCGTCGACCAGAGCCCGGTCCTGTTCGCGGCCACCGTCCGCGACAACCTGACCATGTGGGACGCGACCGTTCCGGACCACCACGTGACCGCCGCCGCAAGGGATGCGCGGATTCACGAGGAGATCATTAGCCGTCCTCAGGGGTACGACTCCATGGTGGAGGAGGGAGGGCGGAACTTCAGCGGCGGCCAGCGGCTGCGGCTGGAAATCGCCAGGGCGCTGGTCAGCAGGCCGTCGCTGTTGATCATGGACGAGGCCACGAGCGCGCTAGACCCCGTCACCGAGCTGATGATCGACGACAGCATCCGCCGCCGCGGATGCTCCTGCCTGATCGTCGCCCACCGCCTGAGCACGATCCGCGATGCGGACCGGATCATGGTCGTCGACGGCGGCCGTATCGTCGGCCAGGGATCCCACGACGAGCTGTACGCCCGGGACGGAATCTACCGGAGGCTGCTTGATGGCGAATGAGTTCCGTGCGCAGGCCGGCCTGGGCGACCTGTTCCTCGAACGTGGGGACGCGTGTCCGGCCGCTGCAAGCCGACCGTTGAGCCTGTGGGAGTCCGGCCATGCATGGCTTGTCGAGGACGGGGCCATCGACGTCTTGGCTGCCAGGCACGACTCCGGGCGGATCACTTCGGCCTACAGGCATTTCGTCCGTCTCGAGACCGGCCAGCTGGCTTTCAGCGTCGACGAATCTGGTCATGGAATGAAGCTCGTCGCCAAGGGACTGCCAGGATCCAGGCTGCGCCGGCTGACGTATGAATGCCTCCTCGATGCGTTGGCGGAGGGTGACGATGGCGATGCGATCAGGGCGGAACTCGACAGGCACGTCGACTTCTGGATCGAGTCCCTGTCCGCGGCCGTGTCCGGCGAGATGGAAGGCGTTCCGGCAATGGAACTGCGCCTTCGTCCCGGGCCAATGACGGGATGCGGCGTCGCCTCGCCCGGCCATGGCGTTGCCTGGCTGGCCGCGGGCGGCATCGAGGCCGCCTTTCTCGATCTGGCGGACACCGGCGGTCGCGACCTGGTGCCCGTCTCGCGGGACGCCTGGATCCGCTTGCACGGGGAGGAAACGTTCGACTGCATGACCACCGCCGAACTCGACGGGAGGAAGCTTCTGGACGACGGCTTGCCGGGATTCCACGAGATCCTGCTCGAAGCGGAAAGTCTGGGCCGGAGACTGCTGCTTGTCGACGAGGCGAACCTGCAGGCCGCCCAGGCCACAAGGCGCCGGGATGACAAGGCGCGCGCCAGGACCAGCCTGGAAGCGCTGCACAGTCCCGGGCTCCGGTCGGCGAAGAACGGCTCAGCCATGGCGGAAGCCTTGCGCATGATCGGCAGGCGGGAAGGGTTCGAGATCCGCGTGCCTGCCGTTCCGCGCGGCGAAGACCCCTCGCTGGACGGCATCTGCGACGCATCGGCGTTGCGGAAGCGCAAGGTGCGCCTGAGGGCGTCTGGACGCTGGTGGCTCGGGGACAGCGGGGCCATGCTGGCAATCCGGCGCGAGGACGGACAGCCCTTGGCGCTGTTGCCGGGAATGGCCGGCCGGTACCGGGTCGCCGACCCCTCGACCGGCGATTCGCGCCTTGCGGACGGTAGCACCGCCGCCTCGTTCCGGGAAGTGCACTGCCTGTATCCGGGACTGACCGACGGCCGGGCGGATGGCACCGCCGGGCTGAGGGACCTGTTCCGTGCGGGGGCCTGCGGCGTGGCAGGCGATGTCGCCGTGCTTGTCCTGACCGGCATTGCCGCCGGCACGCTCGCCCTGACGCCCGCATTCGTGGTGAGCCGGCTGGCGGCCGCGGCAGCGCCTGGCGGAAACGCGGTTCCGGCATTGCAACTGGCAGCGATCCTCGCCGGAACCGGAGCGCTCGTGGCGCTTCTGCACATCCTTCGGGGAACGGCGCTCATGAGGGTCGAGGGTCGCGTGGCCGCCCGCCTGGGCGCCCTGGTCTGGGATCGCCTGCTGCGCCTGGGTCCCGGCTTCTTCCGCGGCCATACCGCCGGCGAGCTCTCGGCAAGATCGCTGGTGTTCCAGGACGTGCGGGACCGGGTCGCCGGCGTCACGGCCGATGGCGTGCTGTCCACGCTGTTCCTGCTGCCTGCGCTCGGGCTCCTGTTCCTCTACGATGCCTGGCTGGGCTGGATCGCGCTGCTGCTCTCCGCCACGATGATCGGCGTGACGGCGATGTTCTGCATCCTGATGATCGGGCCGCAACAACGGTACCTGGAGACCATGCGCCGACTCGCCGGAGACACCCAGCAGTTCCTCATGGGGATTTCCAAGCTGCGGGCGACGGCTGCCGAGGACTCGGCATTCGCCGCCTGGGCACGGCGGTATCACGGCCACAAGAAGGCGGAGATCAGGCTGTCGATGCTCGGCGAGCACCTTGCCGCATTCGGTGCGGCAGTGCCCGCCCTGGCATCCGCCGTCCTGTTCTCGACGGTCGCCGTCCGGGGCGGCGTGGACACGGCGGACTTCCTTGCGGTGTTCACGGCCGTCATGGTGCTGTGCATGGCGACGGTCATGCTCGGCAACGCAGCCCGGGCGGTTGCATTCGTCAAGCCGGCCTGTGACCAGGTCCGGCCCGTCCTGGAGAGCCCCGCACCCGCGAGAATGGCGGGACGGGCCCGAGCCGCGCTTTCCGGCCGGATCCTCGTCGACCGGGCAAGCCACGCCTATTCCGCCGGCGGACCCAAGGTGCTGGAGGACGTCTCGATCAGCGTGAAGCCGGGCGAGCTTGTCGCGATCATCGGAGAATCCGGCGCCGGCAAGACGACCCTGCTCCGGCTCCTGCTCGGCTTGGAAAGGCCGCAGTCGGGGGCGATCTGCTATGACGGCCGGGATCTTGCGCAGCTGGACTTCGCTTTCGTGAGACGGCAGATGGGCGTGGTCATGCAGGACAGTTCCCTGCGGCCCGGCAGCGTGCTCGACAACGTCATTGGGGCGGATGGAAGCCTCACTGAGGATGATGCATGGCGTGCGCTGGAGCAGGCCGGGGTCGCCGATGAGATCCGCGCCATGCCGATGGGCCTGCACACGTCGGTGGGCGAGAATTCGGCCAACCTGTCCGGTGGCCAGACCCAGCGGATAAGGATGGCGGCGGCGCTGGTGCACAAGCCCCGGATCCTGTTCCTTGACGAGCCGACGAGCTGGCTGGATACAAGGAGCCAGGCACTGGCAATGAAGGGAATCGAGGAGTCCACGAGCACCCGGATTGTCGTCGCCCACCGCCTGTCCACGATCCGGAACGCGGACCGGATCCACGTGCTGCATCGGGGGCGCCTGGTGCAGGCCGGAAGCTATGACGAACTGCTTGCGGCGGAGGGGAAGTTTCGCGACCTTGCACTGCGCCAGGCAGCTTGAGAGGGTCAGCGTCACGATGGGCATTCCACTGTTTCCAGACACGCCGTTCGTCGTTTCGGAGAGTCTTTTCGTCAAGCCGGGATGCCGGGGATTCCGGCTGCCGTATCACGGGGGGGGCGATCATGCGGAAGTGATGGTCATGAAGCCGATCCGGGTTCACGACGCTCGTGCCCTCGCTCAGGCGCCCACCGTCAGCCGCATGGGGTTCGAGCTCGTGCATGCGCCGATTGACATCGACTACGGCGATCACGGCAGCGTTGTCTCCCGCTTCTACGACCAATGCGCGGAGTTGGTCATGGCGGCGACGGGATGCCTTTCCGCACGGACCATGCAGCACGAGTTCCGGGCCGGCGCGCCGCTCTGGCCCGGCGGTGCCGGGACCTATGCGGAAAAGGCCCATGCAGACCTGACCCCGTATGCCGAGGACGTGCTTGACATTCCGGACGGCCGTCACTTCGGCGTGTACAACGTATGGCGCAGCACGGATCCCCTGCGGGCAATCGAGTCGAAGCCCCTTGCCATGTGCGACCCTTCGACCGTCTCTCCCGGCGACATGATATGTTCCGACGGTCGGCGCCTGACCGAGCCCAGCACCCGCCTGGTGCTGTACAATCTCGTTCATGACACGGCCCAGTGCTGGCACTTCTTTCCGGGAATGGAGCCGGGCGAGGCGCTGATCTTCAGGCAGTACGATTCCCGCATCGACGATCCGGCCTCCAGGGTGACCTTTCACACGGCCTTCAACGATCCGACGGCCCGGGACGATGCGCCGAGGCGACGTTCCGTTGAAGCCCGGGTCGTCGCGCTCTTTGCCGAAGAAGATCTGTCAGGAAGGAAGTCAAGGTACCTGGCCGAGATTCCGACGTCCTATCCGGATGGCAGGCGGTCATCCTGGCGCCACGAGAGGATGGTTGACTGGGGTGTCAGCTAAGACCCGGGCTTCCGACTGCACCCCAGCCTCCATGATCCTGCCACGCGCGGCCCTTGAGTCCCCAAAGTCCGAATGTTCCCGTCCGGCCCGTGCGCGGTCCAGCCTCTGGCGACGAAAGCTTCGGGGAAGGACGCCAGGTCGGGGGCG
>JAJEBT010000157.1 GCA_022822405.1 Alphaproteobacteria bacterium
AAAGCCGCTCCCGGCCATCCAGTGGGCGCCATCGCCCGGGCCGGCCGTAGGAGACAAGCTACAGGATTTCTCCACCTGAATAGCGTTGCGTCGCTTTTTGCGTCGCAGCCTGGAGTTCGCCAAGTCCCTGAAATCATGGGAGTGTGTTTAGTTGTAACACGCCCGCTCCACGCCCGTGTTACGTAGAGAACACACCTTTTCCATGGTGCGAGCAAGTCGGAGGGGCACGATGTGCGCACCGGGACGCAGACAGGGCGCGACAGGCAGTCAACTGCGGCAGGTGTGGAAGAATAACGGCTCCGCCGTAGAGACGGAACCGCATGGCGAGACATCGGCGATTGGGCACAAAAGACGCGTTATATCAACGGGTTAGCCAGAGCGGCGCTTGAGCGGGAGGAACAGGTCAGAGAATACCGGGTCCGAATCCCGGACATGGGGCAGTTTCCCGGGCATCCATACAGGGAAGCAGCCGGGGCGGCGCGAGCACAGGTCTGACTGCGAAGATTCTCCCGAGAACCGCGCGATTCCCCAGAGAACTTTTCCGTCCTACGCCGTGTTACACGTTGCGTCGCTGTCTTACAAACCACTTACAAGGCGCTTACAATCGACTTACAGCAGCCGGACCAGGTCATGTCGCCGCCGGCAGCCTGACGGCGAAGCGGACGCGGACGGCAACCGGAATGCACGGTGACGTCGGCGCCGGCCTCGACATTAGGATCGATGCCCCTGCGGAACGCGGTGACGGCGATGCTCACAGCCGGGGCGTTGAGTCCGTCGCCGCAACCTTGGCGCGGCGCTGCACGGTGCGGGAGCCGATGTCGATGGCAAGCGCCGCCGCCGCGACCGTCACCGTAGAACCAGTGTCCGGTGGAGCGGCACGTAGCAGGGACACTCACTCCACCATTGCTGTCGCCGACGTGCAGATGTGCCGGACATTCCAGAAGTCGTCGGTGAACAGAATGGTGCGGGCATGCCGCGACGGCATGCCCGGCACGCTGTCGTTGGAGTCGAGGCGCACGATGTCTTCGAGGACGACACGGACGTCGGCGGCGCGGCATCGCACGCTTCGGAGGAGACTGCGGAACCGGGTGGCACGGAGCAGGCGCACAAGACGAGTCACTAGTGAAGCGCGGCCTGTCATTGCTTGCAACGCAAGCATGGTGTAGAGTGGAGTCCAGACTGAACGGAGGTCATGGCCATGGCAAGCATCACGATCCGCAATCTTGATGACGACGTGAGAGCTCGCCTTCGGACGCGGGCGGCGGGCAACGGACGGTCGATGGAAGAGGAAGTGCGGCTGATCCTGCGCGATGCGGTCGGGGGGGAACCGGAACCGGAGAACCTGGCCGACTTCATCCGCGAGTGCTTTGCGCCCTACGGCGGCGTGGAGCTCGAACTGCCGCCGCGCGGACCGATGCGCGAGCCGCCGAGTTTTGATTGAGGCGGCGGCGATGGTGGTGCTGGACACGAACGTGTTGTCCGAGTTGATGCGCCCGGCGGCTGATCGAGTGATGACCGCCTGGTTCGCGGACCGGGCGACATCGAGCCTGTACCTCACGGCGGTCAGCGAGGCGGAGTTGCGCTTCGGCATAGCAATCATGCCGTCGGGCAGGCGCCGGGATGGATTGGCGGAAGGACTGGAGCGGATGCTCCGGACCGGCTTCGCCAACCGTATCCTTCCCTTCGACAGCCGCGCGGCGCACGCATACGCGGAGATCGCCGCGGCGCGTCGCCGCATGGGCCGGCGGATCCCGGAAGCGGATTGCCAGATCGCCGCCATCGCCCGCTCGCGGGGCATGGCGGTGGCGACGCGGAACGTTGGCGATTTCTCGGACACCGGGATCGAAGTGATCGACCCATGGGCTGGCGCCTGACCGCTTCGCCGAAGGGGATGCGGCGCCCACGCAACACGTCCCGGTCATCGCCACTGCACAAGCCCCCGGCAGCGTGCTCCGCCGGCGGCATGGAGGGGTTGGCCACCGTGCCCCGGAGCTCTCGGGGGTCACGCCCGTCCGCATTGTCCGACCATTTGCGGGAGCGGTGCTGTATTCGGATCGGGAACCGGCGTCGTCGCCGATCCGCGGCCGCAAGGCGGTGTCCGATGGGAAAGCGGGTCGAAGGGGAGACGGAAGGATGAGACGGTCGAGAACGGTATGGAGCGTCGTTGCGATTATGCTGGCGGCCTGCCTGCCACAGGTCATCGGCGAGGCCCGGGCGGACGGACCCGGCAAGCCCCGATGGTACGTGAGCGTCGGCGCCGGCGGGAACTGGATGCCGGGCATGCGGCAGGTCGGACACAACCGGGACGGCACCTGCTATCCGAACGACGACTGCACCGGAGTGACCGTCGACGGCTACCGCTGGGTCTACGATCTCCTGGCGGACGATGGCCGGGCGTTCGAGGTCGGCGCCGGCTACCGCTTCGACGGGATACGCGTCGAGCTCTCGGCGAGCCAGCGGAAGAACAGGCTGGAACAGCGCTTCCGGAGCATCGCCTACCGGGACGGCTCGGCCATCGCCGACGATCCCTCCTCGCCCTACCGGAGCAGCAGCCGCGCCTCAATCGACGCGCTCCGCACCCGGACCCTGATGCTGAGCGCCTACCGGGACTTCCCGCTCGCGGGCACCGCGTTCACGCCCTATCTCGGCGTCGGCGCGGGCGTGTCCCGCGCCGAGGTGAAGGGGCTTTACTTCCGGAGCCGCTATTCCTGCGCGACCGACTGCGACGCCGGCCCGCCCGAGCGCTACGATTCATGGCAGCAGGACGACCTGTCGGACACGGTGCTTTCCGGACATCTGCATGCCGGGGTGGACTACGGCATCGCCGAGGCTTTCTCGCTAGGGCTCAAGCTGACCTGGAGCGTGATGGGGACGATGGCGGACGAAAGCCCCTACCGCGATCACGCGGTTCCCGGCATGACCAGCACCACGGAGATTTCGGATATGAGCCACTGGTCGCTGCTGCTGGGCGTGAAGTACATGTTCGGCGATTGAGAACGGCCGTCACGCCGTCGACGGGCTCACACGCAGTCCGCAATCTACCCAAGGCGTTGCACACGCGGGACGACTCGGCGCGGCTTCGCGTGGCCCGGCGTCTTGTCTTGGCATTCTGTTCACGGGCTGGTCCTGACCGACCGGAAGGGAGCATGGATTCCGGAAGGGATGGAGCGGAGCACGGGATGGGATACAGGCGAGCGATGAACCGGCGCAAGCTCGCTGGAACCGGACTGCCGTGAAGCGCCATCGTGGTGATACGAGAGAAACGCAAGGACGTGCTGTCGCGGTCTTTCAGGAAGGAATGCCGCCGAAGCACCGTTTTGACGGACGTGCCCTTTCGTTGTGTTGAGAGCGCCAAGACGTGTTGACGGTTCATTTGATGCACCATGTGAGGCAGTGGCCTCACGAAGATTGTTCGCCTTGACCAATTTACAAATATTCGTTACTGCTCGATATCGTTATCGTGTACGCTGCCGTCGATGAGGTCGTCGATCTCCGACGATTCACCTTCCAGGTATTTGCTAACCGGGTTAATTGGAACATCACGGTCGAACTCACCGAGCATAGCGTGATGCATGTTCTGCCAGGCGCGAGTTATGCACCTCCGTGTCTCCACAGCCTGCGCTGTGCGAAAATTGGTTTCGTAACCTAGCCAGGATATTGCCTTTACGATATCCTTAAGATCTTCGTACGGATACAATCCTACGGCACCCCCCCGCTGAGGTACGTTCTTGAATACACCTCGTAGTTCGTCTATCGCGCTTGAGAGAGCCGTCTGGGTCTGAACGAAGTCCGACCGAGTTGGTGGAGTCAAGTGGGTGTACTGTATTGCGCTCTGGACCGCCGGAATTAAGCTCTGCCAAAGATCACGGAGCGCCTGAAGATAACTATTTCGCCGACTAAAACCTGCTGCGAGAACTACAGCCGGTATGCCTAGTGCAACAGGCAGGAGCGTTTCTAGTATTTCAGCTACCGTTGATTCACAATATGCGAAATAAGCATAACACGCTCCGTATAGGAGTAACCAAAAGACGCACATATATATCCAGATATTAAGTCGCTTTGCGCTCATAGTTTCAATCCCCTCCTCTTTCTCGATAGACCAACGGTGTCGAACGGTGCGGCCACCGCCATCGGCATGTCCACGGCGACCGCCATCGATCCGGACACCGTTGCGAGGTCATATGCTGTCCCGGACGGCCTTAGGCCGATGGAGACTGGGCGCACTCATCCGCCTGCCCGTCGGACTCGGTAGAAGACGCTCTCGCCCGGGCGCCGGTTTCCTGGTCTCCCGCGCTCGTCCCGCTGTCCCGCCCAAGCTTGACCCATTCGATGGAAGTCGAGCGACAGGGCTCAGAGTCGGGAGCAGTCGTTGCGCTCGACCTATATCGGACGTGTCGGAGGCCAATGAGACACAGGGTATTATCCTTTTCTCTTCCTTTCCTGGGCCTCGATCCGCCTCCGAATCGAAATAGTCTCGTCACTTGGTTTCCATGCCCGCACCAGTCATAAGGATATGTGAGCGGAACTGCCTGAGCGTAAAGACGGCCCTGAGCCTGGTGCACCAACTCGCCATGAGCGCCCAGAAGCGCTGGCGACGACTCCGGGGGTTCGATCAACTCGCTGACCTCGTCGCCAAAGTGAAGTTCGTCGATGGCATCGATGAAAGGGAGATCCGAAGGAAAGCCGCCTGATTCAGGTCCGCCATACACCACAATTGACAGTAGCTCCGGCCACACCCCCAAGTCTGTGAACCGACCTCTCACGATAGGCGGGTTGAGCCTGCACTTGCCAGGAAAGTGGTCTTCGTCAGGTAGAGCCTCCTGATGCCGAATAACTATTGCCTAATGAACAAGCTTCAAGAGAAGTCTCGAAACAATTCTTGAGTATGCGTAGTCTTCGGGAGAGCTAGCCTCCGGTCGTGACATCCGTTAGCGACTCCCTGAAACCCTGCCAGGATTCCGTGAAGGATGCGGTGGTCGTCTCCCCCGTCTTTCTGCCTAGCTCCCTCGTGTCGACCCGCGGTCTCGGCGATCCTGCTCGCGATGCGGGTCACAGTGGACTTGACCGGTCGTTGGCGAGATGGGCATAGCTGGCGGTGGCCTGCACCTTGTTGTGCCCGAGCAGCTTCCCTATCTCGAGCCCACCCAACACCCAGCCGCTGGCATCCCGAACACGGTGCCGAGGTTGCGCAACGCTCCCTTTTGTCGGACCCGGCCAGCGAGACGAGGCGCAAACCTGCGTCCATCATGAGCGGTTCCGCCGTGGCGGCATCCCCGGACATCCGGACGCCCTCGGCCAATCCAGACAGCCACGGCTATCGTAAGTCGAGTTCCCGCACGAGTTCCTCGACCTCGATGCCGTGATGCCGTGCGATACTCTTCAGAATGCTCGACAGCGTCTTCGCCTTGATGGGATCGTGCAGCGGGATGACCTCATGGTGTTCGCCGCCCGTCTGTGTCGTGACGCGCACGTGCGAGCCTCGCTGCCGCACCTTCTCGTAGCCCATCCGACGAAGCGCGGCCAGGAGGGTGGCGCCGCTTACGTCGCGCGGAACCTTCACGCCACCAACACCTCGTCCCTCACGAAGTGCAACCGAATCAGGCGCGGTCGGGCCGTGTCGTCGTCGAAGTAGCAGTCCACCGCTTCTCTGACATTACGGCGGAGTTCATCCAAGGTGTCGCCCTGAGTGTGGATGCCGAAACCCAGAGCACTGGCTGAGTATCCTCCGTCCAGTTCGTCCTCGCTTACTTCGAAAATGATCTCTGTTCCCGACATCGCTCACTCCGGTTTATTCCGCCCTCGTACCTGTGGGACTCGACGGGAATCGCCTGGCAGCGGGCCAAGGTTCATGGGGTGCACGAACATCCGTGGACATACTGTCAATCCCGGCATATCCTGTCAAACGTGGCATGCCCCCGGTAGCATGCGGCGCCGCGGATGCAGTTGCCGAACTTGGATGAGATGCCGGTCAGGTTCGGCGGCGACAAAGGCGCGTGTCGCCGAACCGGCCCCGTGCGTCTTCCAAAAAATGCCCTTGAGGATCGCGATTCCGCGCCATCGAGGGACACGGCTGCGCCGGATTATGAGTTATGAGTCCCGGCATCGGTGTTGAAATAGTGTTGAATCGATAATTTGGCGCTGAATCTTACAGCCTGTCACTCGCTTGTTTGCTGTGAGCATTTCCTTGGATAAATCAGTGGGTTATAGGCTACCTAACCCGGTCGCTAGAGCCACAGGAAAGCGTCTACAGAGCATCTATAGAGGAAATGGATGCTCAGACACAGCGGCTTGACCGGGCTGCGGATCGTCTCATCCCGGACCTGCGCGACCTCCAGCACGAGCAGGACGGCTCCGAGATCAAGTCCCGCGAGCTCGAACTCATCACCGACCGGGTGCAGAACCTCTCAGCTCGCCGCGACGCCTTCGAGCGGATGCGCGACGCGGCTGCCGAGGACTACCTGAACGCGACCGGACAGACCTGGCGGCCCCGGAGCGGATCGCACACCAGCCAGACCGGCAAGCTCACCTCCGCCGCCATCGACGCCCGTGACTTCATGCGCGCTCGCAAGGACCGCAAGACCCAGGCGCACCTGCCCGAGGGAACCCTCGTCGCCGTCACCGGAGGCAAGGA
Organism: Alphaproteobacteria bacterium; assembly: GCA_022822405.1. GTDB lineage: Bacteria > Pseudomonadota > Alphaproteobacteria > MPNO01 > UBA830 > JAJEBT01. Next base: position 6,632 of record JAJEBT010000157.1, read on the forward strand.
CATCACGGACCCCGCCGCGGTCTTCAACAGGCTCGACAAGGTCCGTGCGAAGTATGCGGACATGGTGCTGGTCCACGGCGGCGGCCCCGGCGTCGAGCGCATCGCGGCGAGCTGGGCCGAACAGCGTGGCGTCCACCAAGTCGTGTGCAAGCCCGACTGGGACCGCCACGGACGGGCCGCTCCCTTCCGCCGCAACGACGACCTCCTCAACCTCCTGCCCAAGGGCGTCATCGCCTTCCCCGGCAGCGGCATCACCGACAACCTCGTCGACAAGGCAAGGCAGCTCGGGATACCGGTCGACAAGATCGCTGCCTGATCCGCACACACCAAGGGGTCGCGTCACTCGTTGGCGCGGCCCCTTTTCGACAGCGCGCCTTCGCCTCGCGCGTCCCTTCGCTCCGCCACGCTTCCTCGCTTCACTACGTTCGCCATCGTTCCGATGCCACCGTTGCCGCACACGCCTTTCATCTCCACCACAACGCCAACCATGACGACAATCCCCGCGGTGCGCTCGCCCTGGGCTCCGGACCCCTCCTCACGGCCCACGTCGCCGAGTACCCGCTTCGCGCCTACCCTAGGCCACTCGGCGACGTGGGCCTCCCCCCACCTTCGGACCGGTCCGTCCTTTCGCCTGCGCCTCGCTGGTGCGGCTCTGCCCGTCACCGGTCTTCACATCGCCGTCGCTGAAGGTGACGCCCTTCATCTCCACCATGACGGTGCTCCAGCTTCACCGCCGTGCCTCGACGCGTGACACGGCTCGCCGCCTTCGGCAGCATCGCCCCGCTCACGCCGTCCGACTCGCTGCGTTCGTCCTCGGGCAACAACGCTCGTCATCCGCGTCGCCCGGTGCAGGCTTCGCCCGTCACCGGCTTCCGCATCACGCCATCCTCCGGTGTCCTCGCCGCTGAAGGCGACGCCGACAGCGTGCTCCGCACGTCTGCCGTCACCGCCTTCAGTGCTCCCCGCCGCGTGCTGCCGACCGTCGACCACGACAGCGCCGGTCAACACGTCGGTGATGTCCAGCACCGTGCAGCTGTTTGATCACTGCGTCGATTCACTCCGAACCCGCCAAGCGCAGGCTCGGCTCGTCGCCTTCGGCGACATCGCATCGCTCGTGCCGTCCGCCTCGCTGCGCTCGTCGTCGGCACCGCCGCTCCGCGTTCCGCGTCGCCCGGTGCAGGCTCGCCCGTCACCGGCTTCCGCACTACCCCGTGCACTTG
>JAJEBT010000201.1:0-12500 GCA_022822405.1 Alphaproteobacteria bacterium
TTCGACCAGAGCGCGGCGTGCACGGCGCCGCGCGCGAATATCTGGCGCGACTGCGCCTTGTGGGTCAGTTCCAGACGTTCGTCTTCCGCGGCAAACACCACCGTGTGTTCGCCGACCACATTGCCGCCGCGGAGTACTGCAAAGCCGATATCGCCTCGCCTGCGTTCGCCGGTCTGCCCGTGGCGGGTCCAGGCCGCGGCGTCCTCGAGGCCGACGCCGCGCCCGGCCGCGGCGGCTTCGCCCAGCCCGACCGCGGTGCCGGACGGCGCATCCACCTTGTGGCGATGGTGCATCTCGACGATCTCGATGTCGAAGGCGTCGTCGAGCGCGCCGGCGACCTGGCGGGTCAGGGCAAAGAGGAGATTGACGGCGAGGCTCATGTTCGGAGCGTGCATGACGACCGTCTTCTCGCCCGCCTGTCTCAGGATGCGGCTCTGGGCCGCATCGAGCCCGGTCGTGCCGATGATGTGGGGCACACCGCTCTCGGCGGCGAGCGCCGCATGTCGGGTCGTCGGTTCGGGAAGGGTGAACTCGATGACCGCGTCCGCGTCCGCGAACACCGCTTCGGCGCTGTCGGAGATCTCGACCCCTGCCGGATCGATCCCGGCCACGGCGCCGGCATCGCGGCCGACGGCGCCCGATCCGGGCGCATCGCAGGCCGCGCCGATCCCGCAACCTTCGGTGAGCGCGATCTGGCGGATGATCGCATGACCCATCCGGCCGCCCGCGCCGATGAGTCCGATTCTCATGTCGGCCATGTATACGCTCCTCCCCGTCGATTGCCGCTGCGCCGGCAGGTTCTAGCACATCCGGGCGATTCCGGGCGTGAGATGCCTGCCTTCACGGATCGCTGTCGGCGTTGTCCGCGCCGAGCGCGGGCGCCTGGCGCGGGTCCGCGCCGCCGGCCCGCAGTTCCGGCACGATCGGGACCGGCAGCGCCGGAATCGTCTCTCCGTCCTCGTTGACCAGCCCGGCCTGGAACAGGCCGCGTGCCCGGAAATGCGGATCGTCGAGCGCCTCGCGCACCGTCCGGACGACGGTTGCGCAGCAATCCGCGGCCGCAAGCACGTCCTCCCAGTGCGACGCCGGACGCGCCGCGATGATCTCCGCAACCCGCGCCGCCGTCGCCTCCGGCGCGCTGCGGTCGTCGCGCAGCTCTTCGTCGAGGCCTATCGCCTTGGCGAACGACGCCCAGAACCTGTCTTCGAGCGGCGCCGCGGCGACCAGGCGTCCGTCGGCGGTCGGGTAGAGGCGGTAGCGCGGCGAGCCGCCGGTGACGAGTTCGCCGCCCGGAACCGGCCAGGCGTCGTGGCCGAAGGCGTTGCCGAGCGCCCAGTACATCAGCGGGAACAAATTGTCGGTCATCGCGATGTCGAGCCGTGTGCCGGTCCCGCTCCGTTCGCGCTCGCGGAGCGCCAGCAGGATGTTCATCACTGCGGGATAGGCGCCTCCGGCGAGGTCGGCGATCAGCACCGGCGGGACCACTGGCGTCTCCGCGTCCCCCGGGCTCAGGGACAGGAGCCCGGTGTCGCCGATATAGTTGAGGTCGTGTCCAGCCGCATCGCGCTTCGGCCCGTGCTGGCCGTAGCCGGTGATCGAACAGTAGACCAGTCCCGGATTGACGGCCCTGACCGCCTCGTAGTCGAGGCCGAGCCGCGCCATGACGCCGGGGCGGAACTGCTCGATCAGGACGTCGGCGCGCGCGATCAGTGGCTCGAGCCGCTTGCGGCCGGCCTCGTCCTTCAGGTCGAGCGCGAGGCTTTTCTTGCCGCGATTGAGGAGCGCGAAATTGACGCTCTCCGCCCCCCAGTGCGGCGCGTAGCCGCGCATCTCGTCGCCGCTCCCGGGGCGCTCGATCTTGACCACCTCGGCGCCGGCCTCGGCAAGCAGGAGGCTCGCCATCGGCCCCGGAAGAAGGGTCGAGAAATCCACCACGAGGACGCCTTCAAGCGGTCCTGTCATTGTCTCATTCCTCCCTCTGGCGATGGCCGTGATCCCCGCCCGCTTCGCGGCAGGGCGGGCGGGCCGGCGCGCGCCGCTATTTCGCGACGAAGCTGCGGCCGATGAACTGGCGATGGATCTGGTTGGTGCCTTCCCAGATCTGGGTGATCTTCGCATCGCGCATCAGCCGTTCGACCCGGTAGTCGGCGCAGTAGCCGTACCCGCCATGCATCTGGACCGCTTCCGTCGTCATGCGCATGGCGAGATCCGAGGCCCGCATCTTGGCGATCGACGCCGCGACGCCGATATCCTCGGTGCCGGAATCGATCAGCGCGCCGACGTGATCGAGCCAGGTCTCGAGCCCGGCGAGGTCGGCGGCGAGGTCGGCGATCATGAACTGGTTTCCCTGGAACTCGATGATCCGGCGGCCCGACTGGCTGCGCTCGTTCATGTAGGAGACCATGTCGGCGAAGGCGGCGCGGGCGATGCCCCGCGCATGGGCGGCGACGCTCGGCCGCGACTTGTTGAGCGACGCCAGCAGCAGGCGGAGCCCGTCCCCGGGGCCGCCAAGCAGGTTGGCCCGCGGAATGCGGCAGCCCGAGAACGACAGCTCGGTCGCCGACGAGGCGCGGTGGCCCATCTTGCGCTCGTTGCGGACGGCCGCGAACCCGGGAGCGTCGGTCTCGAGGACGACCGCGGTAATCGCGGCCCGGTCGTCGTCGATCTCCGACCACTTGCCGAACAGCAGGATCAGGTCGGCGACATCGCCGCTGGTGATGAAGGTCTTGCCGCCGTCGATCACGATCTCGTCGCCGTCCGGCGTGAAGCGCGTCCGCATCGCTGTCGCGTCCGATCCCGCCGACGGTTCGGTGATGGCGAGCGACGCGATCCCGCCTTCGGCTATGCGCGGCAGCAGGCGCGCCTTCTGCTCCTCGCTGCCGTGGTCCACGACCGGTCCCATGGCGTGGTAGTTGGTGGCGTAGATGATGCCGGTCGAGGCGCAGGCCTCGGAAATCACGCTGACGCATTCGAGGTAGAGGCGGTAGCTCACGGGCGAGCCGCCATAGGCTTCGGGGATGAATATCGCGTTGAGCGCCAGTTCGTTGAGCGCGTCGACGCTGGTCCGAGGAAACGTCGCGGTCTCGTCGAAGCCTCCGGCGTTCGGAGCGACGACCTCGTCGGCGACGCGCCGCACCTGGTCGAGAACCATCGTCTCGGCCTCTGTCCAGTGGCGCTGGCGCGCGATCTGTTCGAATACCTTCATGGTCGGTTCCTGCGCTGCGTCCGGGTCCGCCGCCGGGCGCGGTCAGTGGTGCATGCCGTGACCGCCGTCGACATAGATCGTCTCGCCGGTGAGGTAGGGGATGGCGTTGGTCATCAGGCCGGCGACGAGCGTGGCGACGTCCTCGGGCGTGCCGGGCCCGCCGGTCGGTATGCGCCCCTCGAGCCAGCCGCGCACCTTGGGGCGCGACAGGTAGTCGCGGTTCAGGTCGGTCGTCACGTAGCCCGGGGCCACGTTGAGGACGCGGATGCCGTCTCCGGCCCATTCGACGGCGAGGCACCGGGTGATCGCGCCCACGGCGGCCTTCGAGGCGCAGTAGGACAGCGCGTGCGGCACCCCCATCTTGTCGAAGAACGATCCGATATTGACGATGGTGCCGCGGGTCGCCCGAAGATGGGGATAGGCCTCGCGCGAGGCCAGCATCACCGCCGTGGCGTTCAGCCGCATCACCTTCTCGAAATCCTCGATCGCCAGGTCGGCGCTCGCGCCGCCGATGTGGTGTCCGGCGTTGTTGACGAGGCCGGCCACCGGCCCGTCCTCGGCGACCGAGGCGATGGCCGCGGCGAGCGCGGCCTCGTCGGTGAGATCGCAGGCGATGGCGCGCCCCGCCTCCGTGCTTCCCGATCGCGAGATCGAGACCACGCCGAAGCCGGCGCCGTCGAGCGCGCGCACGATCGCGGCGCCGATGCCGCGGCTGCCCCCCGTCACGATGACCTGTCCCGATCCACGACCGTCGCTCATGTCCGGACTCCCTCTGTCACGATGCCGCCGCCGCGCGCTGCCGGGCGACCGGCACGGGTTCGATCTCGCCGCGGCGGTGCATCTCGACGATCTCGCGCTTGAGGATCTTACCGCTCGCGGTCAGCGGGAAGCTCTCCATCCTCAGGAAGAACTCGGGCATGTCGTAGCGCGACAGGCCCTCGGCCTCGAGGTGGCGGAGCATCTCGTCCATGCCGATCGTGCCGATGACCGCGAGGCAGGCCCGCTCGCCGAGGCGCTCGTCGGGCACCGGAAACGCCGCCGCCTTCTCGACGGCGGGGTTGCGCAGCGCCAGCGCCTCGATATGGGCGGGATAGATGTTGTGGCCGCCGCGGATGATGAGGTCCTTGAGCCGCCCGGTAACGTAGAGGTTGCCGTCCGCGTCGACGCGGCCGAGATCGCCGGAGAGGAAGAGGCCGCCGCGGTTGAAGCAGTTCTGGGTCTCTTCCTGGTTGCCGAAATACCCCAGCGTGAGCGCCGCCCCGCGGCCGGCGATCTGGCCCACGGCGCCGGGCTCCGCCGGCCGGTCCGGATCCTCGCTGTCGACGATCGTGATCTCGTAGGCGGGGCCGCCGCGGCCGCAGCTGTGGGTCCAGAGTTCGGGACCGTCATCGGGGTGGGTGTACTGGTGCGAGGAGTTCTCGGTCATGCCGTAGACGTTCTGGGGCTTGATCCCCTGCGCGATGAGGGCCTCGCAGACCACCGGCGGGATCGCCGCGCCGGCCATGTAGAAGATCCGCACCTCGCCGAGCCGCGCGAGCCCGGCGGCGGCCTGTTCGGCGAGCATGTCCATCGCGTGGGTGGGGACGCCGAGCACGTAGGTCGCGCCGGTCTCGACGATCCATTCGAGCCGGCTCATTCCCGGCGGTGGCGCGTCGATGATCAGCTCGCCGCCGCAGACCAGCCACTCCGCGGCCGCCACCCAGGCGATGTGATGCGACAGCGGGCTCAGGGTGAGGATGCGGGTGCCGCTGTCGAGGCCCCAGTCGCGCGCCATGTCGCGAGCGTTGGCGAGCAGCGTGTTGGCGGAATGCATCACGCATTTGGGCGGCCCTGTGGTCCCCGAGGTGAAGGCGAGATAGGTGACCCGGTCGGGATCGGTTTCCGCCGGCCGCGCGGGCGGCGGCCCGGCCGCCGGGAAGGAGTCGGGGGTGAAGACCTTGCGGAGCGTCGGCAGCGACGCGAGTTCGGCCTCGAGATCGCCGTCGCGGCGGTCCGGCCCCCATCCGGGTTCGGTCAGCAGCACCGCCGCATCGATGCGGCGCAGCAGCTCGCCGATCTCGGCGCAGGCGTGGGTGCGGTGGAGCGACGGGTTGACGGCATGGCCGCCGCGCGAGCAGGCGAGGAAGGCGAGCACCGGTTCGACGCGGTTCGACATCCAGATCGAGACCCGGTCGCCCGGCACGAGGCCGAGATCGAGCAGCGCCGCCGCGAAGACGTCGACCCGCTCCTTGAGTTCGCGCCAGGTCAGCGCGAGCGCGCCGTCGCGGTAGGCGGGGTCTTCGGGGCGCGCGGCGGCGTGCGCCGCCATCAGGCCGTAGGCGGTGTCGTCCGTCCACAGGCCGCGGCGGTAATAGTCCCGGGCGAGGCCGGGCTGGTGCAGCGTGAGGAACGGGCGCATGGCGGGATCCGGAAGGCTCGGTGGGCGGCTCTGCGGCGCGGTGTCGGGTCAGACGCGGTTATATACCAGCCGCGGCGGCGCGGCACCTGCCGGGCGGCCTCCGTCCTCCCGCGGAGCGGGGCCGCGGATCCTACAGCGACGCGAGGAAACCGCCGAGCGCGTCCTCGAAGGCGCGCGGGTTCGCCATGTTGCAGATGTGCCCGGCGCCGGGCAGCGAGACGTGGCGGCCGTCCTGCACCGCCCGCGCCTGCTCCTCCATGACGGCGGGCGGCCCGCCGACGGCGTCGAGCGCGCCCGAAACGAACAGGGCCGGCATCGCAATCTCGCCGAGGCGGTCGCCGAAACCGACGGTGAGAAGCGCCCGGATGCAGCCGTGATAGCCGTCGAGCGAGGTGCGCAGGATCATCTCGCGGACGTCCTTCATACGCTCGGGGTTGGCATCGCGCCAGACTTCGGGAAACCAGCGTTCGGCGGTGATGTCGGCGATCGCGGCGATGCCGCCGACGGTCGATTTTTCGATCATCGCCGCCCAGATCCCGGAATATTCCGGAACCAGCTCGACCCGGCAGGCGGCGGGCACCAGGGCGCTGACGCGTTCGGGATGGGCGAGCGCGGTGGCGACCGCCGTCATGCCCCCGAGGCCGATGCCGACGAGGTGCGAACGTTTGATGCCGAGCGCGTCCCAGGCCCCGACGACGTCGCCGACGAGCATGGGGAACGAATAGGGCGGCGGGGTCGCGTCCGAGAGCCCGTGGCCCCGCGAATCCAGCCTGAGGAGGCGCCAGTCCCGGGAAAGCGCCGGCACGTGGTCGTCCCACATCGTGACGTCGTTGGTCATGCCGGTGACGAAGGTCACCCATGGCGCGCCCTCGGGGCCGTCGATCGCGCAGTTGATCATGATTCCGTTCGATTCGATGCGCATGGTGTCACCCTTCACCGGGATTTTTCCCTATCGTTCGAGCCCGCCCTGCTGGCTGTTTGCTTTTATGCAGGCGGATCGGCTACTGTCCGGTTCACCCAAGGCGAACCGGTTGAGTTGATGATGGACGATGACGCCGGGTTCGACCAACTCGCACGCCGGATCAACGACGCTTCCTATGGCGAGTTCGGGGTCAATCAAATTCCATTGTTGCCCGTCGGGATCGACTGAGTCCAGCCTCCCCAGCCTTCGAATTCGCTGCCATTCTTGTAGAAACACCATCAGAGTATGCTGTTCAGGGCAGTCACGAGAGCCTTTTCCAGGCCCAGCAAGGGGTGAAGTCAGTTGTTGCTTGCTGGGCCTGATAAGTCTTTAAGGCGCAGATCACGAAGTCCTGCGGTCCGAAATATCACCGGATGATCTAGCCTTCTAAGAGGTGGTAGATGACCAGCTTTCAAGTCTGTAAAGACAACTTGTTCGCAGCCTCTATTATACGACCTATATGCTTACCTGTCAAGCATCGCGGCCATTTTTTTATCTTGGGTCATCGACTCTTTAGCGTGGCTATTTTGGATTTTCTGCCTTTCGCTTTCTTTGATGATTGCTTCGCCTCGTCGTTTTGCGTCTTGTATCCACGCCAGCGGCGGTCCTTCCTTCTGCGTTTGCTCCGTTGTCGTCATCATCTCCGTTTCCCTCCGGTTGCATGTGTTTGTCGGCTCTCAGGATGAAATGCGGGGACTGCACCGAGTACAAAGCTTCCCCACATTTGTTAATAAATTCATTCATTTCTTGTGTTGGAGACTTAACATCTTTAAATAGATTTTTTGCCTCTTCGCTGTCTATAATAAATTCATGGGTAGGATAATCTTCTACTAGCTGTCTCACTGTCTCCATCGTGGCGTTGCGTCCATGTTCCACAAGGCGTTCCCCATATGCTGTCGCGACAGACAAGTCCCGGAGGTCATTACCCAAAGACTCCGGATCCACCTGTGCGTACACTGGAGACATCACGCCCGTTGCAATCGTCGCGGCAACACGAGACGCAACGTCAAAACTGATTGTTTGACCGCTGCCAACAGTGATTCTGAGCATTACCTGTTCAAATACTCTGAATGTTTCTTCGGCTAGACCGTTTAGAGCAGTGCGAACAACCATGCCGGATCGACGTTGGCCTATCTCATCCCGCCTCCTAAGTTGTACATCCAAAGGCCCTAACTCGGATACTGAGGGCATGAATATCTCATTTGCTCCCAGCGCGATCAGCGTCCCAGCGCTCTTACATATCGAGGGAACGCAGAGATAGAACTTTTCCGTGACGTTCTGAAGAAGCCTGGCAATCCTGTATGCCTCTCCGGCCTGCCCACCGTGCGTCGTCAGGAAAACAATGGCATTCTCCAGCATTGGTTGCTCGTCCGATGGCTGCATGGTCTTGATCAAGAGACCGCGCCCTTTGCTATCAATTGAGCCGCTGTAGACGAACACCCCGGCATCTAGGGAATCGGAGACGGCGTTGGCAGCTTCTACGATTTCCTCAGGAAGCGACATCAGTCCGCCAACGAGCCTTAGAGGCCGCTCTGGCGACCTCAGCGCGTCGCTCTGGGCCAAGTTGCTGTGCATGGGCTTTGCAACCCAAGCCGACTGTGCGTGGAAATTCGTTCCCCATGGCCAAGCTTTCCTTGTACTCACCGGTTGCCGCATCCACGATGTGCTTGGCGAACTGGTTGGTGTCTCGGGGCCTCTTTGGTCTGGCCATGTCGAAACTATGGCAGGCTATCCATGCTAAGGCAAATGGGGCTTAGACTCTCTAAGTCAAGTATCAAATCTGACCTTCTACCTTACGATGCCCGGAACCTGAAAAGCGATAACGCTTCGCTTGGTCGTGGGCCAACTTGCCGGCTGCGATCGCGCGGGCTCGTGAGACGCGCCTCCGCGAGGACACGAACCTTGACCGGCTCTACCGCTAGATGGCGATGTCCAAGGGGGTAGCATGATGGACCGTGGGGTGCCTCCGGGTTGGGCGGTGGTTGTCGCGCATACGTTGCTGTCAGGCCTGGAAGGCCGCCTCCTGATTACCCCGGAGAGCCTTCGCGGATAATACGATGCAACATCGCGAATCCTTCGGCGGACTCCGGCGACAACCGCTCACGCTTCTAGCAACGGGTGTGAGCGGTTGTTGCCCAACTGCCCACTATTCTCCGTGCCCGCCGATTGTACCGCCGCCGAAAACCCTTTAATTAGGGGAGCGCGGCGCGATCGCGCCTTCCGGGCGTACAGGGGTTCAATCAGGCAATGACGGCATCCGGCGACGGCGAGCACAGCTCCGTCCGATGGCCCGAGGACATCTTCTCGGCGCTCAAGGACTGCGAAATCAGCCAGGTGAGCTTCGTGCCCGACGCCGGGCACACGCGGCTGATCGATTGCTGCCTCGACGACAACATGATCAAGACGACGCGGCTGACGACGGAGCAGGAGGGCGTCGCGCTGGCGCTCGGCGCCTGGCTCGGCGGCGAGCGCAGCGTACTCCTGATGCAGTCCTCGGGCGTCGGCAACTGCATCAACATGCTGTCGATCCTGCACGAGACGCGCTCGCCGTTCCTCATGGTGGTGACCATGCGGGGCGAATGGGGCGAGTTCAACCCGTGGCAGGTTCCGATGGGCCAGGGCACGGCCGCGGTCCTCAGGGAGACCGGCGCGATCGTCTACGAGGTGGACGAAGAGGGCAAGATCGGCGAGACCGTCGAGGCGGCGGCGCGGATCGCCTTCGGATCGAGCCGCGTCGTCGCCGTCCTGATCGGCCAGCGCGTGATCGGCTACAAGAACTGGCGCAAGTGATGGCGGCCCGAGACAGCGGGCGCCGGCCGGGGCGCGGACCGGGGGCGGGCCCTGCCGCGCGGAGGGTGTCCCGTGGCGGGTGAGCCGCGCGCCGCCGTGCTGGGGCGCCGCGACGTGGTGGCGCGCATCCTCAGGGACCGCGGGGACACGCTCGTCGTGACCGGCCTCGGTTCGACGACGTGGGACGCCGCCGCGGCCGGCGATCATCCCGGCAACTTCTATCTCTGGGGCGGTATGGGCGGCGCCGCCATGACCGGTCTCGGCCTTGCCCGGGCGCAGCCGGGACGGCGCGTCCTGGTGATCACCGGCGACGGCGAGATGCTGATGGGGCTCGGCAGCCTGGCGACGATCGCGGTGGCGGCGCCCGCCAACCTCGCGATCTGCGTGATCGACAACCAGCATTACGGCGAGACCGGCATGCAGGAGACTCATACCGGCCACGGCGCCGATCTCGCCGGCATGGCCGCGGCCGCCGGCATCGGCGCCTCTGCGACGGTGTGGAGCGCGGACGAGCTGGAGGCGGCGGTGCCGCTGCTGCACGCCGCGCCCGGCCCGGTGTTCGCCGCGGTCAAGGTCACCACCGACCCGGTGCCGATGGTGCTGCCCGAACGCGACGGCGCCGCCATCCGGGTGCGTTTCCGCGACGCCCTGCTCGGCGCCGCGGCGGCGGACGGGTAGGGCCGCGCCCGGCGCCGGTTTGCCGGCGCGGTGCGGCGGGACAGGATACGGGAGACAGGAGATGGAAGGCAGCGCCGGGGCACTCGCCCGCTACCGCATGTTCATCGGCGGCGAATGGGCCGATGCCGCTTCGGGACGGACGTTCGAATCCTTCAACCCCTACACGGCGCGGCCGTGGGCGGAAGTGCCGGAAGGCGGCGCCGACGACGTCGACCGCGCGGTGGAGGCCGCCGACGCCGCTTTCAGGACCGGGGACTGGCCGGCGCTGACGGCGACCGCGCGCGGGCACATGATGCGCCGGCTCGCCGACGCCATCGTCGAGAACGCCGACCATCTCGCGGAGATCGAGGTCCGCGACAACGGCAAGCTGATCGCCGAGATGAGCGCCCAGTGCAAGTACATGGCGCAGTGGTACTACTACTATGCCGGGCTCTGCGACAAGATCGAGGGCTCGGTGATCCCGATCGACAAGCCGGGGCACTTCAACTACACGCTGTGGGAGCCGCTCGGGGTCTGCGCCTGCATCGTGCCGTGGAATTCGCCGCTGCTGCTGCTGGCGTGGAAGCTCGCGCCGCTGCTTGCCGCCGGCAACACCGCGGTCGTCAAGCCGTCGGAATACACCTCGGCGTCGACCCTCGAGTTCATGAAGATCGTCGAGCGCATCCTGCCGCCCGGGGTGGTCAATGTCGTGACCGGGTTCGGCGCCGACGCCGGCCGGGCGCTGGTCGAGCATCCCAGGGTCGCCAAGGTCGCCTTCACCGGGTCGGACGCAACCGGCGCCGCGGTCTATGCCGGCGCCGCGCGGCACCTCAAGCGGGTGACGATGGAGCTCGGCGGCAAGTCGCCCAACATCGTCTTCGACGACGCCCACATGGACAACGCGGTCAAGGGCGTGATCTCCGGGATCTTCGCCGCCACCGGCCAGACCTGCATCGCGGGTTCGCGGCTCCTGGTGCAGGACACTATCCACGACGCCTTCGTCGAGAAACTGGTGGCACTGGCGCGGACCGCGAGGATCGGCAATCCGGCGAGCTTCGAGACCCAGGTCGGCCCGGTCACCAACACCATGCAGTACGAGAAGGTGCTGGGCTACATGTCGGTTGCCGTCGAGGAGGGCGCCGAGACCGCGCTCGGCGGCGGCGTGCCGGAAGGGCCCGAGATCGGCGACGGCTGGTTCGTCGAGCCGACCATCTTCACCGGCGTGCGCAACGACATGCGGATTGCCCAGGAGGAGGTCTTCGGACCGGTGCTTTCGGTGATCCCGTTCCATGACGAGGACGAGGCGGTGGCGATCGGCAACGACGTCGTCTACGGGCTCGCCGCCGGGGTGTGGACCGGCAGCATGGGGCGCGCGCTCGGCATGGCGTCGCGGCTCGAGGCGGGCACGGTATGGGTCAACACCTACCGCGCGGTGAGCTACCTGTCGCCGTTCGGCGGCTACAAGCGGTCGGGCATCGGGCGCGAGAGCGGCCAGGACATGATCCGGGAATACCTGCAGCAGAAATCGGTCTGGATCGAGACCTCGGGCGCCGAGGCCGCGAACCCGTTCGTGCTGCGCTAGTCCGGCCCTTCGGCGAGCGCGGCGTCGACGTCGAGGCCGGGCCTCCAGACCGGCGCCGTCAGCCGGCGTTTTCCGTCCGTCGTCTTCAGGATGCCGGGCTCGTCCATCTCCTTGCGGTCCCAGAGCTTGCAGGTCACCGGCACGTGCTTCTGGTCGAGCGCCTCGCAGTAGTTCGTGTATTCGCAGACCGTAACCTCGTCGCCGCGGCCGAGCCGCACCTTGAGGAACCAGTCCGGATCGGCGAGCGCCTGGCGCGCGAAGCCGATGACGTCGGCCTGGCCGGCCTCGAGGAGGCCCTCGGCCTGGCCGAAGCCGTGGATGCCGCCGGTGACGACGACCGGTGTCGCGTGGCCGGCGTCGCGGACCGCGGCGCGGATCGCGGCCGCGGGCGCGACGTTGCGCCCGAACGGGCCCTGCTGGTCGGAAATGTATTGCGGCATGCACTCGTAGCCGCTCGGCCCGGTATAGGGGTAGGCGGCGGCGCCGACCGCGGGCACCGCCGCGTCCTCGAACCGCCCGCCGCGCGACAGCGACAGGAAGTCCATGCCGGCGGCCGCGAAGGCGACGCCGATCTCTGCCGTGTCGTCGACGCGGTTGCCGCCCTCGACGATGTCGTCGGAGAGGTAGCGGCAGCCGACCGGCCAGTCGGCGCCGACGGCGCTGCGCACCTGGGCGAAGACCTCGAGCGGCAGCCGGAGGCGGTTCTCGAGCGCGCCGCCATAGCCGTCCTCGCGGGTGTTCAGCCGCGAGAGGAACGAGGCCATGGTGTAGGCGTGGGCGTAGTGCAGCTCTACGCCGTCGAAGCCGGCCTCGCGGGCGCGGACGGCGGCGCCGGCGAAAAGCCCGGGAAGCTTCTCGGGAAGGTCGGCGATGTGCGGAAGCCAGGTGTCGGTGACGCGTTCGCGGT
>JAJEBT010000195.1 GCA_022822405.1 Alphaproteobacteria bacterium
GAGGAACGCGGAGGGCGAGCGGATCGTGCTGCTGCGGTTGAGCTGCGTCGATGCCGGCGGTCTGGCCGTGGCGCCGGTCAACCTTGCCCTCCGCTCCGGCGAGGCTTCGAGCCTGGCGGCGGAGATCGTGCGGACCGTCGAGGTGCTGCACGGGACCGAGCATTGACGCCGGACGCGATGCGGCGGGCGGCGCTCGCAGGAACGGTAGGCCGCTACCGCTGTTCCGGGCCTGACATGGCTGCCCTGGATTGCCGGGGCGCTTCCGGCGCCGGCGAGCGGTGGGACGACATGACGTGGCGCGGCATGACAGTGACGAAGGACCGCTTCGGGCATCGCGCGGGTCCGGTCGACACGATCTCCGGGCGGTTCTTCGGCCCGGATCAAGAGGAGGTCGGCGGCGTGTTCGAGCGCGCCGGGACCGCCGTTGCGTTCGGCGGGGGCCGAAAGCACCGGTGATGGCTGCGAACCCGCGGCAAACGGTTGGAGGACATCATGAGACTTATCGCAATTGCATCGGGCATTGCCTTGCTGCTGACGACGGTCGGCTGCGCGAATCGTGACGGTCCGGCGACGGCGGAAGGTCCGACGGAAGCAGAAATCGCGGCGTTCGCCGAGGCCCAGGAGGAGTTCAGGGCAGGCGCCACGTTCGAGGACGCGATGCGGTTCAGGACAAGGACCGCGTTCGAGAACGGGGTGATCTCGGTGGATGCGCCGCGCAAGGAGGGGAGCACCCGAACGCTCACGAGCGCCGCGCATCGTCTGTACGAGTGGGCGCTCTACCTTCCGGCGCCGCCCATCCCGGGATTCGTGAGCCGGGAATGGTTCCTGGCCGAGAACCGCCACGACGGCAAGACCGTTCTCTATACCGCGGTCGAGTGGGACAACGACGATCCGTCCGATTACCTGGCCGTGGGCTGGTGGCTGCACTTTCCTCCCGGCGTCCCGGGCGACGAGTTCGAGGCGGCCGAGCGCGGCGTCTTCATCGACGGGCCGGAACTGGATCGGTCGAATCCTCCCGCAATGCCGCTCAGCGGAACGGCAACCTACGTCGGCGGCGCCGGCGGTCTCTACCAGTATTTCTACGGCAGGGGATGGGGCGAGTTGCAGGGAGAGAGCCAGTATGTCGAGTTCTCCGCCCCCATCGAACTGAGAGCGAATTTCTCCGAGGCGACGATCGCGGGCTGTATCGGCTGCACGGGAGACATTACGGCGGAGACGCTTCACCTGTGGCCCGCCGTAACGTGGCGCGGCCCCGGCCCCGACGCCTCGCCTACGGATTACGAAGTGCATCTCGGCCCCACCCGGTTCAACCCGGACGGCACGTTCGAGAACGCCGCCGTCTCGGTGAGCCATCCCGAGCGGACCGTTACGCAGTCGCAGGGCGTGTGGGGTGGCCAGTTCTCCAACGTCCCGGACCGGAACGGCAACCCCCGCCGGGTCGTCGGCTACGGCGGCGTCAGGTTCGACGAGGATGACGGCAGCATCGGGAGTTTCGAGGGCATCTTCTCCGCCCTGACGCCGGCGACCGTCACGCCGCCGGAGAGCGAAACGCCCGGAACGCCTTGAGGACCCGGCCCTCGATCGGGACGGAATGGATACCACCGGCCCAGCCCGAAACATGACGGGGTTGGAGGCGCTGCTGGACTCGAGCTTCACGGCACGACGGGGGCGACCGACGGCAGCGGCGGCAGCCTCGCCTTCTGGGGCCGGGCGGCGCAGTCCTCCTTCGACGGAAGAGAGGGCACGTTCTCGCTCGACGGCGAGACGACCACGGCGATGCTGGGCGCGGACTATGCGCGGGGCAGGTGGCTGGTCGGGCTCGCGCTGATGCAGAGCTCCGGCGAGGGCGGCTATGCCGATGCCGGAACCGGGTCGGTGCGCTGTCCGCAGGATCTGGACGCTGAGATGCGGGCGGTCGTCTGTGGCGGCGCGGTGCGGGAAGGCGACGGCGATGTCGAAGCGTCGCTGACGGCGGCGGTCCCCTATGCCGCTATCCAGGCGTCCGAACGTCTCAGGCTCTGGGGCGCCGCCGGCTACGGCACGGGCGAGGTGACGTTGAAGCCGGACGTGGGCGGCTCGCTCAAGTCGGACATCACCTGGACGATGGCGGCGGCGGGCGCGCGGAGCGACCTCTCCAGCCTCCGAAGGAAGGGAGCGGCCCCACGCTGGCGCTGACCGCGGACGGGCTGTGGGCGCGGACCTCGTCCGAGAAGACGCATGAGCTTGCGGCGTCGGACTCCGACGTGACCCGGCTCAGGCTCGGCCTGGAGGGCGGCTACGCCATTGCCATGGAAGGCGGCGGTAGCCTGATGCCCAAGGTGGAGATCGGCGCGCGCCATGACGGCGGCGACGCGGAGACCGGCTTCGGCGTCGAGCTCGGCGGCGGCATCGCGTGGACCGATCCCGCGATCGGGCTCTCGCTCGATCTCTCGGGCCGGACGCTGATCGCGCACGGCAACGACGACCTGGAGGACCGGGGCTTCGCGGCCTCGCTGGCCTTCGATCCGAACCCGGGCACCGAGCGCGGCCTGTCGCTGACGCTTACCCAGGACTGGGGCGGTTCGGCCGAGGGCGGGCTCGACGCGCTGTTCGCGACCGACCCGCTGGCTGACCGCGCAGGCACGGCCGAGACTGCCAGCCGCTGGCAGGCGGAGGCCGCCTACGGCTTCCCGGCCTTCTCGGGCCGCTTCACCGGCAGCCCGCATGTCGGGCTGGGGCTTGCGACGGGCACGCGCGACTACACGCTCGGCTGGCGGCTCTCGCCGGCGGCGAACGCCAACGCGCCCGATCTCTCCTTTGGGGTGCAGGCGACGCGGCGCGAGAGCGATACGGCAGCACCGGAGCACACGATCGGGTTCGAAGCCATCGCGCGCTGGTGATCGCGCCGCCCGGCGATGGCGCGGCAGGTCCGCGGATGGGACGCCCTGCGGGCCTGGCGTTTCATCCGGGCCAGCAAGGCCTATCGCGATGCCTGGGCGAAGCATCGCTTTCTTCCCGGCCTGCCGGAGCGGGCGCCGTTCCCGGTGCGCCTCCAGACCGCCGCCGATCTCGCCGCCGCGGCCTGGGGCATGGCGGCCTTTGAAGACCCCTATGCGGAACGGCCGCTCGCGCCCTTCTGGATGCGGGCCGGGGTCATCGCCGCAGGGTGGCGCCGGACGCGCCGCCCCTGGCCCGGCTCGCGGCCGAGGACGGTGCGGCGCTCTCCGGGCTGCGGCTGGGTGCGGCGCGCTGATGCTCCGGATCGAGCGGAAGGGACGGTCGGTGCAGGTCCGGCTTCCGCGCGGCGCCGTCTTCCCAGAGGATGGCGGGCTCCTGCTGGTCCGCAAGGTCGCGACCATCGAGGATGTCTGGCTCGGCGCCCCGGTCCCCAGGGCAATTCTTTTTTCGGTCTGCGGTTCGCAAGGGTGCTTGGAATTGATCAGAGACTGACGATTCGAGCGAAAAATGCTGTCCGGGACCTTCGAAATCCCTCCCGATCTCGTCAAGTCATGGTCAAAATGGTCTCCGACCATCTTCAATCAGCCCGATTCGTCCCGAGACCCCTGCCCGGCACGAACAAAAAATGGTCCTGCCCCGGTCCCTTGGCCGGGGCGCAGACGGGGGAGGAGGACGGAGACGGAGAACTTCTGCTGGCGCTGGAGAGCGAGGCGGAAGGGCTCACCCGGCGCCGCACGATCCGCTTCTGGGGCCTGGAACGGGTCGCTGAGGAGTACTACGACGGCAGCTGGATGCATACCCGCGTCAAGCGCCGCCGGGCGCGGGCGAAGGCGATCCTGAAGCAGTACCGCGACATGGCGACGGGCCGGTGACGGGCGTCCTGGTCTTGATGTCATCGTTGCCACCTGCCGGCGTTATCCGGTGACCATGACGCGGACAGGGAAGGAAGCCGCTTGCATGTCCTGCGGCAATGCCGCAATATCGGCAGTCGATGCAACTCTACGTAACCCGCACCTATGAACGCGCCATTCGCAAGCTGCTGTCCGAAGACGCCGGCCGGAACCTGGAGGCGGCCATCGTCGCCGCGCCCGATGCCGCGCCGGTCATGCGGGGGACGGGCGGCATCCGCAAGTTGCGCTGGCCCGGTTCCGGCCGGGGCAGGCGCGGGGGAATCCGGGCGATCTACTTCTGGCACGGCAGCCCGGAGGCGATCTACATGCTGACCGCCTGCGCCAAGGCCGACCGCGACGACCTGACGGCAGGCGGACCGCAAGGCGCTGATGCGGCTGGTGACGGCCATCAAGCGGGTAGGACGGGCACGATGACGACCGAGCGCACGGAAACCGGTATCGAAATCGAGACGGCGCTGGGCGAGGTCCTCGCCCATGTGCGGGGCGAGGCGGCACTGCCGTGCCGGATCGTCGACGATCCCACCGCCGGGCGGATCGTCGCGCTGCGCAAGCGCATGAAGCTGAGCCGGCAGAAGTTTGCGGACCGTTTCGGACTCGATGCGCGGGCAATTCAGGATTGGGAACAGGGTCGCCGGGTACCCGACCGGGCGGCGCGTGTGCTGTTGACGGTGATCGACCGCGACCCGGAAGCGGTCATTCGTGCCCTCACGCGGCCAGCGGTTTGATCCAATCCGGTTGCGAGGCGATTACGCCGCTGCAGGCCTCTTTTCTATCCCATTGATAAATAATGGATAATATATCCTTTATGGCACAAGCGTGCCTCAGGTCGTGCAGCCTGGGTCCGCACGCACGCTCATGGGTGGTGTCTCGGCCAGGATTGGGATTGCGCTCCGGAGGCCGCGCAGTACATGCGTTCGCGTCGTTTGGGGGACAGGAACCCGGCGCTACCTTGCCACTCCGTGACGACCGTGGAGGCTCGCAAACCCGTGATCGCTGTCGGCGGCTGCGCCGACGGCGTAAAATACCGTGACCGCAAGCTCGGAGGTCTCATGAAGAAGCTGGCCGCATCGCTGATCCTCGTTCTGCTGACTGCCGCGCCCGCGTTCGGAGATGACACGGCGCTGGACAGGCTCCGCATCGGTGTCGATCCCGCCTATCCGCCGTTCAGCGACATCGACGATGCGGACCGGCTCGTCGGCTTCGACATCGATATCGCGCGTGCGCTCTGCGCGCGCATGAAGGCCGAATGCGCGTTCGTCCGCCAGGAATGGGAGGGTTTGATCCCGGCATTGCTGGCCGGCAGGTTCGACGCCATCGTCTCCAGCATGTCCATCACCGGGAAGCGCCTCCGGCTGGTGGCGTTCACGGAGCGCTACTACAGCAGCGGCGTTCGCTTCGTGGTCCGGAAAGGCTCGGACTTCGATCCCGAAGACCCGGCGGGCCGGACCGTGGGGGCGATGCGCGCGACGATCGCCTCGGACTGGCTGGAAGACAACCGCTCGAAGTTTGCCGGCATAAGACTGTATGCCGATCAGGGGGCACTCGACCGGGCGCTGATCGAAGGCCGCGTGGACGCGGTGTTCGGCGATGCGCTCGGCTTCTGGAAGTGGCTCAAGAGCCCCGAGGGCGCAGGCTTTGCCTATGCGGGCAATGTTTACCGCCTCGACGAGGGCATCGGCATCGCCGTACGCAAGGAGGACCACGCATTGCGCCGGCACCTCAACCGGGCGCTCCGGGCGATCCTCGCCGACGGCACCTACAGGAAGATCAACGCCCGATATTTTCCGTTCGATATCTACTGATACGGCTGACCGACCGCACCGATTACGCGTTTCGCGTGGTGATGTATCTCGCCGTAAGCGGCGCGGGCCTCGCCACCGTGCGGGAGATCGCCAAGCGCTACGGAGTGTCGAAGAACCGCTTGGCCAAGGTCGCATGGGAACTCGGCTGCACCGGGTTTGTCGAGACGGCGCGCGGCAAGGGCGGCGGGCTGAGGTTGGCCAGGCCGCTGGAGACGATTTCGGTGGGCGCGGTGGCGCGACACATCGAGCGGACGATTCCGCTCGCCGAGTGCTTCCCGGAGGGCGCCGGCGCCTGCCGGATTGTTTCGAGTTGCGTTTACAGGCACGTTCTCGTCGAGGCCGAGGAGGCGTTTTTCGTGGTCTTGGACCGCCACAGCGTCCGAGACCTGGTCGAGGCAACCCGGCGCTCCGTGCTGTTCTCGTGCCGAACACGCGGTGACCGGGATCGGGGGCTGCGCAACTGAGCGGCCTTTGCGGAGCGGGCGCATGCTGACATTCACGGAAGAAGTCCTGCTGCTGCTGGGCGATGAGGAAGGTGCATTCCTTCCGGTGGACAAGCATGCCTTCGATTGCGCTCTGGCGGGCGCAGCACTGCTGGACCTGGCGTTCGCGTACAGGATTGATACCGACCTGCAGGCGCTCGTGGTAACCGATCCAGCGCCAACCGGGATGCCCTTCCTCGACCGCATCCTCGCCAAGATCGCGGCGCGCGCGGACACGTTGGATGCTGCGACCTGGATCCGGGAGCTGTCCACGGACGACGCCGAGACTGTCCGCGATCAGGCGCTGGCCAGCCTCGTGCAGCGGGGAATCCTGGAAAGAAGGGAAGAGCCATTCCTGTGGGTTTTCCGTCCCGTTCGCTATCCGACGATCGATGGGGAAGCGGTGAGCGGGATCAAGCTGCGGATCGAGGAAGTACTGTCCGACAACATCCCCGACCCCCGGGATGTCGCCCTGTTGAGCCTGGTGGACGCCTGCCAGATACTCCCCGACCTCTTCCCCGACCGGAAACTCGGCGAAGCGGCTCCCCGGATCGCGCTGCTGCGCCAGATGGATCTTATCGGGAGAGAAGTCGCCGGCACCATCGCCAACCTCCAACACACGATCATTCTCGCGGCCCGGGCGGAGGCGGCCCGGTTCAGGAAGCTGCGGCTGACCCTCGCCACCCTCGGCGCCGCTGCGGCTGCCGTCACGCTCCTCGCGCCGAGAGTTCCGCTCCCGGACAGTTACGGTTCGAACCTGCTCGAACATCTCTGGTTCGACGGTATCTGGCGGCAGTGGAGCGGATATGTGATCCTCGGCCTCGCTGTCGCGGGGTTGGCCATCGCAATTGTCATCAAGAAGCGGCTGGTCATGGGGATCGCCCGTTCCCATCGATGGAGGCTCTCCCATTTCGTCCTCGGCGTGGGCTGCGTGCTCGTCCTGTTCGCCCATACCGGGTTTCGCCTGGGCTCCGACCTCAACGCGGCGCTCATGGGCTGCTTCCTTGCGGTGCTGCTCTCGGGCGCGCTTGCCGAAATCTGCACCGGTGCCCCGTCCCGGCTGCGGGCGGTCGGCATCGTCAAGCCCGCCAGGCTGCGCCGTCACCTGATGTGGCTCCACGTCGTGGCTATATGCCCCCTGCCGGCGCTCCTGATCGTCCATATCCTCACAGCCTACCGGTACTGAAGGAACCGACCGATGTTCCGGAGAACGATATTGTGGATTGTTTCGGGAACGTTGCTGGCTTCCGCCTTCGTCGTGGCATCGATGTTCGTGAGCGGGGACCGGCGGATATTGCCGGCCGGCGCCATGACCGACGCCCACCACCAGCTGGAGATATCCTGCGAAACCTGTCACGGAACCCCGAACTTTGCCGATACGGCCGCAGCCGAGAAGGCGCTGAACGGGTCCTGTCTGGGCTGTCACGAGGACGAGCTGAAGGCCGCCGAGGACAGCCATCCGCGCAAGACATTCCGCGACCCGAGAATGGCCGCCTACTGGGACAGGCTCGACGCGCGCCTTTGCACCACCTGTCACGTGGAGCACCGCCCGGAGATCACCAGGGTAGGCGCGGTCACTGTCGCGATGGATTTCTGCATGGCCTGCCACGCCGAGGGCGAACAGGACGTGCGGGTCGAGCGGCCGAGCCATGCGGGCCTCACCTTCGACAGCTGTGCGTCGAGCGGCTGCCACAACTACCATGACAACCGCGCGCTCTATGAGAATTTCCTGGTCAAGCACTCCCACGAGGCCTGGCTCGCGCTGACCCCGATGCACGCGCTTGCCGCACGGGCCCGCGCGGAGGGTCAGTCCGCGGCAACGCCGCTCGGACCGGGCGATGCCGTGGCGCCCGCGTCCGCGCTCGCCGATCCCGCCGTCCTCGAAGACTGGGCCCGATCCGGCCATGCGGCGGCGGGGATCAACTGCGGCGCCTGCCACGCGCCCGCCGCCGGGGACGCCTCTCCGGACGCGGTCGAAGCTCATTGGGTTGACGAGCCCGAAATGTCGGTCTGCGAAGATTGCCACAGGACGCAGGCGAGGACCTTCGTCAGGGGCCGGCACGGCATGCGCCGGCATCCGCGGATCGCAAAGCCGCGCGATCCGCACCGCGCCCTGAGGGGATTGGGGCTCGATGGAGTGTTCCCGGACACGGTCATGGTATGGCTCGAAGACCCGGCCGTGCCCGAACGCATGACCGCCGGGGAGGCGCGGCTTCCCATGCGCGGCGACGCCGCCGACCGGGCGCTCGATTGCGGCACCTGCCACATGCCTCACGCAGTCGACGTCGTGCGGGCGGCGGTCGAAGCCTGCACC
>JAJEBT010000182.1 GCA_022822405.1 Alphaproteobacteria bacterium
CGACCAGATCCAGTACCCGCCCGCATCGAACGCCAGCACCTTCAACAGCGTCCGGCGCTTGTTGACGAACACATACCAGCCACCGTCGGTCGGATCGG
Organism: Alphaproteobacteria bacterium; assembly: GCA_022822405.1. Classification (GTDB taxonomy): domain Bacteria; phylum Pseudomonadota; class Alphaproteobacteria; order MPNO01; family UBA830; genus JAJEBT01. The sequence goes on from JAJEBT010000182.1 coordinate 99, forward strand.
CGCGAAGCTCGTGGCGCACCAGCGCCGACAGGCCGTCGAAGGAGCGCCGCATGTCGCAGGCCGGCCGGTACAGCCAGATGCGGACCTCCGAACCCAGACTCAGCATCGCCGCAGGCGCAGCACCACGCCGCCGCCCAACTCAAGCTCCGCCTCCCAGACCGAGGGCGACGCCGGACCATCGGCCAGCTCCACGAACGCCGCCCGGCCGGCAGGCCGACTCGGAGACACCGGCTCGCCGACGTCAGCCAGCCGGCCTCGCCAACGCCAGAACGTGCTCGGCGACAGCGACTCCGAACGACAAAACTGCGTGCCCGTCAGCCCGCTGCTCTCGAACCGCGCCATGATCGACCGCCATTCCGACGCCGAACGACGTGCCCTCGTCCGTTTGACCTTGCTCATCCTCGGCCCTTCCTTCGTCAGCAAAAAATACGCAAAAACGAAGAAGAACCGATCGGCAAATCGCCGACAAGAACGCCTCAAAATGCCCGGTTACGAATAGACTGTCAAATTGTCTCTGAGACAAAGGTAGGCTATAGCGTGAGCAAACCCGGGAGCTGCAGACAATGCGGCCAGTTCTTCAAAAACTGCTGACTCGGACCTGACTTTCATTGCTTCATGATGCTCCTTTGACTTGACTGGATATTATGGCGGGATGATTGCTGACTCGAATGATCCCTAAAATTCTCGTCATACATCAATGCGTCGTATGACACGTGAATTATTCTGCGTTAGGCCGGTGCCTGGATACCTGCATCGATGGCGATTGCAAGACAAGCTGCCGGGCAAGCGTCGACTACACGTCCTTGGCGCGATACTTGCACCTGGAGTGTCCTTGGAGTGAAGGCTCGGCGCACCGTGCTCGACCGGTACCGCATTGAACGCCCCTGGACCGTTGCGGCGATACGCCTGTTCCAGCTCACTGTGGCACGACTCTCCGAGATCGTCAATCTCAAATGGCTTGAGATCGGGGATTTCGGAGCGGATGGCGCCAGTGTCCGGCTTCAAAACTCCAAGACCGAGCCCGGCACTGTCTGGCTCGGACCGGACGCTGCAGAACTACTCTTGCAATTGCCTCGAACTAGGAGCGGGCAAGGGTCTTCTCCGAGCAGCTGTCCCCGGCTCGACTCTATACGTTCTGGGTCCGCAGGCGGCACAAAGCAGGCCTTTCGGCCTTCGCTTCCATGACTGCCGGCACACCTGGGCCTCACAAGGCATGATGAACGGCGTCGGACTAAAGACTGTCGGCCAGCTTCTTGCGTTGCCAAAGCCCGCACCGCCTGTCAAATGTAGCAGCAAGGCGTACGTTTTCCTCCAGCTCGGCAACGCTCGGCTATTAGGCCGCGTTTACGATCTCGACCTTCGGCCAGCCTCTTTCCGATACGAATTTCCGGCCTGACTTCATTTGTCCCTGTGCACTCACTTGTTGGATTTTCTGCGATTGCATTGCTTGCACAGCATTTGACAATTTTCTTCGATTGTCTTGCCACCCTCCGACCAAGGGGTGATGTGGTCGGCCTCCATCTCCGAAATCTCAAACCCCTTCGCGCAAAGTTTGCAGATGCCCTTCTGACTCTCGAACGCACTCAGCTTCATGGCATCGGAGAAGGCGCGGATGTTGAGATGCTTTTCCTCGCCGGTGAGCAAGTAAGGGTAGATGCCCGGCTTTCGTGTCACATCGTCGTCCATCATCAGGCGGGCAACCTCGGCCTCAAGCGCTTCGGGATCCAGGCTTGCGTCTTCCAGGTGCTCATAAAGCCCACCCCAATCTACGCCCTTCATAGGTCTTCGGTACTTCGGAAAAACAGCTTCCACGCGGTTGATTACCGACTGAAAGTGATTCCACAAGGCGATTGCGGTCTTGTCGTCCTGATGCGCGCCCATGTACTCCTCGACCGTCTGATCCTTATCCTTGATCCATTGGATGGCCGTTTGTAGGTACTCCTGACGTTCCGCCCTCCCGTTCACGTACCGGCTGCCGATCGCATAGGCCGGACAGGCAGCCCCCTTCCGACTGAAGTATCGTTTCGCGTCGGATACCCACCGACCAGCGTAGACCGCGTTTCGCAACTCCTGCTCGGTCAGCCTCTCGCCCGCGATGTTGATGATCCTGAACCAGGCCAGCTTCTCGCTGGGCGTCCCTTCGCAGAGATAAACCTGCAACTGGTAATTGAGAATCCAGTCCCGCTCGTCGTCTTGCAGGTTGTGGAAATACCGCCCGTCGAGGGCGTAGTCTCCTTCCACGTACTGTGCGACCGAGATCGTGCGCTGCTGACCGTCGATGACCTCATACGTTCCGCCCTGGCGCACGGCCCAGTACATTACATTCAGCGGAAAACCCTTGTTGATCGTCTCGATCACCGCATCACGCTGCTTGTCTCTGTAGACGAACTCGCGCTGAAACTGCGGGCGGATGTCAAGCTTGCCGCCATAGCCGCGCACCCCGCCTTCGCCGTCGTCGTGATAGTCCTCCACAAGTTCGCCGACAGTGATTTTCTTCAGATCGATTTTCATTGGGATGGGATCTTCCTGATCAGTAGGCGTCTATACGTGCGTTTGTATTTGCCTCCCACGTTTATGACCCCTCCTTCCCCATTCAGGTCGTTATAGTTGGGCGCATCCGCCAACGTGTATTTTCTCGTTTTCAGGCTGTAGCGGTCGTCCCTGTCTGTGATCCCCAGGACTTCAAACTGTTCCGGGTTGTGCTTGTCCAGAAACGTGACCGGCACACCCATCGCCCCGTCCCAATCCATTGGAATTTCGGCGACCCTGTCCACGTTGATCGCATCGTAGTTGTCGTAGGCCGGGTATTTCTCCGGCGAGTAGCGGCTGTAAAGGATCAATTCCTCGTGGCGCTTCTTGTGGTCGAGATTGGTGAACCAGGCTGCGTTCCCCAACCGTCCCTTGACAATCCCATCGACGACTCGATACGCGCTCCCCTCTCTTGCGGTCGCCACTAACTCCCGCGCGTAGCCCTCCGGCACATCGAACAGCATGTCCTGGCCCTTCGGTGTGACACCGAGCCACATCCTGCTGTCCTTGATGAGAGGGAAAATCTCCTTGTAGGTGACGGCGTTCTGGCTCCCGACAATCAGGAACTTCTTGCCGTACTGCACCAGTTGGGCGACGTATTCGCGAAACAGCGAAAACGGAGGGTTGGTCACCACGATGTCCGTCCGCATCAGAAGTTCGATGCACTCTGTGCTGCGAAAATCCCCGTCCCCTTCAAACTCGCGGATTCCAATATCCCCGACATCGGGCACCCTGCCGCCCGTCGCGCTCCCATTGTAATCAAGCCATATCGCCCGCTCCGAATCGTGACGGCTGAACAGGTCGCGTTCCCGGTTCCTGTAGCATGCGGTGACGAGCTTCTTCAGGCCCAGGCGCTCGAAGTTGTACGAGAAGTAATGGAAAAAGTTTGAAACGCTGGGATCGTCGCAATTGCAGTACACGACCTTGCCGCGGAAGTGCCGGTGGTAGTGGCGCAGCTCCTTCTCGATATCGGCGAGCTGCGTGTAGAACTCGTCGTTCTTCTTCCGTTTGGCTATCTGCAGGTTTTCATTAAGGGACATACGTTCGTTCCCGCATCAAGCCATTCTCGGCGACCGGTTCCCGATTCCTGCGCCGCGTGCGCTTGCTCCCAATTTCGGCACTTGGCTACATGGATCCCGTTCCTCGACCCACGTCAACGCTTCAGCCGTTTCGCTCATTGCGCCGTCCAGGGATCGATGGTCTCGATCCCCGTGTCCCTGAAGTCCCGAATGTTGCGGGTCACCAAAGCCGCGCCGCGAGAGCGGCAGATAGCGGCAATCCGACAGTCAGCCTCCCCAATGGGTCGGCCCGCGTGGCGCCGGGCGGAAGCGATGTCCGCATAGTGGCGCGCGGCAGCGCTGTCGAACGGCAGAATTCTTCCGCCGAATCCCACCTCAAGCCACCGCGTCATGGCGGCTTCCAATTCATTCCTTCGCCTACCTGAAGGCACGATCGCGACGCCGTAGCGCAACTCGGCCTCGCTGATCGCCGTCAACACCAAGTCGCTCGCATTCTGCTCTGCAATCCATGCCGCGACCGCAGGCGCTGGCATCGGTCGCATCAGTTCGGAGGCCACGTTAGTGTCGATGGCGTACACGCGAATCCCCGCCTCAGGTGAAGTCGGGCGGTTCGCGCATCGGGCCGCGTGCCGGGAGTTCCAGCTCCACGCCGCCAAGCGGCCCAAAGCACTCGCGGGTGAATTCCACTAGATTCCGAGGCCCGGATTTCTTGTCGCTCACGGCCTCGCGCAGTATCACACGCGCCTCCTCTTCCATCGAGCGGTGGTGCTCGGCGGCGCGTACCCGCAGGCGCGTCTTCACCTCGTCGTCCAGATTGCGGATTGTGATGCTCGCCATTTTCGTGTCCTCCAAGTCACCGGGAAGCCTAATCGTTGCGACGATTGCGCTGCAATCATACTGCTTCACGCACATTAATCCCATTGCCACTCAGTCGGCGCAGATTTTGCCCGATACATATTGCCGTCAACACGACTTTTTGCTGACTGTCGGTCACGGGCGCACGCCATCGGGCTCGAGTGTTCAGCCCGGAACTGCGTCGGCGATTTGGCGGCGGCCGCGGCCGGGTTGCCCTTTCTGCCTATTCAAGGAGCAAGGCACGATACGGGCCGCATTGGCGCCGCGCGGCGACTCGCGCATCCATCTCACCTTTTTCCTTAGCACTGGTCTTGGCCGCGAAGTTCGCCAGCATCGGCGCGGATGTCTTCAACACGGTAGACAAGCGGCACGGTTCCATGAACATCATGCCTATCCACCTAGTCCAGACCAACCAACGCGTTCACCCGGAAACTTGCCTATTGCCGTCGGTTCCCAACGCCAGATTGCCTTCCGTTGGAAGTACATAGGAAAACCTGGGAAGGATCAGGTCAGGCCGGGGCGCACAGCCGGGAGTCAGCCGCTCATGGAGTTCGTGGAAGTTTCCGGCGCAATGTTCGTTCGCGACAGGTCGCGCACTGTCGTTCACGCCGAACGCGCACGCATGGGGCGAGGGTGGATCCTGCGTTCAGTCGGCGGTTGTTGGGCCAACGGTCTTGAGGGCAAGTGCAGCGCCGATCGCACGCGTCTGGAGGTGGATTCAACCTTTACCGCCAGGCGCATTCTGCGGGTAATGGTTCCGGCGGAGCGTGCGCGTTGCACGCGATGCCCGCGCATGTTGCCCCAGCGTCCGAACGGCCGGCCGCATGGAAACCGCCGCTTCTGCGATCCGTGCAGACGAACGCGCGATGTTGAACGCCCACAGGCTTGGCGACGTGCGCGGCTCGCACATCGGTAGGATCGTCATAGTGACTTTGTGTCTCAAGTCACTTATTTCGTCCATCTGTCTCGATTGGTGGATGTGGGCGCGACAAGTTTGACCTGCCGGGCGAACGAACGCAGCCCCTCGGCGTCGGCAACGGTGCCGCTACGGCAGTGCGTGTTGGCCGACCGGCTCAACCCGCTCCAATCGAGATAATTGATCGGCAATGCTCTCTTGATCCTTGGCTGGCGGGGGCAAGGCCGGGACCAGCTGAAAGGCGGACGGGGCCTGGCTGGCGCACGTCCCGCGCAGGACCTCGTACCACCCGACCCCGAGGCGCACGACCTTGTGGCCGGTCGCGCAAAACCCCATCACCGCAAGCGGTAGCGCCAGGTGGGCGGCCAGCGGAATGAGCGGCGGGAACGCCAGCACCGCCGCCACCATCAACCCGGACACAGCCGCGCCGGAACCTGCAGACTTTCCGGTCTCTCGGGCGATCCGGCGCAACATTTCATCGCGGCCGATTCGTCCACGTTGCCATTCGAGCCCGTGCTCCAGGGCGGCGAACACGCAACCGGCCGCTGCGGCCACCACGGCGCCGGTAAACATTCGGGAGGCTGTAGCCGACAGCGCCGCAGAGAACGCTTTCCCTTGCAGAACGCGATGCGCCGCCCGGATCTCTGCGGCGGTCATCGTCCGCGCGCCCCTCGCGCGATTCAATCCGGCGCGTTCGAAGATGCCATTCGACGCATCGTTGCTTCCGCCTGCACCGAACGGGGTTACGTGGCTCCAATCGAGTCCGTCCAGATGCTTCGCGACCGCCTCCGGGCCGGCCGCGCGCAAGGATTCCGGAATCGTTTGCCACACCCGATGGGCCTCGCTCATCCCGCGGCTGATTCCCCGGGTGCCCGCATACAGGTACTTGGTCGGATCGGTGTTGGCCCAGTTCAAATTGGCGATGAAGTTCGACAGGGCGTCGTGTGCGACGGCCAACCCGGCCGTGGAGCCGGGTATCGGCAGGCGCGATGCAAGCCGCCTTATCGGTTTCGCTAGTGACTTGAGTTTCATCGACTGCCGCGTGACGCGATGGCTACTCTGGCGGCTGTCCCCAAGTGTACAACCGCCGCCCGCCCCTTGTTTCGAGATGAGCGAATTGGGCAGCTTCGCTGTGTCGATATTCTTCGTCCAAATGAGTGAGCACGTACGCTATCGTTTCTTCATTAACGATGCTGAACTCGACATGTCCCACTCGGGCTCTGATCTCCACGGTCCTATGGGGTGACAAGACCTCCGGACCTGCTACAAACCCTTTGGGAAGGACCCGCGGCCGAGGGTACAAATTTGGCACATTGTGAAACGAAGCGCTATAGCCCGATCCCAAAAGCGCCTCGTCAATTTCCCTCTTTGAGAAGGACTTAAGTTGCGCGTGGAATTTCACGCCGACAATCTCGATCCTACCGCACATGCATCTGCCACATGGCTTCCCGCGAAAGTTCCCTGAAAAACGACTCATCGACCTTTCTCTCGCATGAGAAGTCCCTTTTTGGAATCAGTTCCGTTATCTCGGCCAGATTGCCCAGGTCCAAGTCGACGTAGCGGCAATCGTCCTCTGCGTACCAGAGCACGGTGCGGAACTCCTTCTGTTCCTTGAACCGGACCTCCTTGTCGAAAAAGGGGTTCACCGAAACCGCAGCCATGCCATACGCCACGACTGGAGCGACGTATCTCACGGGGGAACTCAAGGCGTACAACCGTTGATCGTAAGCGGCACTGTGAAGCCGTCTGAAGAACTCTGGAATATCAGTGATGACCAAAGCCGTGTCGGCGAAGTCTTCATACATCTGGCGCGTTAGGTCTAGCGTGAAGCTAGAAAGATAGTAGGGTTTTTCGGTTTCAACAACCAGCGTCTTGTCGCCACTTTCTTCATCGATGATGCGATGTCGCAAACCACCGTCGTCATTGAGAATCCCGATATCAGTGGGCCTTAGGATCGTGATTCGCTTCTCGTGCTCGTTGTCGCGCTGCGCCGCAGTCGGAAGTTCCGCCGCTCCCGGAGATGCGTTCAACCGGTATATCCCCGAGTCCCTTGTTTCCGTGGCCCACCGCTCCGGCAAGAACCTATAGAGGTGTCCTCGCGTGAACCAGTGGTACAACAACCCCTGAAATTCTTGGGCACGGTTCATCGTTGACAACATCCCTACCGATGTACGCTAGTTGGCGGCGTTCAGCGTGCGACGCGGTTCATTTCGAGCAACCGCGCAAGCGCATCTTCCTCGGAGATGTCCGCGTCCCATCCGTAGGCCGCCGCAAGCGCCGCGCGGCTCAGAACGGCTCGTCGATCACCGTCGGGCATCGGCGAATGCGCTGAACCGCGTCCGCCGCAGAGATCTCTCCTGCCTTGAACCAGTGAACGCAACGGCGGGCGACGAACAGATCTTCGTTTTGCAGGTACAGCCGGGCAAGTTCGAGCAGGTCGATGTCGAGCCAATCGTCCATGGCTTGATTGTAGTGTGTGGTCATGGGTTTTTCGACGGTAGAAACGGGGCGAAACGGCTGCAAATGAACAGGCTCCGGACGCAAAGAGCGTTAGGTGGTGATTACCGCCACCAAGACATCTCTCAACGTCTCCTCATGAGACCGCTTCGGCAGGGTATATCCACAACTCCAATTCATCCAGAGGGGGAAATTTCGTGGGCAACCTCCGTACGTCGAACGGCATGTCGGTTTCGTCGAGCCGATCCAACTGGGTGTCCATTAGCCCTCGGCTCTCGCAGTACCGCGCCACGATCTTGATGTACCTGCGTAGCAGCAGGAGAGGGGGAAACTTCCCCTTGCGTTCCATCCAGGCGAGCATGTCTTGCCCCCGCTTCGAGCTGTTACAGGACAAGCACGCCCAAACCAGGTTGTCGGACTCGTCAGGGCCGCTACGTATCTTCGAAATCAGGTGATCCACGGACAACTTGTGCGTCGAGCCGCAGTAGTAGCACGCCTGCGGCATCGTCATTTTCATCCGTTCGTCGTCGTAGAGCGACCGCATTTTCATCGTGCCGTCAACAAGTCGCTTGCGGAGCTTGGCCCGAATCATGAAATCCACCCGTGAGTATTTTCGGTCCCCCCGATCGAGCGCCGCATGCGCTCCGGCCAAATGCGCGTAGCTCAGGGCGATTTGCTCGCGAACGGTGGCTGGTGGTTTTGTTGGCATGACGGCGGACGAAACGGGTCACGCGCCGTATTCTACCGTAGGGGGCGCCATTCAGACTGACGGGTCGGGCGTTAGCGGCATACGGGTATGAGCTTCCATTTGAATGGGGGCTCGGTGGGTACGTATCCACCAAGCAGATCAGGGAGGGGTTCGCTCGGGTCTGCTTAGCCGAACAAGCCCTGAACGACCTCGTTCGCTATGCTTCCAACAACGGCGCCCAGTACAAACCAAGCAACCCCGATATACCGCCACACGAGCCTTTCGAGCTTATCCGAAAACAGGCGACGCAAACGAAACCATGTCGTTGACCCGTTGAAGACGCGGGTCCGGTACGATTACAATTTCGCGCGCTTCACAAGACCTCACAATCAAGGAACCCCGGATTATGTCGACTCTCGAAGAACTTGCGCGATCGCGCGTTAAGGCCCAGGCTGCCGCAAGGAAACTTGAAATCTCGGTGCTCAAAAAGCTCATCGAGTCCCTGACGCTAGCGTTGGAGGCACAGGAAAAGCGCGCGGCGGAAAAGGCAGAACGCGATAGACAGAACAATATCAGCAGGATCAATCAACTGCTGGCGGCAAGCGGCCTCTCCGTTGCCGACCTGCAGCAACCCGCTCCCCGCCGCAGGCGCCGCACCACGAAACGCCGCCGAAGCAGCAAGCGCGGCAAGATACCGCCCAAGTATCGCTTGGTTGTCGATGGCGTTGAACATTTGTGGAGCGGTCGCGGGCGCGCTCCGTTGGTGTTTGCCAACTACTTTGCTGAAGGCAACAGCCGCGAGAGCGTGGAAATAGCCAAGCAGTCCTGAGGCGAAGGCGGGAATTTCATTGCGCGGTAAGACGCGCGCACGACCCGATTCCCGCCCAAAGCTGAGAGTCTGGGTAGGTTGTCCCGTGTTTGACGCCGACGCAACAAGCGGTCGGTAGTTCGAACCTAGAAGAACGTCGATTCGCGCCTTGCGTTGGCTTGCTGCAGGCGGTTCAACGCCGCGCCGGTCACCTTGCTCGTGTCGATGTCGGGATCGATCATCGTGTCGTTTTTGCTACCCCGGAGTGGCGCAGCGGCAGCGCCAAGCCGCGCACCCCCGTCAGGCCCACGGTGCCGCACGCACGCATCGGCTTTCGCCGGCTTCGCTCGTCGGCAAACTCGCCGCCGCCGTTATGCAGTCGACGATGTGGGACCAGACGGACCTCGGTCTGCCGTCGTTGGTCCGGTTGGAGCCGCATATCGAGCGCCGTGCTATCGCCTCGCGACCTACGCGGCGGTTTGCGGCAAGCCTGATCACCGCTCAGGAAACCATCACGCGTGTTTGAGATGACGATGAGTTCCCAAACGATCCCCGGTCTGGTTGATCGACACTTCCCGTCGTTTCGCACTGGCGGCGGAATGACGGAATCGGCCGGCATTGTCGGCCATCCAAGGGCGTGAACTCGTTCCCAGAGCAAATGCGGTCCGCCTCCCGGTCAGGGAACGGTCGGGGCCTCTCCCATTCCCGCGCAGCATTCCGCAGCTAGTCGTCCCAATCGAACCCCATGTCGAATGAGTCACTCCACTTGGTTCCGGATCCAAACAGGTCCTCCGATCCGCCTCCCAACCAGAACGAATCGTCCGAATCCGTCCCGATACCCATCGCATCGTCGCCGAAAGTTCCGAAGCCTGACACGTCATGCGAGTCGTCAAGCCCCGAACTGTGGTGCACGGAGGTGAGATCGAGCGAATCGCCCGAGTCCCAGCCGCCCGGGCGATGGAGGCTGGGGCTGTAGTGGATGGATGTTGGGTCGCAGGGGTCTCCCGAGTCACCGTGGTCCAGGTCGATGCGGGTCGGATCGTAGTGGATGGACGCAGGATCGTCCGGATCCCCCGAGTCCGGGATCGGGCGCTCAGCCCCGGTGCGCGGATGCTCCTGGGTGGCCGGGTCGGCGACCGCGGCGATCGTCAGGACGGTGAACAGCACCGCGAACATCGCGACCGATGCCCCCACGGAGCCGGACACGACGGCGATGGCAAACAGCACAAACCCGACCGTCACGGCGAGCTGGATCGGCTTCATGGATCCAATTTAGCACCGGCAGCCGAAAGTGCACGGCAGAGATCCGTCTCCATAACGGGCGCGACAGCCGGCGGCGGTTCCGCGGAATCGCTCGAATCGCGCCGGGATACGGCGCCTGGCGGGCGGCTGAGTCGCGCTTCCGGTGTCGCCGTGCGACGCTGGCCGGGCGATGGGTTACATCGCGATCCTCTATCGTCGCTGTCGGGTTGACGAGCCTGGACCGGGATCCGGTGTTGCGTTGCGACGCTGGGGGCACGGATTCCTTCTGCCTGGTGCTTGGGGAACCTCTTGCTCGGCCAGTTCCGTTTTACTTGGCTCCGCGGGTGCCGCGGGCAAATGTTGTCGCCGTTTATCGGGCTGGCAAGGTGTTCGTTCCGCGACGGCGCCTGGGACAGGCGTTCTCGCTGGCGGGCTTCGTCGCAAGGCCGCGGGCCGATCAGGTCAAGGCGCAACACGTCCACAAGGTCGTCGTGAACCGTGGCGCTGTCGCAGGGCGCCACCCCCATCATTGTTTCCCCGAAGTGCCCGCGGTCGCTCTGGCAGAAGCGTTACCCAACCTCCATCGCCATGCGCCCGTCAATCAAAAGGCCTTATCGAGCCCAGCTTGGGCGAGCACAGCGTTCGCCGTGTGCCGCGACTTTACGTTGGCGTCCACCGGGAAGTGCTTGCCGGAAACCGGGCTGAACCAGATTTCATGGTCCCCGCGTCCCTGACGCACCCGTTGGCAGCCTGCATCCCGCAATTTCCGCTTAAGCGTCCTGGTAAAGCTGGCCACTATCCCGCCAAGCGGATCGTCTCCAACCTGTTGGACGTCATGCGTAACGGGATCGCTTCAAGCACCGGTTCATCGAAGAGATTTCGGTTGAGCTCGTAGAGTTCTGGCACGAGCGCGCGAATCCTGGCAAGCAGATCGCGTTCCGAAGGCGCCTCGGCAACCAAGCCGGGAAAGTTCGTGTCCGACACGTACCAGACGCCGGCTTCGCCGTCGAAGGAAATCTCCGCAAAGTAATCGTGAACCATGCCGTAGGCCTCACCGTTTCGCCGAGTGAAGGGATTATGCCTTCCCATCCCTGTTGCTGGCCATTGCCATTGCGCCTTGCCAGCCGTCCGTTCTTCGGCTGCGCGCTCCGCGTTCAGTGCCAGGAGCCGCGCGAGTACCTCGTCGTGTACCATGCCCGGCCAGCGATAGCGCCAAGCCTTTTTCTTCTTGCCCCAAGTCCTCGACCCGCAACGGCCCCGGCGCTTCCGGCAGGTGCTCGACGAATCGAGACCGCCAGAAACTCCAATTTAGAGCTGTCTCATTGATGGGGAAGCTCACGACCAGCCCAGATCCGTTCGTCGTCGTTCGCTCACGCGCCCCTATCGGTATTCGCCGCGTGCTCGATGCGCCGATACGCGACTACAGTCGCTGGTCAACGGGTTACGCTGTTGTTGCAGGTAAGCCGGTGGCACTCACTCCCCCCGCACCTCAAGTTTGAGAATCCGGTCGACGCGGAACACTCGTTCGCCGCCGCGCAGCAGGCAATGGGCGCGCATGCCGAGGAACTGCTTGCCCCGGTAGGATTCCGTGCCCACCTTGAGCGGAACCACGACACGCTCGCTCCGCGTGTCGTTGGGCTTGAGATAGGTCATGGCGATCCGGGCGTTGCCGTCGATCGCGCGGCGAATGGCCGCCTGCTTGTCGGTCGTCGTCATCGCGCGCTCGGCTTCGGCGTACCGATAGTCGGTCAGAAACTTCTGGATGCGCCAGTCCGCGCGGATCGAGCTGCTCTTTATGGGGCGGGAAAGGACAATGCCCTCGAACGATGTGCAGCGGCTCAGCGCGACATAGGTCTGGCCGGCCGCGAAGGCGCCCCGCTCAAGATCGATGATGACGTTGTCGAACGTCTTGCCCTGGCTCTTGTGGATGGTTATGGCCCATGCCAGGCGAAACGGGAGTTGCGTAAAGCTGCCGATCGAGTCGGTGACGATCGCTCCCTGCTTGAACCCGAACCGGATCAGTTCCCACTTGTACGGCTCCACGCTGACCAGGTCGTCTCCGTCCCGGAGCCTGACGCGCACGCAGGCCTCCCGATCCTCATCCTCATCAACTTGTTCGATGACACCGACGCTGCCGTTCACCCAACGGTGATCGCTGTCATTGTTGAGCATCATGACCTGGGCGCCGGGCTTGAAAGCCAACTCGACCGCCGTGGGATGGTACTCCCGGCCGAATTCGCCGGCGATGCGGGCCGTGGAGCGCACCGCCCGGCCCGGCAGCGCCGCGAGCCGGGCTTCGTTGATCCGGTCGGCGCTTCGGTTCGTCGCCGTGAGCGTGATGTAGAAACCGTCGTCCGGGGGGCTGAAACCGGCGCGTGTGCGTTCGTTCAAACGGCGCACATCGTCATCGTCCACCGTATCGTTGCGCACGCGGTTCAATAGGTGGACGAACGCGGAATCCTTTTGCCTGTAAACTTTCTCGAGCTCCACGATCTTGAGGTTTGCCCGGTCCAGCGCCCGGGCGCTAAAGAAGTAGGGTGTCTCGTAGAGCTCGCGAAAGATCTCCCGTTCGTCCCGGGTTACAACCGGCGGCAGCTGGTAGAGGTCTCCGACGAATGCCATCTGGACGCCGCCGAACACGCGACCTCGAACCGGGCCGTGCTTGCGCAGAAACTGATCGACGCAGTCGAGCAGGTCCGCGCGCAGCATCGACGCCTCGTCGATGATGATGGTCCTGACGTTCTTGTATATCTCGGGGTAGCGCGGTGCGCGGCGGCTTTCCCGGACCTTGTCGGGCGTAACATCGATGCGGAACCCGAAGAATCTGTGCACGGTCTGTCCGCGCACGTTCAGTGCGGCCACGCCGGTGGGCGCCAGGATCACCGGCTCCACGGCGGCGATTTGCCGATAGTGGTGGAGCAGCGTGGACTTGCCCGTGCCGGCCTTGCCGGTGATGAAGAGGTTGCCGGCGCCGGAACCGAGCAGATCCAGCGCGCGTGCGAATTGGGGATTGATATCGATGTTCAGCGGAGGTTCATCCCAACCGTCGCCGTTTCCGTCCGAGCGCGATTGTATACGGAAGGGTACGAGTGGTCGGCGAGCGCAGCGAGACGCCCGCCGTCGGCGACCGTGTCCGGCTATGGCTGCGGTAGCGGAACATGCGACGCGACAGCGTTACGCTATGCAGTTGAAGCGAGATCATCGAAGAAGCCGCAGGCACCCTGCCATGGCGCGTCTCAACAACTAAATCGCGGCGTATGGGCGGATACGTGACATGCTCGAAACCGAGCAATGGTCACAACCGCTCATTGAGTGGCCGTCTTGCCGCGCACAGTATTCCCATCCACGGAGGATTGCGCTCCCTTTCCCGCATCGCGGGGACACCGCCGCCTCCGACCTGTCCGAACCGATGGGGTGATCTCAAGAACTTTGCCCAGACTGCCCGGGCGTTGCGGTGCGATGCCGCGGAGGCTGCCTCCGCCTGGTTTACGACCGAGGACGACATGCTTTCTCGCAGTCAGGTGATCGCGGGCGTCAGCATCCCTCCGGGAACCTGCGCCAGCTCGATTCAGCTGCGCGTGTCGGGTTCCTGGCCCAACCTTCTCGAGGCAGAGTCGAGATTTGACGCCCGTCCGCTTCTGGGTGCCTGGGACGCGTCGCGCGTACGGTGTCGCGGTGCGCCACTGGCCGGGCGAGAGCCACATCGAGATCCTCGGTCGACGCTGCCAGGCTGGCGGGCCCGGACCGGCATCCGGTGTTGCATTGAGACACCGGCAGCACGTATTCCTCCGGCGCGGCGCCTTGAGGACCTTTTCCTGGGACGGGTTCGATTCGCCCGGCTCCGCGGGAGTCGCGATCCGACGTGCGGGTGGCGGTATCGTCCAGGCTCACGTCGGCATCGATCGGCCCGGCAAGGCAGTCGGTCTGCAAGAGGACAACAAAGGGTGCACCGGGAACGCAGCAACCGACGCAACGGACATCCGATAACCGTCTTCCCGTTTCGAATGGATATCAATCTTGTCGTGCATGAAATGTGAGGACATGTGTCAACGCCCTGCCAGGGAAGCCCGCCTGGTTGGGTTTTCCACAATGCCCGCGCGTCGTCCGAGATCAACCGATCGATCCGGTACACCACCCGCTGCGCCGGAAGTTGTGCGACGATGATCCGACCGTCACGCGTTTGGAGTGGTGAGCCCAATGGCGGAATACGACACGATCGCCCCGGAGTACCAAACGTCCAAGCAGCTTGCGTTCCGCGAATACATCGAGCGGTACACGCTGTTCAAGCTGCTGGGCGACCTCGGGGGAAAGAGCGTGCTGGACCTCGCCTGCGGGGAGGGCTTCTACACGCGCCAGCTCAGGCAGGCCGGGGCTGTTGAGGTCACCGGGGTCGACGTCTCCGCGGCAATGATCGAACTCGCCGAGGCTCAGGAGCGGCGACAGCCGCTCGGCTGCCGCTACGTGCAGGCGGATGCCGCGGCATTCAGGCCCGACGACCCTGTGGATCTGGTGGTGGCGGCGTATCTGTTCAACTACGCCAGAACGCCCGGGCAGTTGCTCCGTTTCTGCCGGACCTGCCATGACGCGCTGCGCCCGGGCGGCCGTCTGGTGGGCTGCAACAACAACGTGCTCAACGTTGCGCGTGTACCCCCATCTTTCAGGAAGTACGGACTTGAGCGCACATGGAAGCGCCCGCTCGCCGAAGGCGATGCCATCCGCTACATGTTGTTCAATGCCGACGGGCGACCAATTGAATTCGACAACTTCTACCTGAGCCCGGAAACTCACGCGGAGGCGTTCGAACGTGCCGGGTTCCGGGAATTCCGGTGGATCGACGTTTCCTTGCACCCGTCCCAGGCGGGCAATCCGTTCTGGGACGACTTCATGGCCGACCCGCCCATCGTCGGCTTCGCGGCCGCGCGCTGAATCGCCGCCGATACCGTCGCCCGATACCCGGGCGCCAAAATCCTGTTGCCTGCTGGGTTCTATGGAAAACAAGCAGGCCATTGAGGCCGTCGTCTGCGTCGTGTCAATTTCAACTTGAAATTGCGCACTTTTCGGAAGATCGCGGCGAGGCCTGTATGCAATTTGCCTTGGGGTTTTCGGTACGCCTTGCCTGCCAGGTGCAGGGAGCGTAGCGACCGGAGCCCGGCCGCGAGCCGCCCCGCCGGTGTGGCGGCCGGACGTGGGCGCGCCGGAGATGGCGGCCCGAACCACCTCCGTTCCGGATCCCGGTCCATTGGCAGCCAAAATGCACGGGACGGACCCGGTTCGGGCCGTAGCGCGGGTTTTTTCGCAGGCCGGACCGATCAACAATCGGGGCACGCTCTTCCCCTGGAGTTCCGCATGCCGTCCGCCTGCCCGCCCCCTTCGGCCTCGACACGCCTTCTGACCCCGCTGCCGGAACAATGGCTCACGCGCGTGCGCGCGCACGACCCGAACGACTGGGACCTCTATGCATTGGAATTGCTCGGCGGCTGCGCCGGCACGATGGCCGTGTCAACCGTCTTCTCGCGCGCGGTCGAGGGCGATGGCGTCATCGAGCCTTGGGAACTCCCGCTGGCCAACGCGGTCGCGGCCGTCCTGCAGGCGATCGACGCGTTTCCGCGGACGCACCCCGACTGGACGACTCCCCGGGTCGCGCCCACGGCGTTCCCAGACACTTTGAGAGCGGCGGTCGACGCGGTCGATGCGATCCTGGCTCCGCGCCGCGCACGCATGCACCAGTCCATCGTCGACCTCGCGCTGGCCGCGGCGGCGCACTTCGATGGCGACCACAACCCGCCCGGCGTCCCGCTGCCGCCGTTCGAGGTCACGGACGCGCTCGCCGATGAGGCCTACGGCCTCATCGGCGAAAAGGGGCGGATCTGGAATGACCGCTACTGCGGCATGCACGCGCAGTTCGACGATTCCGGTGCGCCGCTCATGCCTGACGAGGCCTGCGAGCTGTTCGTGCTCCTGGGGGACTTCACCCAAGCCCATGTCGGCGTCTATCGGGTCGGCAAGGCGTTCGGTCCGCGGCGGCGGGCACGGAGAACGCTTGAAGCGGCCAGGGCGGCGCTCGCCGCGTTCGCCGAACGGAACCCGGACATGGTGGACTGACACCTGGCCCAGAACGGCGGTCCGGCGGCAGGTATTCCGATCGGCTGGGTGTCGGGCCGTGACGCGGACGCCCGCCATTGCGGGTAGGGTCGAGCCGCCGGCACCCAAGTTCCCTCCCGACGCCGGAGCGCCGTGTGGCTCAACGCTCGCCCTCGGGCGGGTCGTCGAGCAGCACGACGCGCCGGCCCTCGCCGGGGATCAACTGCCCGTCCGGGGCGCGCCTGATCAACGGCTCGCCCGCCGGCCCGGTCAGACATTCGGCAATCGTCTTGACCAGTCCCTGCGGCGAACGCTCCGCCCTTGGGCCGTAATACGCCTCGGTGGTGTACGCATCGTGATGCCCCGCGTCGATCGCCGCGATCTGCCTTCCGACCCGGTCCCTGGCGATGTCCTCGCCGGAGAGTTTGATGGCGCGCCGCAACGGACGGATCAGGCCGCTGATCGCCTCGGCCCTGAGGCAAAGAAACTCGTGCCGGAACGCGTGCGGGGTGATGCCGAGATTCTTGCGGGTGAGCCCGCCGTAGCGCTCGGTGACATAGCGTTCGTACCGCCGGAACCGCGCCAGCGTGTAGTGCGGTGGGATCATCGAGTGCCCCGGCAGCACGACAGACTTCGCGAGTTCGATCACCTTCAGCCGCAACCGGTTTTTCTGCAGGTTCCACAACACGATCTCCCGGGATTCGGCGTCGAGCCGCCCCTCGAAGTCGTAATAGCACACCGTCCTCGGCCGGCCGCCCTTGGTGCCGCGCGTGACCGACAGGTACGTTCCCCGGTCGTCCTCGTGCGGGTGCAGCATGCAGGCCTCCTTGTTCCTGAGCCCGAACCCGATTTTGAGCACCTGGATCACGGCGATGAGCGGCGAGTGCTCGGCGATCCCCAAAATCGCCGCGCGGACGTCCACTCCGTGCGCACTCGGCGTCTTCTCCTCGCGGGCGATCGTGTGCACCTTCCACCGCTCCGGGTCGTCGAGCACGGACCACGGTTCAGCCAGGCAGATGTCCGCCTTGTTCAGGGTCCTGGCAATCCACACGAGATCGCAGTACTTCTTCTGCATCATCCCGGCGCTCAGGCCCTGGCGTTCCCACTGCCTGAGCAACCCCGCGTGGTGCTTGGGCTTGGACTTCTCGATGCTCTCCGGGCGATACCCCGCCTTCCGGAGGTCCACCAGGTGGGTGCGCAGGATCCGGGCGGCGCGTTCGCGCTGGTAATCGTGGGACACCGGCTTGCCGGTCTTGGCATGCTTCCAGTTGTGCCGGGCCAGATACCCCAGGCAGGACCTGTTCAGCGACCGGCCCTGCCGGTCGAGCCGTTTCCCCTGGTAGTACCTCGGATCGGTTTTCAGCCCTTCGTGATGTCTGTCCTTCATCTCTTCCTCCGCCGCGCTTGGCGCGGTTCTTTTGGGTTCGGTGTGCGGGTGCGACGCCTGCGTACGGACCGCAGACACGGGCGCCCCCACCGCCTCGGCGGTGTTGACGGGGTCATGTCTCGAACTCGAGCACTGGCATGCACACCTCTGTCCGTGTGGCATCGCGACGACTGACATCCAAAAAAATCTCAGGGCGGTCGGTGCCCCGTGGGGCGGGGCTGGCAGAATTCAGCAGCGGCGCACTTAAGCGACGAAAAAGGCCGATGACGCGCTCGCTACTGATCGAGCACGCCACCCCGGCTCCCGTCCGGTACTGGCGATCGTTGGTTCTTCTGGTGACTCACTCCACGCATGTGGGCTTCCGCACCCTGCCGTGTGCGCTCCGGGTTGCTCGCTGTGCGTACGGCCTTTCGGTCGCACGGCACAGCCGAGTCCCACCGCAATCCCGGAAAACCTCAGATCCCGCTGAGGGCGTAGGTGAGCTGATCTCGAGTAACGGCGGGCGCTGGGCCGGTCGCCGTCAGGGGCTGGATGACACGGCCGGCGGCTGCCGGTCCGGTCTTTTTTCGGAAGGGTACGGGCGCGGACGCGCGCACTCGCGCGGCACGTTTTTCGGGGTGAGTTTCACCCGCGTGCCGCGTCCTCTGTTGGTGTGCTGATGCCCCGCGGATCGTGCTCCGGGAGGCGCCCCGTAGGGCCGTCGGCCTGGGGTCTGCTGATGGGGCGAAGGCCCCGCTCCGGCTCGCTGTTTTGGCTGCTGAGCGGGCAGCGTCGGCGCGATAGCGCGCCCTGAGACGGGAGGCACCGTACGCCTGATCCCCGGCCTTGTCAAGCCGGAGCCGGCTCAGGACATTTTTCGGCCCCAAAATCTGCCGTTACTTTGGCGGGGTGGCCCTAAGTTGCTGTTTTTCCTTTGACTATAATTCACTTACTTGACGTGCCGGCCGCAGAGATCGTGTCGGTCGCGCACCCTGTCCCGGCGCTGCGCATGTTTCTTCAATGCAGAAACAGGAGGTAGCCGTGTTGCTTGAGGAAGCGGGCTGGCCAGCGTGGCTCGAATTGATCTGATGCATTCAACGCGATGTTCCGATACACCTTCAGATTGGCTCATTGCGGTACTGACCCACCCACGGTCCGGCCCGCCGCTGTGCATCCCAATCCGAGTTATGACGCGTTGCGCCAAACGCCTTCGACAGCCGGATTGCCGTCTCCACCGAAACGCCTGGCCGTTCGTGACTCAGTTGAGGCGCCAGTCGATCATGGCGCGCAGGAGTTCGGCAGTCGAATAGTCTCGGATATCGTCGTCCGAGAACCCAAGGTTTCGCTGCCGTTCGAAATACCATTCCTGGAAGTCCTCGTAGTCGGCCAGCACTCGGGCGGCGCCGATGGCCTCGAAGTCCGGCATGTCCGCAAGCCAATTCCGGACCTTTCTGACCGCGAGTTGATAGTCGCCATGATGGGCTTCGATGTCCGAACCGGCGAGGTCCGAGATCGCCGCTTGATAGCGGTACTGCTGCTCCTCAAGGACAAGAATGACCTTGTTCGTCAGCCGTCCTGAGCCGTAGTGGCGGCATCCGAAGTCCAAGCCCAGTTCGAAGGGCATATTGAGGCGGTAGTATTCGCCCTCGTCCCGGGCCTGGCACCGGCAAAGATCGTGAATGGAGTATCGGGACGACCGGATAAGGTCGAGTATCTTGCTGATGCGGGACTCTCCGGCATCGCTGCGTTCCGTAGCAATGCGGGGTTTCAGGCCGAACCGCACCAGACAGAACAGCACTGCTTGAAGAATGTGATCGTAATCTTCGTCTAACGGGCAGTTTACGAAGACATTTCGATCAAAGTCGTCGTCCTTGGGCAAACGGTACTATCCAGGCGGCGGGAAGGGATCGTTCCCGTAGGAATCGCGTTCGCGAATGCGGCCATCCCGTCCGTGAATGAATACCTCACCCCCCTGCTTGACGGCGATTCCCCGGGCGGCCTTAATCGCTTCTTTCTGGGTGTCGAAGCGGCGCGTAACCTTCACGGCGCCCGCCTTACGGATCGCCCACTTGTTCCCACGCGGGACAACATGCTGGTTCTTGGCTGCCACTGGCTGGACTCCTGGATGCCGGTCTGCAAATAGTACCACGGCGCCCGTCCGGGGAGTGTCTGCAACCATGCGCTCCAAGCCAAGATCGACCCCGGTTTCCCGACCACGTTGAAGCACGGAACTGAACCGTTCCTTGGCCACATTTCCGTCGATTTCGCGCCCTGGCTCGCGTTGCCCTTCTCGACGCCGACCCGCTTGTACGGGCGGTGGATCACGACGGCATCGCCCTGCGGGTAGTTGCCGCTCAACACCTTGTTCCAGGTTCGGTTCGGCGTCCGCGTGCTACGCCCGCAAGCGGATCGGAGCACGGCCCGTGGTCGGCGGGGTGCTCGCCGCGGCGAGCGATGTTGGTCGGACCCGAGGCTCCGTTCTGCCATGCCTGAGGAGTGGTTGTGTCGGCCTGCTGCAACCGTAGTGCAGAGCCACGAACAATGGGGGTGCCGAAGCGCCTCTTCGGTCCTTTTGGGGCTCAACGGCTAGTCGTCATCCCTCTTGCCGGAGCTGGTCCCCATGACCACGAGGACGTAGAACGCAAGCAGCATCACTGCGATCACGATCATGGAAAGCGCCTGTTCGGTCACCATCTACTCGTCCACTGTCGGCCTGTCCGCGGCTCGTTCGAGCATCACCAAGCCCATGCCCGCAGGCACGATAGTCTACGTGGTCGTCGCGGGATCAATGACGTAACCAATGATCCCGGCCGCCACAAGCGCAACGTCGAGTCGGCGCGCGATGTCGCGGAGCATGGCTGCGCTGCAACGGCTCCGCGCCCTCGGAAATAATCGCTCGAGATCCCTCTGGTATCGCGCCGAGGCGCCCACATCCCGACCGGGATATGGATCCCCCCGTCGGCTTACACACCACAAGGTCGAAACCTCGCAGCATCACCGTCCCGTTTGTTGCGCGGCCGGCCCCATGCTCGGGTGCGAGGCAGCTGAAAGATCTTCGACTGTAGTCGACCGTTCTGCCGGCACACCGGGCGGCGCGAGCGCGTCGCTGTGTGCCGAGGAAACCTACTCCTCCGGCGAGTCGTCCTTGCGGCCGTACCTGCGTTCCTGCCAGCGGGCGACCGCCATGCTGATCCCCAGGAACAGCACGATTATCAGGGAAAGGATCCCAAGATTCGTTGCCTGATCCATGTTGCCTCCGTTGGAGTCGGTCCTTTTTTGCGCGGCGGGCCCGGATTCGTAGCCCATGGAGAATGGAATGCACCGCATCGCATCCCCGTTGGGTTCCACCATCCTCAACAACGCCCTTCCGTGACTTGCGCACGGACGGCGTTGGTTGGCAACGGCCTCGACCGACCCGATCGTACAGGAGCCGCACTGCGGCGCTCCTCGAGGTACGGGTCTTCTACTTCCTCCTCCATGCCCGCCCGTCAAGCCGAAAACCGCTATAATCCTTCCGGAATGGAGGAAAGATAATGAGCTCAGACAACGTGACCGCGACGCTGTCGCCGAGTGAGGCGGCCTGCGTCACCGGCGTCCCGCTCAAGCAGGTGCATCGTATCATCGACGCTGGCCTTCTCGACGAGGCCGCAAGCGGCCGGCAGCGCTCACGCGCGGTTCGACGCGAAGGACTCCTGGGCCTGAAGCTCGCCCACGAAACAACGGACATGCTCACCCTCGACGGGCGCCGGCGGCTCGTGCGCTATCTGCTCGACCATCCCCGCGCGAGAGCGGCCCGGGCTCGAGAAGTATCGGTGGATTTGCGGACCATGAAGGGCGAGGTGAGCAAGGGTCTTTCCACGTTGGCGAGGGCGCGCGATGCGGTCGTGAGCGACCGGGCGGTTCTATCGGGAATGCCCTGCATCAAGGGCACCCGTATCCCGGTCCATGACATCGCCGACATGCTCGCCAACGGTGACAGCGCCGAAGCCATCCGCGAGGCTTACCCGCAACTCTCCAGGTCGCAGATCGAGTTGGCTGTGTTCTTTGCCAGAGCTTATCCCCGGCGCGGCCGTCCGCGCCGCAAGCCGTTTTGGCGCGCCCGCCAGCCCTCCGAGTCGAGCGAGTCTTCCCTTGATGAAACGCGTCTCGTGCGGTGAAATTTCCGATCGACGAGTGCCTGAATCCCACGCTCGCGACGATCGCTCGAACAAGAGGGTTCCCTCAATCCACGCATGTGACCTGGCTTGGGCTGCGGTCGCGGCAGGACTGGGCTATTGTCCGTCGCGCGGTCGACGACGGGTATGCGCTGGTGACGAACGACAGCGCGGATTTCACCTTTCTGATGGAACGCGAGCCCGCTCATCCCGGATTGGTATGCGTGAACATGGCGCCCGGACTCATGAGCCTCGCCACCCAACAGGCGCTGTTCGAACACGCGTTGGGGCGCATAGCCGCCCACGGTCTCGCTGGCCAGATCCTGGAGGTCACGCTCACGCCCGCCAGGACGGTTCGAATGGACCTGTATCCGTCCGCCCCTGCGTAGCCGGCACAACCGGCGTACGGCACGGTCACGGCCGCCCATCCATGTGCGCGCCTCCTGCAGAGGCGCCGAACCGGCAACATTTCTGCGCGATCAAGCGGCCGACACCCGCCGTCAGTACATGCCTGCAGCCCGTGGCCCTCCGGTGTTCGACGACGCACCACGACGTCATGCTGTTCGGCATCCCAGCCGCCCGGACCGTGCGTCGCCCCCGCGGAGGCGCCCGCGTAGCCGCCCGGATGTACCCGAAGTTCGTATCGCAACGCACGGTTCTGGCCAAGTTGGCGATGCGGCCGGGTGCCTGAGCCTACGGTCCGGCCCACGGAGTGATCACGAGCGCCGTTGTTCCGCGTCCACGCATGAATCGCAAGCACTGGAGGGCGCTGTGCGCTGGCTGCGGACACGCCCCCGGCCGCCGTCGGTTCCATCGGGTTCCGTGGCTCATACGGGACCACGTGGTTCCTGTAAGGGGTCGCCGTTCGACGCCGGGCGGCCGGACGGTCTTCACGGTGGGTTCGGGCGCCTGGCTCGGGTACCGCCAAACGCCTGGCGGAAAAGCTCGTCAGCTCCGCAACCCAGTAGTGCGGTGCCACGCCGGCGGGCCGCGGTGTCTTCCCGCCGTCCTGGATCTCGAGGAACTCGTGCATCTCGTCTGTCAGTTGTTGTCCGACTCTTCGCCGCGGGCGGCGAGGATGTCTCCGACAGCAGGGCTCGCCGGATGCGCGACAACGATCAGCCCGCCCAGAACCGTTACGATCACGAGTACTAGGTCCATGACCCCCCGAGTCGAGCGCGTCCCGAAAAAGTGAAGGGGCACCGTAGCGCCCCTCCTGTCCCGTACGACCTAGCTGTCGTCGCGGCCGACCTTAAGTCCGTAAATCAACATGGCGACAATGCCGCCCAACAACACGGTCAGCAGGATGGCTGTGATCACGGTCATCGTGTCCATTGGATCTTCTCCCCAAGCTGCGTGATTCCGAACTACAGGGCCACGGCTCCCATGACGATCTGCATGGTGGTAAATAGCGCCCGGACCTCGTCGATAAACAAGGCAATCACTACAGCGCCGGTGAGCGTGCCGCCGATGCCACCTGCCAGAGCCGTGTATTGCCCGACCCGTGGGCGACACAGCCGAGCGGCACCGAAACCCAGGCGGAGTCCCACGGTACCGGTCACCGGTCTGCGGCCGTTGAGTTATTTTCCCTTGCGAGGCAGGTCGTCAGGCGCGACAAGCATGGCGATCACCATAACGACCACAATGGGCAACAGCGGTGCCAGTGCCAGGAAATTCTCCAATGCCATGGCTCCCTACTCCTCCCGCGGAGTTCTTTGGCCTCGATGTCGCCCTTGCCGGGAGCGGTTGCCCACGCCGGCACGCCCGGGCACGATCATCAAGGAAAGGATAACAGGACCCGCAGCCTGATCGATGTCGCCTGCTGTACTTGCCGGTTCAGCTCCGATGCCCAGTCTGCCGTTCGCCCGGCTTGCTTGCCGCGGTGCCCGGCGCCGACAAGGAACTGTTCGCCGAAAACGCTTTACGGTCCGGCCTCGACCGAGTACGGGATCCCTCCTGCTTGTCGGACGACGACGGTCCAAAACGGCCTCGTGTGCCCGATTCCCTCGAAACGCCCGCATCGTCACCGGTCTCGGTGTCTGTCAGATGAGGCTTGACTGTCACCTCGCCGGTCAGCGCGCAGGCGTGCGTCTGAGATCCATTCGGGGGCGCGTTCGGCGACCGGCAGTTTCGGGACTTGAGCGGGGACCGCAGAACGATCGGGAAAGATCTCGCCGTGCCCGCGGGATAAACCTCTGAGGCGCGGAGGCACCGCGTCCGTGCTTGTGGAGAATTGCGCGACACTTGCGGTATCGGGTAACGATCCCGGGCACTGTCCTTGACCGAACCAACCGCGTCGCCAATGCCTTCCGCACTCACATCGAACGCATCGTCGAAGAACTGCAGAGACTGTCAGGTACCGGCATCGCCGGTCGTGGAACAGATTCGCTGGGCAGCTTGCTGGACCGATCGCTCGGGCGTGAAGCGTGTAAGTCACACGCCAAGTCCCGATCGGGAGTCCCGAATGAGACGGTGAAACCCGTGATCCGTCTCATTCGGTACGTTGACGACCTTTACTTTTTTGGTCTCGGCTGGGACTATGAAGTTCTAAGGTATTGTTTTTCTTAGCGGCCTAGGGTTAATTGCAAGTACCCTTGGGGACGTCTCTCAGGCCGCCCGCCGATACCGCCTGCGCTGTCGCGTCACACGGATGTCGGCCCCCTTGAGCAAGGCCAGCAGACCCGTCCGCGTCAAGGACATCGCCCCGTCGCCCCGACCGCCCAAGGCCGCAAACCGACCCTGCTCCAGCCGCTTCGACCAGATCCAGTACCCGCCCGCATCGAACGCCAGCACCTTCAACAGCGTCCGGCGCTTGTTGACGAACACATACCAGCC
>JAJEBT010000115.1 GCA_022822405.1 Alphaproteobacteria bacterium
TCGTGTCGACAGCCTCCGCCGCCTCCTTGGCATCAAGGGCGCCGATGTCGTGGGTCGCCTCGGACTCCGGCCGCGTGAGGCCCGCAGCCACGAGCATGTCATCCGCGTCGCCGAGGCCCGCGTAGACCGGCACGACCGGAAGGCCGTGGTCGGCCGCGTGCAGGGCCAGCAGCGTGGGGTTGGCCTGCGGCCTGACCATCTGGATCTCGTCCACCATGTGGCAGGCCGGTCGGGTCCATTCCCTTCCCGGAATCGCCCGCGCAAGGGTGTCGAGGTCCGCGTCCTCAGGATAGACGGTCCGCTCCGTCCGCCCGTCAACTCCGGTGCCGCCGAGTCCGACGGCGCCGCCCGCGCTCGATGTCCGCTCGGTGCGCAAGACTGCGGCGGAGCCGGGCCGGACGGCCTCCGCGATGCTGGCGGCGACCTTCGCCGGATTCTCGAGATCCGCAGGCCGCAGCCTGACCGCGACGGGCGATACCCCGCCCTCGGCCTCCCAGCGCTGCGCGAGTTCGGAGAGTATCGCCGTCTTTCCGGCTCCGGGAGCCCCCCGCAGCAGCTGCGTGGCACCCTGGGGCCCCACTCCCTCCCGGGCCAGTTCCAAGGCGCTGGTGCAGGTGATCTTGATATGGTCGATCACCTTGGAGCGCCCGACGAAGAAAAGCGCCTGCAGCCTGTCTCCCCTCCTGACGAACTTCTCAAGGCCGTCAAGGTCCGGCCCGGACTGGCCAAAGGAAAGCGAGGCCATCGGTTTCCCTCCCGTAGCGGTCATGGTGTCCGTCCAAACCTAGCGCAAAACCCGCCACGGCGCAACCGAAGCGGGAAATCCGTCAGTTCCGAAAATAAAGTGGGCCTTGGGCCAATGGCGGGACACTTGACATTCTAGACCCTGAAGAACATGTTACCGACACCAGCCCGAAGTGCAGGAGGCGACATGGTCTGGAACATAGATTTCTCAAAGGATTTCCGTACGGAATTTGGAAAATACCCGAAAGAGGCGCAGGCTGAGATCGTGGCCTTGCTTGAACTGCTTCCCGAGGAAGGACCTCAGATGGGGCGGCCGCATGTCGACACGCTGAACGGATCCGCGCACAGCAACATGAAGGAGCTGCGCTGCCGTGGCAAATGCAGGGCGTGGCGCGTGGCGTTCGCATTCACGCCGGGACGGCGGGCGCTCGTGCTGGCAGGAGGCAAAAAGTCCCGGGGGAAGGAGGGCCGGCTTTACCGGGAGCTGCTAAGGAAAGCGGACGCAAGGCTGGACGGGCACCTGAAAGACGCGGCAAAGAAAGGGCCGGCCGAGGACGGCAGCGCATGAACCAGCCTTGCAGAACGAAACACGGCTTCGCTCCTGTCTATGGACAAGCCAACCAAACCGGGAGAACCGCAATGGAAACAATCAGCTTCGAGGAAGTGAAGGCGGGGCTGCCGCCGGAAGTCCGAAAAATGGCCCGGGAACGGGCGGCTGAGCTGCGGGCCGAACTGGCCACGCTGCGCGAGATCCGCAAGAGACAGGGCGTCACGCAGGCCGAGCTCGCGGCGGAGCTCGGCATAGCGCAGGAAGGTGTTTCGCGGCTTGAGCGACGCAACGACACTCTGGTGTCAACGCTTCGAAAAACAGTCGAAGCTATGGGAGGCGAGCTGCGCCTCATCGCGGATTTTCCCGACGGAGGGCGCATTGAGCTTTCAGGCTTCGGGGAAATGTGATCGTTCAGTTCACGAAGTCTATGGCACCTCAACTGCGAACAGCACACACTAAGCGCAGTCCGATCAAGCAACAAACCGAAAAGACTCAGAACATGCAATTGTGTTACGGCAAAACAACCAGACAAGGAAAGAAGTGTTACACGGTCAAAAAAAAGTATCATAAGAAACTGTTGCCTTGCTTGAAAATGGTCGAAGGGAAAATGTCTGGCAAAGTGTTCGTGGAGAACGGAAAGATAACCGTCTTCCCCGACTACATGTGGAATGGCCTAGACTGGTTTCCCGACTTAAGGTGCGCACTGGAGGCATCCCTCGTCCATGATGCTCTGACCGGTCTGATCAAAAACGGCCGCATTAGCTCAGGCAGCCCTCGAAATCTTCGGCTCTGCGTAGACCAGCAGTTCTACTGTATGGTCCGGGCCGGATGTTCGAGTCGATTTATTGCTAGCGTGATGTACAATGCAGTTCGCGGCAACCAGAATGCAGGGCTGCCCGGCGGTCTCGTCGGGGGATTTTTGGGTGCCATCACGGGAACATTCTTTGATGCGAAATTTTCGTGCCGCTGCCGGCGAGTCCGAAAGAGATCCAATCGGTAGTATTAGTCGGAGCCTCACAGGCCCATCGGAAAGTTTCTTCGTAGAACCACGCTGCGGGAGAACAATTGGCGAACCATACTGCGCACTCCCATCTCTGGTGGACCTGATGTGCAATGGCCGTGCAATTTTGCGCTCTGCGGCCCGAAACGCTAATCCAAGTGCTTCGCATCTTCGAGGAA
This sequence comes from Alphaproteobacteria bacterium, assembly GCA_022822405.1. Lineage (GTDB taxonomy): Bacteria > Pseudomonadota > Alphaproteobacteria > MPNO01 > UBA830 > JAJEBT01. The sequence continues at coordinate 2,474 of JAJEBT010000115.1, forward strand.
GTCGTCCAGCCGTCTGGCAAGCGAGGCGTTCTTCTCAACATGTTTGGCATAGTAGATGAGCGACGCCACCGCCGTCCGCTGCTTGACCGGATCCCACAGTTCAGCGATTCCAAGGAGATCGTCGATGTCCAGCGCCTTCAGCCCCAGCGCCTCGATCGCCTTGCGCGCGCCATCCTCGAAACCAAGAGCGACAAACATGCCGATCGAGCCCCGCCGTCCAGCCTCGTTCGCGAAAGCCTCTATGTCAGGAACGCCGCTGGCCTTGAAGGAAAACTGCTTGACCTCCGCCGTTATGGCGAGGCGGGCGCCTTCCCAGCCATCGACGTCGCCAACACGCTGGAGCCGCTTCGAACCCGTCCTCACCTTGTCGATCTCGATCTGAAGATGGGGATTGTCGGCCCGCAGGAATCCGAAGACCGTTCCCTGAAACGCGGCGCCGGTAGGCTCCCCTTTGCGCGCCGTCATGTCGAATCCCTTAAGGAGCAGACTGAACAGCGGAGGTTCGGTTCGGATCGAACCCGGGTCGAACTCCTGGCTTTCCAGCGTTTCCAGAACGTAGGCGATCACCCGGTTCCGCAGATCCTTCATTTCCCTGCGGGAAAACGAAGAAAGGGCATCCAGCCAGTTCCGGTAGTCCTGCCACGCCTGCGTCGCGTGCGGAGCGCAGCTCGGATAGTCAAACCGCTTGTGCTCCACGCGGAAGAACCTTTCGGCATCGTTGTAGAAGGGGCGCAGACTCAGGGTGTCGCCATTGGGCAGACGGACGATCAAGGTGTTGGCGCGCTTGCCGGGTGCGTGGAATTCCTTCCTGGGGAAAGCGGCCAGAACATCGTCAAACCCGGAAGCTCCGAGCGAATGGACCTCCAGTTCCACAAAGAGTTCGATGAACGACACCAGCAGGCCAGCCGAAAATTTCCGGCGGGGAAACCCCTCAATGAACTGGCGGTATAGTTCGTCTGGAGTCATCTTCCGGTTCGCCAAAGGATCTCCTGCCCGTTCGTGTTGACGTCTAGACGTCATGCTGGTAACTGCCTTGCCATGACAGGTAACGAATCAACGCTCCTGAGTCTACGGATCGATCCAGAGACCGCACGGGAATTCAGGATCGAAGCAGCCAGCCGAGGGATGAGGCAGAACGAGCTGTTCGAGGAAATCGTAACAGCCTATCTAAAGGCTCGCCGCCGCGCCACGGGTGGCCTGTCGGATGGGTAGCGGTTCCGCCATAGCGCGAAAGGCCGCGCCGGTTACTGACCGGGAAGAAACCGCGATCCGTGAAGGGGCGTGGCTGGAAGAGCTGTGCGCCAGAAACTCCGGGATCTGGAAAAACCTGCGGCAGTGTGGAGGGCAGAAGCGCGCGCACCTCTCCGAAAGGGTAACCAGCGTCCATGCCGATGCCCTGCAGTGGATGAGGGACGCTCCTGGAAGCTCCGTGCATGCGGTCGTCACCGACCCGCCGTACGGACTCATCGAATACCAGGAGAAGAACCATTCGAAACTCAAAGCCGGCAAGGGCGGCGTCTGGAGGCTGCCTCCGTCATGGGATGGCGCAAAGCGGCAACCGCTTCCCCGCTTCACCGTATTGACCGGTTCGGACCACAACGCGCTCGCCGCCTTCTTCGGGGAACTGGCGGAGGAGACGATGCGGACGCTTGTGCCCGGAGGCCACGTCTTCATTGCGTCCAACCCCCTGCTCTCGACCGTCGTCTTCCACGTTTTCCAGAAGGCCGGATTCGAAAAGCGCGGCGAGGTGATCCGTCTTGTCCAGACGCTGCGCGGCGGCGACCGCCCGAAAGGGTCGGAGCACGAGTTCTCCGGCGTGACCGTCATGCCGCGTTCGGGTTGGGAGCCCTGGGGAGTGTTCCGCAAGCGGTTCACGGGCACCGTCGCCGGCAATCTCAGGAAGTGGGGAACAGGAGGCCTCCGGCGCGTCTCAGAGAACGAGCCGTTCCGGGATGTGATCATGTGTTCGCCGACGCGCGGCCCGGAGCGGAAAATAGCTCCCCACCCTTCCCTGAAGCCGCAGCGCTTCATGAGGCAGATCGTTCGGGCGGCCCTTCCGCTTGGCGAAGGCATCGTCTGCGACCCGTTCTCCGGAGGGGCGTCGACCCTCGCGGCCGCCGAGTCGGCTGGCTACATGGCTATCGGGACGGAGCGGGATCCGGACTACTTCGCCCTTGGCTGCGCCGCGTTCCCGGGCCTTTCAGGCCTCTGACGCTCGCCAGGTTCCAGCTGCGGCATTTCCGGAACCGGCCACTGACCCGTCATCGGCAGCGTCCTCGCCGAACACCAAGCGGCCATCAGGCCGCTGACCACCATACCCGGCATCAAACACTGCGCCGCCTGGCCGGGCTCGCTCCCGGCAACAACGGGAGCGCCGGAAAACGACGCTCGGGACGCGTCCGCAGAGGCAACCAGGCGCTTCCTCGAGTGCTCACAGGCCGCCGCCCGAAGCAGCCACTGTCAATTCAGGGGATACCACAAGGCGCTCACCATCCGCCGTGGCTACCGGCGTGCCACCGTCGCCGCCGCGCACAAGCCGCTGCGCATCATCTACCACATGCTCGCGACAGGGAAATTCCATCGGGGTCGCGAAACCGACTACGAGGTGCTGATGGTCATGCGCAACGCGCCGCGCTGGTTCACAATGCTGCGAAAGCACGACTTCATCACCATGGCCGAGGCGCCGCCAGCGGCATCCTGATCGCGGCCACGGCAGAGGTCAACATAACCGAAACGCATGGGTGCGATTCTCGCATGGCTTACTATTTGTCAACCCCTTTTGTCGTTTCCGAATCACGCGGCGAGCGCGATCTGTTCCACCGGACGATTGTCGTTGGCGCATTCCGGCGGCCTCCATCCGCCGCAGCGGCTCAGGCGCGGGGCCACGGCGGCCCACGCCCGGTCGAACCGTCCGGACCTGAGAAGCGACCGGAAGGTCAGAACGCCCTGGCCGCCGTCGCGGCCCCAGCTCTGCCCCGAGCGCTTCATCCGTGACGTCACGAGAACTTTATTTGCGGACTCCACGGCGCCCTCCGCCCATCGAAGACCGGCATTGCGTCGCTGAAGCGGCATCCCGGGGGCGCAGGCCGGCGGCGCCCGTTACACGGTCACGAAATTTCGATGCTGATGCCCCGGTCACGTTTCCGGTCCGGCGGCTCCTTCCCGGACGGCTCCGGCAGCGGTCTCGCCAGGCCGCCCATCTCCATCAGGTACGACCTGAACGAGGGAATCGGGCAGGAATAGAGATCGTTCTCGTTGAGCTGCAGAGCGCCCTGATGCACCAGGTGCTTCAGGAACCATTCCTCGTCCCGGTTCTTGGGCAGGCTCCAGCCGTCCCCTTCCGGATCGTCCAGCGAGCGGGCGAGGCTCCTGATCTGTCTCTTGATTGTCGATCCCTCCCCGCCTTCCGCAGGCAGCTGCCGCATCAGCTCCGCCACGAGGAACCTCGCGTCGCGTATCCCGTCCGAACGCCTGCGGCGATAGGAGGCGGTCCGGAACCGCTCTTCCCGCTCCCGCACCATTGCCGCGTCGACGTCCGCGAGCCGCCCTCCGCAGGCCACAAGCTGCTCCGCAAGCGCCCGCATGCCGTTGTGCAGGTGCTGCGGCCATCCTTCGGAGACCGCCGCGACGAGCACCGGCCAGTGCACGCGCTCGCCCTTCTGGCCGACGCGGAACTCCCGCAGCATCGTGTCGACCGCCTCCACCGCCTCCTTGGCATCAAGGGCGCCGATGTCGTGGGTCGCCCAGGATCCCAGCCGTGTGAGGTTCGCGGCCTCGAGCCTGTCTGCCGCGTCGCCGAGGCCCGCGTAGACCGGCACGACCGGAAGGCCGTGGTTGGCCGTGTGCAGGGCCAGCAGCATGGGGTGGGCCTCCGCCGTGACCGCCTGTATCTCGTCCACCATGAGGCAGACCGGACGGGTCCATTCCCTGCCCGGAATCGCCCGCGCAAGGGCGGCGAGGTCCGCGGCCTCAGGATAGACGGTCCGCTCCGTCCTCCCGTCAACTCCGGTCC
>JAJEBT010000209.1 GCA_022822405.1 Alphaproteobacteria bacterium
CCACAACGAAAAGCCGAAACCCTACAAGTGGGTCAAGTCCGCCGACGAGATCCTTGCGTCCGTCAGGAGGTTCTGTCTCAAGGCCAACCAACTCGGCGTGAACAAAGAACTTTGATACGAACTTAAGATTCGGGAGACTAGCTGGAGAGTCACAACGAGCAGTCGACGCTGGTCCCCTGGACCAAGTCCGCCGACGAGATCATCGAATCAGTGAACAGGGTTCTTCAAGCAATTTACCGGACGGGGCGCTAGCATCCGTTCCATTTTCGGATTCGCCGTGGCCGGTCGGCCGCCGCTCAACCGGCGCCGAAAAACGGTCGCGCCGGGAGATCGGCCGCGGTCGAACTCAGCGCCCCGCCACCACTGCGGCACCCCCGTTCGCGAATGCTCGCCACGCTCCCGCCGGCCGTCATCCGGAGCCAAGTCCGGGGACGAACTGCCGTGCCCGAACGGTGAAGCAACGCCGAAAACCCGAACGCGGAGAGCCCTATTTCTCCATGACCCGCCGGCCGATTGCCGCGACTGCGGCATGAGCCGACAGCGCGGCGCCTTCCTGCCATCCCGGCAGCGCGCTTGCCTGGTCGCCGGCAAACCAGATCGGCCCGTCCGGCCGCTGCAGCGCATCCGGCGCCTTGTTTCCCTCCGGCCACGCGCCTTTCTGGAACGGCACCCTGGCCCAGGCCCGGCTGATCCCCGACTCGATTTCTGCGGCATATCCGGAATGGAGCCGCTCGCCCTCCGCCATGGCGGTGCGCAGGCGGTCCTGGGGGCCCATCGCGCCGAAGCGGAGAGCCGGTGCCTTGCTCCAGATATAGGCGCCGACGACCACCCCCTTGTCGCGGTGATAGCCGTAGGGTGGATACCAGATCTGGGTGATGTCCTGGTCGGTCCAGGATATCCCTCCGTAGATGGCGTGATCCTCCTCCCAGAAGCGGCGCCGCGTCTGGAAGGCGATCTTGACGGCCGAGTCGAACGCTACCGATTCGATTGCCGACCGCGTCTTTGGAGCGAAGTCGTTGGGAATGTCCTTCAGGACCGGCGCCGGGATGGTGCAGATCGCGAAGTCGGCATCCAGCGCGGACACCGCGCCGCCCGGTCCGGTCCGGTAGACGATGCGCACGCCCCCGGCCGTCTTCCGGATCTCCTCGACGACGCTCCGGTAACGGATGAAGTGGCCGACGCGCTTTTCGAAGGCGCGCACGATCGCGTCCATCCCGCCTACCGGCTGAAGCAGTGTCGGGTTCTGGTCGAGAAACTGGTCGTAGTGGAGCTTGTACTGCCAGAAATCCGACTTGAGCAGCTCGTTGAATTCGAGCGGATCGTCAAATTCCCCAGCCTTCAGTCCCGCATTCACGCGCTCGCCGTGGTAACCGCCCCGCTTCGTTCCCCTGTAGAGATGGTCCGGGTTCAGATCGCCGTATTCCCTGAGCATCGCGAGCACGCGTTCCTTGTCCCCGGCGGTCAGCGCGCTGTCCAGCGTCCCGGCGTCGACGGCCTTGGCGAGCAGTTCGGCGATGTATCCCCGTATGTCGGTGTTCACGCGGCGAGCCGTCACGGACCGGCCGCCGAACCGCTCCCGGTTGTGAAACAGCGCCGCGCGGTTGTCGTTGGTGAAGACTTCGAGCGGGACGCCGAACTCCTTGCAATAGCCGAGCATGGTTTCGTGGTGGTAGGGAATCCGGGCCGGGCCGAGATTGGCGTACAGGTGGTCCTCTACGCCGAAATTCACCTGCTGGCGGCTGTCGATCTCCTCGATCACATCGCCGCCCCGGACCGTCAGGTTGCGGCCTCCAGCGCGGTTCGAAGCCTCCAGGACCGTGCAGCGGTACCCCGCCCTGGAGAGTTCGTGGGCGGCAGCCATGCCGGCAATGCCGGCGCCGAGGATCGCCACGCTCTTTCCCTCGCCGGTTCCCGGCGCAAGATCCGGCTGGGCCGCGCGGGCAGCCCCGGCCTGCGCCAGGCCGAGCGCTTCCATGGTCCTGTAAACGGCCCCGACCCCGGCGGCCGCGCCGACGGACTGGAGGAAGCTCCGTTTCGTCATTCTTGCTGTCATCGGTTTCATGGGGATGCATCCAGCTTGCAAATGCCTGATCCGCGTATCGGGACGGGCATCGTTTCGTTCGTTGGTCCGCGCTCCGGTCCTCCGGCCCGAACTTGCCGTTCCGCGGAATGCCGACAGAGGGCGCGGGGTCGGACGACGCGGTGCAGGCAGTGACCATAGGCATGGGCCAGCCCCGGCACAATATTCCACCGGGATGCGTTCCCGGAGCTTTCACGCCATGGATGCCTTGAACGGGCCGATCTTCGGAGCGCTTCACCCGCCGCCCGGCCCGATGCGGCTTGACAGGCGGCGGCAAACCATCTAGCTTCCGTGCGCTCAGGATAATCTGGATATCTGAACGCCATACGGCGTCAGCCAGTCGGCGCGGGTGCGCTCGCTGGCGCGTTCGGCTTTTGGACCGGATACCGGGCGATTTCGAACAAAACGCCGAGACTTCATGTTCACCGGATTGACAGATCGATTTGCCGACATCTTCGATCGGCTCACCAAGCGTGGCGCCCTGTCTGAGGACGACGTCAGGAGCGTCATGCGCGAAATCCGCGTCGCCCTGCTCGAGGCCGACGTGGCGCTGCCGGTGGTCAAGGATTTCACCGACCGCATCACGGAACGGGCGATCGGCGAAGAGGTCATGCGCTCGGTGACACCTGGTCAGCAGGTGGTCAAGATCGTCAATGACGGCCTTGTCGAGATGCTCGGCCCCGAGAGTCAGGACCTCGAAATCCGCGCTGCGCCGCCGGTCGCGATCATGATGGTTGGGCTGCAGGGTTCCGGCAAGACCACGACGGCTGCCAAGATCGGCAAGCGGCTGCAGGGGGATCAGGGGCGCAAGACGCTTCTTGCCTCGCTCGACGTGAACCGTCCGGCAGCCCAGCAGCAGCTTGCCGTGCTCGGCGAGCAGGCCGGAGTTGCGACGCTGCCGATCGCGCTGGGACAGTCGCCCGGCAAGATCGCCGAGCGGGCCATGGATACGGCGCGCCGGGAAGGCTACGACGTGGTCATCCTCGACACCGCCGGCCGCACCCAGATCGACGACGCGCTGATGGACGAGGCGGCCGACATCAGGAAGGCGACGGACCCGGCCGAAGTCCTGCTCGTGGCCGATGCCATGACCGGCCAGGAAGCTGTCAACATCGCCCGGACCTTCAACGAACGGCTGGCATTGACGGGGATCGTTCTCACGCGCGTGGACGGCGATGCCCGTGGCGGCGCCGCGCTGTCGATGAAGGCGGCCACCGGCACGCCGATACGCCTTCTCGGCACCGGCGAGACGCTTGACGCGCTCGAGGCATTTCATCCCGACCGCATCGCGTCGCGCATTCTCGGCATGGGCGATGTCGTCAGTCTTGTCGAGAAGGCGCAGGGGCTCGTCGAGGAGGAGGAGGCCAGGGACCTCGCGCGCAAGATCGAATCCGGAGGCTTCGACCTTGAAGACATGGCGGCCCAGTTCCGCCAGCTCCGCAAGATGGGAGGGCTCGGCGGCGTCATGGGCCTGCTTCCAGGCGCGCGCAAGGCGCGCCAGCAGATGGACGCCGCCAATATCGACGAGAAGACGCTGATCCGCCAGGAGGCGATCATCAGCTCGATGACGCCGCGCGAACGCCGCAAGCCCGAGATCATCAAGGCGTCGCGCAAGCGCCGCATAGCGGCGGGCGCCGGCGTGGGCCTGCACGATGTCAACAAGGTGCTGAAGCAGCACCAGGCGCTCACGCGGATGATGAAGAAAGCGAAGAAGATGGGAATCGGCCTCGATTCCCTGGGCGAGCAGGTCATGGGCGGGGCTGCGCAGCGCGTTCCCGCGATGCCGCCGCCGGGAAGGCACGTCCGACCCCGTTTTCGCTGAAGGGACAGGCCGTCCGCCGCCGGTGCCGGAGATCCGGCGGGCGTGGCGGGCTTTATGGAGGAATGGAAACCACATGTCGCTGAAAATGAGACTTTCCCGGGGCGGAGCGAAGAAGCGCCCCTACTACAGGATCGTCGTTGCCGATTCCCGCATGCCGCGGGACGGACGGTTCATCGAACGCGTCGGCACCTACAATCCCATGCTGCCGCGAGACCATCCGGAGCGGGTCGTGATCAAGGAGGACCGGGTGCGCCACTGGCTTTCCCAGGGCGCGAAACCGTCCGACCGCGTTGCGCGGTTCCTGGGCCATGCCGAGATGATTCCGATGCCCGAATGGCGGGAAACGCCGAAGAAAAGCGCGCCCAAGGCCAAGGCCCAGAAGCGGCTGCAGGAGGCGCAGGAAGCGGCGGCCGAACAGGCGCCGTCCGGTTCCTGAAGGCGTGGCGCGGCCTCGGAGATCTTGGTGACGGCGGCAGAGAAGACTGGCAGGACGTCTGAACGATGGGCGGCGGAAAAGGACAGGATGGCATCGCGGTAGCGTCCGCGATTCAGGTTCGCGGCGCGGCGAGCGCAGGCCGCGTCTGTCTCGGCGCGGTCGCGGGGGCGCACGGCGTGCGGGGCGCGGTCAGGATCCGCAGCTTTACCGCAGATGCCGCGGCCATCGGGGCGTACGGACCCGTGGCCGACGAGAGCGGCAGCCGGTCCTTCGACATCCGCGTCCGCGAGGTCCGAAAGGGGGCGGCGATAGCAGAGCTCTCGGGGGTGCGCGACCGCGCGGCCGCCGAAGCGCTCAGGGGAGAACGGCTCTACGTTCCGAGGGCGGCCTTGCCGCCCACCGAAGAGGACGAGTTCTATCACGCCGACCTCCTCGGGCTTTCCGTGTTCCTAGCGGACGGCAGCCAGGCGGGAACGGTCGCGGCGATCGTCCCGGCGGGAGAGATCGAGGTTCTGGAAATCGATCCGGGACCCGGTGCGGAAAGCATTCTGGTGCCGTTCACCGCCGAGGCCGTGCCGGAGGTGGACATTGCGGGCCGGCGAATCGTGATCGATCCGCCGGCGATGCCGACCGGCGGCGAGCCGGACAGGACAGGTGGCTGACATGTACACGTGTGGCGGGCAGGCATGGACGGCGAGGGTGTTGACCCTCTTTCCCGGCATGTTTCCGGGACCGCTGGCGCTGTCTCTTGCCGGCAGGGCGCTCGAGGACGGGACATGGCGGCTGGAAACGGCCGATATACGCGATCACGCCACCGACCGCCACGGCACTGTCGACGATTCTCCGTTCGGTGGCGGTCCGGGGATGGTCATGCGTGCCGATGTCGTGGATGCGGCGCTTGCCGCCCATGCCCTCAATGGCGCGCCGGTCATCTACCTGACCCCGCGGGGGGCGCCGCTGTGCCAGGACAGGATCGCCCGGCTGGCGCGCGGAAAAGGGGTGACGCTGATCTGCGGCCGTTACGAAGGCCTGGACCAGCGGGTGCTGGATGCCCGCGGGATCGAGGAGATAAGCTTGGGGGACTTCGTGCTGTCAGGCGGCGAACCCGCCGCCGTCGCGCTGATCGACGCCTGCGTGCGCCTGCTTCCCGGGGTTGTCGGCGAGGCCGAGTCGCTCCGCGACGAGAGCTTCTCCTCGGGACTTCTCGAATATCCCCACTATACGCGGCCGGCCGACTGGTGCGGCCGCAAGGTTCCGGACATCCTGCTGTCCGGGCATCATGAACGAATCGAAGCCTGGCGCCTGGCGCAGGCGGAAACGATCACGCGCGAGAGGCGTCCCGATCTGTGGAGCCGCTATCTGGAGAAGACGCGCGGGGAAGAGGAAAAGTGCCATGAATCTCATTGAACAGATCGAAAAGGCGGAGATGGACCGCCTGGTCGCCGAGCGTCCGATACCCGAATTCGCGCCGGGTGATACCGTGCGGGTGCATTTTCGCGTCGTCGAGGGCACGCGCGAGCGGATACAGGTCTATGAGGGCGTTGTGATCGCACGCTCCAACAAGGGGCTGAATTCCTCGTTCACTGTGCGCAAGATCTCTTATGGCGAGGGGGTCGAACGCGTCTTTCCCCTGTACAGCCCGCGCGTTGAAAAGATCGAGGTGGCGCGGCGCGGCGCGGTGCGGCGCGCCAAGCTTTACTATCTTCGCGGACGCCGCGGCAAGAGCGCGCGGATCGCGGCACGGGCGGATCGTGTGGGGGTCATGGAACAGGACCAGCAGGCGGACGCGCTGCCCGATCCCGAGGCGGCTGCGGTCGACGAGGCCCCTGCGGCGGTTGCGGAACCGGCGGAGGCCGACAACAAGGATCCGTCCGCAGGCGCGGCCTGACCGTGGCTGGCGGCATTCGAGGAGAACGGAAAATGGCAGAAGCCAAAACCCTCTACGACAAGATCTGGGACAGCCACCTCGTCGAGGAGAAAGAGGACGGCACCTGCATCATCTACATCGATCGCCAGATCGTTCACGAGATCACCAGCGCCCAGGCCTTTGACGGCCTGCGTGAGGAGGGGCGCCAGGTGCGCGTGCCCGACGCCCAGCTTCTGGTGGCCGATCACAACGTGCCGACCGCCGGACGTGCGGACGGCATCGAGAACGAGGAATCCCGCATCCAGATCGAACTTCTGGAGAAGAACGCGAGGGAGTTCGGGCTGCCCTTCATCGATTTTCTCGATGTTCGTCAGGGAATCGTGCATGTGATCGGTCCCGAACAGGGCTTCACGCTCCCCGGCGTCACTCTGGTGTGCGGGGACTCCCATACCGCGACCCACGGTGCGCTCGGCGCGCTCGCCTTCGGGATCGGCACCTCCGAGGTCGAACATGTCCTCGCGACCCAGACGCTGCTGCAGAAGCGAAGCCGGAACATGCGCATAACGGTGGACGGCGAGCCCGGCGCCGGGGTCGTTGCCAAGGACATCATCCTCGCCATCATCGGCAAGATCGGAACCGCCGGCGGCACCGGCTGCGTGATCGAGTATGCCGGCAAGGCGATCGAGGATCTCTCGGTCGAGGGCCGCATGACCATATGCAACATGACGATCGAGGCTGGCGCCCGGGCCGGACTGGTGGCGCCGGACCAGAAGGTGTTCGACTATGTCGAGGGGCGCCCGATGGCGCCCAAGGGCGGAGCCTGGGAACAGGCGCTTGCATACTGGAAGACTCTCAGGTCGGATCCGGGCGCGGCCTACGATGTCGAGGTCACGCTCGATGCCGCCGACATAGAACCCCAGGTCTCGTGGGGCACCAGCCCGGAAATGGTCGCGCCGATAAACGCGACCGTGCCCGACCCGGCCGAGATAGAAAACGAGGCGAAACGCAAGACGGTCGAGGCGGCGCTCGAATACATGGCCCTGACTCCGGGACAGAAGCTTGCTGACATCCATGTCGACAAGGTCTTCATCGGATCGTGCACCAACTCGCGCATCGAGGACCTGCGCGCCGCGGCTGCCATCGCGAAGGGCAGGACGGTTGTCGACAGCGTCTATGCCATGGTCGTTCCGGGATCGGGGCTGATCAAGGAACAGGCCGAGGCCGAGGGGCTCGACAGGATCTTCACCAGCGCCGGCTTCGACTGGCGCGAGCCCGGATGCTCGATGTGCCTCGGCATGAACGGCGACATGCTGCAGCCGGGCGAGCGCTCGGCGTCGACCTCCAACCGCAATTTCCAGGGCCGCCAGGGCCCCGGCGGGCGCACCCACCTGGTCAGCCCGGCCATGGCGGCGGCGGCGGCCGTGACCGGCCACCTTGCGGACGCCCGCGAACTTGGCGCCGCGTCGGCCGAATAGGACAGGATCATGGACAAGTTCACCACGCTCAGCGGCATCGCGGTGCCGATGCCCGACCACAATATCGATACCGACCGCATCATTCCCGCGCGGTTTCTCAAGACCATCAAGCGCACCGGCCTCGGCGCCAATCTGTTCAACGACGTCCGCTACCGGGATGACGGTTCGGAAGATCCCGATTTCATCCTCAACCGCCCGGCCTACCGGAATTCCGAGATCCTGGTTGCCGGCGACAATTTCGGTTGTGGCTCCTCGCGCGAGCACGCCCCCTGGGCGCTCAAGGATTTCGGGATCAGTTGCGTGATCTCGACCTCGTTCGCAGACATCTTCTTCAACAACTCGGCGAAGAACGGGTTGCTGCTGATCACGGTGACCCCGGAGCAGCGCGACGCGCTGCTCGACGACGCCGCCAAGGGCGGCAATGCGCGCGTGACCGTCGACCTGGAAAACCAGAAGATCGTGCGACCGGACGGCGAGGAGATCTCCTTCGAGATTGATCCCTTCCGCAAGCACTGCCTCCTCGAGGGGCTGGACGACATCGGTATCACGCTGCAATCGGAAGCCGCGATCTCGTCGTTTGAGGAGAAGCGCAAACAGGCGATGCCGTGGCTCCCCGGGGCGCGGGTCTAGACGGGACAGGGCGTCCCGTCCGGGGCGATGCTGAGCGGCAGGGAGATTTCCGGTAATGGTTGCCAACAAGAAACTGCTGATGCTGCCGGGCGACGGCATCGGGCCCGAGGTGATGGCCGAGGTCCGCCGGCTGATCGACTGGATGGATCGGCGCCGCCATGTCTCGTTCGACGTGACCGAGGACCTCGTCGGCGGCGCTGCCTATGACGTGCACGGGGTCGCGATCACCGACGCGACGATGGAGGCCGCGCTCGGCGCCGATGCCGTGCTCTTCGGCGCGGTCGGCGGCCCCAAATGGGACGATGTCGGCTACGATGTCCGTCCGGAGGCCGGTCTTCTGCGGCTGCGCAAGGATCTCGACCTGTTCGCCAACCTGCGTCCGGCCATCTGTTTCGATGCCCTCGCCGATGCGTCGTCGCTCAAGCGCGATCTGGTGTCCGGGCTCGACATACTCATCGTGCGCGAGCTGACCGGCGGCGTCTATTTCGGCGAGCCGCGGGGCATCGAGGACCTTCCCGACGGCCAGCGGCGCGGCGTCAACACCCAAGTCTACACCACGAGCGAGATCCACCGCGTCTGCCGCGTCGCCTTCGATCTCGCCCGCAAGCGCGGCAATCGCGTCTGTTCCACCGAGAAGAGCAACGTCATGGAGTCCGGCGTGCTGTGGCGCCAGGAGGCGCAGCGGGTCCATGACGAGGAGTTTCCCGATGTCGAGCTGACCCACATGCTGGCCGACAATTGCGGCATGCAGCTGGTCCGCAATCCTGCCCAGTTCGACGTGATCGTCACCGACAATCTGTTCGGCGACATGCTCTCCGACGTGGCGTCGATGCTGACCGGGTCGCTCGGCATGCTGCCGTCGGCCTCGCTGGGTCCGGCCGACGACTCGGGGCGCCGCCGGGCCCTCTATGAGCCGGTCCACGGCTCGGCGCCGGACATCGCCGGGCAGGGGAAGGCCAATCCGCTGGCGATGATCCAGTCCTACGCGATGATGCTGCGCTACTCCTTCGACATGGCCGAAGACGCCGATCTTCTGGAACAGGCGGTCCGCAATGCCCTGGATTCGGGCTGCCGCACCATCGACATCGCGGGCTCCGGCATCAGCCCGATCTCCTGCACCGAAATGGGAGCGGCGATCGTCGACGAGCTCGACCGGCTGGCTGCCTGAAGCAGAGCCGCTGGCACGGCCGCCTATCTGCCGCCATTGCCGGCCGGCTCGAGGCGGATGTCGCCGTACCAGCTGTGCGCGGAGAGCCCGCTGTTGTCGGTGTCGGTCATGATGGCGACATGGGTGATTTCCGTGATGTCGCGTCCGAACAGGGTACGAAAATCCTCGCGCAGATTGCGGCGGTGGCTTCGCCACTCTCCCACGTGCCGGCTTCCCGAGTCCACGGCAACCATGCGGACATTGTCCGTGTACGGGTTGGGCCAGGACGAGCCGACCGGCTGCCGGCTGGCCCAGACATAGGAGATGGACTTTGGCAGGGAAAACAGGCCCTGTCCCGGCGTCACGAAGTAGATCCTGGCGGCAAAGTCGTCGCCGTCGCGGGTTTTCTCGTCCGGCGGATTGACGGGGCCGGATACCCGCCAGCGCCATGCGAGGACCGGTGTAGCCGTAAGATCGATCCGGCGCTCGAGGATCAGCCCCGAGGCGCTGGCGCGGCTCACCGCCTCGAGAATCATCCCGTCCCTGCCATCGACCAGGCGATAGGCGGTTTCTCCGACGAAGCTCTTCGCCTCCCAGGCGGAAAGATCGCCGGCGGAAAATCTGCCGAGAACGATGGAGTCGGCCGCCGCCGAAACGCCGGCCGCCAGCAAAGCGAGGACGGCGAACGCCGCCGCGGGCACGGCGCGTCGGGCCGGAAGCTTCAGCTTCCGGAACTCACCGCAGCCGGCGGTGGCGGGCGAATGCATCCGACCGCGCCGCATGTCAATCCCAGTTCCAGAAATCGAGCCCCTCGTCCAGCAGCTGGCGCGACAGCACCATCTTGTGGGTTTCCGAGGAGCCGTCCACGAGCCGCGCCTGACGCGCATAGCGATACATCCATTCGAGCGGGGTGTCTTTCGAATAGCCCCGGGCGCCGCGCAGCTGGATCGCGGTGTCGACCGCCTTGTGCAGCGTTTCCGACACGACGATCTTGGCCATCGAGACTTCCTTGCGCGCGAAGTCGCCGCTATCGAGCTTGACCGCCGCGCGCATGGTAAGGAGCCGGCCGATCTCGATCTGCATGGCCGCCTCCCCAAGCAGCCATTGTACGCCTTCGTGCCGGTCGAGCGTCTCCCCGAACGCCTTGCGCTCGCGCACATAGTCGAAACATTCCTCGAGCGCACGCTTGGCCATGCCGGTCCAGCGCATGCAATGGGTGAGGCGCGCCGTTCCGAGCCGGATCTGGGTGACCTTGAGACCGTCCCCGACGCCGAGGAGGCGATTGTCGTCGGGAATCTCGAGTCCGTCGAAGCGGATTTCGCAGTGCCCGCCATGTTCCTCCGGCCCCATGATCGGAACCCTGCGGATGATCTCCCAGCCCGGCTGTTCGGCGTCGAAGAGGAATGCGGTCAGGCCCTTGCGGCTATCGTCCGAGGTTCGGGCCACGAGGATGAAGTGGCGGGCCTCGCCGGCGCCGGTGATGAACCATTTGCGGCCGTTGATCACCCAGCTGCCGCCCCTCTTCTCGGCCGTCGTCAGCATCATGGACGGGTCCGATCCGGAGCCGGGCGCCGGCTCGGTCATCGCGAATGACGAGCGCACGGCGCCGTCGACGATGGGCTGCAGCCAGCGATCCTTCTGGGCGTCGGTCCCGATCCGCTCGAGCACGATCATGTTGCCGTCATCCGGGGCCGCGGAGTTGAAGCACACGGGGCCGAATATCGAGCGGTTCATTTCCTCGTAGCAGGCCGCAAGGCCGGCAATGGGGAGGCCCTGCCCGCCGCGCTCGACCGGCATCTGGAGCGCCCACAACCCCGCCGCCTTCGCCTCTGCCCGGATCTCCTCGAGTACGTCGAGCGCGATGTTGTCGTGTTCATCGTAGTTCCCGCGATCCGCCTCGAGCGGGATGATCCGCGTGTCGACGAAGTCGCGTATGCGAAGACGGTAGTCTTCGATTTCAGGCGTCAGTGAGAAATCCATGGTCCTTCCTGCACGGGCAGACGGGGATGCGGCAACCGCGGCCGGAGCGCTGCCTCTTCCGATGCCGGACGTTTCGCCTAGAGGCCGCCCAGCCAGGCAGCGATTGCGGATCCGATTTCGTCGGGGGAGTCCTCCTGCACGAAATGGATGCCCGGCACGGTCACCTCGGTCTGGTTCGGCCAGGACCGGCAGAATTCGCGCTGGGCGCCGACGAGGATCGCCCCGGGCTCGGCGTTGATGAAGAGCTTGGGGACGGGCGACGCGGACAGCCAGTCGGCATAGGATTGCACGATTTCCACGACGTCGGCTGGTTCGCCGTCGATCGGAATCTGGCGCGGCCAGGTCAGGGTCGGGCGGCGGCTCTCGCCTCCGTCCGTGTATGGTCGGCGGTATTCGGCCATCTCCTCCACGGTCAGCTTGCGCATGATCGAGCCCGGGAGGATCCGCTCGACGAAGACGTTGCGGTCGAGCACCAGCTCTTCTCCCGCCGGTGACCGCAGTCCCGAAAATACCGGACGGGACTGCTCCGGCCATTCGTCCCAGGAGACCGGGCGCACGATCGCTTCCATGTAGGCGATCCCGCGCACTGCATCGCGGTGCCGGTTGGCCCAGTCGAAGCCGAGGGCGGACCCCCAGTCGTGCACGACCAGCGTGACGTTGCGCTCGACACCTGTTTCCGCCAGCAGCGCGTCCAGGAAATCACGGTGCTCGATGAACCGGTAACGATCCGGTCCGGCAGGCTCGAGCTTTTCGGAATCCCCCATTCCGATCAGATCGGGGGCGATGCAGCGCCCGAGATGGCTGATATGGGGCATGATGTTGCGCCACAGAAACGACGAGGTCGGATTGCCGTGGAGAAAGACGACGGGATCGCCGGCGCCGGCCTCGACCCAGGCCATGCGCCGCCCCCTGACCATGGCGCTGTTCTTGGCGATGCCGCTCACGGTCATTCCCCGGTGAACACCGGCTTGCGCTTGCCGACGAAGGCCGCGATGCCCTCTTTCGCGTCGGCGCCCTTCGACAGGTCGGCGATCATGCGCGACTCGCGGTCCATCTGGGTCTCGAGCCCGCTGGTCATGCTGTCCTGCAGGAGGCGCTTGGCGGCGCCGTATGCCCGGGTCGGGCCTGTGGCGAAGGCAGCGGCCCGCGAAAGGGCTTCACCGGCGAGCGCCTCATCGGGCACCACGAGGTCGACCAGATCGAGGGCGTGCGCGTCCCCGGCCGTGAGCATCCGGTTTGTCAGCATGAGTTCGCGGGCGCGGCGGAGCCCGACGATGCGGGGCAGGAACCAGGTCGAACTGCCGTCGGGGGAAAGGCCTGCCGCGGTGTAAGCGAGCGTGAAGCGCGCGGACTCGGCGGCGATCGTGAAATCGCAGGCGATGGCGAGGCTGACGCCGGCCCCGGCCGCCATGCCGTTGACGGCACAGACGACGGGGGCGTCCATGTGAGCGATGCGGGCGATCGCGCCATGGAGGTCCGCGGTCATGGCCTTGAGCGCCGCACCGAGGTTGTCGCCGGCCGACGCGAAGAACTTGAGGTCGCCCCCGGCCGAGAAAATGCTTCCCGCACCCGTGAGGAGCACGGCGCGTATGTCATTGCGCTCGTCGCAGGCGATCGCGGCCCCGAGAAGGTCGCGGCAAAGTTCGGGGGTGAATGCATTGGCGGCGTCGGGGCGGTTGAGGGTCAACTGCGCGATGCCGTCGGCAACCTCGAAACCCAGTGTTTCGAATGCCGGTTCTTCGTGCGCCAAGATGCCTCCTGTCCGTCATTGTCTCGGGGAAGGTCAGAGGATAGTTTCCTGTTTACCGAGGAACCGGAGATTACGCAAAGGGACGCCCCTCATGCTTGGCCTGATGATGAGAGAACCGCTGCTGATCTCTTCGATTCTTGATCATGCGGCAAGGTTTCACGGCGCCACCGAGATCGTGTCGCGCACCCTTGAAGGGCCGATTCACCGCTACGGCTACGCCGAGGCCCGGTCGCGCGCGAAGCGGCTGGCCAAGGCCCTTGCAGGCCTCGGGGTCAACACGGGAGACCGCGTCGCGACGCTCGCGTGGAACGGTTACCGCCATTACGAGCTGTATTTCGGCGTTTCCGGCATGGGCGCCATATGCCACGCCATCAACCCGCGCCTGTTTCCCGGCCAAATCGCCTACATCGCCAACCACGCGGAAGACTCGGTCATCTTCGTCGATGCGGACTTCGTTCCGCTTCTGGAGAGCATCGCGGGCGAACTGACCTCGGTCCGCGCCGTCGTCGTCATGACGGACGACGCCCACATGCCGGAGACCTCCCTGCCCGCCGTGCACTGCTACGAGACTTTGGTCTCGGCCGAGGACGACGACTACGAATGGCCGCTCCTCGACGAGGAGACGGCGTCGTCGATGTGCTACAGTTCGGGCACCACCGGCAACCCCAAGGGCGTACTCTACACCCACCGCTCGACCGTTCTCCACGCCCTCGCCACGGCCGCGCCCGACCTGATGAGTCTCTCGGCGCGTGATTCGGTGATGCCCGCCGTTCCCATGTTCCATGTCAATGCCTGGGGCCTGCCGTATTCGGCGACCCTGGTCGGCGCCAAACTCGTCATGCCGGGCCGGAAGCTTGACGGCGCGAGCCTGTGCGAACTCGTCGATGCCGAAAAGATCAGCCTATCGGCCGGTGTGCCCACCGTCTGGCTCGGGGTGCTCGACCATCTCGAGCGGAACGGAGGCGGCCTCGACAGCTTGCAGCGCTGCGTTATCGGTGGGTCCGCGACGCCACGAGCCATGAGCGTGGCGCTGGAGGAGAAGTACGGCGTGCAGGTGCTCCATGCCTGGGGGATGACGGAAATGTCCCCGATCGGCACCGTCAATACAGCCAAGAACGGGATGGAGGATGAGACTCGCGAGGCGCGCTATGACCGCCAGGTCAAGCAGGGGCGTCCGTGCTTCGGCGTCGACATGAAGATCGTCGATGACGACAACCGGGATCTGGAGTGGGACGACGCGGCCTTCGGAGAGCTCAAGGTCCGCGGCCACTGGGTGTGCAGTTCCTACTTCAAGGGTGAGGGCGACAGCCATGACGCGGACGGCTGGTTCGCCACCGGCGACGTGTCGACGATTGACGCCGACGGCTACATGCAGGTCACCGACCGCTCGAAGGACGTGATCAAGTCCGGCGGCGAATGGATAAGCTCGATCGACCTCGAGAACATTGCGATCGGCCATCCCGACATATTCGAGGCTGCGGTCATCGGCATTGCCCACCCGAAATGGGACGAGCGCCCGCTGCTGGTGGTGGTGCGAAACGAGGGCAGCAGCGTGTCGAGCGCCGAACTCCTCGGGTATTTCGAAGGCAAGGTCGCCAAGTGGTGGATCCCGGACGACGTTGTTTTTGTCGACGATCTCCCGCACACGGCGACGGGGAAACTCCTCAAGATGGAGCTCAGGGAGACGTTCTCCGGCTACGAACTGCCGACAACCGCCGGAGCCGGTGAGTCGGGCTAGGGCGGCCGAACGGTAGCGCTCCGCTGCGGTGGCGGTTTGAACTCCGAAGTGCAATATGCGGGGATTTCCACCGCGCGGCGGGCAAGCGCACAAAGTTCTTCGGAGTGAGGGCCAGCCCCTTTTCCGGTCTTACTTGCGGGCGCGCCCGATGCCGGCCGCGGCCAGCGAGAATTCGACGGATACTGCGCAATGATCCGGGTGAGGGCCGTGACGCGGCCGTTCGCGGAATGAACTCTCCACGGCCAAGGCCGCCGCCCTGCCATCCAGGATGAGGTGGTCGATATACTGGTTGTAGCGGGGGTCGCAACGGGTAATCTGGCCGGAAGTCGCCAGGCGGAGCGGCGCGGCTGGCGGCGACAGGATCCGCCATCCCCAGTCGCCTGCGACCGCGAGGCGGCGGTTGAAGTCGCCTAGCATCACGAACGCGGTTCCCTCCCGGCGGCGCGCATCGGCCCAGCCCTTGAGGATCAGCATCTGTCTCCGCAACATTTCGCAGATTTGGGTCCGCCGGGAATCCCGATCCTGCGGCGAGCCCCAGCACCCCGTCTTGAGATGGACCGAGAGCAGCCGCAGGCTGCGTCCGCCCACCGTAATCGTCACGTCAGTCGCCCAGCGTTGAAACGGGTCGAGCTTTCCGAGCGCGGACAGGTCGGGATTGCGCCGATAGGAGACATCGCGACGGATGGCGAAACCCGTCGCCAAGTGAGCGAGACGGCTCTCCGGGCGGTCCCAGCACGGGTCGCCTGGACCCTGATCGGGCCGGGTCGATATCTCGATATGCCAGGTGGCTGGGGGAAAGACACGCCGCGCTGCGGCCTCGTTCTTCACTTCCTGAAACGCGATCACAGCTGCGTCGAGTTGCATGACCGCGCGGGCGATGGCGTCATAGTCTTCCTGCGTGCGCGGCAGGCAACCTTCGGTTCCATTGTCGTTCAGATGCTCAAGATTCCAGGCCGCAACGCGCAACGCTTCCGCAGTGCCGGCGGATGCCGGCGAGATTGCGGCCAGAAGCAACAGCAGGAGGGAAAGGACGGAAATCGGCAAGACAGGCTCCGGGTTGATCGTCGGGATTATGCAGCAAACGGCGCCCGAACGCTTGTTCGGGGATGCCGCTTCACGATCTGCGGCACAGATGCGTGCGCGATGCGGTGATGAACGGCGTGCCGGTGCCGGTGGTCGCCCGACTGCTCGGGCATTCGAACGTCTGCATGACCCTGCGCCATGCCCATCTCGGAGAGCTACACATCGCAGCCGCCGCCGAGAGGGCCGGCCAGGCCATCGTCGACCAAGCCATGACGGGCTTGGAGGAAGCTGATTCGCGGCAGCGGCAACGTTCGATCAATCAGAGCCCCGGCAGCGGGGGAGGCTCGGCTCCCGAGATCTCAAGCAGCTCATAGGGATCGAGAACAGTCCGATCGCGTCGTGCCTTTTGCCTTGCTTCCCTGAGTTCTGTCCCTGCCGTGTAATATCGGCCTCGTCTCTCCCCATGGGGAACGAGAAGCTCGGAGTCGGTTAGGATCTTGAGATCCCGCCCGGCAACGTAGGAACTTTTTTCGGTCTCCTTTTGGTATCTGGAATTGGTCACCCTAATGCCTAGCGCGGCATTGAATAACGGTATCATCATCCTTTCCGTTAGCCCAGGTTTAACGGACGTTTTCAAGAAGCATTGATTTTCAATGATTTGAGAAGTCGGATTCCGGGTGTATGGCACTACATTCGTGTCAGTTGTGAGATATTCGGGTGCTCAGACGACCATCCTCGAGGCCTTGCCGGGTTGCGGATCGAGACCGAGTGCGGTGTATATCTTCATCTGAGCGGGCTCGGCCAGTGTTGCCTTGCGCAGGTGCAGTGTCGTGCCGTCCTTGCGGCGGAAGGTGGCGGTGACACGCTGCTGGCCGGCCAGGATCCGTCGCAGGGTGGCCCAGCTTGAGGTCTCGCCGTGCTCGCGAAGCTGCCTGCGGATGGTCTGCACCAGCTGGTAGGCAAGAACGGTGATGAACAGGTGGCCGTCGGCACGGCCCTGGGTCTGGTGGTAGACCGGCCGCAGGCCGAGTTCCGACTTCAGCGAACGGAACACGGATTCCAGGTCGGTGAGCATGGTGTAGGTGCGCCACAGGGTCTCCTGGTCCCAGTCGATGACA
>JAJEBT010000200.1 GCA_022822405.1 Alphaproteobacteria bacterium
GCTTCATCCATTTCGCTGACAGTATGCCCTCCATGACTTCGGTGGTGCCTGCACACCGGAGACATTCGGCAAAATCATGCTCGCGCCCGGCGGTGCCGTAGTCCAAGCTTCCCACGGCCTGCATATGGACGGATGCGATTCTCTTGCGGCGTTCGGATGCTGACGGGTGTCGGCAATGGCGACTAAAAGACCGTCTCGGGGACTGCGCCGTCCGTCTGGAGCGGTATGATTTGGTGCAAGACTGGGATCGGCTACCGGGTGTCTTGGCCAAACGGAGCACTCAGGAGAGTTTGGTTGAATTCACGCACAGCCAGTACGGCGTCTGCGCCAAGGGTCAAGGGATCCAGTGTGGGATGATCGACGCGCATTTGAGTGGCGTAGGCGCGGGAACCTTGGTTGTGCGGAGCACAAAAATTGGCTCGCAAGTCATCGAGCGCCGTTTGCAGCCCCGGGAGTTCGTCAGCGAAGCGATGTCGCGCAAGTGTAGCCGCCGCCGCCGGACCGCCGGCGTCGTTGTGGAGGAGTACAAAAGCAATGTCGTACCAATCCTTGGCCATCCGTCTCGTGTATGCGGCAGCCACCTTGGCAAACAAGAAACCTGCCAAACCCGCAACATTCACTTGCGTGTTGTAAGTTCAGATGTCCTGACCTCGGGGCCTGTTTCTGTCAACCGTCATGCAACGTCAATCGCTGATTTGGCGGCGGTTTCGGGCAGTTCGTAGACCATCCGCAGGTCGGTTCCGGGGAAGACGGTGCCGGTCTGGTTGAGCTCGTCGAGCAGCTGTTCGAGTGCGGCGTCGCCGGCGTTGCTGGCGGTGCCGAGGATGCGCACCCGCAGGATCTTCGCCGCCGGATCGGGGATGATGTCGGCGGCCGCCTGGAACAGCGCCCCGAGGGTGCGCCGGGGCCGCTGCTTGACGCCCTGCCTGTCGGCGACGGCGGCCATCATCCTGGTTTCGGCGCGGTAGGCGATCATGCGGACGATGTCGAGCAGCAGCTTCTCGCCGGCGGGCAGCGCGTCGAGCTTCTGCGCCTCGTCGAGGTCGGCGGCGCGCAGACGCTTCGGCGCGTCCTTGCGCCGGCGCATGAGCTCCTCGCGCTCGGCCTCGATCGCGTCGCATTCGGCCTGGAGCCGGGCGGCGGCGTCGCCGGCGGCTGCGGACGGCTCGCCCCGGAGCAGCCGGGCGATCCGGTTGCGCCGGGGGCCGAGCTTGGCCTGTCGCTGCCTGATGCCGCGGTCGAGCTCGCGCCAGGCCGGATTGACGATCTCCGCCTCCGGGTCCAGCTCGGCCAGCCCGTGCACCGGCAGCGCATCGAGATTGAACTCCTCGCGCATGTATTTGAAGTAGTTCTCCTGCGCCCAGCGCGAGAACAGCGCCCCGGCGGCGTCCTGCAGCGGCATGCCGAAGCCGGTGGCGACCAGCGGCATCTGCCGGCCGCCGTCCAGCAGCCGGCGGATCTCGCGCATCTCGGGCCCGCCGGCGGGCGCGATCCGCCGCTCGGCCAGGCGGACCTTGACGGCGCGGCCGCCGCCGGGGCCGTGGATCATGGTCTCGACGGTGCGGAACTCCGCCTCCGGCCAGTCCTCGCCCTTGCCGCCCTTGCGCCAGGTGATCACCGCAATGCCGCGCCGGGCCAGGCGGCGGAACAGGGCCGGCGACCAGCCTTCGCGGTCGAAGACCAGCGTCAGCGCCGGCTCCGCCTCCGGATCGGCGGTCAGGTCCGGCGCCGCCGGCCCCGGCAGGCCAAGCGCCTCGAGCGCCGGCAGGACGTCCTGCTCCAGCGCCGCGGCCATGGCCGGATCCAGCGCCTTGGGCAGGCACAGGAGCGGCCGGCCGCCAAGAAGATTGATCCAGTAGCTGGTCGCCGCCGGCAGGCAGAGCTTCTGCCGGGCGACGAAATGCTTCGGCAGCCGGCCCTTGCGGCCGGCATAGACCTTCACATGCCCGTCCACCGACAGCACCGGCCCCTCCGGCGCCGCATCGGCCAGCCAGTCCGCCGCCAGCGCCCGCCGCCAGCCGCGAACCGGCTCGATGTCCGCCGCCAGCGCCCGCACCTTGCGCCGCAGCGTCTTGACCTCCGGACAGCGGTCCAGCCCGAGGATGGCGCCCCATTCCCCCGGCGCCTGACGGCGCAGCGCCTCGGCATTGCGCAGCCGGGCCAGAAACAGGAAGGACAGCAGCAGCAGGATGCTGGCCAGCCCGTAGTAGCCTTTCGGCAGGGACAGGTGTTCAAGACCCCGCGCCAGCAGCCCCTCCCGCAGCAGCATCGGCAGCGCCGCCAGCACGCCGCCATTGGCCACCGCCGAGAGCGGCTCGTCGAAGCGCGGAACCGCTTCGGCCATCGCCCCGGCCGATGCGGCCCTTGCGGCGGTTGTGGTTCATGGTGGCGACGGAGACGCCGAGCTCCCTGGCCGCGGCGGCGCCGCTCATCCCCGAAGCCAGCAGCCGCTCCGCCGCCGCCGTCTCGCCGACCAGGACGCTGGCGCCGCGGCCCCGGCGCGGCGCATGGAAGCTCCGCTCCCCGTCCTCGGCCAGCCGCTTCTGCGCCCGGTGCACGGTCGTGCGGCCGACGCCGAAGGCCTCCATCAGATGCTTGTGGCGCACGCCGTGGCGGGCGAACCTGGCGATCCGCAGCAGCCTCGCCGCCCGGTCGCCCTCGGCATGGCAGTCGAACGGCTCGAGATTGGAGAAGTAGACGGTGCGGCCGTTCTCGGTGGCGAAGGAGAAGACGGTGTCGCCGATTGCGGTGGCCTTGGCCCGTTGCAGGGGGAGCGAGATCATCATGGGTCCTGCGGCGTCAAACATGTTCCATATTATATTATCAGCCCCGGGCCGCCGATGTCAAGCCCGAAATGCGGCGAAAGCCTTGCTGCGCTTGAAAAAAGTGTGCAATCTGCGATCAGGCGGGCACTATGAGGTCAGGACGTCTGAAGTTACGCCGCTGATTCGGGCGGTAAGGTCGAGAACTTTGAAGTCTCGGGTTACGTAGCGGGTGCCGCGTAGATTCACTGCCCCGAGGTTCTCGCACCCGTCGAACAAGACCGTTACTCCCTCCTGCTGGTCCTGGAGATCGGCGAGGAGCTCGAATTTCACAATCGTCTCAGCGAAAGGCCCGTCTGCAACCCATCGCCAAATGCGACCGTCCTCAGGGACGAACCCAGCATT
Source organism: Alphaproteobacteria bacterium (assembly GCA_022822405.1). GTDB lineage: Bacteria > Pseudomonadota > Alphaproteobacteria > MPNO01 > UBA830 > JAJEBT01. The sequence continues at coordinate 3,168 of JAJEBT010000200.1, forward strand.
CTGGAGCGCCTGCTCAAGTCGCGTAACGTTTACGGCACCAGACGCTATCTCCAGATTGACTTGTACATCGACGTCCGTAGTCCCAGCG
>JAJEBT010000197.1 GCA_022822405.1 Alphaproteobacteria bacterium
GTCCGCCGAGCATGGCGTAGTAGATTCCTTCTCCCGACGATGGCGCGACCGCGCCGGCCGCATCCCCGGCAAGGATCACGTCTCTGCCGTTGTCCCAACGTTTCAGCGCCTTGTAGGGGATTGGTGCACCTTCGGTCCGGATCGTTTCGGACCTGTTCAGACCGGAAGCCCCGCGCAGGATGCGAACCGCGTTTTTCAGGGAAAACCCCTTCCGCGCACTCCCGGTGCCGACGCTTGTCGTATTGCCGTGCGGAAACACCCAGGCATAGAAGTCCGGCGACAACCTGCCCTGGTAGTAGACGTCGCATCGGCTGCGGTCGAACTCTGCCTCGCCGGGTGCCGGCGATTCGATGATTTCGTGATATGCGAACACGCACGGCGCCTGGCCCAGTTCCGGCATCGCCTGCTGCGCGACCCGGGATCGTGCGCCGTCCGCGCCGACAACGGTACGCGCCCGGACCGAGACCGGTTCCCCGGCACTGCCGTTACCGGCGAGCTGGTATTCGACGACAGCGGTACCGTCTCCGTCGCGCGCAAGACCGACGAAGCGGCCGTCCGCCCGGTCTGCGCCTGCGGCGGCTGCCCGCTGCCTGAGCCATTCGTCGAAATCAGCGCGGTCGACCATGCCGACGAATCCGCCGTCGATCGGCATATCGACCCATTTGTTCCGCGGCGACACGATCCGCGCCGAGGTCACCCGCGCGACGATCAGGTGATCGGGAATTTCGAAATCGCGGATCAGGCGCGGCGGGACGGCGCCGCCGCACGGCTTTATCCTGCCGGGGCGGTCCAGCAACAGAACCGCGCGCCCGGCATTCGCGAGATCGGTGGCTGCAGTTGCGCCCGCAGGCCCTCCACCGACAACGACAGCGTCGTAGGTTTGCATCGCATTCCGCCTTTCAATTGTTCGTCGACTGGGCGGCATAGGCAGCACCCGGGCCGGGCCGGGTCGCGAAAGCATCGCCGGCGAGCCGGACGCACAGCAGCGCCGCTACAACGAACAAGACCGCCTCGAGCGCAAAGACGATCGAATAAGCCGCGCCAGGCGCGTCGATCGCTGCGCGGGCGACATCCAGGACGAAGGTACCGGCAAAGCCGCCCAGGCCGAACGCGATCGCCTGGGCCGCGCCCCAAATGCCCATGCGGACACCTTCCCGGTCCCTGATCCCCTGGCCCGCAAGCCCCATCATCGAACCGATGGCGGCGACGGCGAAAACGCCGTTCGACACGCCTAGGGCAAACACGTTCGCCCGCAAGGGCCAGTCGCCCCCGATCAGTCCGCCGGCCGCAAGACCGAAGAGCGCAAGGGCGGACGCGACGCAACCGCCGGCAGCCCAGAGACGCAGCGATCCAGCGCGTCGGCTACCGATCGCCGAACCGGCGATCGCCACGACCAGCATTCCCAGCAGGACACCGCCATGCTGCACGCCGGCCAGCTTCGTCGATTCGCCGGGCGTCATTCCGAAAACGGTGCCTGCGAAAGGTTCCAGAACCAGGTCCTGAGCGCTGTACGCGAGCATGGCGACCAATACGAAAACGGCAAATCTGCGGGCTTTCGGCTCTCCCCAAACCTGCCGGAGTGCAACAAGGAAGGGAGGCTTATCCGCCGGCTCGCCGGGCATCGACCGGACTGCGCCGAGGCGACCGCCTTGTGCTTCGACGCGCCAGACGGCAAGGCAAGCGCAAACGAACGCACTGCCGCAGACGACGGACGTGACCTCGACCAGGCGCAGCGACGAGAAGGGGTCGAGGAACTCGCCTGCGGCCGTTGCGGTCACGACAAAACCCGCGATCATCATCATCCAGGTAATGCTGGCTGCCGCGGCGCGACGCCGCGGCGCCACATGCGTCGCCAGCAGGACGAGCAGGTTTGTACCCGATGCCCCGACTCCGATCCCGATCGCCAGAAAGGCGATCACGCCGAGGACAATTCCGGCAACAGTATCGGTTTCCATCCAGGCGGTCGCCAAGGCGGCCAGGATGCCGCCGACGGCAAGTACAGCCACGCCGCCGACGATCCAAGGCGTGCGGTATCCCCTGACGTCGGTGCTGTATCCCCAGCGCGGCCTCAGAATCTGGATCGCATAATGCAGGCCGACGAAAATTCCGGGCAGCATGGCAGGCAGCGCGAGTTCCACGATCATCACACGGTTCATGGTCGAGGTCGCCAGCACCACGATGGAACCCAGCATCGTCTGGACGATGCCGAGCCGGAAGATACCGATCCAGCTGAGCGATCGCTCCGTCATGCGGCGACCGACACCAATGGCGCGACGGCGAATGCGCTGACGAGCATACCGATGACGTAGAGTGTCGTACCGGTCGCGTTATACCAGGGCGCGCGCTGGCAGGGCGCTTTCAGAAGACGCGCCATGAGCAGGATCTGGACGACGATTAGCGTTGCGACGGCCGACGCATAGAACGGCCGGCCCCAATCGATCAGCAGTCCGACCACGACACACTGCGGTAACGTCATAACGAGGCAGGCGAGCCGGCACGCCCGATCCGGTCCCAGTTGTACGGGCAATGTGCGAACGCCCATCGTCCGGTCGCCGTCGACCGACTTGAAGTCGTTCAGGGTCATGATGCCGTGCGCGCCAATGCTGTACAGCAGCGCCAACGCGAGAATGCGCGCATCCGGCAAGCCGCCGGTCAGGATCGCTGCTGCAGTGAACCAGGGCAGCCCCTCGTAGCAAAGACCGACGGCGGCGTTTCCCCACCAGCCGTTCGATTTGAGACGAAACGGCGGTGCGCTGTATGCCCACGCCAACGCCAGAGCGACGGCGGCGGCGGCAAATCCCCAGACGCCGAGCAAGGTTGCCACGCCCAGCGATGCAAAGGTCCAGACTATCGCGATCCGGATGCCCCATCGGTCCGGTACGCGGCCGGAGGGTATGGGACGATGCGGTTCGTTTATCGCGTCGACATGGCGATCGAACCAGTCGTTCACCGCCTGGCTGCAACCGCACACCATGGGTCCGGCGAGAATTGCGCCGATCGCCAGCACATACCAGCGATCACCGGCCACCTGGGCCGCGGAAGCTACGCCGCAGCCGAACGCCCACATGGGCGCAAACCAAGTAATGGGCTTGAGGAGTTCGAGAACGGCGACGGGATGCGGATAGGTCCGCGTCGCTGGCACTGTCGTCGTGGCTGTGAGGTCGTGAGACATACTGACAGTATAAATTGACAAAAAAATCCGTCAAAATAATTTTACACTTTGCAAGCGTCGATCGGGCGTTCGAGCGTTGCCCCTTCCGCAAGCCCGTCTGGCAGGTCGCGGAGCCGGGCTCGCTTCACCGACCGTCCAGGTCATTTGTCGCCAAATCCGTGGCGCCTCAATTTCAGGTAGAAGCTCTGCCGGCTGAGACCGAGCAGTTCCGCAGCTGCCGCCCTGTTGTTGCCCGTGAGCATGAGAGCGGCTTCCATGCACAGGCGTTCGATCTCGTCTGTTGTCTGCTGAACGATCTGTTTGAGCGTCAGCTGTCCGATCAGTTCGACGAGTTTGTCCCTGGGCTCCGGCATGTCGTCCACCTTCAAAGCGGGAAAGAGCCGCTGGTCGACATTGCGGATGACGAAGGCTAGGGAAGTTCCGTTCGACTCCCTGACGGCGGCCGATGAAATTTCGACCCTCGCCTCCGCGCCCATCTCGCCGGTAATCGTCGTACCGAAATTCTGCAGCCGGCCGTGCTTTTGGAGGTTTGACAAGAGCACGTTCGCATCCGTCCCGGACCGGCCGAGCCACCGGCTTATCGAATGGCCGCGCACCTGCTCCTCGGATGACAACTGCGCCAAGAGCTGAAACTCAGAATTGGCACGGATCACCCGTCCACGTTCGTCCGTTAACAGTATGGCGTCGGGTAGCGCGTCGATCAGCCGGTCGGCAATGTCAGATCTGGCAACCTGCCCAATGGCCCCGTCTGCGCCCGAGGCGGCGATCCGCACGATGATGAACGAAGCCGGTTCCTGACGCACAAACCGCGCCGTTGCGAGCAACGTGCCGCTTTCGGCGTAATGCAGAGCATCGGTAACGTCCCGATGGGCCGCCGAGCGTGCCTTCGCCAACAATACCCTTACGAGATTCGGGTCGAATCCGTCGAATGCATCGGCGAGGCTTTTCGCAACTAGACTCTGCCCGACCTTGCCCAGCAGGGCATGGGCCGAGTCATTCGCTTCGACGACAGATTCCGTATCGTCGTCGAGGACCAGCACCGCCTCCGCAGAATTCCTGAATAGAATGCGGTAACGAGTTTCTGCGTGACGAAAACGGGCGGATTCACGCTCCAGCGCGAGTTGGGCGTCGACAAGGCGTTGCTGGTTGGCAGCAATCGGACTCATGTCGCGCCCGAATGCCAGGGTCGTCCCCTTATCGGAGAGGCATATCGCCTTGAAGGAAACGGGAATGTCGGAAGAAGAATTCTCGAAGAGATTGATCTGCCGCCATCTCTGGGCGGCGCCGATCCTGGCGGACTCCAGAATCTCCTCTACCTTCGGCCGGCTCTCGACGGTAACGAGTTCCGTCCAGCGCCGGCACAACGGCGATTCCGGAATTCGGCCGACAATGAGATCGCCGGAATCGGCATAGTCGACGATGACTCCATCCGGATCGATGAGAAGAACGATATCGCTCGCTTCCGCTATCAGCGCTGCTGTCTCGGAAACACCGATCCCGGTAAGTGCGTTTTCCAAGGACCGGGAACCCTTCGCGAGCGACATGTGTTTCAGATTCGATACCGTGACTCCGAGCCGGTATTCGCCCGAACGGGGTAGAGCGCTGCCTAAGCTGTACCGATCGGTCGATCCGCTATCGCGGGACGCAACCGGGCGAATACGCGGGCAGCTGTCTCGATCGCTTCGTGCACATCGCAAGACGTTGAATCCGCTCCGGACTCCGCGAACAGATCCGGCCTGGAGCCGAATATGTTGCCGCCGACCATGATGTGTGCGGCATTGCCGCCCGACAGGTTTCTGAGCGCCGACACCGTCGCCTTGAGCGTCGGCAGAGCGGCTTCACTGCTACAGGTCAACCCGAAAATTCTGGCTCGGCTCGACCGGGCGATATCGTCGAGGTCGGCCAGGGTAACGGGAAATTCGACCCGCACGTTCCAGTTTGCACGGAGAAAGAACTCCGAAACCATACACAGGCCGAGAATGTGCTGTTCGCCTGGCGGCGCGACGAACAGTATTTCGCCAGCCGCCGTCGGAGACAGGGGTTCCGGCTCCCAGGTCTCTCCGAGATGCCTCAGGATGTTGTGCAGCAGGACGAGGCCGACAGTAACGTCGCCGAAACTGCATCCATCCTCCTCCCACCACTCGCCGAGCAGACGGGCAGCCGGCGTCAACAGGTCTGTGCACAAGGCCTCGTCATCGACGCCGTCGGCCAGCAGACGCTCGACCGCCGACTCCGCCGAACGGCCGTGGCCCGCGATCAGCAGCCGGGTAAATTCCGCCACCGTTTCCGGATCGATCCGTCTGGAATCTTCGGCACGACGCGGCGAGATGCGCACATCGGCCGGTAGTCCTTCGCCCTCCCGATCCCTTAGGAGTTGCGGGATAATCGCGGCATCGATCGTTTCGAGAATCTCCACTCGACGCAACGAGACGAACTTGTCGACAGGGTGTCTTGTTCGCCCGGTTACAACGCTCAGCTTTTCGGCGATCGTCAGTGCCACGGCAGAATACCACATCGAACTCAACGTTTGTCCCAAACCCGGCATCGCCACCCCCTCATCGAGAGGACGACCGCAAGGCTGCTGCCGTCTTCCGGTCGTCCGTGACGGTCTCCGTAATTCCGGCGACCGCCGCATCGTTCTCGGTCGATCGGCGCATTGCCGCTGTCGGGACAGCTGCAGGCGCCATTATCGTTATAAAAAATTTACAAAATCAAGTGTCTATTTTTATTGACATACGTTCCGGCTCAGAAATACAATCCATTGCAAGAGTGCCATCCATCGGCAAGGTGAGGCCCCAAATGCGAGCCCAGCAAGGCAGATGGGCTGGTGCAGCGGTTCATTTGCGGAGTGTCAAGCACTCTTAACATACTGACCATATCTGGCGACGGTGTCAAACAATGTATGTCTTCGGATTCGGCACAGTTCTCGACACATGGGTCGCTGCAGTCGACGGTAACCCCTGGCCCGCCCATGCCGGATCGAGTGCCTGCGCGACGGACGTGAAGGCCAAGTGCCTGCGCGAGGCGCTTTATACACCCGAACAACGCCACCGCCGCGACTCGACGATTTGGACCCTGGTTCAGGCGATCCTGGCACCGGTCCAGTTTCTTGTATTTCTGGTCAGTCTGGCGCTCGTCATCCTCTATCTGACGACCGGCGCCGCCGAGAGCGCCGCGATCGTATCGGTCGTTGTCAAGACGCTTGTCCTGTACGCGATCATGGTCACCGGCGCGATTTGGGAAAGGGTCGTATTCGGGCGATTCCTCTTTGCGCCCGCTTTCTTCTGGGAAGACGTGGTCAGCATCCTGGTGCTGGGCCTGCACTCCCTGTATCTCGTGGCCCTCGCTTCCGGAGCGGCGTCCGTCGAGACGCTCATGGCGATCGCACTCGCGGCCTACGCGTCCTATGTCGTCAATGCCGCTCAGTTTATCGTAAAGTTCAGCAAGGGACGTGCCGATAGACCGCTGAATTCCGGAACCAGGCATAGTTTCGCAAGGGCCGCTGAATGAACCCGCGCGGCGCCAACTCTAGACAAACGGTTTCCCCTTTCGACTTTCCGGAAAGCGGAGACGGCGCCGGGTCCGCACCTCAGATTCTGCGCCAGGCCGGGCAAAGGGAAGTTTTCTGCGGTTTGACAGGAATCGTATGGTTGCACCGCAAGATACAGGACGCCTTTTTCCTCGTCGTCGGCTCGCGAACCTGCGCCCACCTCCTGCAATCGGCCGCCGGTGTCATGATCTTTGCGGAGCCACGCTTCGCGACGGCCATCATAGACGAGCGGGATCTCGCCGGAATGGCGGATGCTCTGGATGAACTGGACCGGGTCGCTGCGCGACTGCTCCGATACCGTCCGAATATCAAAATGCTCTTCCTGGTCGGTTCCTGTCCGTCGGAAGTCATCAAGCTGGATCTGTCGCGCGCCGCAGCCCGCCTGTCCCGGCAGTTCGCCGGTCAGGTTCGGGTTCTGCACTATTCCGGTAGCGGCATCGAAACCACATTCACCCAGGGCGAAGACGCGTGCCTGGCCTCCCTGGTGCCGGCAATGCCGGATGCTCCCGGCAGGAGTCCGGCCACGCTGCTGGTCGTAGGCGCCCTCGCCGATATCGTCGAAGACCAGTTCCGCCGCCTTTTCGATGAAATCGGCGTCGGTCCGGTCCATTTCCTTCCGCCCCGCAATGCGGGCAGTCTGCCGCCCGTCGGGCCGGACACGCGCTACTTGCTGGCGCAACCCTTTCTGTCCGCCACGTCATTGGCGCTCGACGAGCGCGGCGCAAAGCGGCTGGAAGCGCCATTCCCGCTGGGTGCTGAAGGAACCACCGCTTGGTTTCGCGCTGCGGCGGCGGCATGGGGCATCGGTGCGGACAAGGTGGATGCTGCTACAGCGTCGAAGGCTGCCCGCGCCCGGCGCGGCATGGCGCGATATCGCGAGGACTTGGCGGGCCGCAGCGTTTTCTTCTTTCCGGATTCGCAGCTCGAAATACCGATCGCCCGATTTCTCGTCCGCGAAATGGGCATGCACGCCGTTGAAGTCGGGACTCCGTACCTGCAACGCCACCATATGGCGCCGGAGATGGCCCTCCTGCCGCCCGATACCCGATACAGCGAGGGCCAGGATGTCGAACGACAACTGGATCGGTGCCGGGACGCACAGCCGGACATCACGGTCTGCGGCCTCGGCCTTGCCAATCCGCTGGAGTCCGAAGGCTTGACGACGAAGTGGTCGATCGAACTCCTGTTCACGCCGATCCAGGGCTATGAACAGGCGTCCGACCTGGCGGAACTGTTCGCCCGCCCGCTGGTGCGGCGAATGAAACTCGCGGCCTGACCGGTGCACTTGACCCTATGGACATACGAGGGGCCGCCCCATGTCGGGGCCATGCGGGTCGCGACGGGCATGGAAGGCCTACACTATGTCCTGCACGCGCCGCAGGGCGATACCTACGCCGACCTGTTGTTCACCATGATCGAGCGGCTGGAGAAGCGGCCACCGGTCACCTATACAACCTTTCAGGCAAAGGACCTCGGTGCCGACACGGCCGAGATTTACAAATCCGCAACCCGCGACGCGTACAACCGGTTCCGGCCCGAAGCGATGCTGGTTGGCGCTTCCTGTACCGCGGAACTGATTCAGGACGATCCGGGCGGCCTAGCGAAAGCGCTGGAACTTCCGGTGCCCATCGTGCCGCTCGAACTGCCGGCATATCAGAAAAAGGAGAATTGGGGCGCCGCCGAGACGTTCTACCGGCTGGTGCGTACGCTGACCGCGAACAAGGCGCTCGCACCCGGCGAAAGCCGACCCCATCGCCCCGCCGGGTCGGCGCCGCGCTGCAATATTCTGGGACCCACCGCGCTTGGCTTCCGGCATCGCGACGACGTTACGGAGGTAGCCGGGCTCCTGGAGAGCCTCGGGATCGGGATCGTCGCCGTAGCCCCGCGCGGCTCGCGGCCGGCGGATATCGTCGCCTTGCCCGAAGCGGACTTCAACGTGGTCCTTTACCCCGAGGTTGCAGAAACCACGGCCCGGTGGATGGAACGAGCGTTCGGGCAGGCCTACACCAAAACGATTCCGATCGGCGTCAGTGCGACTGTCGAATTCGTCCGCGAAGTCGCCGCGCTTGCCGGCGTCGACCCCTCGGCCTGCCTGGAGAAACTGCCGTCACGCATGCCGTGGTATGCGAGGTCCGTCGATTCCAACTACCTGACCGGCAAACGGGTCTTCGTCTTCGGCGATGCAACGCACGCCCTCGCGGCGGCGCGCGTGTGCCGGCAGGAAATCGGCTTCGAAGTCGTCGGTCTGGGCACCTATTCCCGCGAATTCGCGCGGCCTGTCCGGGATGCCGCGAAAGACTACGGCGTCGAGGCGCTGATCGCTGACGACTATCTGGAAGTCGAGGCGGCAATTGCGGAAGCGCGGCCGGAACTGGTGCTCGGGACGCAGATGGAGCGCCATATCGCGAAACGCCTCGGAATCGCCTGCGCGGTCATTTCGGCGCCGGTTCATGTCGAGGATTTTCCCGCACGGTATTCGCCGCAGATGGGCTTCGAGGGCGCCAACGTGCTGTTCGACACCTGGGTTCATCCGCTGATGATGGGACTAGAGGAACATCTGCTGGGCATGTTCCGCGAAGATTTCGAGTTCAACGACGACGTGGCGCCGTCCCATCTGAGCTCCCTTGCGGGCTCCCACAGGGCCGCCTTGCCGGGCGACGACGCACATTCGCAAACCGGCAACGGCGCCAGCCGGGCGCTGGACACCGCCGGGCCGGATATCGCCTGGACTTCGGAAGCCGAAAATGAGCTCCGCAAAATCCCCTTCTTCGTTCGCGGCAAGGCGCGCCGCAACACGGAGCGCTATGCCGCCGACCGCGGCATGGCCGCCATCGAGATCGAAACGCTCTACGATGCCAAAGCCCACTACGGCCGCTGAATCAACGGCGATCCGGGTCGTCTTCGTCACGCTCGACAGGCATCTGTCGGGGGTGGTCGAACGCGCGGGGCGCCGGCTCGGGAAAAGACTTCCCGGCGTTACCCTCAGTCTTCACGCCGCCGCCGAATGGGGTAGCAGCCCCAAGGCCCTCGAAAATGCGCGCAAGGCGATCGACGAAGGCGACATCATCATCGTGACGATGCTCTTCATGGAAGAGCACATCGCGCCTGTCTTGCCCAACCTGGAGGCGCGGCGCGAGACCTGCGACGCGATCGTCGCGGGCATGTCGGCCGGGGAGGTTATCCGCCTGACGCGGCTGGGCGGCTTCAGCATGAGAGGTTCGCAAGGACGCGCGGTAAAGCTGTTGAAGTGGCTGCGCGGCGGCAGCGGCAAACCGAGCGCGAGTTCCGGCAAAAAGCAGTTGGCCATGCTGCGGAGGCTTCCGCGAATTCTGCGGTTCGTCCCTGGGACCGCCCAGGACATGCGCGCCTATTTCC
>JAJEBT010000077.1 GCA_022822405.1 Alphaproteobacteria bacterium
TTCCGCCCGCTGGGCAGGATCCTGACGCCGAAGCCCGCAAGGGCGGTGTCCCGGACGTTCCGGGTGGTCTTCGCGGGCCGCAGGGCGCGGACCTTCGCGTCGGTGAGTCGCATCTTCGACATGATTCTCTTCCTCCGTTCGGTTGCAGAAACGGGAGAAAACTCGTTCGAATCCGCCCGAAATCGCGTTTGCGTGAGGAAAAAGAGACGCTATTTCAATAGCGTAGCACCGAAGGTGCGATCCATGGTGTAAAGACCGGTGAGATTCTCGACTGTAAAATCTGCGTCGCGGCGAAACTCGACGCTCTCGTCGAAATAGTGGAGGAAAACGTCATTCAACTCGTTGCTGGGTACCGAGGCGACGAGCGCCACCGTGACCGCTCCGAACCCCCACCCCAGCACACGGCGTCGGCGGATCACGAACTCGCAGAGCGCGGCCATCGCGGCATCGCGGCGGTCCTCGGTTGCGCGCACCCGGATCGGCAGCAGCGAGAGCAAAGCAGGCAGCAGGGTCACCGACAGAAAAAACGCCGCGCCGACACCGAACGCGACAAAGGTGCCCATGTGGCGGATCGGCGGCACCTCGGAGGCGTTCATGCTCAGGAAGCCAAGCATGGTGGTCAAGCAGGCGAGGAAGACCGGTTGAAGATTGACCCGCATCGCCTCGACGATGGCGTTCCGCTTGAGCGCGTCATTCCCCGGCTCCGAAAGCGGCCCGTCGGAACCTTGGTCTGCCAGCGTTCGTGAGGCAACTCTTTGCATGGAATGGACGAGGCTCGAGAAGATATGCACGCAGCTTGCGATCGCGACCGTGAGCACGACGACCGGCGCAACGGCGGACGGCGCCGTCATCGGCAGCCCCACCCAACCGCCGAGTCCCACCGAGACCATCACCGAGAGGGCGACCACGAGCATGATCGCGAACGTGCTGCCGACCCCTCCGGTCAAGAACAGCAGCGCCAGCGTCATCGTCGCGAAGCTCGCAGGAACCAGCGTCTTGAGATCGCCTAGAGAGACCTGCATGAATGCCTGGTTGAAGATCACCAGGCCGGTCACGCGCACGTCAATGCCTGGGAACCGTGCGCGAACCTGGTCGGCGAGTCCGTGGGAGACCTCGGCCACCCGGGCACCTTCGCGCACCTGGTTCTCGCCTGGCAGCGCGAAGGTCACGTTGATACCGCTGACCCCGCCGTCACGCGCGATCAGGCGCCCCGCGAGGAGCGGTTCCGCCAGCGCGATCGCACGAATCCGAGCCCGTTCCCCGGCATCGCCCAAGGCGCTGTCATCCACGAGATCGCGAACCACGATGTCGTCGTCGTCAGCCGTGTTGTGCTGGAAGTTGGTCAGCGAGTCGACCCTGATGGCAAACGGAATATGCCAAGCTCGTTCAGTGAGCCAGAGGGCCGCCTCCAGCGCCAGGGCGGAGGTGGCGTTGCGGTCCTCGGGCGCGATGGCGAAAAAGACGTTGCTGGTCTCGCCGTACGTGTCCTCCATCGCTTCGGCCGCGACGAGCTGGGGATTGTCCTTGGAGAAGTAGATCCGGTCGTCGGCGGAGAATTCGAGAAACGCGGTGCCGCTCGCCGCGATTCCGGACAGGACCAAGGCCGCCGCAATGATCATGCGCCTTCGCTCAATGGCCCAGACGCCAAGCCGCGACTCCAGTCTCCGCACCGCCTGCGCGATCGGCACTCCTGTCGAGCGGCTCACACCCGTCCCCTGGATCCGGCCTTGGTGGCCTCGGCCGTCTCGCGGCACGCAATTCGCGAACGGGCGGTGGCGACATGCCGCCGGTCAATACGACCGGAGCGACGTCCCGTGCTCCACAGAGAACCCACCCCATCGGCCGAGAAACCTGACCAGTGCGCGAAAACGGGTGATGCTCCGCGAAATGTCGTGGCGCTGCGCGATGCCGTGCACCCCGGGCAGGACCGGCGCGCAGAAGAGCATCGAAACCACGGGGCGGTACCGCACGTACAATCGCGCAAGCAGCGGTGTGAACACGGCGGGCGAGAAGCTGAATGCCGCCAAGCTCCGGAACATCTCACCTCGCATGGACCAAGGCAGCATTCCGTCTGGTGCACCGCCGGGAATCGACGAGAAAGCAGGCGGCGATGGCGACACTCTCTCCGGAACCGCCGTTCACGGCCGGCCGTTACGACTGCATCATGATCATCACCCGCAAGGCGGATGCGACGAAGAGGGGGGCATCGCGTGACCGGACTTATTTCTCGCTTGAGCAGCATCATTCGGGACTCCACCCACGGATGTCGGCTGTGGCAACCAACTCCTGTCCGTCACCTGTACACATCCGGGCGGGCTTTCGGAACACCGCGAGGCTGAAATCTGCCCGATACGCACCGACTTCCAGGTGTTCGGCCAACACGGAGTCGGGTTCGCTCTCGACATTCAATCTGTGGCAGCGGTTTGAGGAAATGCAGCTTGTTCAACGCCGATCCCCCCACAGAAGCGCAACTCGTCGGACAAGGACGAATCAGAAGAGATTTGGGAATACGCCTAACTGGCGCCCGCCCGAGATTGCCACAAGACATTGACTCCATTTGATCAATCCCGCGGTCTTCGGATCGCAGATCCAACAGGAGAGGCCGGTTTCTGGCCGTTCTCGAGCGATTCGGGCCGAATTCGGCAATTCTTCGCGAGGCCGGCATGAGAAAGACACGCGATCCGCAACCGGAACTCGGCGAGATCGGCATCGAGGACATCGAGCTGGACCACCGCTTCACCCCGCTGAATGAGGCGACGTGGACGCTCCACTGCTCTCTGCTCGGCTTGGCCGACGTCATCAGCGGAAAAGGCGTGTCATGACAGATACTTGGGATTGAACGAAGCTGCTATCGCAGCAGTTTGGGCTGACCTCTGGGTCTTTCCCGAAGTTCCTGACCTTTCGCGTCGTGGTGCCGGCTGCGGAGCGGGCCATGTTCGCGCGGCCCGTGCAGTTTCTCGACCCGCTTTCGTCTGCCATTGTCTCCACCGACGGTCCGTCTCCGGAAGGTCCGGCGCGCCGAATCCGCTCAACCGCCGCCGAACTTGCAGAAGTCGCTGCGCCGCGTCGGCCGGTTTTTCAGAACCGCATGTTGAAGGTCACGAAGAACGTGCGTCCCCAGCCGGCCGCGCGCGGTCCGTCGGTACGGGAGGGGTTCGCGGTGTTCTCTGAAAGCTTCGCGTCCGTCACGTTGAAGACTCCGGCGGTCAAGCGCTTGCCCTCCATCCCGAACGGCGATTTCCAGTCAAGGGTCAGGTCGTGGCCGGTCCAGGACCCGAAATGCCCGTCGTCCTGACTGTTCCGGATCCGGTCGCGACGGTTGAAGGCCCAGTAGCCCGTCACGTCGCCTCGCCCGACCGACGTAACGATGCGAACCGCGTTGCGCGGCAGCTGCAAGGGATTCGTGTCGTTCGCGACGGTTGCCTCGCTGTCGATGACATGGCGCCACAGGCCGCGCACGGCCAGAAAGCCCCAATCGGTGTCCCTTCGCGCGCCGAACCTTGCATTTACGCCGGAGACATCGGTGTCGACGATGTTGGCAAAGCTGTCGTGAATGGTGATGTCGCCCGCCGTCCGCTCGATGCAGTTGCCGCCGCCGCCAGGCGGGCATTCCGGGTGATTCAGCATCGCCCAGGTGGCCCGGTTCAAGCCCGGCTGGCCCGATGTTGTCAGCCGGTACCAGTCGGCCACGAAGTAGAACGGCTCCTTGCGGATTCCGGCGCCCAAGGAGAGCTTCTCCTGCCGTGACGGATCAAGGTCCGGATTGCCGCGCGTGATGCGGGTGACCTGCCGGTAGTTCGCCGCGTCGCACGTGCGCGGCGGCGGTCCCGCGTCCGGAACGCACCGGACATAGGGATGGTCCTGGGACGCGGTCGAATGCAGATGACTCATGGACGGCGCCCTGTCGCCCGCGCTCCACGAGCCGCGGAAAGCCAGGATGTCCGTCGGACGGTATTCGGCGCCCAGGCGCCAGGAGTGCAGCGACCCCACGTCGTCGTACTCGTCGGCGCGTGCCGCGACCCGCATATCCACCCTGCGGGCCAAGGGGAGCGACAGCTCGGTGAACGCGCCGGCAAAGTCGCGCTCGCCCTCGTAGCTTGTGCCACCCGAACCCAGGACGCCGTTCACGTCGCGGGCTCCGCCGTCACGATCCAGGAACTTCAGGATGTCATGGACTTCCAGCGTGCCGATCTCGGTTCCCGCAGTCCAATTCGCGTCCCGCCCGCCCAAGGCCGGAAACCTTCCTTCGAGGGCGAACCCCGCGCCAAGGAATCGTGCGCCTGCATCCTCGTCCTCGCGCAGGGAGCTCCGGTCGATCGCCTCCAGATGGTCCGGATCCGTCGACAGCGGGTTCGCGAGGTCGTACCGCCCGGCAGCGATCTCCTCGCGAATCCATTGCGCGTCCACGAACGTCCTTCCGGTCAACGAACCGTCGTACCTGAACGCGCCGAGGCTAGCTTCATAGCCCAGGCCTTCGGCAAGGCGTCCCTCGATGGTTGCCGAAACCTCGAATTCGTTGCTGCGCGATTCCCAGTCCCGGTTGCCATGGCCGATGAACCGGTGCCCGATCGCGAAGTTGTCCTCTCGCGTCGCCTCGAACGCGGGATCGGCATTGCCCGCCGCCTCGTTGATCGCGTCAAGCAGGTCCGTGTTCGGCGCGATGGAGAACACGTCAACCGACGGCGCGTAACGGAACGCCGAACGCGATTGCGTGACGATGGCATCCAGGCGGAATTCCGCGCTCTCTCCCAGGGGATGATCCAGGTTCAGAATCGCGCTTGTCCGTCCGGCGCTCCCGCTGTCCCACCAGGCATTGCCGTAGGCGTAGCCGCAGCCGGTGTCGCCCGAACGGATTCCCGGCGGGTTGCGAAGCGGGCCGGTGTAGCCGAGCGCCGGGTCGCATGACCCCAGCGCCAGGGACCGGAGCGTTTTCTCGCTCCGGTCGAATACAAAGACGGTGTTGCCGCCGACGCTCACGTTCTTGGCGTCGGCGAAGTCGCCGCCCGGGATCCATTCCGACCGGCTGTGCTCCCGGGCGCTGCCGACGATCTCCTGGCGGTCCAGGACGTCGATGCCCAAGGTCACGTGCCCGTTCTGGCCCAATGTGCCGCCCCACCAGACGCTGCCCTGAAGCGCGTCCCCGCCTGACTTTCCCGGCACACGTGCAACCGTGCGGACGTCGAACCCGTCCAGATCCCTGCGGAGCACCAGGTTGAACGCGCCCACCGTTGCGGAGTGGCCGCCGATCGTTCCCAGGCTTTCGCCACGCAGGACCTCGATGCGCTCGATCGCCGAAAGCGGAATCATGTCAAGATTGTTCGCGGTGGTGGAATAGGGACGCCCGTTCACCATGACGAGCCACGCGCGACCTCCGGTGAAGAAATAGCGGAGTATGCCGGTGTCCAGCATCTCTTCGAACGTTTGCGCACCAGACCGCTCGATGAAGCTGCGGTCATATGTGGCAAGAAACTGCGGGGCTGGGGCCAATTCGCCGGCACGGGCCTGGAACGTGGTCAGCACGGCCGCCAGGGCGAGCATCAAGAAGACTGTTCTCATCTGAATCCCGCGCCGGACACCCTGGCCATAAGGCTGGGGAGGATAGCGCGCCCCTTTTTCTGACAGTGATGAAGCGGGCCGGCCAGACCACCACCCGCCGCGAAGACGGATCGCCCCGCCTCGGCGGAAGGACAGTGATGCAACTCTCGCCGCTGCACGGTCCCCGCCGCTCGCAGGGCCGCAACGGCCTTTCCGGCGACGCCGCCCGAAGGCAGGCTCCCCCCACACATTCTGGCCACCCGCATTCTGGTTCGCCCAATTTCGTTCCTGGCCCTGCGTGTCCGCCGACAAGCCTCCCGGACCGTGGACCCGAAGACGCGTCCCGCGGCAGATCCTGAACCCTTGATGCCAGGCAGGCAGGACGACGGTTTCCTTGCCCGTGCCAGCCGGCACGGATCTTCGGGGCATTCGCCCCTCCATTCCGGGAAAGGCCGACGACGGCAGGGTCTCCCAGGGGCCTTGCACCGAATTGCTGCCAGCCTCTCGTGGTGCCAACATCGGGATCCCGGAATCCGGTACGGTCTGGCACGGGCCGGTCCCGACCAGTGACGCAAACGCAGGATGCCCCTAGCGTCGACCATGCCCGCCCTCCTCGTCAAGCCTCGTCACTCCCCAGTCCCGGTTCAGAACCAGGCACCGTCAGACC
>JAJEBT010000006.1 GCA_022822405.1 Alphaproteobacteria bacterium
TCATGCTGCCGCTTGCCTGGCAAAGGCGGCATGCACCGCCTCGGTGTCGATCCGGTCCAGGCCGGGCGGCCGGTCGAAGGCGCCGACGAGTACGCCATTCTGCAACAGGTCGATGCGGTCGGCCACGTGGCAGGCGCCGTAGACATCGTGAGTGACCAGGAGAATGGTCCGGCCGGCCTCGGCCAGATCCCGGGCCAGCCGATTGAATTCGTCGATCGCCACGGGATCGAGACCCGATGTCGGCTCGTCCAGTAGCAGGATAGGCGTATCCCGCAGGATGGCCAGGGCAATCGCCACTTTCTGACGCATGCCCTTGGAGTAGGTTTGCATCCGCATGCCCCGGGCTTCGGGTTGCAAGGCTACCCGGTCCAGGGCGGCATCGAGTTCGTCCCGGCCGGTGGGTGTCCCCGCCAGCGAAAGGAAATAGCGGAGATTTTCGTAGGCGGACAAGTGCCCGTACAGGGTGGCCGCCTCGGGAAGGTAGGCGATGGCCTGCCGGGCCGCGCTCAGATTCTCGTTCACGTCGCGGCCGTGCACATGCACACTTCCCGAAGCCGGCTGGAGGAATCCGAGAAAGGTCAGCAAGGTCGTTGACTTGCCGGCGCCATTGCCCCCCAGCAAGGCGTGAACTTCGCCTTGCGCGATGCTGAAGGAGACGTCCTTCAGCACCTGCTGGCCGGAGCGGACGACGCTGAGCGTCTGAGCGGAGAGTACGGGCATCATTTTAACTCCCGAGTCAAGGGCGATAGCGCGCGTTTCGCCCGCCGAGAGACGCGATCCGGGCCGCAGCAGCGCTTTTGCTGGTCATGGTTTTGGGGTAGGGCAAGATCCTGTGGTTGCGGTCCATGGCGCAGCCGGTTGCGGTTGCGCCATGGACTCGGGCCGGCTAGAACGCATAGGACGCCGTGACATGGTAGTGGCGCGGTGCGCCCGGCTCGACCCAGACGTCCGCATAGGAATTGGTGTAGTAAACCTCGTCGAATGCGTTGTCCAGGTCAAAGCGAATCGTGAAACGCTCCATGGGTGCGATCTGGCCAAAGAACCGTGCGGTGGTATAGCCGGGCAAGTAGAAGTCAAAGGCGGTAAACCCAAGCCGCTCGCCGGTATATTGAACCCCGGCGCCCACCTGCGCCGGCATGCCTCCCACCTCGAAACTCTGGCTGAACTGCACGTTCGCCTGGTGTTCCGGCGAGTTGATGAGTGGGTCGCCGGCTTCAATGAGCACGCCCCAGTCAGCTTCGAGATTGCTGGTGGTGAATACCGCGTCGGTGTTCGCGTAAGAGAACCAAAGGTTGGCGCCGCTCTCGAAGGCAAGGTCCGCGTCAATTTCAAACCCGCGGCTGCGTGCTTCGCCTGCATCGTGAGAAAACCACCCGAGCGCTACGGCCTCCGGCCGATCGTCGTTCACCAGAATGTTGCTCTGGTCCACCCGGAACAGCGAAAAAGTGAGCGAGCCGGAGACCCCTTCGGTAAATTGCGCCATATCCAGTTTCAGCCCGAACTCGGCGGACTCGGCGATGTTCGGATTGAATTGGTTGCCTTGATAGTCGGACCCAGGTTGTTGGCGGAAGCCTTCGCCGTAGGAGGCGTAGAGGCTGGAACCGTCGTTGACCGAGTAAATCGCACCAATCTGCGGTGAGACGCGATTATCCGATGTCGTGGACGTGGTTGCGGGCGTCCTGAGACGGTTGGTCAAATCCTGCTCGAAGTCATCCCAGCGCAAGCCCAGGCGAACCTGCAACCGATCCGTGATGTCGATCTGGTCCTGTATGTAGAAGCCGAATCCATCCAGGCGCTCATCCCGGTTCGTGTTTGGCCCGGGCACCGGTTGGGGGAACTGGCCATAGACGGGATTGAACACGTCCAGAAAAAGATATGCTGCCGGATCGAGAGTATTGATATCCGTCGTCCCCGGAAACCACCTTGGCCGGTAGCGCTGGATAAACCAACTCAGGTCGAAACGGTCATAGTCGGCGCCCACGAGCAGTCTGTGACGAAGCGAGCCTGAATTGAACTCACCCGCAACTTCCGCTCGGGCTACGAAATAGTCCGACTCGAAGTTCCGATAACGGAAAAATCGCGACAGCGTTCGACCGTCCAGGAAGTATGTCTGGCGTCCGCCGAAGTTTGTTTCGGATGCGTTGCCTTCAAAAGACGTATCCCTGTACCCAAGACCGGCGAGCAGACTCCAATTGTCGGAGAAGTTGTGCTGGACTTCGAGCTGATGACCGAGCACCTCGGTCTCGATGGGCCCGTCGCCGGGCTCGCCGGCGAAAGTTTCACGCGGCGTGAAACCGTAGTCTTCCGAATAGGCAACACCGCGATCGAAGGGAATCTCCTGCTGCGTGTACTCCAATTCGTAAGTCACGCTGCTTGCGTCGGAAATTTCCCAGGTGATCGACGGATAAAGGCCAAAACGCGATGTCTCGACGGTATCCCTGAAGCTCTCCGCATCCTCGTGGAATCCCACGATCCGCAGTCCGACCTGGTCATTGCTTCCTGCCGTGGTTTGGACATCCCCTTCGAAACGCATTTGACTCCAGCTCCCGAAGGTGGCGCGGAAGTCCCCCAGGGTCTCGAATCGCGGCCGTTTGGTCACAAGATTGACCGTGCCGCCGGGTTCGCCGCGCCCGAACAGCGCTGAGCGCGGCCCCTTGAGCACTTCCACCGACTCGATGCCGACCAGGTCCCGCGGGCCGGCGAACCCGCGGCCTGCATTGAATCCGTTGACCAGAAATCCGCTGGGCAGATTGATGTCTCCGTAGAAGCCGCGAATCGAAAAGCTGTTCCACAATCCGCCAAAGTTGTTCTGGCGTGCAACGGATGCCGATAAATCCAGCGCCTGATTGAGGTTTATCGCCCCGACCTCGCGCAACAGGGCTTCGTCAATGGTCTGGTCCGCCGATGGTTTTTCGAGATCGTCGAAATTTCCGCGATACGCGCGGCGCGCGCCTACCACGAAAACCTCCTCCACGACATTCTCGTCGTCGGCTGTCTGTGTTGTTTGCGCTGCAACAGGCAGTGCGCAAGGAATTGTGAGTGCGGCAGCGAAGGCGAGCGCCACCGGCCTGGATGTGTGTCTGGTCATTTGTCCCGATCCATAAACTTTTTGAAATGCCGCAAAGACAACAGCGCAGCGCGCAAACGCGCAGACGCCCTCAACGGCGCAAGGAAATCAAGAAGTTTTAGATCGAGGGGGGACCTGTAGACGGAGGTCGAATCGAGTGCAGCCGCTTGAGCGGTGCTTGTCTTGCTGTTTGGGGTACAGCGGAGACCAGGGCGATGAACGTTGGCGCAGTGAGATTTGCAGTCGGAACGAGCCCTTCCTGCTCATCGGTCAGGATCGCAAGACAAACGACGCCATTGTGCTCATGGGGAAGTGGGCCGAATTCGCTCGCATGTGCAACGGAGCACAACTGCCCGGCCAGGAACAGGACTAGCCCGAGCTTGAGTATCCAGTTGTGTCGAGCGATTGGCGGCATGGCGCTATTCTGCACGAATTGGATTCCGGTACAACCCACCAACGCTCGTTGCCGGCTTATGCGGCGGCCGAGTTCCCTGGACGATTCTCTACCAGCGCGACCCGATCGAACTGCGCCTGCTACGGTGCTGACGGCTCACCCTGCTCGACCTGCTCCTGCTACGGCGCCGACGCTTCGCCCTGCTCGACCTGCTCCTGTAACGCTTCCATCAACGCCGTCACGTCCGGGTGGTTTTCGACGTAATGGATGCCGAGCCAGTCTTCGCCATAGTCGTTGAGCGGATCGCGAACGATGGCGTGGATGTGGTTGCGCGCCTCCCAGGCCAGCTCCAGTATCAGCCGCTCGCCGTGTACGCGGTAGTAGAAAAGGTCTTCCGGGTCACCGACCGGGCCGCGCCATGCGAACCAGAGTTCGTCCCAACCGCTGTCATCGATCGCCTGAAGCTGTGCCCGGGCGCCTTCGTATCCGGCGTTGCCGACAAACTCCATGACGAGCAGCCGCAGCAGCAACTGCTGCTCGGGCGACATGTCGGAAGCCTTGAGACCTTCGAACGACGGCACTCCGTCGCGTCTGCCCGGCCCCGTCAGGACGTCGAAGACGCGTTCTTCGCTGATGAGCGCCGTTTGCTGTTGCTCGGCCGTCAGAGATTCCATGAGATCGAAGCCGCGGATGCTCTCGTGATAGAGCGGCGACCAGCCGGCCTCTACGCCGCGCCGGACCACCAGGGGCTGAGATCCCATGAACAGCGGCGTAAAGCCGACTCGACCCTGCGCGACCGTGAAGCTGACCGCCAGGTGATGGCCGGTCAGCAGGAAGGCCCATTCCCCATCGATGGCCGGTTCGCCGAACAGCGAAACGTAGTAATGGTTGGCGCCGAAGATCACGGGCATGTCGCCGCTCGGTTCGACCGGCCCTCGACCGAAGCCGCCGACGTCGATGTTCATGAGGTTTTCGGGCGGGTCGGCATAGGTGTTGCCGAGGATTTCATCCATGTGAATGACACCGGCCACCTTCAGATAGCCCTGGCTCGACATCGCGGAGCGCAGCAAGTGGTGCAGGGCGATGCGCTGCGCCTCACCAAGATCTCCTGTGCGCAGGCCCGATCGCTGAACGATGCCGTTTGGGAGATTCGACCAATTGCCGCGGTTTTCGCTGTCGAGCGGCAGCGAAGCGGTGTTGCGTTGTTCAGCGGTGAGCGAGTCCAGAAAGGCCTGTGCGGCCAGGGTGACCCGCTGCGCCTCGCCGAATTCCTCAGGCAGGGCGATGTCGCCCGCGAACTGCGCCCGCGAGTGGCCTGCGAACAGCAGTGCGGACAAGGCAACGGCACACATCGTCAACGAGGTGGCCGGGGTACAGCGATGTCTATGCATGGTTCTCACCCTTGTTGGCGTCGCTGTCATGGCTCTCCAGACAACGGCGTGCGGGCGCAAGAGCGTAACCGGCTCATTTGCTCGCCCGCAAGCGTCACTTGCTGACGGCGCGGGTGTTCGTCAGCCAATCCGAGGTGCGCTCGTCGCGGTGGCCGCAGGGACGCGTGAATGTGCGGGGTTGATTCTGTGACCGCGGAGGGTCAGTCCAAGAGCGGATCGGGCTGCTACGACCCGATCCGTTGAAGTTCCGTACTTGGGCCAAGGACCTGCCCGGGATGCCCCCAGGTGTCTGGTGGGCCGCCGCCACGCTTTGCGGTTGGCGTCACGGATATCGAGCTCTCGACAGGAATTTCCGCGGCAATGCTGCCTCAACGTTCACAACCGAGCTCAAGGGCACGGATGTCGATCAGCCGAGGAATCTCGCGAAGTCGATGACGGTGGAGTAGCTGACGCACGTCCGTCTACGAGGGTGTGCTTTGCGCCGCGAACGGGTTGTCGACGAGCAGCGTTTCTATCTGGCGACCATGCTGCAGGTCTTCGGTGTACAAGGTCGCGCACGAGCCGTTCAGCGCTGCGCGCACGATGAGGGCGTCCCAGATCGAAAATCCGTGCAGTCGATGCAGGTCGATCGCCGCCAGCACGTCCGGGACGGCAAGCGAGACAACGTCAAGCCGGGCGTAGGATGCGACGTGCCGCTTTGCCACGTCGCCCGGCATTTCGAGTTTGCCGGTTGCCGCCGCGAAGAACTCCTGGAGTACCTGGACCGACACGACGCCGCATCGCTCGCGCAGTAGCCGCAGGATCAACTGCTGAGCCCGGTCGCGCTTCAGGGGGTCGCGGGCGTCGTGCGCGTAAACGAGAACATTCGTATCAAGAAACGCCCGGTCGCTCATGCAACTCCTCGCGCGTCCATGTGCTGCTGGAGCGATAGTTCTCGTCGGCCCACCGCTGTGAAAGCTCCGCGATCACGGCCTCGACGTCGTCTGCCCCCGTCAACTGCTGGAGGTAGTCGCGAATCATCTGGTTGAGGCTCGTACCGCGCGCCTGAGCGATCCGCCGCGCTTCCGCGACAACCCGGTCATTGAGTGACAAGGTTACGTTCATGGCTGCACAGGATATGTGCGCACAGCTTATGTGTCAACGAGAAAAACCTCGTTGACAACTCAAGCGCCTGGGCGGCGACTCCGAAAGTGTCTCGCCAGGCGGAGATCGGGTACCTGCGCTGGATCAGTTCGCCTGGTTCACCGAATATCGTTGACCGTCCGCGGTTTCCACGTACTGGATGTGCACGATGTGGTCTTCCATGCGGCGCGGCGGATTGCCGATCACGGTGAGTTGCTGGCCCGGTTCGAACATGTTCGGGCGCCAGCCGAAGCGACCGAGAACTGCGGCGCTATGGGTTTCGGCGGTCCAGATTTCCTCTTCGCCCGCCGCGTTGGTCAGCCTTATGCGCATGAGCACATGCGGGTTGATCCAGCGAAACTCGATGAATTCGCCGGTAACTTCGAAGTCCTCGATCGAAGTGTCGTAGCCGAGGTTGGTCGAATGATGGGCTATTGCCGCAGAAGAAATGCAAAAAATGGCAAGGAATAAAGCCGAAAATGTTCTGTTCACGATCAATCCTCTTCCGGAAGTTCACGTCGTTCGTTGACGTAATCTGGCACGACTTCGTCGTAAACAAGTGAGCCATATACGTTTTCCACGCAGCGGTCGAAAATCAGCTCGAAGTCGGCCGGCTGGCGGAACATGTAGGTCATGCGGGCAACGGGTTCAGCAAGATAGACGGGGTCCTCATACACCGACTTGATCGCGAGTTCGTTGCCGTCTTCGGAAAGACTCAGCGTTTCGACCAGGCGGGCTTCGCTGCTCATGGGCCAATCATTGAATGTCGCGCCGAGATAGGCTGTGGTCTCGACGACCAGCGTACCGTCCGGGTCGAACGCACCAACCGAGTGCCCCTCGTAGGCGGGCAGGGCGTTGGAGGAGTCACGGCCGTCGAGATAGAAGTGCCGAACGGTTCCGTCCTGGGATATGGCCACGATCAGGTCGTCCTTGTGGACCATACGCGCGGTCGAAAACACTCCGCCGAACCCGGTCGCGTTGCTTGGCAGGCACATCTCGTACGGGTTTTGCGGCGGCGTCTGACCGGCCTGCATCTGCTCAAGCGCGGCTAGTCCGGCTTCGTTGTATGGGGGTTGGAACCGGTTTCGGGCACGTTGGGCGAAGATGTCCACATTGCTCGCGATCACCTGTTCAATCCCAGCCCTTTGCTCTTCGAAAGTCGGTGCTTGAATCTCTTCGGGCACGCCGTCGCTCAGGGGAGCCCAATTGGTGCTGTGGAGCTGAAGGGGAACGCCGGCGGCGCTGCCTTCGAGGACGTAACGCGTTTCGACGGCCCAGACTGCCGTCAGATCCGGCGGAGCAGCAGGCATGTCCGGCGCGGCCGCAGTGTCCTGCGCCTCCTGCGCTTGCGGCATTTCGCTTTCGGCGCAGGCGCCGAGCAGGGCCAACGCAAATGCGCCAACCATGATCCTGGTCCCAAGTGGGAAATTGGTCATTTTCCTATTCTCCTCACGTCTGCTGCCCGGCGATGCCAGACTCGCTATCTGTTCTCCCATCCGGACGACCAGGGCGCTTGCGGATCGAGGTAGTACATGGCCGCCCAAATGCCAGCGAGTCTGCCTTCGCGAACGTAGAAGTACTCGGTCAGCAGGTTCCTTCGATTCGTATTCCCTTCGGGGCGGCGAAAAATCGTAGCACCAAACACGACGCCCGCAACCTCATCCACCAGCGGGAAGCGCCGCATCGTCGCTTCGGCGATCCCGTCGCGGAAGATCTCGAAGCCCGCCACGCAGTCGCCGGAAATCTCCTCGTCGGCAAGCGATGGCGCCTCGTCATCGGCTTCCTCCACGGGTTCCGGCGGCGGGCCGCCGAGCGGCTGGCTCAGCGGACGATGCGTGACCTTGACGCCGTTCTCGACGCGTTCGCAGGTGTCGAAGTGCGGAATGTACTCGCCGTCATGATCCTGCAGCGCCTGGAAGTAGCCGTTCGCGATGGCGACCATCATGAACCGGGATGTCCGTTCGTCCATCGGCAGCACCTCTTCCGGGGGAGGCGGGTTCGCGGCAAGCCCGGCGGCATCCATGAGACCGAACTGCCCGTCGCGGGCGATGGTCCACTCCGCCTCGGTGACCACGCGGTCCTCGACGCGGATGCGCACGGAAACGATGTTGTCCATGTCGCCTTCGCGAAGGTAGCCGAAGTAGGCGGCCTGTCCGGTCTCGGGATCCGCATAACGGCGCTGGACATCACCGTAGCCCGTCGTGTTCGCCCATGGTCCTTCACCAGGGCCGAAGTCGACGGCGTTCTCGGTTGCGCGGTGCTCAGGTGCGAGCATCGCTGCGGCCGGATCGTTCTCGAAGACCGCCTGCAGATAGGAATCCAGATGTTCCTCAAGGCAGGCGCGACCGCAAACGGACTCAAGCGATACGCGGCTTACGTGTCCCGGGGGCGGATTCGGAAGGAAGGGCAGGCCGCCGCCCGTGATGTAGAGGCTCGCTCCATCCCGCGAGACGCGCGCGGCCGTGCAAAATGGACATTCTTCGTCGACGAACACCATCGAGTCGCCATCGACCGTGGTCATCACGATGTCGTTGCCGCTGCTCGCGAAAATGGTGCCGTCCGGCGCGACGTCGAAGTCGTCCGTGCCGCCTGTTACCGCCGCGAGAATCGGAGTTCCGGCCGGCCTGCCGTCGGCGCCGATCTCGATCCGGTAAATGTCCCCGCGGCTGAAGTAGGCCCACCCGTCATGGACCTTGAGGCCGTTCGGGAAGCTGTCGTCGCCGGTCGAAGCCCGTATGACGTCGGAGTCGAGCCAGACCTCCACCGCCCCGTTCGAGAGATCCGCGCGCAACAGGCGCTCGCCGCCTGGATCCGCGATCAGGAGTGCATCAGGTCCGACGAAGGCCATGCCGTTGTAGAAGGCGTCATCGTCCGGCCCGTTCAATGTATCAACGACGTTTCCGTCGGCATCCACGACCGACAAGCGTGCGCCGAGCCCCGCGAAACTGAATCCCCCGGGCGCCGTAAAGTCCGGTTCGCGATCCTGCGAATCGATCACGAAGCCGTCCCCATAGGGCAGGATGCCCTGCGGAAAGGAGAGTGAATCGACGAAGACTTCGACCTCGCCGTCCGGTGTGCGCCGCAGGACCTCGCTGTTGAAGACGCCCGTAAAGTAGAGCGTGCCGTCGTCTGTCTCGATGACGTTCTCGATACGCTCTCCGGGCCGCGTGACGAGCGCAGCCATCGGCGGCTGTGCCAGCGCTGCCGTACTCAGTGCGAGCAGGCAGGCGGCGAGCATCTTTCTGGTCATTCCCTTTTACCCCTTCGTGCGGGCTACGGCGATTCCTCTTCGGAATTCCTGATTTGCTCCCGTACCTCTTCCATGATCGCGGACATGTCCGGATGGTTCTCCGCGTAATGCATTCCGAGCCAGTCTTCGCCGTAGTCGTTGAGCGGGTCGCGAATGATAGCGTGAATGTGGTTGCGGGCCTCCCAGGCCAGCTCGAGCAGCACGCGTTCGCCGTGCACGCGATAGTAGAAGAGGTCGTCCTGATCGTCCGTCGGTCCGCGCCACGCAAACCAGAACTCGTCCCAACCGCCGTCGTCGATCGCCAGAAGCTGGGTTCGCGCGCCATCATGGCC
>JAJEBT010000029.1 GCA_022822405.1 Alphaproteobacteria bacterium
TGTCCGGGGCGTACGCTTCTTCCACCGAATCCGTGAAACAGCATGAGCCGGACCGGAAGCGGCTAGTCGCGGACAACGAGGATAGCCGAGAGAGAGCCAAGCGGATCCGCATTTTCGAGCCGGTTGGCCAGCAGGTAGAGATCCCGGGCGTGCATCCCGAGTCTCCGGTGCCGCCACACCAGGCCGGCACGCCGTTCAGCGTTCCGTGGCCATCCGTCGGGCTTTGTTCCCCTGCCCCATAGAAGAGAAGTGTATTTCCCCCGTACATCCAGTCCGCACAGAGGGCCGGAGGATGCTCGGACAGCAGCTTCTCGAAGGAAGCCAGATCCTCGCCCTCGGCGCTTATTCCGGCCGGTTGGGGCACGCTCACGACGCATAGGCCGAGGGAAGACGGCACCACGCCCCAGTCGCCGTGATTGTCGTTGCCGGGTTCCCGAGCGCCGTGCTGCACGTTGCCGCCGCGTCGCCGGAGCCGCTCGTGTGCGGAGAAATACCGATAGGCCTCGATCTGCGCGGACACGATCTCCGGAAGAAACGTCGGGTACGGCGTGTTGCCCTTGAGCAGATTGGCTCCGTGAACGCTGTTGCCACGCCTGAACCGCGTCGTCGGCTCCGCATAGTAACGAGAGTCTGTGTAGACCCCGCTGCTCGAACCGTAGGTGCTGTCATACCTCCCCAGAATGGCTTCCACGGTTGGGGGCTCGATGCGGAGGGCCGTCAGGTTGGTGTTCAGGTATGACTTGGAAAATAGTCCTGACCGGAGCTGCAAACCTGCCGGCTTGGCGATATAGTTGCGCTGTTGGTCCGCTTTTTTCTCGGCAGGCTGCCGGAAGGCGCAGGGATAGGGACTCGGCGTTGTCCCTGATCGTTCATCTGGCCGGGAGATAGACAATGCTGCTCTACCACGCGTCCAAGGACAGGCCGGCCCATCTCGGCACCTACCCGCTCGAAGTCCTGGATCGGGACGAATCGCTTATCGAGGTCGAAGCAGCGCGCCCGCGGGTGCCGCCGCCGCCCGCCTTCCGCGCCAACGGCGCGCTCGGGGCTGCTGCCGTTGGTTATCGGGATCTGTTCGGCACCTTCATTGCCGGCGGACCGGTGGAGCAGGAAGCGCCGGTACCAAAAAATCTCGACCGCCGGACTGTCGACATCAAGGGCTGCGCATATTTCATGGATGCGGGTCAGGTCGGAATCTGCCGTATTCCGGACAATGCGTGGCTTGAAGGGGCGGACCCGATCGACGGGCACGGCTATGCGGTGCTGCTGCTGGTCGAGCATGCGCGCCGGCCCGGGCCGGACAACCTCGCTCACGACTGGACAGAGGGCGCGGTCGAGGCTTGCGCCGAGATGCGCGTGCTCGAAATCGCTGCCTGCCTGGCCGGCCATATTCGCCAAATGGGTTTCGACACCCGGATCCACGTTGCGGGAGACGAGGGGCTCGACCGCGAACGGCTGGCGGTGCTCGGCGGGCTGTGCGTGCGCAGCGGCGACGGTCTCGTCAATCCCTATGTCGAAGACGGATTCACGCTGGCGGTGATTTCGACCAGCTACGAACTTGCCTGCGATCTCCCGCTGGCCGCAAGCGCCGCCGACGCCCGCAACAGGGCGTACTGGAAGGGCATCAACGGAGCCACCTCCGGTCGGGAACGCGCCCGCCGCGCTAAGCGGAAAGCCCACCAGAGTCGCTATCCGATGGAACAGGTCAAGCGCGTGGACCGGCCGACAACGCTGATCCTCGACGACGAGGTTCCCCGGGTCCCGAAACGCGGCGCGTTCTTCGAACGTGCGCTGCAGGGCGACCTTGGAGAAAAATCGAAGCGGGAACGCCGGCGCTTTTCGTTCAAGCACCCGCTTTCGATGAGCCAGCTTCAGGTGATCCGGTCGATGGTGCCGCATCAGGATGGTGACACGGCCCATGATGCCGACCAGACCGCTTATGGCGATCCCGCGGCCAACGCGCGGGCAGTCAAGGCGCTGTCCTACTTCCTCGGCTCCGATCTGACGGGAATCTGCGAGATTCCGCGTTACGCTTGGCATTCTCACAAGGAAGACGGGCGTCCGATCGAAATGTATCACCGCTATGCCGTCGTGATGCTGATCGACCAGGGTTACGACACCATGGAAGGCGCCAGCGGCGACGACTGGATTTCGGGGGCGCAGTCGATGCGCGGCTATCTGCGCGGTGCGGAAATCGCCGGGGTTATGGGGGAGATGCTGAGAAGCCTCGGCTACTCTTCCCGCGCGCAGACCAATGCCGACAGCGATGTGCTCCACATTCCGCTCGTTCTCTGGGCCGGCCTCGGAGAGTTGAGCCGAATCGGGGAGCTGGTTCTCAATCCGTTCGTCGGACCGCGTTTCAAGTCGGTGGTGCTGACCACCGACATGCCGCTCGAGATCGACAAGCCGATCGACTTCGGCCTCCAGTATTTCTGTAACCACTGCCACAAGTGCGATCGTGAATGCCCCTGTGATGCCATCCCACATGGCGACAAGGTCATGTTCAACGGATACGAGATCTGGAAACCCGATGTCGAGCGTTGCACGCGCTACCGGCTCACCAACTCGAAGGGCTCAGCCTGCGGCCGCTGCATGAAGACCTGTCCGCTGAACAAGGTCGTTGACATGGACGGCGGGCTTCTGCCGCGCATGGCGAGCTGGATGGGCGTCAACGCCATGTTCCTGAAGCCGGCACTCGTCCCGGTCGCGACCTGGCTGGACGACAGGCTCGGCAACGGCAAGAGGAACCTGGTCAAGAAATGGTGGTTCGATCACGAAATCGTCGATGGCGTCGTCATCAATGCGCGGGCCACGAACGAGCGCGATATCGACCCCACGAAAAAGGTCGACAAGACCGGTCAGAAGATAGCCTACTATCATGCTGACATGATGCCGGCACCGGACCAGCCCGGGCCGTTCATGGTCGACCGCAAGGCGGCGCTCGCAGCCGCCAGCCTGGTCGAAACTCCGGACGAGGCGCGGGCGCGTGCCGCCCGTGGAGAGCCGGCGCCGGCACATTACATTCCTACCGCACCCGTTGGCGACAATACGATCGAGGATCGGGTCGCGAGTCCCTACGCCGAGGAGGACTAGTGCGGGTGGCGGCGCGGTTTGCCGCGATGCCGTCGGATAGCCCGTTTCGCGCGCCACCTGGCTGAAATGTCTGCCGCAGGGCTGACGCTCGTGGTGGCATCCCTCCACAACCGTTCCGACCGGGATCACGGTCGAACCGATGATCCGCGCCCATGGGCGGCACCAAGCCGCCGGGGCAGGTGAAAGCGGAGAGTTTGGAATCGCCGGTTGCTGGCCTCGAGGCCAGCATACACGCCGCCAGCCTCGGGTTGGCTCCGCGGGGCGGACGGAAAAAGACGTTCCGATTACCTGTCGAGCGTGCTCGCGGCGAAGATCTCTTCGAGTTCCAGCCGACGTGGCGTGAGGCCCTGCTCGTGCGAATAGGCCGCGATCGTCTCCAGCACCTTGCGGTTGGCGGCGACGCCGTGGCGGACCAGAGGGGTCGCGAGCGCGTCGTCGGCTTCGGACGGCAGCAACCCGGCGTCGATATGGTAGCGGGCGTGCTCCAGTCTCTGCCGGTCGGCAAGCTGCGCGGCCTCGTCGAATGCCTTGAGGAGGCTCAGCATGACCCACGGGTGTTTTTCCGCGATTTCCCGCCTGACCACCATGCCGTGGTTTATCGGGTAGAGCCCCGTCTTTTCGAAATAGCGCTTTCCTTCGGCGTACGGGTCGGGGAACAGTGGCCCGAAGTCCGGATGGTTGTGGAGATCGGCCGTGCTGCGGTCGATCATCGTGCCGCCAGGGATGTAGAGAAGCGTGGCGTCGAGATCTTCGGCGAGCAGCATCTTGCCGATGTTATTGTCCTCGGGGATTCCATGAACGGTCACGCCTTCCGGCGGCTTGAACCCGGTCGATCCGCCATGGCTGGATTCCGGCGTTCTCTCCATCCAGAACTCCATGTCGCGCGGCGTTACGCCGAACTCGTGCTCTAGGATGCCGCGGGACCACAGCGCCGCCGTCTGCTGATATTCCGGCACGCCGACGCGCTTGCCCTTGAGGTCCTGCGGCCTCTCGATGCCGGCGGTCTTGCGGATGAGGATCCAGTTCTGGAAGAAGAACCGGGTCGTGAAGACGGGCAGGCCTACGAAACGGTCATCGCCGCGTGCGGTGGCCATCAGCAGCGACGAGACGGACATCTCGGCGACATCGAATTCAGCAAACTTGAGCTGGCGCCAGAACAGTTCGGAGGGATGCAGTTCGAGCAGGGTCATCTCGATCCCTTCGGCGCCAACGAAACCGTCGAGGATCGGACGGGTCCGCAGGTTGGGCGTCAGGGCAACGCTCAGGTTCAACCCCCCTCCGGTTCCCTGCCGTCCGGACGCGGCGTCAGGGCCAAGCTGCGGCATTCTCATGCGTGTCTCCCTGTATCGGAAGGCTGCCGGTCTCGACTGCAGCCATGAAGTGGTGGACGATCAGGCGGCCGCCGCCGCGACTTCGGCCTCGATCGCCTCCAGCCAGAGCTCGGGATCGAAGCCCTGCGGGCCTGGAGCGCCGTTGAACGTGATCCGTCCCTGCCGGTCGATGACGAACAGCCGTATCGGCGCCGAGATGTAGCGGCTCTCAATCGGGTTGTCGATGCCGTCGAGCAGCATCGGCAGGTGGATGTCCTGGTTGACCTGGCAAGCCGACGCTATTGCCGCCCGCTCGTCTTCGTTGGACGGCGTCGTGTAGATGATGTCGTCGTAGAGGTTCTGCGGCGTCTGCCAGCCGTCGGACGGATGGGCCTCGCGGATATAAACCAGGAAGAACTCGACATGGTCCTGATGGAGGTCGTGAATTTCATTCAGACGCACGGTCTGGCCACGAAACGGCGGTCACGTATAGGAGCCGAAAGCGAGCGCGACCGGGCGACCCCTGAGTTTGGACAGCGTGACGAACTCTCCGGTGCGCCGCCGCTGCCGGTCAAGGCGTTCGGCGGTGAAATCCGGCGCCATGTCGCCGACCGCGGGCACTTGCGGCTCGCGGCCCTTCTCGCGCGCCATCATGGCATCGAATTCATCCTCGGTCATGTCCGAGATCTCGAGCCAAGTCTTCTTGCGTTCTGCGAAGGGAATGTCGCGACGGGAAGAGAAATTGCTGAAATGGGCGTATTTCTCGTTGGGCATGCATTTGCTCCATCGTCGCTTTCAACAGGCCCGAACGCGGCCGCGCCCGAAGAGGAGGCGGGCCGCCTCTCCCTCGGGCGCGGCGATCCGCGTTTCGTTGCCGGCTATCGCGACTCGTAGAAATTCACCAGCCTGACGACGTCGGCGGCTTCGATTCTGCCCAGCGGACCGTCGGCATAGCTCGACACCACGACCTTGTTGTCAGGTCCGAGAATGAATTCCGACGGCTGGATGATCTGGCGCCGGTCTTCCCACCACGAACCGAGAGCGTCGGCGATGTCGCGGGTCACCCCGTAGCCTACGGGGAATCCGACCTCATCGGCGACTTCGCGGGCCTTGTCGATGGGATCCACGCTTGCCGCAACGACCGAGGCGCCAAGCTTGTCCAACTCTGCTTTCTGTTCCGAGAAACCGACCAACTGTCGGCGGCAGAACGGTCACCAGTGCCCACGGTAGAACAGAACGATCTTGTACTTGCTGTCGAGGCCGCTCGGCAGATCAAGTGTTCCGCCGTCGACAAGGTTTATGGTCACATCCGGAAAGGATGCGCCGATACCAAGCTTCTCCGACATGTGCACTCCTTGATTGAGAACCCGGCGAACCTACCGGCGCGCCTCCGCGAATGCAAACCGCTGCGGCGGCCGGGCGGCTTCGAATCTTCACAGAGAAACGCCTGTCGCCCTGCTTCCCGAAAGATCCTCCCGCGCGGTGTTCGCGAGGGCCGGGTCCTGTTCAGGAGGCGGTAGCCGCCGCTTCGACCTCCATCTTGGCATCTCCGAAAACACCGATACCGAGCGCGTCGCGAAGGTCGGCCGTCTGCTCCGCCTTCCAGTCCTCGAGCGGGGCGCCGGTGGCGTCGGCAATCCTGTCGATGGCATTGAACAGACCGACGACACCGGCCGAGTCGACCAGCGCTTCGCTCCCGAGGGCATCGACAATCGCATTCCGCGCGGCGTCGAGCCGACCTTCGTCGGTGTCGAGCACGGCCTCGGCAAACTCGATCAACAGGTTGCCGTGGGCAATGCCGGTATCACCGGCCGCAACGCCATCCATGATCGCCTGGTAGTCCAGTTCTGAACCAGCATGTTCTGCGCTCGCACGGAGCACTGCCACATGGCTGGTGGTTCAGTACGTACACTGGTTCAGCGCCGAGACCCTTGCCGCCAGCAGCTCGATCTGCGCGTGCGTGATGGCGCGGAACTCCCGCGTGAAATCGCGCATCTCGGAGCCCGCCAGGTACTGGGCGGCAACGACGGAGAAGAAGCTCCGCGCCTCGTCCGGCACCAGGGTGAGCGCCCGCCGTATATTGGCCTCCGGCCCCACAAAGTAGTCTGCCTCGTTGGGTCCGTGTTCGTCCCACGCGATATTCGGTGCCCATGCCTGGTGCTGGCGGGCCTCCTTCGGGCGATATCGCGATGGCTCTCCACCGGCTGGTTCGGGCAGCTCCCGCAACGGAATCCCGAGCCCCCTGGCGAAGGTGTCGATCGCCGTGGTGTGGGCCACGACGCTGACGATTTCGACGAATTCGGTGTCGGCAATGCCGCTCGCGAGCGTGCGTTCGTACCAGCCATGGGTGAGACGACCGGGGTCGGCAACGATCAGGTGAATCATGTCGACGCGGTTCGTGGCAAGCTCACCCAGGCTGTCATGGACGCCCCGCACCGCGAAGGGCGACAGCGCCGTCCTGATCTCCGCGCAGAACGCGCATCCGCGCGCATGGCGTGTTTCCGCCATGATCTGCACGCGTTCTTCGTCCGTGAGCCATGTTCCGGCCTTCGAGAGCCGGTCCCAGGCCTGCCGGTGGGCGTCGGCGAGATCCCTGCGCACCGGGTGCGGCGAATCCGCGTAATCCAGTGTAGTCATTGTTCCGTCCCTGCTGTTCCGGATCCTGTTCGGGTCATCATGCAATGCCGGGTACCGTCCATCAAGCCGGAATCCCGGGTGCGGCCCGGCGAGCCGATCAGCCCGCCCGCGACGACATCACGAGTGCCAGCAGATTGGCAGCGTAGTCGGAGGCCTTGTCGGTTTCCATCAGGCGCGCGTTGGCGAGGTAGGTCTTGCAGGTGACAAGCGCCGTCCGGTCGCGTCCGGACAGCGTCTCCAGAACGGCCTCGGTCGCGTCGTGCAGCTGGTTGGCGGGAACGACATCGCTTACGAAGCCGGCCTCGCGCGCCCTTGCGGCATCAATCTCGCGGGTGGAATAGACCATCCATGCCGCCGCTTTCGGCAGGGTTCGGTCCATATGGGCGGAAATTGCCGCCGTCGGCGGCAGATTGTTCTTCATTTCGGGAAGCGAGAAGGTGGAATCCTCGGCCGCGATCGTGATGTCGCATACCGCCGCGGCCGCACAGCCGAATCCTGCCGCCCGGCCCTGTATCGACGCGACCACTGGAATCTCCGCGCCGCGCACCGCTTCGTAGAACCCGATGATCGGCGCGGCCAGCGCTCCGCGCATCTCGACGCCAGTCTTCGGCGTATGCTCGGGCGCACTCTCGGGATCGCGCCCGAGGCAGAAGTCGGGACCGGCGGTGCGAATCGAAATCGCATGGACTGCGCTGTCCCGGCCAAGATCGGCGACCGCCGAGGACAACTCGTCCAGCATGTCCAGCGTCAGCATGTTGCCGCGTTCGGCGCGATCGATCGACATGCGCGCGATCTTGCCGTCTCTCGTGATGCTCAGGGTATCGGTCAATTTCGTTCTCCTTTCGCCGGTGTCGCGGCCCCCGACTCTGTGGAATCCTGCCGGTGCCGGCGGTTGCGGACGTGCGACTCGCCGGTATGCGCTTCCCGGTGCCTGCAGATGGCGGAAAAGAGTGGGAGTCGAACCCACCAGGGACGTCTCACGCCCCTCACCGGTTTTGAAGACCGGGCGCCCCACCGGGGAACGATTCTTTTCCGTGGCCTGAAACTAACCCAGAAATCAGTCTTCGCCAAAGGCGTCGGCCACCGGACGGATGACTTCGTGGGCGTCGCCGACGCGGCGTGTGAACTTGATCTTGTCGAAGAATTCGAGGACCTCGATGGTCAGGTTGCGCCCGATATCGGACGCATCGCGAAATGCGGCAGCCGAGACCATCCCGCGTTCGTCGCCTGCGGCGATTTCCTCCGCGATTGCGCCGAGCCGGCGAAGCGTCTCGGGCAGGAAAAACCGGTTCTTGGAGATGCGGACGACAAGCCCGTGGCGCACTGTCCGGACGAGCAGGGATTCCACCTTACGCGAATCGCCCCCCATGTCGTGCACGATGTCGCTGAGCGGTGGCGGTCGGAGGCCGGCGGCACTCAGGATCGTCCTGACCCTTTCCCAGTCCCTGACGTCATTGCCCTCAAGCCTCGGGCGGTGGGACGGAAGACGCACGCCCATTCCTTCCCTGACGACATCGCCGTCGCGCGCAAGCCTCGCGCTGATCGCGGTCGCGGCGTCCGCGGGCAACCGGATTCCGGTGTCGATCAGTATCCGGTTATCGCCCGGGCCGACAGTGTCCGGGGACCTTTGGTGCCAGGCAGCCAGTCGTTCGGTGACCGCCTCGCGGATGCGGCCCCATCCGGTCTCCGAAAATCCCAGCTTGCCCGCCTCGGTGGCGATCGTCACCATCCGAATTGCCGCCTCCAGCGGTACCATCTCCTCCGCGGTCAGATTGCGGGCCGCGGCAAACCGATCGAGATTGAGGCCGTTCGATGCCGCTTCGAGCAGTCCTTCGAGGGCCGCGGCATGATCCACCGAATCCATGATCTCCAGGAACTCCAGCCGTTCAGGCCGTGCGCGGCCGCGTGTCGGGGGATACATGTCGATGACGCGTCCGCCGCCGATCGTGCGCCGCGCCGACTGGTCGCGGATGATGAGCCCGTCGCCGCGCACCGCGCCGACGGGCTCATCAAGAACCAGTTGCGCCAGTGCGGCATCGCCGGGCGTGATGGCATTCCGGCCGAGTACGGCGACCCTGCCGGTGGTTTCGCTGGCGCCGACATGGGCATGGATCGGGGTCCAGTGGGCGAGGGGGCGTTTTTCCGTGCCGAGCACGCTGAGCTGCATGTCGATCTTGCGAACCACCGGCGGGACGTTTCCGGTCACGATCCAGTCACCGCGCGCGATGCGGTCCTTTCTGAGTCCGGTGCCGGCGAGATTGAGCGCGCAGCGTTGTCCGGCCCGGCCGGACGGCGCCTGGGCGTTCTGAGCATGGATGCCGCGAATGCGCACATCCATGCCGGCGCCCAGCACCCGCGCTGTTTCGCCGGTAGCGACGGCACCGGAAAACGCGGTTCCGGTGACCACCAGCCCGGCACCGACGACCTCGAAACTGCGGTCGACGGCGAGCCGGAAGTTGCCGTCAGCCGGTCGCGGCGGCGTGCCCCGGGCAGCCTCGCCGAGGTGGGACTTCAGTTCCGGAACGCCTGAACCGGTAATCGCCGACACCGGAAACACCGTGATGCCTTCGAGAGCCGTGCCGGCGAGCAGTATCTCGATCTCCTCGAGAGCATCGTCCACCCGTTCCGGGGGCACGCGGTCGATCTTGGTCAGCGCGACCGCGCCGCGGGTCACGCCGAGAAGGTCGAGAATCGCCAGATGCTCCTCGGTCTGCGGCATCGGTCCGTCGTCGGCCGCCACGATCAGGAGAACGAAGTCGATCCCTGTCACGCCGCAGAGCA
Source organism: Alphaproteobacteria bacterium (assembly GCA_022822405.1). Classification (GTDB taxonomy): domain Bacteria; phylum Pseudomonadota; class Alphaproteobacteria; order MPNO01; family UBA830; genus JAJEBT01. The sequence continues at coordinate 9,819 of JAJEBT010000029.1, forward strand.
TGTTGCGGATGAAGCGTTCATGTCCCGGAACGTCGATGAAACCGACGGTCTCGGCTCCGTCGAGCGGCAGGTAGGCGAAACCCAGATCTATGGTCAGGTTGCGCTTCTTCTCCTCGGGCAGGCGATCGGTGTCGACGCCGGTCAGCGCCTTGATCAGGAGAGTCTTGCCATGATCCACATGCCCGGCCGTGGCGATGATCACGGCTTCGGCTCCAGCCGCGCAAGTTGCGCCGCGAACCCAGCCTCGTCCTCGAGGCAGCGGAGGTCGAGCACGAATTCGTCGTTCCGTATCCGTCCGATGACCGGCACCGGGAGTTCGCGGAAGGCCTTGGCCAGCCGGCGGAGCGCGGCGCCGCGGCTGCGTTTTCCGGTTCTCGGCGAAATCGCAAGGCCCAGGCTGGGAACGCGCTGTTGCGGCAGCGCTCCCGAGCCGAATTGGCTCTGGCACTCCGTCACGGCGACATCGGCGCGGCCGGACAGGGCGGACGCGACCAGCGGCACAAGCCGATCGGCCAACCCGCCGATCTCCTCGACCGGGCGCGCCAGCGCGCGCAGGGTCGGCAGGCGTGCAGCGAGGCGATCCGGATCAGCGTAGAGGCGAAGCGTTGCTGCGAGAGCGGCGATGGTCATCTTGTCGCAGCGCAGTGCGCGTTTCATGGGATTTCTGCGGATCTTGGCAAGCATCTCCTTCGAGCCGACGATCAGCCCGCATTGCGGTCCGCCGAGAAGCTTGTCGCCGGAGAAGGTCACCACGTCGACGCCCTGTTCGAGCGCCTTCGTCGGCGTGGGTTCGCGGGGCAGGCCGAACTGCGCGAGATCGATCAGGGCGCCGCTTCCGAGATCCGTTGCAAACGGTATTCCGGAGCGATGGCAGAGTTCGGCCAGCGGTTCTTCGGGCACGCTCGCGGTGAAGCCCTCGACCACATAGTTGCTGGTATGAACCTTCATGACGAGCCCGGTCCTGGGTCCGATCGCAGCCGCATAGTCGTCGATATGGGTCCGGTTGGTGGTGCCGACTTCGACCAGCCGGCAGCCGGCGCGAGCCATGATTTCCGGCATGCGAAAGGATCCGCCGATCTCGATGAGTTCGCCGCGTGACACCGGGACCTCGCGGCGGAGCGCAAGGCTGTTGAGAACCAGCATGACGGCCGCCGCGTTGTTGTTGACGATCGTGGCCGCTTCGGCTCCGGTGATGCGGCAGAGTTCGTCCTCGACGTGCTCGTCGCGGTCGCCGCGCTTTCCCTCGTCGATCCGGTATTCGAGATTGCTGGCGCTGCGCGCCGCCGCTGCAACGGCCTCGACGGCCTCCTCGGCCAGCGCGGCGCGGCCGAGATTGGTATGGAGAACCGTGCCGGTGAGGTTGAAGACGGGACGCAGCGACGGTACAGCCCGTTCCCGCAGGCTCTCCTCGATCTGGCGCAGGAGCGTCGCCCGGTCCGGGGCCTTGCTCCCGGGTTCGGCCAGCGCGGTTCGCCAGACCCCGAGTACATCGCGCACAGCCCGGGTGGTTTCCTGGCGTCCGAACTCTCCGACGAGCGTGTGCCCCAGGGCGAGAAGTCTGTCGACGGACGGCAGCGCCGCCATTGGTGATGCAGGATCATCTGGCATGGCGTCAGGATAGACCCTCATGGCAGGAACGGGAACACGAGCCGCTTCCGCGTGCCGGTACGGATCTCGGCGGCGGCCAGCAAGGTTCCGGAAACGGCGCGCTCGCCGAAATCCGGTCGCGGAAACGATGCGCCGATGGGCCGCGGTGACTCCTGGCGTCTGTTCCCGGTCCTGTTCGTCGGACATGGTTCCTCGCGCAACAGTCAGGGTAGTGTTTGAAGCGGTCCGGCGGCTCGAACCAGGCTTGGCGTCAGAGTTCGATTATGTGTCGGCGTTCCTTGATGGGGCGGCTCGAACGAGTTGCTACCGACACCAAACCCGCTTATGCCTGATCAGGTGCAGCGGTATGCGGAACGGGACATGCGACCGGGTCGCGATTCGAGGAATGGAGGATGCGCCCTTGCCCAGATTGACGACCGGAGAAGCGGTGGCAAAGTCACTGGTCGCGCATGGCGTCGAGACGATTTTCGGCATTCCCGGCGCCCACATGTATGACTTCACCGACGCGATCGTGCGCGAGAAGGGGCTCGACTTCATCGTCACCCGCCATGAACAGGGGGCGGGATACATGGCGTTCGGCTACGCCAAGTCGACCGGTCGAACCGGCGTCTATACAGTCGTCCCCGGGCCGGGCATGCTCAATTCCTCGGCAGCGCTCTGCACGGCCTATGGCGCGAACACGCCGGTGCTGTGCATCACCGGGAACATCATGACCCATCTGCTGGGCCGTGGGCGCGGACAGCTTCACGAACTGCCCGACCAGCTCGCGACCATGCGCTCGATTACCGGATGGGCCGAGCGCATAAACCATCCGACGGAGGCACCGCGGCGCGTTGCGGACGCGTTTCGGAGGATGGGTACCGGGCGTGTCTTCCCGACGGCCCTCGAGGCGCCTTGGGATGTCTTCGGGATGTCGGCGATCGTGGATCTTGACGTTGACCGGTCGCTTCCCGCCCCGCCCGAGCCCGATCCGGACCAGATTGCCGAAGCCGCAACTCTGATCGCCGACGCGGCGAATCCGATGATCGTGGTTGGGGCCGGCGCATATGACGCGGCGGAGGAGGTTCGCGAACTTGCCGAAATGCTGCAGGCTCCCGTGACCGCCCACAGGAGCGGCAAGGGCGTCGTCAGCAACGACCATCCGCTCGGGCTGCTGTCTGCCGCCGCGTACGAATACTGGCCGCAATGCGACGTCCTTGTCGGAATTGGAAGCCGCCTTGAGTTGGCCTACATGCGCTGGAGCTGGCAACCGAAGGGCCTCAGGACCGTCAGAATCGACATTGATCCGACCGAAATGGTGCGGTTGAAACCTGATGTCGGGATAGTCTCGGACGCGAAGGCCGGCGTGACGGCGCTCATCGACGCGCTTGGCAAGCGCATCGGCAGGCGGGACTCGCGGGCTGACGAGTTCCAGGGCTTCACAGAGACCGCAACTCGTGCGCTGGCGGGCGTCACGCCTCAGATTCCCTATCTGAACGCGATCCGCGACGTCCTTCCCCGAGACGGGTTCTTCGTCGAGGAGATCAGCCAGATGGGATTCACGGCGCGCGTCGGCTTTCCCGTTTACGAGCCGCGCCAATACGTAACCTGCGGCTACCAGGACAATCTCGGATACGGGTTTCATACGGCGCTTGGCGTCAAGATCGCCAATCCGGACAGGTGCGTCGTCTGCGTGACCGGCGACGGGGGGTTCATGTTCGGGGTTCAGGAACTGGCCACGGCCGTCCAGCACGGCGTCAATCTCGTGACCGTGATCGTCAACAACAGGTCCTTCGGCAACGTCCGGCGCGACCAGATGACGCGGTTCGACGGCCGCCTTCTAGGCGCGGATCTGGTCAATCCCGATTTCGTGAAGATGGCGGAAAGTTTCGGCGCCAAGGGTGTCCGGGTCGATGATGCCCGGTCGCTCGGGGTGGCAATCGCCGAAGGGTTCGGCGAAAGCGGGCCGGTGATCATCGAAGTCCCGGTCGAGCCCGGCAGCGAAACCTCACCCTGGCCCTTCGTTCACCCGCCACCGCCCGGCGGGTAGGCCACGGATTTCCCGTCGCGCGATCGCGCGACGGCCGTCCGCCCATGTCGCGGACGTCCCGGACGGGAAAGTGTCCCGATCGGCATCCACGGCTTCGGCCGGGCGCGGCGTGCGGGCAGGCGAGGACGGCCGGAACGGATGTCTGGTCGATTTGCCTCTGCCCGCATGTTACCTATGGAATATCGCAGAGACCGGAGAGTGGTCATGGATGGGCAAACGACATCGACACGGCTCGCATACCAGTCCGGCTTCGGCAACGAGTTCGCCACGGAAGCGTTGCCCGGAACCCTTCCCGACGGGCGTAACTCCCCGCAGCAGGTGCGGCACGGCCTCTATGCCGAGCAATTGAGCGGCACGGCGTTTACGCAGCCCCGGTCCGAAAACCGGCGGAGCTGGATGTACCGCATCCAGCCCTCGGCGAAACATGGCAGTTTTCGGCGCATCGACAACGGGATGTGGCGGACCCCGGCGTTCAGCGAGGGCGTGCTCTCGCCCCAGCAGATGCGCTGGGACCCGTTTCCGATACCCGACGGCGACATCGATCTGGTTGCCGGCATGCATACGATAGGCGGGAACGGCGACGCGGCTGCGCAGGCCGGAATCGGGATTCACGTCTATACCGCGACGGCCTCGATGAGGGACCGGTATTTCTGCAATGCCGATGGCGAGATGCTGTTCGTGCCCCAGCAGGGTGCGCTTCGTCTGGCGACCGAGATGGGGGTGATCGAGGCGTTGCCCAACGAGATCGTCATCGTCCCGCGAGGTGTCAAGTTCCGGGCGGATCTCCCGGACGGATTGTCGCGCGGTTATGTGTGCGAGAATTTCGGCGCTGCACTGCGCTTGCCGGATCTCGGCCCGATCGGTTCGAACGGGCTTGCCAATCCGCGTGATTTCCTCGCGCCGGTCGCGTCGTTCGAGGATATCGAAGGGCAGTTCGAACTCGTCTTCAAGTTTGGCGGCAATCTGTGGGCGGCCGACATCGCCCATTCGCCTCTCGATGTCGTGGCCTGGCACGGAAACCTCTCTCCCTGCAAGTACGACCTCGCGAAGTTCATGGCCATCGGAACGATCAGCTTCGACCATCCCGATCCGTCGATCTTCACGGTGCTGACCTCTCCTTCAGGGCCGGAGGGTCTGGCCAACGTCGATTTCGTGATCTTCCCGCCGCGCTGGCTGGTTGCCGAGGACACGTTCCGGCCGCCCTGGTATCACCGCAACGTCATGAGCGAATTCATGGGCCTGATTCTCGGTCAGTATGACGCCAAACCCGAGGGTTTCCTGCCGGGCGGTGCAAGCCTGCACAACTGCATGTCAGCGCACGGCCCGGATGTCGATGCCTACCAGCGGGCGACGGAGGCGGATCTCGAGCCTGTGTATATCCCGAACACAATGGCGTTCATGTTCGAGACCAGATATCCGATACGCCTTACCGACTGGGCCGCCGGCAGCCCTCAAGTCCAGGACGCCTACGCGGACTGCTGGCGGACTCTCTCAAGAAACTTCACGGGAACGTCATGATGCCGCAGTTGAATGAGACCCACGATCCCGCACTTGCCAGCTGGGTCGACAGCGCCAACGAACCGCACTGCGATTATCCGGTCCAGAACCTGCCGTTCGGCGTCTATGGCGATCCGAAGACGGGTCGCGGCAAGGTCGGCGTGGCGATCGGCGACCGCATTTTTGACGTGGCGGCAGCCAACGCTCGCGGGCTTCTTGGTGGTGCCGCGGATCCGGCCGGGACGGCGTGCGACGCGGATACGCTGAATCCGCTCCTGGTCTTGGGCGGGCATCACTGGACCGCGCTTCGGGCCGGACTCTCGCGGGCGCTCAGGTCCGGCACGGAGGAGGGCAGGCTGGCCGAGGCCGAGGCCGACGATCTCCTTGTCCCGATGGCCGATGTCGAGATGCAGCTACCGGTCCGCATCGGCGACTTCACGGACTTCTATTCGTCAATCCATCACGCCACCAATGTCGGCAGGATGCTGAGACCCGACAATCCGCTGATGCCGAACTACAAGTATATTCCTGTCGCTTATCATGGCCGAGCCTCCTCGGTCGCGTTGAGCGGCCAGGCCTGCCGGCGCCCCGTCGGGCAATTCCGGCCGGGCGACGCTGCCGAACCGTCATTCGGCCCGTCGCGGGCGCTGGATTTCGAAACCGAAATCGGAGTCTATGTCGGGCCGGGCAACCCGCTCGGCCAGCCGATATCGATCGATGAAGCCGAGGACCACCTGTTCGGCTTGTCCATCCTGAATGACTGGTCTGCGCGCGACATCCAGGGCTGGGAATACCAGCCTCTCGGGCCGTTCCTGGCCAAGAGCTTCGCCTCGCACGTTTCGCCCTGGGTGGTCACGCTCGAGGCCCTGGCTCCGTTCCGCTGTCCCGCGCCGGCGCGTCCGGATGGCGATCCGTCGCCGTTGCCCTACCTGTCATCTGATGCGAACGAGAAGGAAGGCGGATTCGACGTGCAGATAGCGGTCTCGCTCGCGTCGGCGCGGATGCGCGCTGACGGAATTCCGCCGATCGATATCTCCTTGACCAACATGCAGAATCTCTACTGGACGATTTTCCAGATGCTGGCGCATCATGCCTCGAACGGGTGCAACATGCGTCCCGGCGACCTGATCGGAACGGGGACGATTTCAGGGCCGACGGAACAGGCTCTGGGCAGCATCCTCGAGATCACCAAGCGCGGGTCGCAGCCACTCAGCCTGCCGACCGGGGAGGAACGGAGATTCCTCGAAGACGGAGACGAGTTGATCATGCAGGCATGGTGCGAGGGCGACGGCCGGCGGCGGATCGGTTTCGGCGAATGCCGCGCGGTCATCGAAGGTCCATAGGCGCGCAGGCGGCGCGCAGGGGTTCCCGAATGGCCCGATCTCCTTCACGCGAGCGCGCTGCCCGAACCCCCAGCTGTTGGCTGGCTGGATCCCGGGCTGAGAGATGAAGCCTACGGCGGCGCCTGAGCGGCGCGAGAACGAAGAACCGGACGAACGGGTGGACTGGTCGCGGGTCGTGTTCGACCGTCTGGTCGATGCCGGAGTCTCTCTGTTTGCCCATGTTCCCGATGCCGGCAACGCCGAAATCGTGCGGCTGGCCGAAGAACACAACGCGTCCCGTGCGGTTCTTCTTTCGAGCGAGCAGGAGGGCGTCGCGCTGTGCGCCGGGGCCGACCTTGTCGGCGGCCGCGGGGTTCTTCTGATGCAGTCCTCGGGTGTCGGCAATTGCCCGAACATGCTGTCGCTGATCAAGGCCGGGAGCTTTCCGCTGCTTATGATCGTGACCATGCGCGGCGACTACGGCGAACAGAATCCGTGGCAGTATCCGATGGGCCAGGCCGTGGAGCCGGTGCTCGACGCGATGGGGGTTCAGACCATCCGCGTCGAGAATCGGCGCGACCTCGAGGGTGCGGTCGATGCGGCGCTTTCGGCTGTGTTCAAGGCGGGGCAGTGCGTTGCGCTTGTCCTTTCGCAGAAATTTCTCGGCGCCAAGGATTTCGACATCGCAACAGCGTGATGGTCGCGGGTCGCATGCTGTCCGCCCTGTGGCACAGAGGGGCGGGTTGGTGGATTGGTGCGGACAGTCTGCGCTCCTACCGTGGCGCTGGCGGGTGCCAGCCGCTTCCGGCGGCGGTCAGAAGTATTCTCGCGCAGGCTTCCGCGTCCGAACCTGCTTCGTGATGGTTGAGCGAGATGTTCAGGTGCCGGCAGACGTCCGGGAGCCTGGTCGGGCGAATGTCGAAGACGGATCGGGCCACTTGCACGGTGCAAACGAATTTCTGACGGGGTTGATCCAGCCCGTAACGCTTGCAGCAGGCGTGGAGCACCTTGCGATCAAACGGTGCGTTGTGCGCCGCGAAAAATCTTACGTCGGACAGTTCGGGATACAGGTCCGCCCAGACTTCCGCGAAGGTCGGCTCTTTCCGCACGTCCTTCCAGCTGAGACCATGGATATGGGTGAACGCGAATTCCCCGTTCGGCGGCCGAATCAGGCGGGTTCGCTGCGCCGCGATCCTGCCTTGGCGCACGATCGAGATTCCGACTGCGCACGCGCTGTCTGAAGAGTGGTTCGCGGTTTCGAAATCGATCGCTGCGAAGTCGTAACTGATGGTTTGTGTGGCTCGTGTCAATCCCCTGCTCCCGGCCTGCAGCGCAACATCCGCTCCTTGCCGGAGCAAGGGCGTAACCCGAGCAGAAGGAAGGGCCAGGAAGCGACGGTTTCGCAGGATCTGCTGTACATGATCACAAGTTCGGGCGGTCTGAATGGTTCATTTAGGGGATTATGTAGGAAAGTGCCGCGGCTGTCTGTTTGAAACTTGCGCAGGTTTTTTGTTTAGGGGGGTGCGTTTCGGTCTTGTATTGCTAGTTTATTCAGTATGGCTCATACGACGATTCAGGAGAGGGGGTATTGTTCGTCCGCGGGGTATGCGCGGATAGACACGGTGTTGGGTTCGCTGTGCGATCTGTACAATGCGGCGTTGGAGGAGCGCGTCGACTGTTACCGCAAGACAGGCAAGGCTCTTACGGCGTTCGATCAATACAAGTCCCTGACGGTCGTCCGTCGGGACGATCCCGAGGTTTACGGTGCGCTGGATGTTGGTGTGGTTCGCAGTCCTGTTGCGCGTCTGGATCGGGCGATGAATGCGTTTTTCCGGCGCTTGAAGGGCGGCGGGAAGCCCGGGTTTCCCCGTTTCCGCGCCCGAAGCCGTTATGGCTGCATTGAGGTTCTCAATCCCCGGAAGCGGATGGTTCGGCGAAGCGGGGAGAACTGGCGTCTGTGCATCAAGGGGCTTCCCTCGATCACGATCAAGCCGGGCCGGGTTCTTCCCGATGCGGTTCCGAAGTCGATTCGCATTGTGCGGCGGATCACCGGCGTCACGGTGGATCTGGTGTATGAGGTCGAGAAGCCACCGCTTCCGGCAGAGGAAGCCCGCGTGGGGATAGATCTGGGCGTGCGCAAGCGGATGATGCTGTCCACCGGGGAGCGCATCGAGCGGCCTGGCGTGGACCGTGCGGCAATCGAGGAACAGTCCCGCCGCCTGTCGAAGGCGCGGAAGGGTTCGGCCCGTCGCAGGCGTGAAAGGGATCGTCTGGTCCGGTTGCACCGGAAGCAGGCTGTGCGGAACCGCAATGCATGCCATCGGATTACCACGGAGCTTGTCCGGCGGTTTGGCGTGATTGCAGTCGAGGATCTGCGGGTCCGGCAGATGACGGGCTCGGCGAAAGGGACGGTTGAAAGTCCGGGCGTGAATGTTGCGGTGAAGTCTGGCCTGAATCGTTCGATACTGGAGCAAACCTGGGGGCTTTTGCTGTCGCAGCTTCGCTACAAGGCAGAATGGGCCGGTCG
>JAJEBT010000100.1 GCA_022822405.1 Alphaproteobacteria bacterium
GCCGCTACCTGAACATGATCCACTTGAAGGAGCATCAGCGCGAGCGCATGCGAAAGGCCGCGTGACGACGGGATTTCTGGCCGTCCTGGCGGGCCCACGGGCCCGCCAGGACGGCAGCCGCAACATCGGAGACCCAAGCCACGACCGAAATTGCAGACAATTCTTGACACAACTTCTACACGGGATGCGTCGCTCCAACAACGGAATACCGCACCGCCGCCGGCGCTCCTGTACGGGCACGGGCAAACCCAATAGGATGCGCGTCAGACGCACCGCTCGGACTTCGTCATGGATCCCGTACTCCAGAGCCTGTTTGCCGGCTTTCCGATCCTGATCCTGCATTTCGCCGTGACGCTGGCAATGCTGGCGGTCGGGATCACCATCTATCACCTGATCACGCCCTATCACGAGTTGCGGCTGATCCGCAGCGGCAATGTTGCCGCCGCCACCTCGATCGCCGGCGCCATCATCGGGCTCGCGATACCGCTCGCCGTCTGCATGGCGCGCAGCGTCAGCGTCTGGGACATCGTCGTCTGGGGCGTGGTGACACTCCTGATTCAACTCCTGGCCTACCGCATCGGCGATGCCCTGGTGAAGGACCTGCCGCGGCGCATTGAGAATGGCGAAATGAGCGCCGCCATCCTTGTCCTCGCCATCAAGCTGGCAATAGCGCTCATCAATGCCGCTGCCATCGCCGGCTGAGGGCCCGGCCGGAGCAGGCCGTGAAGGCCATAGACATACTCGCCCTCGTCCTCGTGGCCGCCGTCGCCATCGGCGGAAAGCTGTTCGTTGGCGGCGACGGGGACACGGCACCGCACGACCGGAGGCCGGATCCGCGTGCCTTCGCGCCGGGGCACGTCGTCCCGGCACCCGCCTATCCGGACGAACCCACGATCGTCGTCACCATCGAGGAAAAGCAGCAAAGCTCGACGGGAACGGCGTTCTCCGTGAACCGGTCCGGCATCTGGATCACGGCGCGGCATGTCACCGGGGGCTGCGATACCGTCGCGCTCCAGTTGCAGGACGGGCGGGCGGTGCGGGCGCGCCGCGTCGATCCTCACACCTTCGCCGATATCAGCGTGCTATGGACGCGTGGCGGCGCACCGGCGCTGCCACTGGCCCGCCCGCGGCCGCAAGAAGGGCAGGACGGCTATTCCTTCGGTTTTCCCAAGGGTCTGCCGGGCGACGTGCACGGACAGGTGATCGGCCGCGCCCGGATGCTGAGCCAAGGCCGCTACCGAACTGCGGAACCGGTTGTCGCGTGGGCGCATGTGCGCCGGATTCCCGATCGCGGGCCCTATCTCGGCGGCATCAGCGGCGGACCATGGGTGAATTCCGACGGCGAAGTGGTCGGCGTGCATGTGGCCGGCGCGAAACGCCGCGGGAGATCCTTTTCCACGACGCTGGATACTCTGTCGCGGGCGCTCGTGGAATCGGGCGTGCAACCCGCCGCCGAACCGCGCACCCTGCCCCCGCTTTCCCGCCTGTCTCCCGCGGGCTTTGCCGGCTATGGCGACGCTCTGCGCCAGCGCGCGACTGTCGCCAAGGTGCTGTGCCTCGTCGGCGAACGCTGGCGCCGGCGCGCGTGAGGTGTCTCGCGACCGGGCATGCCCGGCGGACGAAAAATCGCCGTGGTGGAAGGAGTCTGGCCGGTCCGAGCCCGGGTTTCCGCGGCGCCGGAGGCCCCCGCCGCGCCTCGACGTCGGGCTTGAACGTACACGCTTATGCTGGCATGGTCCGGCGGAACGCAGGGAGGAAGATCGATGAGCCTCAATTCGCTTGATCACTGTTCGATTCGCACGGTGAAATTGCAGGAAACACGGGATTTCTACGTCGATATTCTTGGCATGGTCGACGGCGAGCGTCCGGACTTTCCCTTTCCGGGCAACTGGCTCTATGTCGATGACGTCGCCGTGGTGCATCTCGTCGGGGTGGACCCCGAGGATCCCTCCGGCCTGATGGAATATCTCGGCGGCGAGATCAGCGCCGAGGCCCTCGACGGCTCCGGAGCGTTCGACCACATCGCCTTCAGGGCCAAGGCCCCCGCCCGGCTGCGCGAACGGCTGGAAGACAAGGGCTATCCGTATCGGGAACGCAAGGTGCCGAACATGGACCTGTTCCAGATATTCGTCGAGGATCCGAACGGTATCATGATCGAGCTGAACTACTGGGGCGAAGATCAGGAACAGGCCGCCGCCTGATCCCGGCCTCCCCGACGACCACACGGACAATGCAGACGTCATGACTCCGGCTGCCGCCGAACGCGGCCTCGAAAGGCCCGACCGGGACGAGGCGGTTGCACGCGCCGCGGCGCTGACACCCGCGCTTGCCGCGCGGGCCGACCATGTCGAGAAGACGCGCATGATCCATCCCGACACGGTGCGGGATCTCTGGGACACACAGCTCTGGTCGGTGCTCAAGCCGGCGCGCTATGGCGGACTCGAGCTCAGCTACAGCGTGGTCATCGACGTCTCGGACCACATTGGCCGGGGTTGCGCCTCGACTTCCTGGATCTTCGCCAACCTGATCAGCCACGACTGGATGCTGCCGATGTGGCAGGCCGAGGCCCAGGACGCGGTCTGGAAGGACAACCCCCGCGCCCTCATGGCGTCTTCACTGGTGGCCACGGCCGGGGTTGCGAAGCGCGTCACGGGCGGCTTCGAACTGTCGGGCCGGTGGCCGTACTGCAGTGGCATCGATCCGAGCGACTGGATGATGATGGGTGCCATGATCGAGGATGACGGGCCCCGCCGCGGCCTGTGGCTCGTGCTGCCGCGCGCCGAATTCGAGGAGATCGATACCTGGCATGTCACCGGCCTCGTCGGTTCAGGCAGCCGTGACGTCGCCTGCGAGAACGTCTTCGTCCCCGACTACATGACCCTGGAGCCGCGTCAGACCATGGGCGGCCCGACGCCGGGCACGCCGCATGTTCCGGGGCTTCTCTACCAGCTGCCGGTGCTGGGGCTGTTTCCGCACATCCTCGTCGGCCCGATGATTGGAATCGCGCAGGGCGCGTATGACGACTATGTCGGCCAGATCCGCGAGCGGCTTTCGACCTACAACGCCTCGCGGCTTGCGGAACACACGCAGATACAGATGAAGGTCGCCGAGGCAGGCGCCCTGATCCAGGCAGCGCGGGTGCTCGCCCACGACAATATCCGCGAGGCCGAACGGATCGCCGAGTCCGGACGCGTGCCGACGATCGAGGAGAAGGTGCGCTGGCGCCGCGACGGCGCCTATGCGGCGACGAACTGCGTGAAGGCGATCCAGATCCTGCAGTCGGCGATCGGCGCCGCCGGAAATTTCCTCTCCAACCCATTCCAGCGCCGCTTCCGCGACATGCACGCGGCGGCCGGGCAGGTGCAGGTCAATTTCGATATCAACGGCGCCGAATTCGGGCGCGTGGAACTCGGGCTGGAACCGGTCAACAAGGCAATCTGAGCCCGCATCGGAAATCTCCGCAAGCTGCCGGTCCGCCCGGACACGGGGCGGTTCACGCCAGCTTCGGCGCGCGTTCGCCTGGAAGGCGGTGATGGACAAGGAGGCGGGAGCCTGCCGATGGTGGGAAGGGTCCTGGGCCACATCCGGGCCCGTCTTCCCTGCCGACTCCTTGACGCCCTCGCCGCCCCTCGATACACACCGGGTCTGCCGAAGGCCAAACGGGGCATCCACCGTCCCCTCCACAGCCGGTTGTCCGGCCTGGCAGCAACGCATTCAAATACCGACTCAATTCCTGCAACCGCCCGGAGGTCCGAAGTGATGAGCGCCTGGATGTTCCTGACGGTCGCCATCGTGCTGGAGGTGGTTGGCACGGTCCTCCTCAAGTTGTCTGACGGCTTCGAGAAGTGGCACTGGGGAGCGCTTTCGATCCTCTGTTACATATGCTGCTTCTGGGCATTCGCCCCGGCGCTCAAGGTGATCCCGGTCGGCGTCGCATACGCCTTGTGGGCAGGCATTGGCATCCTGGCGGTGACGTTGATTGGGTTCGCCGTCTTCCGTGAACAGCTCGGCGCCGTTCAGCTCGTCTTCATCGCGCTGATCGCGATCGGCGCTGTCGGGCTGCGCCTGACGACCACCACGGCAGTCTGACCAAGGGAAAGCAACGGGCCAGACCTCAATCCGTTCGCGCCAGCCCTTCGGACGACCGGGCTTGTCCGGCGCCGTCTGCGTTTGGTCGCGCATCTTCATGCAGCGACCGCTCCTGCGAGACGCAGGGCATACATCCCTCATGTGGAAGAGCGTTCCGGCGACCTCGCGCCGGGATTGTGGCCACGGCCGGCGGTGAACCCGAGACCGGGTGACGCCGCACCTCGGGGGCGCGAGGGCTCGTCGAGTTCTCCTGCCGCGGGATCGCGATCCATGTCGGGGCGGGCTCGCCATACGCACCCGCCTGCCCGCTTCTCGGTCTTGAAGCGGGAGGGCTTTTGCTTCATCATTGCGGTCGGCATCGGATCGACCCGGAATCTTGCGGCGCGATCCTGGGCATCGACCTTGCCCGCAGTGAGCAAGCCCATGAAAACCCTGCTGTCACTTACCGTCAACGGCCGCCCGCGTGACGACGCGATCTCCGGCAACCTGCTGCTCGTCGACTACCTGCGCGAGGGGCTCGGCCTGACCGGAACCAAGATCGGATGCGACGGCGGCGAGTGCGGCCTGTGCACCGTGCTCGTCGACGGGGCGCCGCAGCACTCGTGCCTGACCCTCGCGGGCAGCTGCGAGGGCAAGGAGATCGAGACCATCGAGGGCCTGACCGAGGGCGGGCGGCTCAACGCCATCCAGCGCGGTTTCCACGAAAAGCTCGGCGCCCAGTGCGGCTACTGCACGCCGGGCATGGTGATGGCGGCCGAGGGGCTGCTGCGCCGCAATCCGGATCCCGACGAGGCCACCATCCGCACCGAGATGGCGTCCAACATCTGCCGCTGCACCGGCTACGTGAAGATCATCGAAGCCGTCCAGATGGCGGCGGCGGACCTCGCCTCGCCTTCCGAGGCCGCATGATGGAAGGCGGCATGCCCCCTGCCCCCGTGGCTTCTGTCGGTGTGCCCATGCCGATGGTCGACGGGCCGGAAAAGATCAGCGGCCGGGCGCGCTACACCAGCGATTTCCACGACCATGACGCCCTGGTCGGTGTCATCAAGCGGAGCGCCGTCGCCCATGCGCGGATCCTGTCGGTCGACACGTCCGAGGCCGAAGCGCTGCCCGGCGTCGCCGCGGTCATCACCGGCGCCGAAACCGACGAGGGCCATGGTGTGCTGCCGGTCGCGCGCACCGAACTTCCGATCGCGTACGACCGCGTTCGCTACCGGGGTGAACCGGTTGCCGCGGTGGCTGCGGAAACGGTCGAGGTTGCGAAACGGGCCTGCGACCTGATCCGAGTCGAATACGAGGAGCTTCCGGCGTATTTCTCGGCGGAGGACGCGCTGGCCGAAGATGCAATCGCCCTCCACGACCACCGGCCAGGCAATATCGAACGCCATGTCGAGTACGAGATCGGCGATGTCGACGCCGGCTTCGCCGAGGCGGACCTCATCCACGAGACCGAATATCTCTGCGCCGAGGTCTGCCAAGTCCAGACCGAACCCCATGCTGCCCTTGCCGAGTACGATGCGGAGCGGGACGAACTCACGGTTCGTGCGAGCACCCAGGTTCCCTACTACGTGCACCTGATGCTCGCCAAGATCCTGAAGATGCCCAAGTCGAGGATTCGCGTCATCAAGCCCTATCTCGGCGGCGGCTTCGGGTGCCGCACCGAGGCTCTCAATGTCGAAATGATCGCCGCGATGCTCGCCCGGCGCGCCCGCGGCACCGTCCGTATCGTCACCAACCGCGAGGACACCTTCATCACCCATCGCGGCCGCCCGGAGCAGACCGTACGCATCCGGATGGGCATGACGAAGGACGGCCGCGTCACCGCCGTCGATTGCAGCACCGTGCAGCGCGGCGGCGGACATTCGGGTTACGGGATCGTGACAATCCTCTATTCCGGATCGATGCTGTTCGCGATCTATGACCTGCAGAACGCCCGCTATGACGGCAAGCGCGTGCTGACCAACACGCCGCCCTGCGGCGCCTTTCGCGGGCATGGAACGGTCAATGTCCGCCACGCGTTCGAGAACGCGCTCGACGAGATGGCCTCGAAGCTGGAGCTCGACCCGTTTGCCGTGCGCCGCGTCAACCTGATCACCAAGATGGGGCATACCGCCAACGACCTCTGGGTCAATTCCTACGGCCTTCCGGAATGCCTCGACATCGTCGAGCGGGAGTCGGGCTGGAAGGAGCGGAAAGGACGGCTTCCGCCGGGCAAGGGACTCGGCCTCGCGTGCTCGCACTATGTCTCCGGCGCCTCCAAACCGGTGAACTGGACCGGTGAGCCGCACGCGACGGTTCACGTCAAGCTGGATTTCGACGCCTCGATCGTGATTCTCACCGGCGCCTCGGAGATCGGCCAGGGGTCGAGCACGATACTCGTCCAGTGTGTCGCCGAGGTGCTCGGCGTCGATCCCGGGCGCATCAAGATCGTGACCTCGGACAGCCGGGTGACGCCGAAGGACAACGGCTCCTATTCCTCGCGTGTCACCTACATGGTCGGAAACGCGGCCATTGAGGCCGCCAACAACCTGAAGGCGGTGCTGACGGAAGCAGCTGCCCGCAAGCTCGAGGTCGCGCCCACGGACGTGGAATGCCTCGGCGAGGTCTATCGGGCGGGCAGCCAGGACGAGGGCATGACCTTCGAGGAGGTCGTCGCCGCGGCGCTTGAAGGAACCGGCACGATCACCGTCAAGGGCAATTTCGAGACCCTGCCGGAAAGCTGGGGCGGGAAGAAGTACCGGGGAGCCGCCATCGGCGGCAGCATGGCCTTCTCCTATGCCGCGCAGGTGGTCGAGGTGACGGTGGATCCCGACACCGCGGAAATCCGCGTCGACAGGGTGTGGGTCGCCCATGACTGCGGAAAGGCGCTCAATCCCCTGACCGTCGAAGGCCAGATACAGGGTTCGGTGTGGATGGGCATGGGCCAGGCGCTGACCGAGGAGACGCGCTATCACAACGGCCTCATGGTCTCCGGAAACATGCTGGACTACCGTGTACCGACGATCGTCGAATCCCCGCCCATCGACACCCATATCGTGGAAGCGCCGGATCCGCATGGACCGTTCGGCGCGAAGGAAGCCGGCGAGGCGTCGCTGGCCGGTTTTCTGCCCGCCCTGACCAGCGCCGTTGCCGATGCGATGGGCGTTCGGCCCCACGAGCTTCCGGTGACGCCGGACCGCCTGCTTCAACTCCTCGAGGACGCCTCCCGCGCCGGGCGGACGAGCCGCTAGCGCCATGGAGAATCTTCCGCCCTTCGAACTCCACCGCCCCGAAGCGGCCGCCGAAGCGATCCGCCTGCGGGCCGGGATCGGCGGCGCCCGCTATCTTGCCGGCGGCACCGACATGATCGTCAACGTGCGGCGCGGAATCGAGAACCCGACGGCTCTGATCGACCTGACCGCGATCGAAGAACTCGGCCGGATCAACGAGGAAGACGGCGGCGTCCGCGTCGGCGCCCTCGTGCGGCTGGACGATCTCGCCTCGCATCCGGCAATCGCTGCCGGCTACCAGGCCGTTGCCGAGGCGGCGGCGTCCGTTGCCGGTCCGACCCATCGCCGCTACGGCACCGTCGGCGGCAATCTGTGCCTCGACACGAGATGCATCTACTACAACCAGTCGCAATGGTGGCGCGAGAGCAACGACTTCTGCCTGAAGCATCTCGGAGACGTTTGCCATGTCGCACCGGGCGGCAAGCGATGCTTTGCGGCGTTTTCCGGCGACGTGGCTCCGGCGATGCTGGTTCACGGGGCCGAGGCCGAACTCGCGGGCCCCGACGGCTCGCGAACCATTCCGCTGTCCGAGCTCTACCGCGACGACGGTATGGATCATCTCGCGCTCGGGGACGGCGAACTCCTGATTTCCGTCTTCCTGCCCCGCCCCGCGTCCGGCGCGCAGTCGGGATACGAAAAGTCCCGGATCCGAGGTTCGATCGACTTTCCGCTTGCAGGCGTGGCGGTGCTTCTCGCCGCCGAACAGGGACAGGTCTCCGATTTGCGGATCGCGCTGACCGGCGTCAATCCGCTGCCGAAGATCGTTTCCGGTACGGATGCGTTCGTCGGCGCGCCGTGCGATGCGGAAGCGCTCGATCGCATTCGCGACCTGGTGCGCACCCAGGCCAAGCCGATGAAGACCACTACCGTAAAGCCGTGGTACCGGCGCCGCGTGATCGGCGCACTCGCGCGGAGACTCGCTGCGCGGCTCGCCTGAAGGCGCGACAATCGGTGTCCGGGCAACGGTCCCGGACAGCCGCTTCTGCCGCTGCGCGGCGCCATTGCCGGCGCTTTCCTTGTCAGTCCGAATCTGGCACCGTTCCCTTCGGGTCACCCCTCCGCTGGCGTCCGCTGACGCGGAAGCCGCGTACCGGCGCCGGCGGACCGGCCAATCCTGTCGGAGCGAATCCGCGTCGCATGGAGAAAGGCCGTCGACATGCCAGATTCGGGCGTGTCGCGCCCCGCTCCCCGGCGGAGACCGACAGGACACGGGCTGGCAACGGTAGCGCGGAAGGGACACCGGCCATGCCCGACAGCAACGACAACAAGAAGATTTCGCTGCGAATCGCGCGCCGTACAGGCCGCGCGCAATCGCTGGATGCCGCAGCCGTAGAGCGCTTTGCCGGAAGCTTTCTCGCACATGTCCCCTCGCAGGACCTGGCAGACGCCAACCCTGCAGCGCTTGGCGAGTCGATAGCCTCGCTTTGGGAATTCGCCTGCGGCCGCAAGCGCAGCCGCGCCAGGGTGCGGGCCGCGAATCCCTCGCCCGCGGACCATCCGTGGAAGGCCGGCGGCACAATCATAGAAGTCGTCAATGACGACATGCCGTTCCTGCTGGACTCGCTGACAGCCGAACTCAATCGCCAGGGCGTCACCGTTCATCTCGCGGTTCATCCCGTGGCCCATATCGGGCAGGGCGGCCCGGAGAAGAGTCCCGCAGCCCGGCCCGGCGGCGGCGAACGCCGTGATTCCATCATTCATCTCCGCGTTACCGAACAGACTGACAAAGCCGCCCTTCGCGAGGTGCTGGCCGGCCTGCGCCAGGTTCTGCGGGATGTCCGGTTCGCCGTCCGCGACTGGCTCCCGATGCGGGAACAGGTGGTAGCAGCAGTCACCGACCTCGGCCGTCACTCTTGCGGAATCCCGGAGGACGAGATTGACGAATCGATGGATTTCCTCCGCTGGCTGGACGACGGCAATTTCACATTTCTCGGTTACCGCGAATACACCGTTGCCGGCAGCGGAAGAAAACGGATGGCCGTACCTACCCCGGGATCCGGACTCGGAATCCTGCGCGACGAAGCAACACCCGTGTTCGAGGGCTTCCAGGAAGTGACGCTTCCGCCCAGTGTCCTCGCCACCTCAAACCGGCTTCCGCCGATCGCGGTCAGCAAGGGTGACCGGCGCTCCCGGGTTCACCGTGCCGTACGTCCTGACACCGTCCTCGTCAGGAAGATGGACAGGGCCGGCCGGACCGTCGGCCAGCGGCTTTTCGTCGGCCTGTTCACATCCGTGGTCTACCGCCAGTCGATCGGCTCCATCCCGCTGATCCGCAGGAAGGTCCGCGGGATCGCTGCAAGTTCGGGCCTGTCGCTAGACAGCCATGACGGCAGGGCACTCGCACACATCCTCGAGACGCTGCCGCGCGACGAGCTGTTCCAGTTCGACCAGAATGAACTCAACGACACCGCGATGGGCATCCTCGGACTCGAGGGGCGCAGAAGCGTCGACATGTTCACGCGGCGCGATTCTTTCGGCCGGTACGTCTCGTGCCTCGTGTATCTGCCCCGCGACCGCTTCGAGACCCGTTTGCAGCGGCGCGTCATGGATGTGCTGGCCGCCGGGTTCGGGGGCACCGTGGACGCCAACTATGTCCAGGTTTCCGACGACCTGCACGCACGCATGCACATCGTGATCCGGACAGACCCCGGCGCCGCCTTCGCGAAGGACGTCGAAGAGATCAGGGCCGAGGTCGTCGACGCCTGCCGCGCCTGGTCCGACGATCTCGCCATCGAACTGGCGCGACTGCACGGTGAGAAGACCGGCGCGGTGCTGTTCGAGCGTTACGGCGATGCCTTTCCGGCATCATGGAGGGACCGCTACGGCGCAACCGCAACTGTCGCCGATATAACGCGGTTCGAAACCGTCTTCGATACGGGCGGGATCGCGCTCGATCTCCTGCGGCTGCCCGGAGATCCGGATAACCGGGTCCATTTCAAGGTCTTCGTTCGCGACAGCGCGCTGCCGCTTTCCGATGCACTGCCGCTTCTCGAGAAAATGGGTTTCAGGGTGATCGACGAAAATCCGCACAGGGTGATCACGAACCGGGGACAGACGGCGTGGATGCATGATTTCGGGATGGTGGCCAGCGACGGCACTTGCGTCGATGTCGATACGCTCCGCGAACCGTTCGCGGAGGCGTTTACGCGGATCTGGCGCAACGAAGTCGAAAACGACGGGTTCAACGCCCTGATCCTGTCCGCCGGCCTTCGCTGGCGCCAGGTCGTGGTCGTGCGCGCGCTGTGCAGGTACCTACGCCAGACCGGCATTCCATTCAGTGAAACCTACATGGTCGAGACACTGATCCGGAACAGCGGTGTCACGCGCGATCTTGTCGCCCTGTTCGAGACCATGTTCGAGCCCGGCCTCGCGCATCAGACACGCAATCAGCGGAGCAGCGAACTGAACAACGCCGTCGACGAAGCGCTCGATGCCATCGCGAATCCGGACGAAGACCGCATCCTCAGGCGCCTTTCGAACCTGATCGATTCCACGCTCCGCACCAATTTCTTTGTCCCCGACCCAGACGGCGAACCTCTGCAGCACCTGTCGTTCAAGTTCGACAGCATGTGGATCGTCGATCTGCCTCTGCCCAAACCGGCGCGCGAGATCTTCGTGTATTCGCCCCGTGTCGAGGGCGTCCACTGCCGCGGCGACCTGGTTGCCCGTGGCGGTCTCCGGTGGTCGGACCGACGGGAGGATTTCCGGACCGAGATCCTTGGCCTGATGAAAGCGCAGATGACCAAGAATGCCGTGATCGTGCCCGAAGGCGCGAAAGGCGGATTCGTCGTCAAGCAGCCGCCGAGCGAAGGCGGGCGCGAGGCGCTCATCGCCGAGGGCATCGCCTGCTATAAGACCTACGTGCGGAGCCTGCTCGACGTCACCGACAACCTCGTTGCGGGGAAGGTGGTGCCGCCCGTGAACGTGATCCGGCGTGACGGCGACGATCCCTACCTCGTGGTCGCCGCCGACAAGGGAACGGCCACCTTCTCCGACATCGCCAACGGCGTAGCCGCCGAATATGGCTTCTGGCTTGGCGACGCCTTCGCTTCAGGCGGTTCGGCGGGCTATGACCACAAGAAGATGGGCATCACCGCCCGCGGTGCCTGGGAATGCGTCAAGCGCCATTTCCGCGAAATCGGCCTCGACACCCAGACCGAGGAGTTCACTGTTGTCGGTGTCGGCGACATGTCAGGCGACGTCTTCGGCAACGGCATGCTGCAGTCACGCCATATCAGGCTTGTCGGCGCGTTCAACCACGTTCACATCTTCGTAGACCCCAATCCTGATCCTGCAGCCGCATGGAAGGAGCGCAACCGGCTGTTCCGGAAACCGCGATCCTCATGGACTGACTACGACTCCAAACTGATCTCCAAGGGCGGCGGCGTGTTCGACCGCAACGCGAAGGAGATCGGTCTCGCGCCCGAGGCACGCAGGCTCTTCGACCTTCCCGAACAGGAGAAGATCACTCCCGCCCGGCTCATCCTCGCAATGCTGCAATCGAGGGTGGATCTGCTCTGGTTCGGAGGCATCGGAACCTATGTCAAGGCGTCGGCCGAATCCCATGTGGATGTCGGCGACCGCGCCAACGACGCCGTGCGCGCGGACGGCCGCGATCTGCGCTGCAGGGTAGTCGGAGAAGGCGCCAATCTCGGCGTCACGCAGCGCGGCCGCGTCGAATACGCTCTCGGCGGCGGACGCATCAATGCCGACTTCATCGACAATTCGGCCGGTGTCGCCTCCTCCGACCAGGAGGTCAATATCAAGATCCTGCTCGGCGAGGTGATGGCGGCTGGCGGTCTCGACCTCGCGGATCGCGACCAGATGCTTGCCGACATGACCGATGATGTCGCGAGACACGCACTGATGGACAACTACCGCCAGGGCATGGCCCTGAGTCATGCCGAGGCGCGGGCACCGCAGACACTGGGCGAACACGCGCGGTTCATCCGCGCCCTCGAGCGGGCCGGGGAGCTGGACCGCTCGGTGGAATGCCTGCCAGACGACGAGGAAATCGCCGAACGCACCGCCCGCCGGCAGGGCCTGACACGCCCCGAGATCGCAGTTCTTCTCGCCTATTCGAAAAGGGCGCTGTTCAAGAATCTACTCGCAAGCGACGTGCCCGACGACCCGCAGCTGGTGCGCGATATCGGGCTCTACTTCCCGCCAATGCTCCGGGAACGCTACGGCGAACGCATGCCCGGGCATCGTCTCCAGCGGGAGATCACCGCAACATACCTTGCCAACAGCCTCACCAACCGCGTCGGGCCGACCTTCGTCGAGACCATTGCAACGGAAAAAGGCGTGGCGCCGGACCGAATTGTACGCGCCTACCTCGTCTGCCGTGAAGTGTTCGGGCTGCCTGACCTTTGGAACGGCATCGAGGAACTCGACAACAGGGTCAGGGCAGAAGTGCAGACGGCACTCCATCTCGCCGCTCTCGACCTCATAGGCCGCGCCACCGTGTGGTTCGCGACCAGCGCCGGCGAGTCCCTCGACATGGCCGCCATTGGAGCCTTCCGGCCGGGCATCGCCTCACTCTCGGCAGAGCTCGAACGCTACATGTCCGAGACCATGCGCACGCGCACGGAACAAGCTGCGGCGCAGTACGCCGCGGACGGCGTTCCCGCAAAACTCGCGCGCGGCGTCGCACAACTCGATATCCTGTACTCGGGGTGCGACATCGTCGATATCGCCCGGGATTCAAACGAACCCGTGGGCGATGCCGCACAGGCCTACTTCCAAGTGGGCGAGCGTTTTGGTTTCGACAGCTTGCGCGAGGTCGCAGACGCCATTACTCCTGAAAACGAGTGGCAGTCGGCGGCTTTGGCTGCCATGGTCGACGACCTGCACGAGCACCAGGCCAAGCTCACCGGCATCCTCATCGGCGCGGCCGGCAACGCCGCAGCCGTGGCCGACGCGATCAGCCGGTGGGAGCAGCACCGCGCCCACCAGGTGCCACGGCTTCGGCAGGTTCTCGCGGACATCGAACGGAGCAGTTCTGCGGACCTCGCGATGCTGTCGGTAGCAGAAAGCCATATACGCGCCCTCTGCGCGACGTAACCGTAGAGGGCGGGGGGGATTTCTCGCCGAAGGATTCCCCGCCGCATACCCCGGGCTCAGCCCTCGCGAGCGCTGGCTCAGGCTGCTCCGCCCGGCAGTGTCGGGATTTTGGATGGCGCAGCTAAGGCGCGGCGCGTGGCAATCGGTGCCCTGAGTCCGCCCGTCACAAGGTTGTGGCCCTGCGGGCTTTTGCAAGGTGATTCTAGCCTTTCCGACGACTTTCATCATGGCTTTCGTCCGACATCCAGTCTAGACTTTCCTGACTCGCCAACCGGGGTTGGCTGCAAATTGGGAGGGTGTCATGAAACGGAGCTATCTGAATCTTGCAATCGCCGGCGGCCTGTCATTGGTCTTCGCAGGCGAGGCGATTGCCACGGAGTGGAACGTCTCGTTGTGGGGGAAGCGGCGCGCCTTCACCGAGCACGTTGAAAAACTTGCCGAACTCGTCAGCGCCAAAACGAGCGGCAACTTCAAACTCAATCTCTCCTATGGCGGTCTCTCCAAGAACCGGGAGAACCTCGACGGCATATCGATCGGGGCCTTCGAAATGGCCCAGTTCTGCGCCGGCTATCATTACGACAAGAACCCGTCGATCACCGTCTTGGAGCTTCCGTTCCTGGGTGTGTCTTCACTCGAACAAGAGGTGAAGGTCTCCCGGGCCGTCTACCGACATCCCGCAGTTGTCGCGGACATGGCCCGGTGGAACGCCACCATCCTGATGCCGTCTCCCTTGCCGCAATACAATATTGCCGGAGTCGGCAAGGCCCCGGTGACACTGAAAGACTATAAGGGGCTTGCCGTGAGGGCCACGGGCGGCATCGGCAAGGCCATGAAGGCGATCGGCGCCGTCCCGACGTCGATGTCGGCGACCGAGGTGCGTCAGGCGCTCGACAGCGGCGTCGTCAAGGCGGTCGCCTTCGCGCCGCATGCGCATATGGCCTTCGGAACCATCGAAAGTGCGAAATGGTGGACGACGAACCTCAACCCGGGCACCGTCAACTGTCCGGTCGTGGTGAACACCGATGCGCTGAAGGCGCTCGGCGAATCCGAGCGCGCGGCACTCTTGGGCTCGGTGGACGAGGCGCTGGCGCATTACGTGTCCCATTACAACACCAAGACGATGGCGAAATGGGGCCCGGCGCTTGACGCGAAAGCGATCAAGAGGATCACCTATTCGGACAAGGAGCTCGCTGCATTCCGGAACTCGGTTGCAGGCCCTGCAGCCGCCGCCTGGGTGAAAGAGAACACGGCGCGCGGCCTCCCCGCCGCGGAACTGCTTGATCTTGTGACCGGCATTGTCGGAGGCCGCTGAGTCCCCCGGAGCATCCGGTTGTCCCTGTCCCGCCGGTCCATGAGGCCGGCGGGAACCTTTGCGTGATCGGCTCATGGCAGGCGCATCGTCGGTCCTCGAAGACGGCACGGTCCTGAGCAGGATTGATCGCCATCTCTACCGCCTGGAGGCGGTGTTCGCGCTCGTCGGCGGGCTCGCGGTCTTCGCGTTGATGCTGCTTGCCGTCGTCAGTGTCGGCGGACGCAATTTTCTCAACCATCCGATTCCCGGCTATGTCGACTGGATCGAACAGGCAATGCCGCTGATCGCGTTCATCGGCATCGCCTACTGCCAGCGGCTCGGCGGCCACATCCGGATGGACATGGTCGTCGGCAGGCTCGAAGGCCGGTCTCTCTGGGCCGCGGAGTTCATCGGGACGTTCGCGATCCTCGCCCTGATGCTGCTGATGGTCTGGGGCAGCTGGGCGCATTTCGAGAGATCTTTCGACTGGGGTGAACCTTTCTGGAGTCGCGATTCCAGCCTCGACATCCGCTTGCCGCTCTGGCCCGCCAAACTGCTCGTTCCCCTGGCGTTTGCCGTTCTCGGGCTGCGGCTTTCCATTCAGCTCTGGGGGTATGCAAGAGCTTTCCTCTCCGGCACCGGGCAGCCCGTCGCGGTGCCGCTCATCGAAGATGTGTCGACGACCGCCGCCCGCGAAGCGGAAGGCGTCTCGGGCCTCGAGAATGACGCCGCACCCGTCGGCGAATAAGGCGCGCGCAGATGGAACCCATCGATATCGGCCTGGTTGTTTCAGGCTTCCTTCTGGTTCTGGTGTTGCTGGGTGTCCGGGTCGCCTTCGCCGCCGCCATCGCCGGCGTGACGGGTCTCATATGGATCTTCTGGGCCAAGCGCGGATACGACCCGGAACAGTTTCTCTGGGCGCTCACGGTGGCGGCAAAAACAGCAGGCCAGGTGCCCCACTCCAAGATCGCGTCACAGGCGCTGTCTCTCATTCCGACCTTCATCCTGATCGGCTTCCTCGCCTATCACGCCGGACTCACTCGATCGCTGTTCGAAGCTGCCAAACGTTGGGTAGGATGGCTGCCAGGCGGTCTCGCAGTCTCGACTGTGTTCGCCACCGCCGGTTTTGCAGCGGTGTCCGGAGCCTCGGTTGCGACGTCTGCCGTCTTCGCCCGGATCGCGATCCCGGAAATGCTCGCTGTCGGATATGACAAGCGCTTCGCCGCTGGCGTGGTCGCGTCCGCCGGCACGCTTGCATCCCTCATACCACCCTCGGCGATCCTGGTAATCTACGCCATCATCGTCGAACAGGATGTCGGTGCGCTGCTCCTGGCCGGGTTCCTGCCAGGTGCGTTTTCCGCCCTTGTCTACGGCAGTTTGGTCGTCGGGCTCGCTGTCGTCTTCCGGAATCTCGGCCCGCCGAGCACAGGCTTCACCTGGATGGAGCGGTTCGCATCTCTGCCCGCCGTCTTTCCGATTTTCTTCGTAATCGCGATCATCATTTCGTTCATCTACAACCCGTTCGGCGGGGACGCATGGGGGACTCCGACCGAAGGCGGCGCGCTCGGCGCTTTCGTGGTTTTCGTGATGGCGCTGTGGCGCGGCATGCGCTGGCCGCAACTCAAGAAGGCACTCATGGAAACCGCAAAACTGTCGGTGATGATCTTCACGATCATCTGGGGCGTTCTCGTCTTTGTGCGGTTTCTCGGCTTTGCCGATCTGCCGGGCACCTTCGCAGCGTGGATCACATCGCTCGACCAGAGCCCATTTCTCACCCTGATCCTGATCCTTCTGGCCTATGCCGTGCTCGGCATGTTCATGGATGCTATCGGCATGCTCATCCTGACGCTCCCGGTCGTTTATCCGGCTGTGATCGCGCTGAACGGCGGCGAAACAGTAGCAGCAGCCGACAGTGCGTTCGGGATGTCCGGTGTCGGTTGCGCAATCTGGTTCGGCATCATCGTGGTCAAGATGGCTGAACTCTGCCTGATCACGCCGCCGATCGGGCTGAACTGTTTCGTGGTCGCCGGCGTTCGCCCCGAACTCTCCGTGCAGGATGTCTTCAAGGGCGTAGCCCCCTTTTTCGTCGCGGATGCACTGACCATCGCAGGGCTGCTTGCCTTTCCTGCCATCGTACTATTCCTGCCGAACCTGCTCCTGTCCGGATGATCGGAACGTAAGACGGCTGGCCAATCGCCTGCGATCGGAATTACGGCGCTGTTCCCGGGGCACGAGTCCGGGGGCGATCGTCGCACCGGATCGGCAGCCCGGAACAAAGTTCCCTGCTCGAAGGTGCAGCAAACGGTGTTGCGGCAGAACCAGCTCTCCAGCCGCGTCAGTCAGAGCGATAGTCGTTGAACTTCTCCAACACCTCGGCCATCTGTTTCCTTGTCAGGAGCTTCGGTTTGCCGACCTGGAGAACTTGCCAGTACTGACGGGCCAACATCTCCACTTCGACGGCAAGCGCCAGCGCAGCGTCGAGGTCGGCGCCGCAGGCAATCATTCCATGATTGGCCAGCAGGCATGCCTTTCGGTCCGCAAGTGCGGCAATCGCGTAGTCAGAGAGTTCCTGCGTTCCGTAGGTGGCATAGGGGGCACAGCGGATGTCATCGCCGCCCGCCACGGCAACCATGTAGTGGAATCGCGGAATCGGCATGCGGAGGCAGGCTAGCGTCGTCGCATAGACCGCGTGGGTGTGCACGACGGCTCCGTCATCCGGACGCGCGGCGTAGATGTCGCGATGGAAGCGCCATTCGCTTGAGGGCCGGCGCGAACCCCGTGCCGTTCCGTCCGGACCGACGAAAACCAGATCGGCCGGCTCGGTTTCCGCATAGGGCAGCGCCGTCGGCGTGATCAGGAACCCGTCCCCTGCCCTGGCGCTCACGTTTCCGGAAGTGCCCTGGTTGATTCCGAGCTCATCCATCGACCTGGCGGCCGTAACCAATGCCCGCCTCAGGCGCGAATGATCACGCGGCACGGGCAAGTTCCGGGAACAGGCCTGCGAGCCCTTCGGGCGTGGCCGGGGCGATGCCGCGTTCGGTTACCAGAGCCGTGACGAGGCGGGCCGGCGTCACGTCGAAAGCAGGATTGCTAACCGGGGAGCCGTCCGGAGTGATGCGGACCCGGGTGGCTGCACCGCAGGAATCGCGGCCCGCGACCGTCGAGACCTCAGCGCCGTCGCGTTCCTCGATCGGCACGTCGGCGCCGGAAGCAAGCGTCCAGTCGACAGTCGGCGACGGCAGGGCGACATAGAACGGCACGCCGTTGTCGCGGGCTGCGAGCGCCTTGAGGTAGGTGCCGATCTTGTTGCAGACATCGCCGTTGGCGGTGGTGCGGTCGGTCCCGGTAATCGCCATGTCGACCCGTCCCTGCTGCATCAGGTGGCCGCCCGCATTGTCGACGATCACGGTGTGGGGAACACCGTGGCGGCCCAGTTCCCATGCCGTCAGCGCCGCACCCTGGTTGCGCGGGCGGGTTTCGTCGACCCAGACATGAACCGGGATTCCCGCGTCGAATGCCTTATATATCGGTGCCAGCGCCGTGCCCCAGTCAACCGTCGCCAGCCAGCCCGCATTGCAGTGGGTGAGGATGTTGACCGCGTCTTTCTTCTCCTCGTGGATGGCGCGGATCAGTGGAAGGCCATGTTCGCCGATGGCCTCGCAGATTGCCACATCCTCGTCGCAGATCTCGGCTGACTTGCGCCAAGCCGCAACTGCTCTCCCGCTTTCGCGAAGCGGCCGCAGTTCAGCTACCAGGGCGTCGAGCGCCCAGCGCAGGTTGACCGCCGTTGGACGAGTCGCAAACAGGGCATCGCGGGCGGTGTCGAGGCTGGCATCCGAAGGATCGTTCCGCATAGCCAACGCGATACCGTAGGCCGCAGTCGCGCCGATGAGGGGTGCGCCGCGCACGAGCATGTCGCTGATCGCACGGGCGGCATCGTCGGCTGTCTCGAGCTTGACGGTGACGAGCCCATGAGGCAGGCGCGTCTGGTCGATGATGTGCACGCACCGGCCATTATCGTCGGGCCAGATGGTGCGGTAGGGGACGCCATCGATCTTCATTTTCACTGAGGCTCCCTCGCCGCAGCAGAACCGGTCCATTCGGACATGCACGCGTCCCCCCGGTATCTACCTGGACGGATCATACCAGAACAGTCCCGAAATCGTCATGCCGGACCTGCATTCCCAAGGAACATTCTTGCCGCGGCTTCACCAACGCCGGAAATCCGGACAGCGGCCGCTGCGGAAACAGCCGGGGAGAGGTCGACCGGGGCCATTCTCGTGGCAGCCGGACCGCTGCCAACCGGGGCTGGAGGCGGGAACGCGGAACGTCTGGCCGTCCGGGCCCAGTTTCGCCGGCGTCGCCACGGCCTTCGGCGAGCTTCGTTTCCGATCGGGAAGTCTTGCGCTATGATGCACCGGTGATGTGGTCTGCCTTGTCGGCGCCACGCCGGGAGTCTGCAGGGAAGACCATGCCTTTTGACCATCGGGAATTGCGTAACGCGTTCGGCTGCTTTGCCACCGGCGTAACGATCATCACGACGCTGGACAGGAACGCGGAGAAGATCGGCATCACCGCCAATTCGTTCACGTCGCTGTCTCTTGACCCGCCGCTCGTCCTATTCTGCGTGGCGGACAAGATCAACAGCTTCGAGGCCTTCGAGGCCTGCCGGCATTTCAACGTCAATGTGCTGAATGAAGAACAGGTAGACCTGTCCAACAATTTTGCTAGGTCGTCCGACGACAAGTGGGACGGGATCGCGCACGGCGTTGGCAGGAACGGGTGTCCGCTGTTCGACGGTGCGCTTGCGACGCTCGAGTGCGACAAGCATGCCATGTATGAGGGCGGCGACCACCTGATAATTGTCGGCAAGGTCACAGACATGAGCTATGACAGGAGCAACGGTCGGCCGCTTCTGTACTTCCAGGGCGATTACGCCAGGCTCGCCTGATCCATCGCGGGCGGGTGGTCTCCCCCACGCCACGACCGCCGTCAGCCGGGCACCAGCCTCAGAATGCCGGTCGCGCCTTCGAGCACCGTGGCGCGCAAGGCCGCAATTCGCACATACCTGCCGTCACGCCAATCCCGTGTCATCGACGCATAATTTTCCGATAGCGGATTGCCCGACGGACCGGTCGCAATCATGAAACGCGAGTTCCCCAGGTCGGACAGGTCATAGATGCCGCGATAGCCCGCTCCATGAACGCCAGCAAAGGGCGCGCGCGGGTTGGAAATCCGGTTCTGGCTGCGATTGACCGTGAAGGCCCCGCCATCGCTCTCGATCCGGATATCGCCGAGGCGGCGCAGCACGGGAATACGGCCCAGAACCTGATGGCGAAAGACCGCGTGATGCGCTTCGCCCCAGCGCCAGGCCGCCATGTCACGGCCGAACTTCTCCTCGAGACTCTCCAGCGCACGCTCAAGGGACTGCGTGACAACCTGCGTGCAGTCCTCGTGCGCTGCCGTGCGGACATCGTCGCACCATTGCGGGCGAGTTCGCAGCATGTGCCGCACGACGCGCGGCCGAAGCCTCCAGTAGCCATCGAAGTGTTCGCCGAGCTCGTCCAGATAGAGACCACGATTGGTCTCGGCCAGCCAGGCGGTGAAGATCAGCGGCGCGGCCTGGTCACGAGTCATGTTCCGGTCCCAACTGCGTAGGAGTTCCACGGCGACCCTGCCCCGTGCCGTGTCCGGCCTGGCATGGTCGAGGAGAACCGGCACAAGCGATTCGGCAGCGGCGGATCGCGTGTCGTTCTGCAAACGTCCTTCGCTCTCGACCGTGCGGGGCCTGCCGTCGGCGAGGACATCCTGGATGCGGGCGGCCCGATAGGGGGGTGGCCAGTCGCGCGCGACAAACCACGGATAGCCGTCCGGGATGCTGCGTTGATTGGCGTTCACGAACCGGCCCGAAGGCGGATTGAACGCCCGGGGGAGCTCTTCGAACGGGATGAACCCGGACCAGCGATGTTCGCCGTCCCATCCGGGTACGGGCGCGCTGCCGTCTCCCCTGCTGCGCACCGGCACGCGGCCGGCCACGACAAATCCGATATTGCCGGCCGTGTCGGCATAGACGACGTTCTGCTGCGGCGCATGAAAATTCTCGAGTGCGGCAAGAAAGTCCGGCCAGTCTTGCGCGTAGTTGATCTTCATCAGGGCAAGGGGCGTGAGATCGTCATCGCGAAGGCCAGTAGACGCAAGCGTGACGACATGGCCGTTCGGCGCGACGGCTCCGAAACGACCGCCGATGTCGGATATGACCGGACCCCTGACCGTCTCGCGTACGACATGGTCAACCGGATCGCCGCCCCGGACCCTGATGGTCTCCGTACGGCGAACGAACGGGCGCGGACCGTCCGGCGTGTCGTAATGGCCGGGTTTCGATCCACTGAGCCGCTCCAGATAGAGATCGGCGGCATCGCTGCCACCGTTCGTCAAACCCCATGCTATGCGGCCGTTGTGGCCGAGGACATGGAACGGCACGCCCGGCGTGGTGGCACCGCTTACATCGAGCCCCGGAGCCTTGAGACGCGCCAGGTACCAAAGACCCGGCGCGCGAAAGCCCAGGTGCGGGTCGTTTGCGAGCAGCGGCTTCCCGGATTCGGTGACGGCCCCGGAAAGGACCCAGGCGTTGGAGGCCAGCGCCGATACCGGGCGCAGGATGTCCGGAATGCGGCCCTGCAGCGCAGCGAAGGGCGCTGAATGCCTCCGGACATCCTCGGATACCTCCAGCGTCGGCGCCGCGCCTCCGTCGTCCGCCGGCCACAGATCCGCCAGCTGCTCCGCGGACAACTGTTCCGACAATGCGGCGCGGAGCGATTCCGTGCGCCAGTTTCCTGACAGCCATTGCGCCATCAGGCGACCCCAGACCAGTGAATCGGCGGGCTTCCAGGGTTCCGGGCTGTACTGCAGGAGCGCATATTCGGGAGGCAGCGCACCGGAACGGCTGTCAAGGTAGGCGTTCACACCAGCGGCATAGGCCTCGACATGTCCCCGCGCATCGGCCGGAAGCCGGGCATAGGTCTCCTTGGCAAGCCGATACAGGCCAAGCGTGCGCATGGCCCGGTCAACCGGAAGTCCGAACGAACCTATGATCTCCGACAGGCGACCGGCGCCCAGCAGGCGCATGGAATCCATCTGGAACAGCCGGTCCCGCGCATGAACGAAACCGAGTGCGAAATACGCATCATCGCGTGACGCGGCGCGGATATGCGGAATGCCGTGGGCGTCATGGATGATCTCGACCTCGGCGCCGAGGCCGTCGAGGCGCACCTCGCCCGTCAGCGTCGGAAGAGAGGTCCGGAGCCAGAGAAAGCCGGCCGTCGCGGCAACAACCGCGAGAAGGACAAGGGCACCGACGGTCCGGAAGAAGATCTTCCGCAGACGGCGCATCAGGGGGCCCGTCCGGAAGCGGCGCAGCGGTTCTGGCAACCAGGCCTGGCCCACGGCGGCGGCGATGCAGCCGGCGCGGTTGCGCTGTTCCCGATTTCAGGCACGGCCCGGTCCCGCGTCATTCGGACCGCTCAGCATGCGCCGACATTCGGAGCCAGGCCTGTCAGTTCGCTGCCAGCCATTCCGCCGCTTCGGCCGCGGCATAGGTCAGGATGCCGTCGGCTCCGGCGCGCTTCAGCGACAGGAGACTTTCGATGATGATCCGCTCCCAGTCCAACCAGCCGTTCAGGCCGGCCGCCTTCATCATCGCGTATTCCCCGGAGACCTGATAGGCAAAGGTAGGCATGCCGAAGGCATCCTTTACCCGCCGCACGATATCGAGATAGAACATTCCAGGCTTCACCATGACCATGTCCGCGCCTTCGGCGATATCGAGCGCCACCTCGCGAAGCGCTTCGTCACTGTTGGCAGGGTCCATCTGGTAAGTCTTCTTGTCGCCACCGCCCAGATTCGACGTCGAACCCACCGCATCCCGAAACGGACCGTAGAGCGCCGATGCGTACTTGGCGCTGTATGCGAGAATGCGCGTCGCGTCGTGGCCGGCATCGTCGAGAGCCGACCGTATGACACCGACGCGGCCGTCCATCATGTCCGAGGGCGCGATGACGTCGCAGCCTGCCGCAGCCTGCACGACGGCCTGTTGCACGAGAATCTCGAGGGTCTCGTCGTTGGCGACATAGCCGTCCCTGAGGACGCCGTCATGGCCGTGGGTGGTGAAGGGATCGAGCGCGACATCGCACATCACCCCGAGATCAGGATATGCGTCCTTGACCGCGCGAACTGCCCGGCAAACGAGATTATCGGGATTTACGGCCTCATCTCCGTCCTCGGACTTGAGCGCCGGATCGAGCGCCGGAAAGACGGCAATCAGCGGAATTCCGAGATCGCGCGCACGGCCGGCTTCGCCTACGAGAGCATCGATCGAATGACGCGCGATCCCGGGCAGGGAGGGAATTTCGACGCGAGCCTCCGCGAGATCGTGGACGAAGACGGGCCAGATGAGATCGGACGGCGCGAGCGTGGACTCGGCGACGAGCCGCCGGTTCCAGTCGTCGCGCCGATTGCGGCGCATGCGCGTCGCCGGAAACCGGCCAAGCCCGTATTGGTTGCCTGCCACGAATTTCCCCCGAAGGCTGCGTACGACGTCCGCGCCGGATCGGCGGGCGTCGGGATGCCAGGCGCGAACGACAGCATCGCGTCCCTCCGGGCACCATATACGATTTTGCGGGAATTGATGAATCGTGCCGCCCTGTCGCATGACAACATATGGCAGGTGCGCCGGAAACCCGTCTTCTGGCGATTTCTCGGAACTTTGGCTCTCCGGACATCGCTCTGTCGAACATTGATGCGGAGAATCCGCAACTTTCCAGCCGGGTGAACCGGCTGGAAAGATTGCCAGCCACCCATTGAGCGGGCCATCTTGAACCTCGGTGCAATTGCCAGGCCGGCTTGGAGGACTACGGGCAGACCGGATGTGCGCCCTTCCCGACGACAGGGGATCTCTGCCCAGTTTCCATTGGCATCGTGCGGCTGTTCCCGGGCACATTGTATCCCGAACGGACAGTGCGCAGATGTTCAGTTCGGCAGGAACTCCCTGTCATCGTGCTGGCGCAGATGCGCGCGGAGCTTCGACAGCGCCTTGTCCTCGATCTGGCGCACCCGCTCCTTGGTGACACCGAAGTCGGCGCCGATTTCAGCAAGGGTGATCTTCTCGTCTACGAGAAACCGCCGGTTGATGACTTCGCGTTCGCGCGGCGTCAGGTGCTCCATCGCCTCGCGCACCCACCGCATCCGGGTCTCGCCGTCGATGAGATCCTCGGCTTCCGCATCCGGAGTCTCGCCGTCGTCAGCGAGGAAATCGATCAGTTCGTGGACATCACCGTCGCCCACGGGCGCGTTGAGCGACTGGTCCGGCGCAGAGAAATGCGCCTCCATCCGCTCGACGGCCGCAACCGGAACGCTGAGTTCGCGAGCGATCAACTCTCGCTGGTCGTCGGTCATCCGGCTGCTGCCGGCGCTGTCGGCCAGCTGCGCGCGAAGCCGCCTGAGATTGAAGAACAGGCTCTTCTGCGCCGGGGTCGTGCCAAGACGAACGACCGAGGAGTTGCGCACGACATACTCCTGCATCGCCGCAAGGATCCACCACGACGCGTAGGTCGAAAAACGCACGTCACGATCCGGATCGAACCGCTTGGCCGCCTCGAGAAGGCCGGCATTGCCCTCCTGGATCAGGTCGCCGGCGGGGAGGCCATAGCCCTTGAACCGGGAGGCCATGCGCACACACAGGCGGATATGCGCGGTAATGATCCTGTCAAGGGCCTCGGTGTCGTCGTGATCGCGCCAACGCCGGGCAAGCTCCTGTTCCTCCTCACGTTCCAGCAGCGGAGCTTTCATTGCTGCCGAAATGTACCGCCTGTCATTGGCCGAGAGGAAATTCCTGGTTGAGCCTGACATCTCTTGGGTCCTTTCGCCTCCGGCCCCACACGGGACACGAAAGAGGCATTTGGTATCGACTCGAAAATAATATCCGCTGCGCCCGATTTCAAGGTCCATCCGGCCCAATTATCGAACGCAGCGGGATTTTTTCGTTCCGGGCCCGCAACCGAAGCGCCACCGGGCCCGGAGCCTCGTCACAGCAGGGTGCGTGACGAGACCGCTCCGGTCCGGCGTCGCGTTCAGGCATTGCCGAGCGGCAGCGCCACATAGCGATCGGAGCCGCTACGATGGACAAGCATCAGGAGCGATTTGCGCCCGTCCCCGGCGGCCTTCTCGACCGCGTCAAGGATGTCCTTGGGATTACGGACCTCGCTGTCGGCAACCTTGCGGATCACGTCGCCCCGGCGCAGGCCGCGGCCTGCTGCAATGCCGTTCGGATCGAGTTCGACCACGACAACTCCGTTGACCCGGGAGGTAATCCCGAACCGGCCGCGGCCTTCGTCGTCGAGACTGGCGACCGTCATGCCGAATCTGGCACCCTGCGACTTGTCGGCGAGAGCCTTACCGGCTTCCGGAGTGCCCGGCATCGCACCGATCCGCACCGACACCGCGATCTCGGATCCGTCACGGAATACACTGAGCTTTGCCGTCGAATCGGCCGGAAGACCGGCAACCAGACGCGGCAGTTCCCGCATCGTCTCGATACGCTCGCCGTCGACGGCGACGATGACGTCGCCCTGGCGGAGCCCTGCGCGGCTCGCCGGGCTCTCCTCCATCACCTGCGAGACAAGGGCTCCCTCCGGGGCGCCGAGGCCGAGCCCGTCCGCAAGGTCCGAGGTCACCTCCTGCACCTGGACCCCGAGCCAGCCGCGGGCCACTTTGCCTGCTGACTTCAGTTGCGCGATCACCTCGCGGGCCAGATCGGACGGTACCGCAAAGCCGATCCCGGCATTGGCGCCCGTGACCGAAAGGATGGCCGTGTTCACCCCCACGACCTCACCGTCGAGGTTGAACGACGGTCCGCCGGAATTGCCGCGATTGATGGGGGCGTCGATCTGCAGGAAATCGTCATACGGGCCGGACCCAATGTCACGTCCCCGCGCAGACACGATACCCGTCGTCGCGGTATTGCCGAGACCGAAGGGACTGCCGATCGCCACGATCCAGTCACCGACCTTGACCTCCGATGACTGGCCGAACGCCACATGCGGAAACGCATCGCCGCCGTCGACCTTGAGCAACGCCAGATCGGTCTTCGGATCGCGTCCGACGACCCTGGCTTCGAAACGCCGGCCATCGGTCATAGACACCTCGATCTTGCGCGCATCCTCGACTACGTGATTGTTGGTCACGATGTGGCCGTCGCCATCGATGAAGAAACCCGAACCGACGCCGGAGCGAACTGGGGGGGGCTGGCGTCCGTCGCGGCGCATTTCAAAATCGAAACCGAAACGCCTTGCGAAATCATCGCCGAAAAACCTCTTGAAGGGTTCGGGAAGTTCGAACGCGGACGAGACGGCCCGGGAACCCGCGCCGGTGACCCGAATCGCGACCACCGCCGGGCTCACGCGCTCGATGACGGGCGCGAGACTCGCCGGGAACTGCCCACTGCCTGCGGGCAGGCTGACGGGCTGTGCCACCGCCGCTCGCGTTTCCGCGCCGCCGCCCGGCTGCGCCGCCGAAAGCACGCCAACCAGCGCAATAGCGGCAATCGACGCGCCCGCCGCGACGAGGGCCGCGGCTCTGGTCCTGGAACTCTTCGACATGGTCAGACTCCTCTTGTCAGGTTGTAACCTTGCCGGCCAATATGGGGCGGGCCGGGTTACCGGGACCTGACTGCAGGATTAAACTTTGTTAATGCAGGGACGACCGAGCCGTCCGGGACGCCTACAGCGAGGGATCATGCGCAAACTCGACATCTTCAATCACATCATGCCGCGGGAAATTTTCGATCTGCTTGAGGTCTGGGTGCCGGGACATCCGATCGCACAGTTGTTCAAGGGCGTTCCGGCACTGTGGGATCTCGACGAACATTTCCGTGTGACGGACCGGTTCGACGACTACCAGCAGATCTTGTCCCTTTCGAACCCTCCCATCGAAACCCTCGGCGACGAGTCGCAGACGCCCGAGATCGCGTCGCGGGTGAACGATGCGCTGTCCGGGCTGTGCGCACGCCATCCGGACCGCTTTCCCGCCTTCATCGCGTCCCTGCCCATGAACAATCCCGAGGCCGCTGCGCGAGAGGCCGAGCGTGCAGTAGCCGATCTCGGCGCCCGGGGGGTGCAGCTGTTCACCAACGTCAACAACATCCCTCTGAGCGATCCCCGGTTCTTTCCGGTCTTCGAGACCATGAACATGCTTGACCTGCCCGTCTGGATTCATCCCATGCGGCTGGCCAACCATCCGGACTACATGACCGAAGACCGGTCGGAAGCGGAGATCTGGTTCAGTTTCGGCTGGCCGTACGAGACCGCAGCGTGCCTGACGCGGCTGATCTATTCGGGACTCTACGACAGGCTACCCGACCTGAAGATCATCTCCCACCACATGGGTGGTGTCATTCCCTATTTCGCAGGCAAGCTCGATCTCGGCTTCTCCCAAGTCTTCACCGGCACACTCGACCACAACCCGGCACAGGAGGAATACGGCCTCGAACGTCCGCCCAGGGAGTATTTCGGGCTCCTGTACGGCGATACGGCCACCAACTGTTCGCTACCGGCGATGCAGTGCGGACATGCATTCTTCACCTCCGACCGGGCGCTGTTCGCGACCGACGCGCCATTCGATCCCGTCGGCGGCGCATACCTGATCGGCGGCACCATCGAAGCCGTGAACGCGCTCGACATTCCCGAAGCCGAACGCCAGCTCATCTTTCACGGAAACGCGGCCAGGCTTCTCAAGCTGGACGGTTTCTGAGCGAAATGTCCCCGGCGCGGCCGGGGCTGTAGTGCCGTCGAAAACCGGAGATGCCCGGCGAGCCGCCGGAGCCGGCGATTGCCCTTGCGGACTCCGCCCGCCTCGGGCCATACTGGAACTCAAGCAGGAGCTGTTGTACCCTTGCGGGGGTTCACATGGGATCTGACCAATTACTTGGAGGGAGTGTCATGAGTGAACAACAGGGGATCGGGCGTCGTAGCTGGCTGAAATGTTCCGTTGCCGCCGTGGCCCTGGCAGCCAGCGCGGCGATCATTTCGCCGGCGCAGGCCCAGGGCACGATCAAGATCGGTTTCGGCATGGCATTGACCGGAGGCCTTGCGGGCGCCGGCAAGGCTGCGCTGATCGCCATGCAGATCTGGCGCGACGACACCAATGCCAAGGGCGGCATCCTCGGAAAGAAGGTCGAGCTCGTCTACTATGACGACCAGACCAATTCCGCGACCGTCCCCGGCATCTACACCAAACTCCTCGACGTCGACAAGGTCGACTTCGTGGTCTCGGGATACGGCACCAACCTGATCGCGCCGGCGATGCCGATCGTGATGCAGCGGGGCCTGGTATTCCCGTCGCTGTTCGGCCTGGCCGTGAACGAGAAGTTCAAGTATCCGAACTACTTCCAGATCATGCCGGCAGGCCCCAAGCCGCTTACCGACTGGTCACGCGGTTTCTTCGACCTGGCTATGGCGCAGAACCCCAAGCCGAAGACCATCGCCCTGGTGGGCGCCGATGCGGAATTCGCCCGCAACGCGGTCAAGGGCGCCCGCTTGCACGCCAAGCGCGTCGGGCTCAAGATCGTCTATGACCAGACCTACCCGCCCAGGACCCCGGACTACACGCCGATCGTGCGCGCCATCCAGGCTCGCAAGCCCGACATCGTCTATGTCGGCTCCTACCCGCCGGATTCAGCCGGCATGGTGAAGGCGGCCAGCGAAGTCGGACTCAAGACCAAGATGTTCGGCGGCGGCATGGTCGGCTTGCAGTACGCGTCGATCATGGGTGCGCTCGGACCGAAGCTCAACGGCATCGTCAACTACGATTTCTGGGTGCCGGAGCCGACCCTGAAGTTCGAGGGTGTCGAGGCCTTCCTCGCCAAGTACCAGAAGCTGGCCAAGGGCAAGGGCGTCGACCCGCTCGGCTACTACCTGCCGCCCTACGCCTACGCCTACCTGCAGGTGCTCGAACAAGCCATCACAGCGACCAAGAGCATGGACCATGCCAAGGTCGGAGCGCACATGCGCAAGGCAACCTTCGACACCGTGGTCGGCAAGGTCAAGTTCGCGCCGAACGGCGAATGGGCCACGACGCGCGCCCTGATGGTCCAATATCAGGGCATCAAGGACAACAAGCTCGAGACCTTCACGAAGCCGGGAACGCGCGTTGTCCTGTATCCGACAGAGTGGAAGTCCGGCAAGATCAACTATCCCTACACAAAATAGGGACGCATCGGGCACGGGCCGGCGGAGCATTGTCCCGGTCGCGAACGCGACCGGGACTGCCCGCCGGCCCTTCTCCGGACAGGATCAGTCCGCACCCATCCGCTTCCAAACCCCGCAGCCGCAACCCGACAACGGGCAGCCGGCGGGCCGGCACAGGATAATTCGTGTTTACAATTGACCTTTTCCTGAATGCGATCGTCGTCGGCATCCTGCTCGGGGGGTTCTATGCCGCTGTCAGCCTCGGGCTGACGATCGCTTTCGGCCAGCTCGATATTGTCAACATCTCGCATCCCGCGTTCGTCATTCTCGGATCCTACATCGCCTACATGTGCAACAGCCTGTGGGGACTGGATCCGATACTCGTCGGCGTTGCGTTCGCGCCGGTCTTCTATTGCGTCGGTGTGGGGGTCTACCGGATCTATTTCGAAAGCTTCGAGAAAAAGGACGACGAGGCGCTGCGCGGCCTCGCTTTCTTTTTCGGCGTCATGTTCATCATCGAGGTCGGCCTCATCATGGCGTACGGCGTCGATTTCCGTTCGGTCGAGGCGCCCTATATCGGTCCGAACTGGGAGATCTGGAAAATCGGCATCCCGACCAGGATGCTGGTGCCGTTCTGCGTCGCCGTCGCCATGTTCGCCGCCGTGTATCTCTACCTTTCGAGAACCTTCAACGGCCGCGCGATCATGGCTGTCGCCCAGGATCGCCTGGCGCTTCAGCTGATGGCCGCGGACCCCGTGCGCATCAAGCAGCTCGGCTTCGGAATCGGCATCGCGACCACATCCATCGCGGGAGCGCTCCTGATCATCATCATCCCCATCGAGCCGTCGATCGGACGCCTCTATATCGGCCAGGTCTTCGCGATCGCGGTGCTTGCCGGGCTCGGATCGATACCCGGCACCATGGTCGCCGCGCTGATCCTCGGACTGGCGGAGAGCTTCGTGTCGACCTTCTACGGCCCGTCATGGTCACCCGCCGTCGCCTTCGGCATCCTTCTCTTCGCCCTCGCCTTCCGGCCGCAGGGCCTGTTCGGACGCTAACCATGGCTCTCCTGCGATCCTTCTGGCTATGGGCCGCGCTCGTCATCGTCGTTGGCGCCGTCGCCACGACCACCGACCTGATCGGGGTCAACAAGTTCATCTATTTCGCCGGCTACGTCGTGCTGCAATACGTAGTGCTCGCCACCGCCTGGAACATCATGGGCGGCTATATGGGCTACGTGAATTTCGGGTCCGCCGGCTTCTTCGCGGTCGGCACCTACACCTCGGTCGTGCTCTACAACCTGATCGGCGCCGACCCGCTGCTCGCAATCCCGATCGCCGGCGTCGTGTCGGGCCTGATCGGCTTCGGCACCGGGTATCTGACGCTCCGTCTTCGCGGCGTGTTCTTCGCCATCGCGACCCTCGCCCTCGCCGTCGTTCTCGAGACGCTGATGGTCAACTGGGATTATGTCGGAGGCGCCTCGGGCGCCTATATCCTGCGCCCGCGCGAGTACCCGGTCTTCGGAGACTATACCCGGTACCTGTTCTTCCTGATGCTCGTGCTCGCAGTCATGTCGCTTGCCGTTGCCCGCTGGATCGAGAGATCCAAAATCGGGCGCGGCTTCGCCGCCATTCGCGACGACGAGCTCGCGGCCGAATGCGCCGGAGTCCCGACCCTGAAACTCAAGCTGATATCGACCACCGTCTCCGGCTTCCTGATGGGTGTCGCCGGCGCACCCTTCGCCTTCTATGTCAGCTTCGTGGAGCCGGTCTCGGCGTTCAACCTGATCTATGCCGTCAATGCCATCGCGATGCCGATGGTCGGCGGCACCACGACCTGGATCGGCCCGCTGATCGGCGCGCTTCTTCTCGGAACGAGCCAGGAGGTCGCCAGGGTGACGATCTCCTCGGAACTCAATCTCCTGATCGTCGGCGCCCTCCTTATCTTCTTCGTCATCGTAGCTCCGGAAGGGATCACCGGCCTCGTGCGCAAGTGGTGGAGGCGTAACAGATGAACGGGGAACTGCTTCTCGACGCCCGCGCCGTGACGAAGACCTTCGGCGGCTTCACGGCACTCGACTCCGTCGACCTGCATGTCAACAAGGGCGAGCGCTTCGGGCTCATCGGACCCAACGGCTCGGGCAAGACGACGATGATCAACTGCATCTCGGGCGCGCTGGCCAACGACGGCGGCGAGATCGTGTTCGAGGGCCGCACGCTGGACGGCATGAAGCCCCATCAGCGCACAAGACTCGGCATCTCACGATCATTCCAGATCCCCAAGCCGTTCGCGTCGATGACCGTCCTCGAGAACCTGGCCATCCCGCTCGAATACGCGACCGGCGCCCGCGGCCGCGAGATCCGGGCGCGGGCCATGGAAATCCTGGAGACCATCGGTCTTGCGGAACGCGCGGACATCAACTCGGGCAGCCTGACCCAGATCGACATGCGCAAGCTCGAACTGGCGCGTGCCATGGCGGCGGACCCGAAGCTGCTGATCTCCGACGAGGCGATGGCGGGCCTGTCGGCGACGGAACTCGACGACATCCTCGATATCCTGCTCCGCCTCAACGAACGTGGAATCACGATCATCATGATCGAGCACATCATGCGCGCGGTCATGCGGTTTTCCGAACGCATCGTCGTGCTCGACGCAGGCCGGAAGATTGCCGAGGGCACGCCCGAAGAGATCATCGACAACCCCGAAGTCGAAAGGGCATATCTCGGTGAGTAGGATCGTCGTAGACAATATCGAAGCGGGCTACGGCTCGGTCCGGGTTCTCCACGGCGTCTCAGTCACCGTGGAACCCGGAGAGACGGTGGCGCTGCTCGGCACCAACGGCAACGGCAAGTCGACCCTCATCAAGTGCATCATGGGCATGGTGGAACCGGGGGCCGGCTCGATCATGCTGGAGGATGAGGGCGGAACGTCGATAAACCTGATCGGCAAACCTCCTCAGGAGATCGTCGAACTCGGCATCGCAATGGTGCCCGAGGGCCGCCGCCTGTTTCCGCGGCTCACGGTCGAGGAAAACCTCATGCTCGGCGCCTTCCGCAAATCGGCACGCGAACGCATCGCGGCCAATCTCGAATTCTCGTTCGAGGCCTTCCCGGTGCTCGCCGAACGGCGGCGCCAGCTGGCCGGCTCGATGTCGGGCGGCGAGCAGCAGATGCTTGCCGTGGCCAGGGCGTTGATGTCGGAGCCACGCATCCTGCTCGTCGACGAGCCGTCGGTGGGATTGGCACCGATTCTCGTCAGCCGCATGATCGCCAAGATCAAGGAGCTGAAGGAGCGGCGCAACCTGACGGTGCTGATGGCCGAACAGAATTTCAACCAGGCCATCAAGATCGCTGACCGCGGCTATATCATCGTCCATGGCGAGATCGCCTTCTCCGCATCTTCGGCCTCGGAACTCGCCGAGAACGAAATGGTCAAGCAGTACTATCTCGGCGCCTGACGGAACGCGCCGGCACTGGTTCGCGCGCATCCCCGAAGGCGCCGGCCCGGCGGGCATCGCGGAGGCAGGACCATGATCGA
Organism: Alphaproteobacteria bacterium; assembly: GCA_022822405.1. Lineage (GTDB taxonomy): Bacteria > Pseudomonadota > Alphaproteobacteria > MPNO01 > UBA830 > JAJEBT01. The sequence continues at coordinate 32,487 of JAJEBT010000100.1, forward strand.
TCCGAAGCTGTTCAAACCCGACACGCTCGGTCTCCACGCCGGGCAGCAGCCGGATCCAGCGACCGGCGCCCGCGCCGTCCCCATCTACCAGACGACATCCTACGTCTTCCGCGATACCGACCATGCCGCGGCGCTGTTCAATCTCGAGCGCGCTGGGCACATCTACTCGCGGATATCCAACCCGACCTGCGCAGTGCTCGAGGAACGCGTCAGCGCGCTCGAGGGCGGCGTCGGCGCGATAGCGACGGCGTCGGGACAGGCGGCGCTCCACCTCGCCGTCGTCACGCTGATGGGCCAGGGCGGCCACATCGTGTCCTCGGCGTCGATCTACGGCGGCAGCCACAACCTGTTCCACCACACCCTGCCGCGGTTCGGCATCACCGCAACCTTTGTGGACCCGCGCGACGTCGACGGGTTCGAGAAGGCGATCACGCCCGACACCCGCCTGATCTTCGGGGAAACCCTCGGCAATCCCGGCCTCGAGGTAATGGATCTGCCGCGAATCGCCGAAGTCGCCCATGCCCACGCCATACCGCTGATGATCGACAACACGTTCGCGACCCCGCACCTGTGCCGGCCCTTCAGCCACGGCGCGGACATAATCATGCATTCGGCGACCAAGTTTCTCGGCGGCCACGGCACATCGATCGGCGGGCTGCTGGTCGATTCGGGACAGTTCGACTGGGACGCATCGGACAAGTTTCCGACCCTGACCGAACCTTATGACGGCTATCACGGGCTGGACTTCGCCGAGGAATTCGGACCCGCCGCCTTCATCATGCGCGCCCGCGCCGAGGGGCTGCGGGATTTCGGAGCGACGATGAGCCCGACCAACGCCTTCCATATCCTCCAGGGCGTCGAGACGCTCCATGTCCGCATGCCCCGGCATGTCGACAACGCCCGCCGCGTTGTCGAGTTCCTTGCGGCGCATGACGCCGTCTCCTGGGTCGTCTGGCCCGAGCGCGACGATCATCCCGACAGGGACCTCGCCGCCAGGCTGCTGCCGGACGGGCCTGGTGCAATCTTTTCTTTCGGCATCCGCGGCGGACGCGAGGCCGGACGCGTCTTCATCGAGAACCTGTCACTCTTCTCCCACCTCGCAAATGTCGGCGACGCCAAATCCCTCGTCATTCACCCGGCGAGCACGACACACCAGCAGATGGACGCGAAGGCGCTCCACGCTGCAGGCATTGGCGAAGACCTTGTGCGCCTCTCGATCGGGCTCGAAGATGCCGGAGACCTGATCGGCGATCTCGACCACGCCCTGCGCCGCGCCCGAAAACAGGTGAACGGCTGATGCAACTGGAGGTCGGCAACCGGCGGGTCTTTGCCGCTACCGGCGGCCAGCCGTTCGACCCGTCGCGGCCCGCGGTGGTGTTCGTTCACGGCGCCGGCATGGATCACACGGTATGGGCCCTGCAGACCCGATGGTTCGCCTGGCACGGTCACGCCGTGCTGGCCGTCGACCTGCCGGGGCATGGGCAGTCGGAAGGACCGCCGCTCGATACCATCCCCGCCATGGGAGACTGGCTTCTGGAACTGGTAGCCGCGGCGGGATGCAGCCGCACCGCGCTCGCGGGCCATTCCATGGGCGCAATGGCGGCGCTGGCGGCGGCGCGCCACGGGACCGGGATCACGGCCCTTGCGCTGGCCGGGATCGGCGCACGCATGCCCGTGCATCCGGATCTGCTGGCGGCGGCCAGCGACGGCGATCCCCGGGCCTGGGACCTGATCGTCGCCTGGGGTTACGGCATGCCATCTCATTTCGGCGCGAGCCGCATGCCGGGGCTGTGGCTTCAGGGCGGAGGCCGGTCGCTGCTGGCCCGCGGACCGGACCGCGTGCTCGGCACGGATCTCGCAGCCTGCGACGCCTACGGTTCGGTGGCGGACGACGCCGCTGCAGTCGCCTGCCCGGTAACCTTCGTAGTCGGCGAACAGGACCGCATGACTCCGCCGGCGGCCGCAGCCGAACTTGCCGGAAGAATCGTCAATTCCCGCACGATCGTGATTCCCGGGGCCGGACACATGATGATGGCGGAACGGCCGGACGAGACCTTGGATGCGCTGATCACGGCCCTCCGCGAATGACACCGGAACGCCCGGTCCGCTTGCAGATGCCCCGGCCTCGCGCATAGGATTGCGGCCGGACCGATGACCGGAGCGGCCGGAGAAGACCCATGACCGAGACAAACGTGCGGCAGTTCGAGGGCTTCGACCATGTGATCGTCGGCGCCGGAACCGCGGGCTGTGTGCTCGCCAACCGCCTGAGCGCGGATCCGGAGCGCAACGTCCTGCTCCTCGAAGCCGGAGGCAAGGACAACTATTTCTGGATCAGGATTCCTATCGGCTATCTCTACACGATGAACAATCCCCGGACCGACTGGTGCTTCAGCACCGAGGAGGAGCCGGGACTGAACGGCCGGGCACTGGACTATCCCCGGGGCAAGACCCTGGGTGGCTGTTCCGCGATCAACGGCATGATCTACATGCGAGGCCAGGCCCGCGACTACGACCAGTGGCGGCAGATGGGCAACAGCGGCTGGGGCTGGGACGATGTCCTGCCGGTCTTCCGGAAATCCGAGGACCACATCCACGGCGGCAATGACACCCACGGGGCGGGGGGCGAATGGCGGGTCGAGGACCAGCGCCTGTCATGGGAAATCCTGGACTCCTTCCGCCAGGCCTGTGTCGAGATCGGGATTCCCGCAACCGAGGACTTCAATGCCGGCAACAACGAGGGCGCTGGCTATTTCGAGGTCAACCAGAAGCGCGGCATACGCTGGAGCGCCGCTAACGCCTTCCTCCACCCGGTCCGGCACCGTCCCAACCTGACCGTGCTCACGAAGGCCCAGGCAAGCCGCCTGACGGTGGCCGAAGGCCGCGTGACCGGCGTCGACTTCCGACTCGACGGCGCCGCCGCGCACGCGTCGGCCCAGCGCGAGGTCATACTCGCCACCGGGGCTGTCGGCTCTCCCCATCTCCTTCAACTCTCGGGCATCGGCCCCGGACGGCTCTTGCGCGAACACGGGATCGACGTCGTCCATGAACTTCCGGGCGTCGGGGAAAACCTCCAGGACCATCTGCAGATTCGCGCCGTCTACAAGGTGACAGGCGCGAAGACCCTGAACGAGCGGGCCAATTCACTCGTGGGCAAGGCGGGAATGGCGCTGGAATACGCCCTGTTCAGGCGCGGTCCGATGACGATGGCGCCCAGCCAGCTCGGTGTCTTCACCAAGTCCGACGAGAGCCGCGAGACGCCTGATCTCCAGTATCACGTGCAGCCGCTCTCGCTCGACCGCTTCGGCGAACCGCTGCACCCGTTTCCGGCGATCACCGCGTCGGTGTGCAACCTGCGCCCCGACAGTCGCGGCCATGTCCGGCTCACCAGTCCCGACCCCGAGGCCAAGCCCTCGATACGCCCCAACTATCTCAGCGCCGATACCGACCGCCAGATCGCCGCCAACGCGCTCAAGCTCACCCGGCGCATCGTTGGCGCGCCGGCAATGCAGAAACACGAACCCGAGGAATATGTCCCGGGCGCCCATGTCGCAAGCGACGAGGATCTGGCCCGCGCGGCTGGCGACATCGCGACCACGATCTTTCATCCTGTCGGCACATGCCGGATGGGGCCGGACGACATGGCGGTGGTCAACGACCGCCTTCAGCTCAGGGGACTCGCGGGCCTGCGCATTGCCGACGCTTCCGTCATGCCGACGATCACGTCGGGCAACACGAATTCGCCGACCATAATGATTGCCGAAAAGGCCTCCGAGATGATGCTGGCGGACGGCTGACCGGAAGACGCGGTCCCCACCTCCTTCTCCGCGACGCCAGCCCAGAAAGGACGCGCGGGTCTCCTCCGCGCATCGCCTTGCCCGCCGGCCGATGCCGGGCGCCGCTTATGCCGCTACCGCGGTCTCGTTCCGGAACGCAAAGCGGGCCTCGATGCGCCCGCTCCGGCGCGACAGGCGGAGGGATGCACCGGAGCCGCTCGCAGGGGCAGCGCCTCGCCCGGAACAGCGGTGCCCTTCCCTGGTCCGATCACCCGCCATCGATGGCGGCCACTCCGTCAAGCGCCTGTTTGTGAACAAGACGATCGAGCGCGTCCGCTGACGGCAGCGCGATCGCGCGCGCAAACAGGCGACGAGCGATCCCGCGGTTATCGTCGTCATCGAGGAGCAGCAAGCCCTGCGCATATTGAACGAGGGGGTACTTCTTGCCCGGGGCAAGTTCGAGAGCCTTGTCATAGTGGGCCAGGGCATCCTTTTCGCTCGCTCCGTAGAGCATGCGGGCCATGAAACCGCCTTCGCCGATCACTCTTGCGTGCCAGGTGCCGAGTACCAGATGCGCCGCCGCCAGATCCGGCTTGAGGGCCAACGCCTTCTCGGCCGCATTGCGCACCTGCACTGCAAAGCCCTCTTCGATCGCTTCAAGAGTGCCGATGGTCTCGGCATAGCGCCCCTTCGCATGGGCAAGCTCGATGTGGGCCTGTGGATTGCCGGGGCCCACTCGCACCGCTTCTTCGGCGAGGGCGATGGCTTCCTTGAAAAGGGCCTGCTTCCGTCCGTCTTCGGCATTGAAAAAACCATGCACGGCCAGTGAGTTGGCGGCGAGCGTATATCCCTCCGACGTCTTCAGCAGCTTCGCGTCCCGCGCAGCCTCGAGAAACCGGCCTTCAGCATAGAGAGCGCGCGCGGTATCGATCGTCTGCGCAGAGGCCGGTGCCGCCAATGCCGGCGCCAGCGCAAGCAATGCAAGAACAACGCCAGCCGGTCCTGTCATCGATTGCATCCCCTGTTTCGAGATCGAATTTTGATGGCCACAGCTATGTAACTTTCAAGAGAGCACCCGCGAACGACCGATACAATAAACACCTTAATATTTGGCGCATCAGTTACGTCAGTCATGCACGGTAGAACCTAGCGCTCAATGATTTTCAACTGAGACCCGAAACTCACTCCAGCGACACTACATGCGGTTTCAATATGCCTTCTGATTTGATCCGAACTCAAATGGGTTCCTAGCCACCAACCATTCCCCAGATTTCTTGAGGACTTGTCCTCCAAGTGAGGTGCTGTCTTATAAAGATCCGAGCGTTTCCTAGCAATCAACGCCCGACGCGGGCTGACGGTTTTAGCAGCGAAAGCTTCCATGAATTTTGGATCCCTACGTCCGAAAATTATCAATATCTCAGCCAAAGTTTCATTGCCCTTCCCCGTATCGACTCTTTCATCATCAAGGATAAATCCCAAGATTTTGCTTTGCTTGGGTCGCGAGGATCGAGGCTGTGATGTCGCCACTGGTGCGGATGGTGTTAGTGGTCGCGGTTTCCCATTTGACCGCTGCGGGACAGGCAAGGGATTCCTCAGAAATGTGTAAACATCGTCCGGTTCCGGCTTGGTCCCGCACTTGCGTACCACCTCGTCAGCCACCAATTCATAAATCAGGTCCTCGGGCTTGCTCAACAACGCCTGCCAAGCGCCTGGAATCGCTTCGCGAGCTCTTTCTCGCTTCCGATTGCTCTGGAGAATTTGCTCTGCACTGATACGGGCTCTATCGGAAATAACGCGATCCTTCTGAAGATGCTCTTGGAGAAAGGTCACGTACTCCGGGATCCTGTCCTCAAGACTCTCGTCCGAAAGTAGCAACTTCAACTGGTAGAATTGCCGCTCAGTTGGGATACCAGGCGCCATACTGAGATAGAAGCCCCAACAATCACCATCTGTCAAAACAAGTATGGGGACACCTCGGTTGGACGCGTAGCTAAATAACTGCTCCTCGCTCTCGGGGCGTATGGCTCCAAGTCGTTTGGCTTCGACGAAGATCCATGGCTTGCCGCGATCTAGTAGTGCGTAGTCCACTAGGCCTTTTCCAACCTTATACTCCGGCTTAAACGCCTCCGGATTGGTATCATCCCAGTCCAGCGCACGCAGAATCGGGAGGATAACTGCCTGCTTGACCTGCGCCTCGTTGTGCAAATTACCGGCACGGAGTCGGCTGACCGCATTATTCAGCGTTTGCTCAAGACTCATCGCGCGCCACCTCAGCCATTTTGCCCGCTTCGCGCGGGAGTTCAGCCTCTCCCCATTGCAGGCTATTGGCAATTGGGCTCACGATCAAGACCGAGCTCTTGTCACCCCCTATTCTCTTGGGGATTACAAAGAAGGGTTGACGACGGAGCGGAGGCCGATATGATGCCGGGATGGAATCAGACATCCAACAAGTTTGGGGATGGGTCGGGCGCGAGGCTACGGCCTTCGGCTTCCGATGGCTCATCGTGGTCGGGGTCGCCATGATAGGCACCCTACTCTTTGGGCGAAACTACAAGAAGCGTATTGCAGCTTTGGAGGCTCAAGGCCGATCCGGCCCCACGGTTCTGCAAGTCAACGTTTCCGGGAGCGGGGAGCGGGTGACAACCGCGGCGATCCAGGACGCCCTCCGTGCCGAAGGAACGGCCACCGAACAAATCATTCGCATGAAGGAAGCGGTGGACGGCTTGGAACAGGTGCCTTTCGGAGACGGTCACAGCTACGCCGAACTGCCTGCTGGGACGCGAGTCGTCACCATGCCGGACGGCACGATCCGCCTCGCGCTTCCCGTCCGGTTGAGGGCTACGCTCACAACTGGTGCCCCCACCGCGACCGCGAAGGTGACTGTTGTGGACGCGGAGAAATCCGATGACTGAATCAGGGGCCTTCAAACGCGCTCTCACCCGAGCCTATCCGAAGCGTAACGAGCAACAGCTCCTTGCGTTGGGAGACGACGAATGACCATACCCAGACTGATTATTGCGCTCACCTGTACGCTGAGCTTTCTTGCAACCCTGTCGGCTTCAGCACTAGCGGCGGGATGCGATGATCTCCGTCGCGGCCTCAACGAACTTGAATGGGCCACTTCCCCAAAGGAAATGGTTGCGGCTGTTGGGATCGTCAGGCAGGCCCTCCCAGAAGCTCTTCAAGAACGAAAGCGGACGCGACCTCTGCCGAGTCGCGTCAACCGGCAACTCAAGAAGGCTACGGATGCTCTCGCCCTTTTGAGAACAAACGTTGGTGATCTCGTGAAAGAGGTCCGGCGCGCGGAGAACGCCAGAAACTACCAGCCTCTTCTCGCCGCCGGGCTTGGCGTGTTTCATAGATCCGAGATGGTGTTCGGCGAGATCTCCTACTTCTCGCTGTGTCTGGACCAATGAAGTACCGCCCGAAGCTTGATCCGAAGATGTTTGGCAACAGGACGCCGGAAGAAGTGGTCCGGCGCCTGTTCCGCAACCGGCTGCTACCGCGCCATCCCGTCAAGCCCGTTCCCGGCGACGAGGTCACGGTAGAGAAGGTTCCTGCCGACGAGGCGGGCGACGGTGTCCCGCATTTGGACAAGCGTTCCTGACTCGCGGATGTTGTGCTTGCCCGCAAACTCGGAGACATAGCGTTGCAGATGCTTAGGGCTGATCTTGTGGAAGGTGCCGGAATGCGCCCGTTTCAGCATGGACCAGAACGACTCCATGCCGTTCGTGTGCGCCATGCCACGGACATATTCGCCGACCGAGTGCTTGACGGCCTCATGCGTCCGCTCGACGCCCTTGTACGCCTTCGCCTCGTCGGTGTAGACCTTCGCATCTTCCTCGGTGTTTTCCTCGACGAAGTCCTGCAAGGTCTCGGCGTCCGTACTCGTGACGACCTCGTCGCGGACCTGATTCGTGTCCCGGTCCTTCATGCCGACAACGGCGGTCTTGCCCACGGCCCCGCGGCCCGTGCCTGCCAGCGCCTTGCGCTTCGAGAGCGACATGTTCTTGCGCTTTCCGCCCATGTAGGTCTCATCGACCTCTACAGGGCCGTCAAACGGTTCGTCGTCGTCATCCTCGCCCCACGCCTCGCGGATGCGGTGCATCATGAACCACGCGGTCGGCTGCGACACGCCGAGATCGCGGTGCAGCTTCATTGAGGACACCGACTTGAGATTTGTCAGGCAGATATAGATGGCGATGGCCCACTTGCGGAGCGGGATCTTCGACCGCTGCATGGCGGTACCGGTCTTGACCGAGAAGTAGGATCGGCAGTCCGTGCACCAGTAGGGCATTTTCTTATGGCTGGCCTCGCGGGTCCGCAGGCTGCCGCACTTCGGGCAATGCCGCCCGTCAGGCCAGATGACCGACTCGAACCATTCGGTCGCGGCTTCCTCGGTCGGGAACATGTCCATGAGCTGAACCAGCGTCAGAGCTTCGCGGTGCGCTTTGCCAGGTGCTTTCTTCGCCATCTTCGTTTCTCCCTTTCCTGTATAGGATATAGGGACTCGATGGCCGCTTGTCAACCCTTCTTTGTAATTCCCTATCTCTTCGTAGCAAGAAGACCTTGAGAGTGGCCTCATTGATGGTCCATCTGGCTCAGCTATCAATGGAGGAACGATCGTGTACTGATGCATAGAGTCGGCACCGCTTGGAGCGAACCGTATTCATTCGAATCGCGCCGGTGCCGGGGACAAGCGGGTGATCGAAGGTCTCGGCGGGGTGTCCCCGCGCGATATCGCGGCCTGGTTCGATCGGCAACTGAATCCGCTTCCGAAACATCAGAACCTGTGTTGCACACACATGAAGGAATAAACTCGACAACGATCCAGATGCCGTGAATATACGCGCGCTCTTCCACCGTTATCGACACCCGAACTCCACCAGACCGCGGCCGATCTGTCGCTGAAGCATGTCGTCGTCCAAGCCGATGATGCGGTGCGGAATGTGACCGAGGATCCGACCTGGCCGACGAGATCGCCGTCAGGGTCGGGCGGCGCTGACGTCCGACCCGGTTGTGAATGGCTCAGCGAGCACGATAGGTGGCCGGGCGTGCGTCTGTATTTCACCGAGATGGAATTCCCGTCTTTCCCCAAGGCCGAACCGCTAACAGGCCTTTTGGGACGACAGCATCGAAATCGCATGGCGATTACGGCTTCCAACATCGCCGCGCCCGCCCCGGGGCTGGACGGAGAAAGTCAAAACTCGTATGTTTCCCGAGGCTCCGCAATGATCGCTGTTGACCGAAGAACGGCCATGGAAACCAAGTCCAAAGAAAGACTGCACCGCCTTGTGGATGCGCTTCCTGCGGGCGAACTGCTCGCGGCAGAGCGCTACCTCCAGTTCCTGTCCGCAAACCGGGACCCGCTTGTTCAAGCGCTCATGGATGCGCCCGAGGATCCGGAGCCGCTGAGCGACGCAGATCGCCAAGCACTCGAAGAGGGGCGGCATGCCTTGGAAGCAGGCGACACGGTCTCCGACGACGAGTTCTGCACCGAACTCAAGATATGACATGGATGCTGGTTTGGACCCGTCCAGCACTCAGGGACGTGAAGAATCTTGACCGCGCATCGGCTCGTCGGATCCGTGAAGCATTGGTCGGGTTAGCCGATACCGGTCGTGGTGACGTCGCCAAGCTCAAGAATACCAGACCGCCTGAGTGGCGATTGAGAGTGGGAGATCGCCGGGTGTTCTTTCGTTTCCAAAGCGACTTGCGGGAAATCCACGTGCTGCGGGTCCGGCGACGCGACGAAGCCTACCGATAGACCCTATATGAGCCGCCCAGGCGACGAGCGCTTCCAGCAGAACCCGCAAAAACGCCATTGCTGCTCACTCGCCCAGCCCCCATCTGTTGACGGTCTGCGGTGAATATCGCCGGATCTTCGGACTGTGGCGGTGCATCGACCTCTTGACTGCATGCGCTAATTGTCCCAGATTGATCGCATGCCCCGATGCAGGAAGCGGCGCGATGCCTGACGGACAAGCAGAAACCCTCGAACGACGGGTCACACTCAGCGATTCAGCAATCAGGCGCCTGAAGACACTGGCGGCCGAACAGGACTCGCCCGTCCTGCTGCGGGTCGCCGTCGGCGGCGGAGGGTGTTCGGGCTTTCAGTACAGTTTCACCTTCGACGACCAGGTCAATGATGACGACCAGGTCATCTCACGGGACGGCGTCAAGGTCGTCATCGACGAAACGTCTTGGGAATATCTCGCCGGATCCGAGATCGGCTACAGGGAAGAACTGATCGGGGCCTATTTCTCGATCGAAAATCCGAACGCGACCTCCACTTGCGGGTGCGGCACCTCGTTCGCGATATTCTGAACTTCCGATCGACACCGGACATGTACCCGTCGGCAATTCATGACAGGGGGCGGGTGTCGATTCCCCGGCATCCCTCATGGTGAAGATCGCCACATGGAACGTGAACTCGATTCGCGCCCGCTTGCCTCGCGTTCTCGAATGGCTTGAGAGCTTCCGCCCGGATGTCGCGCTCCTTCAGGAAATCAAAGCCACGGATCAGACCTTTCCAAGAATGGAAATCGAGGACCTCGGCTACAATGTCGAGATCCACGGGCAGAAGAATTTCAACGGCGTGGCGATTCTCTCGAAAAGCCCGATCGAGGACGTAATTCGCGGCCTGCCGGGAAACGAGGCCGACGAGCAGGCCCGCTACATCGAGGGCTTCACCGCTGGCGTGCGCGTGGCGTCGATCTATCTTCCCAACGGCAACCCGGCTCCCGGCGAAAAATTCGACTACAAGATTGGCTGGATGGAATATCTCTGTGAACACATGCGCGAGCGCCTGACTCTCGACGAGGCCATCGTGTTCGGCGGCGACTACAATATCATCCCCTCAGACGACGACGTCCATGATCCCGAAGCCTGGGCCGGGGACGCGCTGTTCCGGCCAGAGGCCAGAAATCGCTACCGGCGGATGATCTATCTCGGCCTGACTGACGCCTTTCGCGTCATTCACAGCGAACCGCACCGGTACAGCTTCTGGGACTACCAGGGGGGTGCCTGGCAAAAGGATTTCGGCGTGCGAATCGATCATCTCCTGCTGTCGCCGCAGGCCGCCGATCTGCTCGAAGACTGCAACATCGACCGCGAACCAAGGGGCCGGCCGAAAGCATCGGACCACACGCCCGTCTGGTGCGCGCTGCGAATCTGAGGACGCGGCCGCCATGCCGGACGTCGTTCGGGAAATTCTCCGTTACGTCCTTATCGGACTCGCGTTCGGCCTCGTATGGGCGATCATGCAGATCGCGAACGGGCAGGTACGCGACTTCTACGCGCTTGCCGGCCCGGTCGCAGTCTTCGGACTCGCCGGCGTCGTGATGTGGTGCATCAAGCGCATTGTCAGGACCATCCGCAACAGCTGAAACGGCCTAGAGGTCAGCATAGACATGGGTCTCGGCACGCGCGCCGGGATGCACGACCGCTCCCAGCCGCGCATTGCCGACGGTCTGCGCGTAACGCCACAGCGCGCCCGACTGGTAGTTGTGCTTTCGGGGCTTCCACTTCGCACGGCGGCTTTCGAGTTCGGCCTTCGCCAGTTCGACATCCAGCTTGCCCCGGCGGGCGTCTATCGAGATCATGTCGCCGTTCCTGAGCAGTCCAATGGGACCGCCGACTGCCGCTTCCGGCCCGACATGGCCGATGCAGAAGCCGCGCGTCGCGCCCGAAAAGCGTCCGTCGGTGATCAGAGCCACCTTGTCGCCCAGTCCGCGCCCGTAGAGCGCCGCCGTCGTGGCAAGCATCTCGCGCATGCCGGGACCGCCGCGCGGACCCTCGTAACGAATGACGATGACCTCGCCTTCCCTGATCCGGTCGTTGATCACGGCCTCGAAGGCGTCCTCCTCGCAGTTGAACACCCGGGCCGGGCCCCGGAACTTCAGGTTGGTCATGCCGGCGACCTTGACGATCGCCCCCTCGGGCGCGAGCGTGCCCTTGAGCCCCACGACCCCGCCGGTCGGCGACAGCGCATCCTTGACCCGATAGAACACCTTCTGCCTGTCCGAGAAGGTCACGTCGCTGTGGTTTTCGGCCAGGGTCTTGCCGGTCACCGTCATGCAATCGCCGTGAAGAAGGCCGTTGTCGAGCAGTTCCTTGATGATAACCGCCACGCCGCCCGCGCGGTGCATGTCCGTTGCCGTGTACTGGCCGCCCGGCATGAGATCCGCGAGGTAGGGCGTCTTCTTGAAGATCCGCGCGACATCATCGAGGGTAAATCTGATCCCCACCTCGTTCGCGATCGCCGGCAGATGCAGCCCGGCATTCGTCGAGCCGCCTGTTGCGGCCACCACGACGGCCGCATTCTCGAGCGCCTCGCGGGTGACGATGTCGCGGGGGCGGATGTTTCCGGCCAGGAGCTCCATCACCGCCTTGCCCGCCGCTCTGACATGCTGGTCCCGCGACTTGTAGGCGGCGGGCGCGCCCGAGGATCCCGGCAACGCGAGGCCGATCGCCTCGCTGACGCAAGCCATTGTATTGGCAGTGTACTGACCGCCGCAGGATCCCTCGCAGGGACAGGCGACACTCTCGAGCTTCTTCAGATCGGCTGCCGACATATTGCCGGCGGCGTACTGTCCAACGCCTTCGAAGACGTCGATGACCGTCACGTCGCGCCCCTCGAACTTGCCGGGCAGGATCGTGCCGCCATAGACGAAGACGGACGGCACGTTCAGCCGGACCATGGCCATCATCATTCCGGGCAGCGACTTGTCGCAACCGGCGAGGCCGACCATCGCGTCATAGCAATGGCCGCGCATCGTAAGCTCGATGGAATCGGCAATGATCTCCCGCGAGACCAGCGAGGACTTCATCCCCTCATGGCCCATGGCGATGCCATCCGTTACGGTAATCGTCGTGAATTCGCGCGGTGTGCCGCCTCCTGCCTTGACGCCGCGCTTGGCGGCCTGTGCCTGTCGCGACAGAGAGATGTTGCACGGCGCCGCCTCGTTCCAGCAGGTCGCGACGCCCACAAGGGGCTGGCTGATCTCCTTGTCGGTCAGACCCATCGCGTAGAGATAGCTGCGATGCGGAGCCCGCTCCGGCCCGACCGTCGTATGCCGGCTGGGAAGTTTTTCCTTGTCGAAGCGGGGCTTGCGCCCAGCGCCGCCTTTTTTTCCTGCCGACACGTGTCGCGATCCTTCGGGCATCCTGACCTCCAGCAATAAGCACCGTGACGGCGAATATATGACATGCGTCCATTACTTGGAACCTTGGCCCGTTCACGAAAATTATCCGGCCTGATGGCCCGGCTGCCGCTGAATCCGGGATCCGGAAGAATCGGCCGTTGGATCGGAATCACAATCTGCTAGGCTTGTTCGGCGCGGAAACCGGCGAGGGATCCGCGGGGGCGCCTCCCGGTCCCGCTTTGGCGCGATCCGGCGTCCGGACCAGCGGCAGGGGAAAGAACGACATGGCCGAAATACCGGTAAGCTACACATATGACGACCGCGCGTTCGAGGGAATGCTCGTCTATGACGACAGCGTCACGGACAGGCGTCCGGCGATCCTCATGCAGCCCGACTGGCTCGGGGTATGCCGCCATTCGATCGACATGGCGGCCGATGTCGCCGGCAGGGATTATGTGGTGATGATCGCCGACATGTTCGGCGTTGGATACGGTGAACGGGAGAAGGACTTCGACGAGTTGATGCGGATTTCGCGGGAGGTTCGCGCCGACCTGCCGTTCATCCTCGGATGCGGTGCGGCCGCGGACCAGGCCATGATGTCGGCCGCCGCGGAGCGCGGCCTCATCGATCCCGGCAAGCGCGGAATCATCGGCTATTGCATCGGCGGCGGCTTCGCGCTCGAGCAGTCACGCGCAGGCGCGGACTACGGGGGCACCGTAGTCTTCCACGTGACCCTGCCCAATCCTGTCAATGCCGAAGCCCGGCCGGATTTCAGGGGACGCGTCCTGATCTTTCACGGCTCGGCGGACCCGGTCACGCCGCGCGAACTGATCGACGATCTCGAGGCAGAGCTTACCGAAGCCGGCACCGACTGGCAGCTCATGATGTACGGTCACGCAAGCCACTCGTTCTGCGATGTCGGTAAATTCAACGAACTCCAGCGCTACGACGAAAAACTGACTAGGCAGTCCTACAGGATGATGCGCGACTTCTTCTCCGAGATATTCTGATCCGGCCGGCAGCGGCGAGCGCCGTGCTGGAACGACAGAGATCCGACCAGAAAATCCTTGCATTCAAAGGGCAATGTCGCAAAGGTCCGCTTCGTTGCGGCATCGGGGTCATCCCCATGCCCGTCGCGCCCATGCACGGAGACCGGAACATGCCTGACGGAACGCGATCTGCACTCGGGGCGAGTCATTGGGGCGCTTTCACGGCCGAGGCGACAGATGGACGGCTGGTCGGCGTAAAGCCGTTCGACAAGGACCCGAGCCCGGCGCCCTTTATCCAGGCGCTGCCGGACGCCGTCCATGCCGAATGTCGCGTTGCAACGCCCGCCGTGCGCAAATCGTGGCTGGAGAGCGGGCCGGGCGCCAACACCGCAGCACGGGGCGCGGAGCCTTTCGTCTCGGTAAGCTGGGACCGCGCACTCGATCTGGTGGCAGCCGAGCTTGAGCGGGTCAGAAGCAACTATGGCAACGAAGCCGTTTACGGCAGCTCGGGCTGGGGCAGCGCGGGCGGCTTCCATGACGCACGCGCCCAGCTTACCCGCTTCCTCAACCTCTACGGCGGCTTCGTCGACCAGGTGACGAATTACAGCTTCGGCGCAGCGAGCGTGATCGTCCCGCGAATCGTCGGTTCAATGAAGCCGGTGATCGGGCCAGTCAACACCTGGCCCATGATCGTGGAACACACCGATCTGATGGTGACATTCGGCGGCATGCCGCCCAAGAACACCAACGTCAACCAGGGCGGCGTCGGTGCGCATGAAGCCGCCGACTGGCACCGGCGCGCGGTGGAAGCCGGGACCAAGTTCATCTGCATCAGCCCGATCCGCGACGATACCGGCGACGAGGTCGCGGCGGAATGGCATCCGATCCGGCCCAATACCGATCTCGCCGTGATGCTGGGGCTCGCGCACACACTTCTCAGCGAAGACCTGCACGATGCCGATTTTCTTGCACGCTACTGCACCGGATTCGACAGGCTGGCCGCGTACCTCCTCGGAGGGGAGGACGGGAACGCCAGGGACGCCGAATGGGCCTCCGGGATTTCCGGGATGCCGGCCGAGACGATTCGCAGCCTCGCACGCCGGATGGCGGCTTCACGCACGCTTATGGGCGTAAGCTGGTCGGTTCAGCGCGCCGACCACGGCGAGCAACCCTACTGGATGACCATCGCGCTGGCAGCCATGCTCGGCCAGATCGGACTGCCTGGAGGTGGGTTCGGCTTCGGATACGGCGCCATGCACGGGATCGGCGCTGCGACCCGTCAGGTGGCGCCACCCAAGGTCCCGGTGGGAAGGAACGAGGTCGACCGCTGGATCCCCGTCGCGCGGCTGGCAGACATGCTGCTCAACCCCGGCGCACCGTACAGTTTCAACGGCGAGGACCGCAACTACCCGGATATCCGGTTGATCTACTGGTGCGGCGGCAACCCGTTCCACAAACAGCAGGACCTCAACAACCTGCTCAAGGGCTGGGCCAAACCGGACACCATCGTGATCCACGAACCCTGGTGGACGCCGGCGGCGAAGCGGGCGGACATCGTGTTGCCCTGCACGACGACTCTGGAGCGCAACGACATCGCGGCATCCAATTTTGATCGCTTCGTCTTCGCCAGCCAGCAGGCGATCGACCCCGTGGGCGAAGCACGCAGCGAATATGAGATCTACAGCGCCCTCGCGGACAGGCTCGGTTTTGCCGAAGCCTTCACCGAGGACCGTAGCGAGATGGAGTGGCTCCGCCACCTCTACGACGTCTACCGCCAGCGCGTTGCGAAGGACGGCACCGAGATGCCTGGCTTCGACGGGTTCTGGGAGGCCGGGTATTTCGAACATCCCCAGCCCGACAACCCGGCAATCCCCTTTGCCGATTTCCGCGAGGACCCTGACGGCGCAGCGCTCAAGACGCCGTCGGGAAGGATCGAGATCTACTCGGAGACCATCGCCGAGCTGGGCTATGACGACGTTCCGGGCCATCCGACCTGGATGGAACCGGTAGAGTGGCTCGGCAGCGACAAGGCGGAACGCTTTCCGCTCCACATGGTCTCGAATCAGCCGCGCACTCGCCTCCACAGCCAGCTCGACTGCGGTTCGGTGAGCCGCGACGGCAAGATCGCCGGCCGCGAGGCGATGCGGATGAATCCCGATGATGCTGCCGCCAGGGGCATCGCCGACGGCGACATCGTGCGCGTGTTCAACGACCGGGGCGCATGCCTTGCCGGCGCCGTCCTCACCGACGCAATCCGCCAGGGCGTCATCGAACTTGCGACCGGCGCCTGGTTCGATCCCGTCGACCCGGCGACCCCGGGAAGCCTGGACAAGCACGGCAATCCCAACGTGCTGACCATCGACAAGCCGACCTCGACGCTTACCCAGTGCTGCGCGGCACAGACCGCGCTAGTGCAGGTCGAGCGGTTCGAGGGGGAACCGCCCGAGATCACCGCGTTCACGCCCCCGGCCATCCTTGAATCGTGAAAATCCTCCTCGCTTTCCCCTTCCCCTCCGTTCCCGTTCGGCGGCATCGGTCAAGTCGCCGGGGATCACGGCGACGAAAAGCACGTCCTGATCGATATCGAGACGACGAAAAATCATCTCGATGCTCGGATCACCAGGAGCATCGGCGGCAACCTGCCGAAGGCAAGACGCTGATCCGTCCTTGCCTCCTGCATGAGCTTAGTCAACACACCGTCCTGCCGGTTACCTCCGGACGCGCCTGTTGACATCTGATTCGATTATTTTTTGTCTGGATCCCGTCGAGACGCGCCTTCCAAGGAGGCACACGATGAACACGTTGGCTCACCGACAGCTTCCGCCTACGCCGAGGGACGCGGTGATCGCACGAAGCACGTACGAGGCTTTGTCTCCCTACGGTGGGATGGACCGGCCCCTGAAGCTGCCCGTCAGAGGTTGCAAAGAGGAACGACCTATCGATCCCCCCGCCGGCGCGGTCGACCTGCTCATGCATGTCTAGGAAGCCACGGCCGCGGGACAGGGCGTCACGCTAAGTCCCGAGAGCACAGAGCTGATCACACGGTCCAAGCGACCGACCTACTGAACGTCTTCCGGCCATTCCTGATCAAACTCCTTGATCAGGAAGCCGTCCGGCATCGGAAGGTTGGCAAACACCGCCGCATTCTCATGGAAAACACGTTATGAACCACGAGAATGCCATCGACCGTGAATGCGAGCAGGTACTCGAGCAGGTTGACCCGTGAGGCCCAAGCCAAAGATATGGGATATAGCGCCCGGTGACGGGCTTCACCACCCTTCTTGACGCCAATATCCTCTATCCCGCACCGATGCGGAATATTTTTCTGCAATTAGCCGCTGACGATCTCTTCCGCGCGAAGCGGACCGACGATATCCGTCGAGAGTAGATCGATGCGCTGCTCCGCAACGAACCACACCGTGATTGAGCAGCCCTTGAGCGCACCCGCCATCTGATGGATCAGACAACACAGGATCCCCTAGGGCCTGTTCACACTAACGCACTGCATCGTAGATGAGTGCGAAGTGGACGAAGCGAAGGAACCAGATCGAGTTTCTCAAAGCGGGAGAAGATGCGCCGGAAGTCCTTCAGTCGCCGGAACAGCCGTTCGATCTCGTTGCTTCGCTTGTACAATTCCCGATTGTGCAGCCAGGGCTTGCGCTGTGTCTTGAGAGGTAGAACCACAGATTCGAAACCGAGATCCAGAGCGAGTTGGCGCGTCTCATTACCCTCGTAGGTCGGGTCCATCACCAGTGCCAGACTGGCGCCTTGGCGACCGAGACGGTACAGGAGCTTGTTGCCCTTCCGGCGCATCGTGCCTCTGTCCCGGCGAAAGCGAGAAGGTCACGGCCGTCCGGGCATCCATGGCAGCCATATGAAGCTTGGTGGTCCAGGCGCCTCGAGACCTGCCGATCCACTGGAGGCCGTTCTTTTGCGCCGCTGTCCCGTCGAGATGCACCTTGATGATGGCGCTGTCCATCGACACGGCCTCGAGCTTGACGCGCACGACCTGCTCCCGCTGCAGCCGCTCGAACACCCGATCTGGCACTCCGCTCTTCGACCAGCGGTTCATGCGCATGTAGATGGTGTGCCAGTTGCCGAAGTGGGCCAGCAGCCTGCGCCATCTGCGGCCGTGCTCGGTCACCGACAGAGAACGCGTACCATATTCATACATAAAATTTATTCGATTCAATGTAGCTATTTATTATCAATATCTTATATGTGATAATCTGTATGCCCTCCGACTGATTTTTGTCAGATATAGTGATCCGCATATCGGTTTCTGAATAGAGTATTTATAACTATCTGATAATTATGTGTTTTTATACAAACGTTCGATACATTTCTGATTGCAGGAAAAATTTTTTGGATGATGAATTGACACATAGAATCAGGGGTGCTATGTATATCATGCATTCGAAGGAGATGACAAATGGCCGATAGGGAATCCTCTGACAATATGTTTCAACTGACTATATCCGGGAACGGAGTCAGTGTCGAACGGATGATAGATGGACAGACATTGACTGCCATCATGCCCTTTGTAATGGAGGTAGACAAGCAGACTGGAGGTGCTGCTGTCTCGGGAAGCATTTCGTCATCCTCAGTCGACGACGCAGTCGTCCCAATTTCGTTGAGGGAGTTTCTCGATGAGGCGCACGCAAAGCGCAAACCCGATCAGATCGTCACGATCGGGCACTACGTCATGCAATTTGAGGGGCAGGATGACTTTTCACGCGACGACGTGAAGGCTCGGTTCTCCGTTGCACGTGAGCCAATGCCGGCAAATTTTTCGCGCGACTTTGCGTTTGCAGAGAGGAATGGAATGATCGCTAAAGTGCACGGAAAAGAAGGGCGTTACTACATCACAAAGGTCGGATTGGGCTCAGTTCAAAATAAATTCTCTAAGACAAAATCCAAATAGGAGACAATCATGGCTCTCAAAGATTTGATTGTTGACAGTGGAAAGGTAACCGAGGCAGCTCTCGAAGAGATCATCTCTGGCTATGTGAAGTACGAGCTCAATCCGTGCGCTATTGTCTTTACTCCCGAGGGTAGCGCGTTAGGTAACATGGAGAAGGTGATCGTCTATTGCGCTTCCATATTGGGATGGAGATACGCCGTAGACGACCCACCTTCTGTAAGCACGAAGCCAGCAGACCTCGAAGATATCCTTGGCATCCCAGGTGGGACGCTTCGACCCCTATTGAAGAGGCTAAAGGACAATCATATCCTTGCCGTATCCGAGGGTCACTACTCTATCCGCCCATCCAACCTAGCCGCAGCGGGGCGCATCGTTAGCGGAAAAAAGAACCTAGCAACCTTCCCGTCGAAATCAAAGGTTGTGAAGGCGGCTAAATCAAACGTGCGATCCGACGCTGTTCTCTCGGGAAATACCAAGTCTAAGAAGAAGGCGGGCATGCCAATTAAGGCATCACTTGAGTCGCTCCTCGGTGAGGGTTTCTTCAGTGAGTTTCGTACACTTGCGCAAATTCTCGAGCGGCTCCATGAGCTAGCCGTCAACGCAAAGATCACTTCACTTTCTGGTCCGGCCGCTGATTTGGTGCGGCACAAGAAGCTGGAACGGAAGAAGGTGAAAGAGAACGGGAAGCAGATCTGGGCTTACCGGGCTTCGCAGAGCTGAGCATGCGCGCCCAGATAATTCAAGACCTTTCCGCTGAGATCAACCCAAAAATCGTCAAAGATCTCATTGAATCATATGAAGAGCTTGTTTCCCAACACCGTTCCGATAATTTGGAAAGCGCTTTAACGAAGGCGGGGCGTTTTGTCGAAAACATACTTCGAGCAATTGAATACATACGTACCGGCGAGATTCTTACTGAAATCAAGCAGGTGCAAAAAGCCGTTCGACAAATCGAGAACGATTCCAACCTTTCTGATTCCTTGAGGCTCCTTATTCCTCGAATTGTCGTCGGAATGATGTATGACCTACGAAACAAACGTGATGCGGTTCACGTTAAGGAGATCGATCCACGTCATATTGACGCCTTCTTGTGCGTCAGTGCGGCGAGTTGGGTGATGGCCGAGCTGCTGCGTTTATACCATTCTTCTGACGAGGCCACTGTGATGCGTTGCATGCTTGCTCTGAGTCGCACGTCGATCCCCTATATTGAGTCGATAGATGGTGAGACATTCGTGGTGCAACGTGTACCAGCAGCCATTGAGGTCTTACTGCTATTGGCCAATGCGAGCCCCGAGGGACTAACACGTGAGGCTATCGGTTTCGCCGCAAAATGCAGCCAACCGTCTGTGAGTAGGGCATTGAAGGTGCAGATTTCAGCAAGATACACTCATCGGGCAGAGTCGGGCAAGTACTTCATCACTAGCGGAGGCGAGCGGTACCTCGCGACTTGGCTCGCCGATCAAGGACGCTAGATCAAAGCTATTTGGGAACTATCGTTCAACTCCAGTTGGACAGAATGACCGCATCAGCCCGAACGACCCCGAAAAACTGTTGTTAAGCGTGGGAAAAGTGATCCTATATCGGCGATGATGTGACGTCCGGGCAACGTGGCACCCCCTGCTCGGAAAAGTAACACCGTCGGCCCAGACGACCGAATCCGCCAGAAGATCCAAGGAAAAATCTTGCGGGCCGGCGCCTCCCCTCGTCTCATCCTGATTGACACAAAGGTCTCAGGTCGATTGTCGCGCCGCAGCTCTGCGCCTTGCGCCGGATCAGGCTGGCCCATACCCGCTTCGCTAGGGCAACCTGTGACAGCATCCGCCTCAAGACCGAAGATCGCCGCCCTGTTCCGTATCAGTGTACGGCGGATCAAGTTTCGCAATGGCCTCGGGTTGCCCCTGCCAAGCAGAATTCCAGGGCGCCCACGCCCGATTGTTAGCGGCAATTGTAAATCCAACATTTCTGGCAAACGAAAATCCGACAGTTTTGGCTTGTCGATTCCGGAACGCCCGGCCCACTGTGGTGACGAAGTCATCACAGCGGGAACGAGG
>JAJEBT010000181.1 GCA_022822405.1 Alphaproteobacteria bacterium
GCGCGGCGGTGACTTGCCGCTGCCGGCCATCCCTGCGCCGCTTCGACATGCCGGCCGGCACTCCGGCGGCCCGTCCCTTCTCATGGTCAGCCCGGGTTGCATCACATACAGCAACAACCCCGCCAGAACGGCGGCGACGCCCCGTTCCACGTCATGAAACATGTTCATGGCCGCTCCCCCGTGTTTCCGGGGTCAACCAGTCTCTTCCCCGCGCTCGCGCCGGTCACTCGAAGCAGCCGTAGCCGCTTCCGGTGGGCGAGGTGAAGTAGGGCGTGAAGGGCTTCCTGCAAGCGATGAACCGGACCGTCCGGCCTTTCCTGTGGCACAACTCCGCCGATGGCGCGGGATACCATCGCCCGGGATTCAGTGTAGACAAGCCCATGCTTTCGAACGGGGAGTAGGTCCCCTTGTACGGGTAGTTCGCCTTGAACGACGTGCCCTTGCAGGCCCCCGCGACCTCGATCGGGAAACTGCACCCGTTGCGGATCACGACGTCGGACACGTTAAACCCGCCCTTCAACTGCCTCTGTTGGAGACAGTGCGCCGCCGTCGCGGCGTTCGCCGCCTGCTTGCGCCGGGCCTGCTCCTGCCGCCGCCGCTGCTCTTCCTGACGCCTCCGGGCCTCGGCCTGTTGCCGCACCAGCGCCTGTTGCTGCCTGCGGGCTTCGGCGCGCTGGCGTTCCTGCACCGCGCGTTGCCGCCGCGCTTCCTCCTGCCGACGCCTCATCTCCTCCTGCTGCCTTCGTGCCTCGGCCTCACGTTGCCGTTCCTGCTGCCGGTCGAAGGCCGCCCGCTGGCGCTGGCGCTGAAGTTCCTGCTCGCGTCTCGCCGCTTCCTGCTGGCGGCGGAATTCCTCCTGCTGGCGCCGAATCCTCTCCGCGTGCCGTCTCTGGTCCGCCTGCTGCCGCGCGTCTATATCGCGCAGCGCCTGGAGGCCGGAATCCGCCTTGAACAGCCCGCTTGAGCGGGACGAGCCGGAGCCGCCGAACAGGGTACTTGAGCTTTCGGAAGAACGCGACGAAGGGGACGGAGCAGAACTGTAGGACCGCGATGCCGCCCGCGCCTGTCTCGCGGCGCGCGCGGCCGCCTCCCGCTGCTCCGCCGCCTCTCGGTCCGCCCGCCGCCGCTCCGCCGCTTCTCGTTTCGCCCGTTGCCGCTCCGCCGCCTCTTGTTCCACCCGTTGCCGCCGCTCCGCCGCCACACGTGCCATCTCGCGGCGCCGTGACTCTTCCGCCTCGGCCGCCTGGCGCACCCGCTCGGCCTCCAGCCGTTCCAGAACCTGGCGGTAGCCAGTTGATCGCGCGCCACCGCGCTGGCCCGCCATGACCGCTTCGTAATTCGAAATTTCTTTGTCGCCCTCGTTCCCGGCTGCCCCCGGACGAGCTTCGCGGTGCCGCGCGGATGATGCCGGAGCCCACGGATCGTTCCATGATTCTGCATTTGCGGCACCCGGTGCCGCGGCGTTACTCCACGGATCCGCTGGCGCCGTCTCCCGCTTCCTGTCTTCCCGGAACATGCGCATCGCCGCATCCACCGCAATGAGGTTCGCCAGATCCTCCTGGTGCTTCCGCCTCTGTTCCCCGAGGTGCCGCAGGCGGGCAACTTCTTGCCGGAGTTCCTCTTCCTGCGCCTTCCACTTCCTGTCGAAATACCGCTCGATCAACGGCACCGCGATCAGTGGCGCAATCAGTTTTCCTCCGATCGTATTCCCCGTGTCCCAAGTGTTCACGACCTGTCCCACCGGGCCGGCAAGCTTCAGTCCTTTGCCGACCGCGGCGCCGTATCGTCTGGCGATCTTCTTTGCGGTCACACCGAACTTCTTCCCCTTCTCCAGCCAGTCCCATCCCTTCTTGCCCGCCGCCAGCGCACCCTTCTCGATCCTGTCGGCCAACTCGCCAGCGATCTCGTCGCGCTCCCGTTCCCACTGCCGCAGGGCGACGGGTTTTCTTGCCTCTTCGGGATTCTGCCCCGCTGCCACCACCGCCTCGTCGACAACATCCTTCAGCCCGAACCCATGTGCCGGAATCACAGCGAGCGAAACCGCCGCCAAGACCACGACGGCGGCAGCGTGAACCGGCAGGTTCCGGACGACGCAGGGGCGTATAGCGAACATGACGTTATCCTCCGTTGCTCCGGATCGGACGGCCCGGCTCTCCGGGCCTTTCGAGAAGACTGATCATGACGATGCGATGCAGTGAACAGACAGTCTCCTGCAAATGGCACTGCACCAGGAAATACATTTCGCCGTCATCGGGCAGCGACCCGATCAACAATCGTAGGTCCTTGCCGGCGGCAAGGACCATGTCGAGAACCAGACGGGATGACAGCCCGTCCGGCAAGCCCGCCACCGCCTCCGCGGTAGCGGCGTCGGTTGCGGGAGCCGCCGCTGTTACGGCCTTCGCATCTCCCGCCGACAGGGCCGCAGAGATATTCTTCAGCGTCGGACGCAACCACGGCTCGGCTCCAGACGCCCAGCGGACGTGCTGCCGGGCGTGCCACGTCAGCCGCGGCTGTGCCGCGCGCGCATCGGCCGCGCGCTCGGCGAAAGTGGCCGCGGGCTGTGCCGCCTCCGTCGCCTCTGGCGGATGCGCGCGGTGGAAGGCGTCGAGCCGGGCCGCAGTGGTGGCGAACAGAGCCTCGAACGGCACGCTGCCCGCCGACAGCCAAGACGGCAGCGGTGGGGCCGCACCGCGTCCGCCATCCAGCCTCTCGCCCGGCAGAACGCGCACGGCGGCAACCTGCCAGCCTTCGTGCCGCCTCTCCCATACGGTCGTGACCGCAACGTCCAGCAGTGGATTATAGTAAAGCGCCGCCGGAGCCGACGAGCGCAACCGACCGAATGCGGCCATGGCGTTCTCAAAGAATCCCGGCCACAACGCCGCCGACCCGCCCGGAATCCGCGCCAGCACGGCCGCACCTCCGCCCCCGACGATCTCCGCCCGCAACGCCAGCGCATGGGCGACGAAGCCACGCGCTTCGTTCTCGTCCTGAATCGGCTCGGGAGCAGCCCGCGGAAGGGTGTCCTTTGGCCGCGGCGCCCACTCCGACGCGATGGCCTGACAGGCCGCGGCGGACGCCACGATCATAAGCGCCGCGCCCGCCACAAGATCCGGCAAACGACGACCCCTCACCGTTTCAACTCCGGATACGGCTCCGGAAACCATACTCTGCATTCCTCGTATTGCCTTGTCTGACAATCCGATATTAGCTGATATCGTTAATGACGGTAGCACGGCGGTAAACGTCGACGAAAGGGTCCCGACGCATTCAATCCTGCAAATGGCTGCGACCTGTTAGGTCGGTCGATGATTGCAAGATCTCGACGCCGACGTTGCACTGGAGCGCCTTGCCTGCGCGTTGCCCGGAGCGGTTGGGCCGTCGCCAGTGCCATGAGAAACCTCGCACGCGATCAACAGGCATGCCTTACCACATGACCGACAAGTAATTTCTATGCCGATCTGATCACCGAGCCGGAGGACGCCATTCAGCGTCTCGCGAAGCAGGAGCGGCACTGGAGGAAAGGATGCCTGGCCTACGAGCTGACACACTCGTCGATAAGAGCAAAGGGGATTCCGGAGCCGGTGGCCGGGTTCTGCATCAGGCGGATGAATTCCGGGGCGCGGAGCTGATCGAGGGCTTCTTACGGATGGCACACTCCGTTCGAGCGATCCCGGCTGTACTCTGCCGGAACTTCGACCGGAGAGCGTTCGCTCCATATCCGGCCAGCCGCCGCGCGAAAACCTAGCTCGACCGAACGCGACCACGGCTTCAGCATCTACCAAAACATATGTTCTAGCAGGACATGACGAAATGGCGCCGTCGAGCGGCGGGCGCGGCGACAGCGGTCGAGCCCTGCTCAACCGACGGGTCGAGCGGCTACATGAGCGCCTGCCGGATGCAGCGTATGGTGGCGGCGTGATGCCCCGCGTTGGACCGGCGCGAGGCGTCTAGCCAGGCAGTGCGGTCGATCCGGGTGAGGTCAATGGCGTGCCCGGCGTGGGCGGCAAGCTGCTTCAGATACTGGAGCTGGGTGCGGCCGTTGCCCTCGCGGAAAGGGTGGACATGGTTGACGTCGCCCAGCAGCAGGCCCGCTCCCTCGGCGAACCGGTCCGGTCCTGATCCCCGGAAGTACCCCACTGCCACGATGCGGCGGTGAATGTCCGCCATGCCGGCGGCGATGAACTGCCGCGGCTGGAACCTGCTCTCGCCCTTGGTAATCTCCACCGTGCGGACCTCGCCCGCCCAGGTGTAGACGTCCTGGAACAGGTGGCGGTGGATCTCTTTCAGGTGGTCGAGGTCGAAATCGCCCGCCGGTACGGGTTCGAGGAGGCGGAAGGCGACAAGCTCGCGTTCCGCCGCTTCCAAGGCCGCCGCGTCGCGGATGTCGAGCCGGTTGCGGAGAACGGTGTAGTCAGGAGGATAGCAGTAGTCGCGGTCGCTCATTCCGCCGCGGCGACGCGACCGCGGTCCTCTATGCGGCGGAGGATATGGGCGCGCCGCCGCTTGGGCGACCATCCCTCGCGCTCGAACATCTCGAACATGGCGATCTCTTCCACCGTCAGGGGATTGCCCTCGATAGCCTGCAAGTGCGCGGCTTCGGCCAGCAACTGGCTCGGAGCGGCACTCGCGGCGGAATCGGAATGATTCTGCCTCTTTGACATGGCGGGACCATACCACGCTGCGTCGACGAAGGCGACAGCTTGCACGGCGCGCCCGATCGCGTTGGGTGGATGAGGATTCGGGGACGGGGACATGGAGGGCCTGTCGAGGTCTGGGGTTAGCTTCAATCTGCTTGCGGAATGAAGACAAACCGCTTCGCCTGCTGCTGGTGACGAAGCAGAGAATCGAGGAATTCCGTGGCATTGGGCGTACCCCTACCGCGTCGGAGCGCGATTATGACGAAACAAGGGCGCAGGACAGTCATCGCCTGTGAGTCCTTGCCACCGCTGTGATTGATGGCGACGAGGGCACCGACGTGTATCAGTTCCCAGCACCGTGGCGGCGCGGCAACATCGGCGATGCGGCCGAACATCGATCGGCCTCCCCGGCGGCGGCGGGGGATCCGCTTTACGGCCCCCTGGAATCGCCTGGAAGACACCGGCCTCGAACGCCTGACGCTGGACCGCGGGTCCCTGCCGTGAGAAACCCAAGAGGCGCCATGCGGGCATGAATGGCACGAAATGCTCGGCGCTTCGTGGTAACCGTGGGCACTGGCCTCGGCTAAGGTCCGTCGAGCGAGATGGGCGTTCGGAGAACCCGGATGACGGAGACGGCGGCGGGATCGGCCTGCGCGGATTGAAAACACCGCACCTAGTGTTACAATAGGAACCATGAAGGCGGTCACTGGCGAGGTCGGGTTGCAGACGTTCAAGACCAAGGCGTTCGCCGGTTCGCCGACCGCGAGGGGCTGGAGGATGCGGCGCTGTGCGAAGCAGTCCGGCGCGCCGGAGAGGGGTTGATCGACGCCGATCTCGGCGGTGGCGTCATCAAGCAGCGCATCGTCCGCAAGGGTGGCGGCCGGTCCGGCGGGTTCCGCACGATCATGCTGTTCCGCCGGGGGGCGCTGGCGTTCTTCGTCTACGGGTTCGCCAAGAGCGACCGGGAGAACCTGCGTCGGGACGAGTTGATGACCTACCGGGTGCTGGCCGACGAGTACCTGTCGCTGGATGCGGCAGGCATCGAAGTGGCGCGGGCCACGGGAGCGATTATCGAGGTGAAATGCGATGACCAAGCAATACAAGAGTGAGGCGCTGGCGGCAGCGCATGAGGCGGCGCTCGGTCTGGCGGAGGCGGGCGTGATGTCGAAGCAGACCATGCGCGAGTTCGACGAGATGTGCCTCACGCCGGTCGAGGAAATGACGCCGGAGGCGATCCGCGAGCTGCGGCTGCGCGAGCATGCGAGCCAGGCGGTGTTCGCGCGCTATCTCAACGTGACGACGGGGCTGGTGAGCCAGTGGGAGCGCGGTGAGAAGCGCCCTCGAGGCGCATCGCTGAAGCTGCTCACGCTGGTGGCGAAGAACGGGCTCGGGGCGGTGGCCTAGGGCAAAAAACCTTCTCACCTTCTGGTAGGCTGGGCGTGGCTAATCGAACGCGACCTACCATTCATCTACCACCCAAGTCCCCGGCACTGGCTGTTGGCCACCAACAAGATCGAAGTCGCATTCAGGAATGCCCACGACCACAAGACCGGACATGGCTCGGGCTTTTGGGTGCATAACGGCGAAGGTCTGGTATTCGCCACCAACCGACACGTGATCGACATCGAGTACAGACACCCGAAGTACAAGGGGCACGGCTATGTGCTTGCGTCGATGCAAATCCTTAGCTTCGACAGCAGCGGTCGATCCCGGAGGCAGCAGGTAAATCGTGCCGTCGTCGCGACGCATGAGGATCCCAACATCGACATCGCCCTGCTGCAAATCCTGGACGTCAGCAACCCTGACGGTATTGCCGTTGTACCCGCCAACGTTGAAGTAATCGCGGACACCGGTTTCTTGGAGACGGACCTTGAATGGGGCGCTCAAGTTTCCTTCAGTTCGTTTCAGTCGTGGCGGGACACACATTGTGAGCGGCCCATCTTGCGAACCGGGATCCTGTCCAGCGACCCCGCGTATGCCTTCGTCTCTACCAAGATCGGGAGAGACCGCGTCCATCTTCTCGAAGCCTTCTCGTTCGCGGGTAGCTCTGGCTCACCGGTGATCGCCAATGCCAAAGGCATCCAGACGAGCCCTGAGCTCACCGCGGGCGATTTCCGACCGGCGCAAGGATTATCGGCATGATGACGGGCCACCTGCGGAACGAGGAGAGCGACTCCGGTGTCCCCGACAGAACGCATACCGGCCTGTCGCTCTGCCATCGTTCGGACCTGCTTCTAGCGATGGTGCGTGGTGCTGAGCCTCTGGAGGGATCCACATTCAACGCTACCAGCTGAGCTGTCCTCTGGCCGCGGTATTCTCTCAGCAGGGTCGGTGCGGAAACGGGGACCGCGATGCCGCCGGAGAGCGTCTGCTCCATGTCCGGCCAACCGACGGGCGAGAACCTGCCCCGCCAGGGGCGGGACAGGCCGTCGCCACTATCTCCTTCGGACGGGGAAATACTCGCCGAGGAATTCGTCGATCGTGTCGACGATGTGTTCGCGGGAATCCCCGACCTGGTTCCAGATGTCGTGGGCGGCGCCCGGGTATTCCAGGAGCCGCACCGGTTTGCCCGCGTCCTTCAGCAGAAGAAACAGGTCCTGCGAGTGCAGCGCCAGCACACGCCGGTCCCGCGTTCCCGCGATCAGCAACACCGGGGCAGTGACCCGGTCGACGTTGTTGACCGGCGAGATCTTCGACAGCGCCGCCACGGGCAGATCCCGGGTTCCCAGGAATTCCTGCCACAGCCTGCGATTGACCGGGCGCCTCCAGTCGGTTCTCCAGAAATCGACCGCGTCGGTTATCGCGTTCAACGCGATCCCGGCCCTGAAGGCCTCCGGATTCCGGCCGAGCATCACAAGTGCGAGAAGGCCGCCGAAACTGCCTCCGAACAGCGCGACGCGGCCGGGCGCGGCATGCCCGCTGGCAACCGCCCACGCGGCCGCGTCGAGCACATCCTGCTGCATGCGCCCGAACAGCGCCCCTTTCCCGGCTTCGAGGAATTTCCGGTCGTACCCGGTGGATCCGCGAAAATTCAGCCGGAGTACCGCATAACCCTTGCTGCCGAGAAAACGGACCAGCGACGGGTCCGGCCACAGGTATCGGCTCCACGGTCCGCCGTGAAGCATCAGGATCATTGGCGGGGCCCCGGCGTCCCCGGCGCGCCGCGGCAGCGTCAGATAGCCGTGGAGCGCGAGCCCGTCGCGCGCCGGAAACGTCACCGGGCGGGACGGCGCCGGCGGGTGGTCGTAATATTCGAGATCGCTTGCCGAGAGCTCCCGCGGCGGAGCCCCGTCGAGGTCGAGCAGATACCAGCTCCGGTGCAGCCGCGGGTTCCGGACCTCGACGACGGCGTGTTTCCTGGCCCTGTCTATATTCCCGAAATCTATCCGGGACGGCTTGCCGACTTTCTCGCGGAGCGCCCGGTAGGCGGCCTTGAGCCGTGCGTCGAAGTGAACGACCCTCTGGTAACCGGGGTTGTAGGTGACGAGCAGCGGCGTGCCCCTGCCGGCGTCATCGAAGAATACGACCGCCTTCTCGAGGTCGAAGCGTTCGTGCTCGTAGAAGACCGTCTCCTTCCCGGTCCCGACATCGAGCCTGACCAGCGCGACCCTGTCGCGTTCGCGGTTCGACAGCGCCCAGACCGTGTTGTCCGGCCCCATGCCTCCGACGGGCGTCCAGATGCGGTAGTAGCTGGTGAAACGGAATTTCGGCTCCCATTCGCCCGAACCCGTCCGCGCCTGGAACACGCTCTGGCCGGACGGGGACACGGCGACGCGCGCGGCTACGCGGCCCTCCGGCGTCAGGAGCCACCGGGTGGTATTCCGCCCGTTCTCAACCACAACCCGGCAGGTCGTGCCGACCTTGCCGTCGTCCGTATCCGAGCCGAGATCGCAGCGATAGAGCGGCCGCTGCCGGCCCGAGCCGCGGACGAGGAAGAAGGGGGTCAGCGGCGACGGGAATTTGAGGACCGTCGGCCTCTGGCCGGCTGGGATCGCCTCCGCCCCGGTGAACGCGATTTCCCGGATACGTTCGTCATTGGGGCCGAACGACAACCGGTAAAACCTCCTGCGCCCGTCGAGGGCATAGGCGGTGGCGCTGTCTTCGCCCCAGTGCACCCGGATGAACAGATGCGACAGCAAACCCCGGGATTCACCCGACTCCGTGTCGAAGACATCGAAATGCCTGCCCTTCCGGTGATCGCGCAGGACGATCATCTTCGAGCCGTCATAGGATAGCGTGTGCTGCCTCGCCGGCGGGTCTGCGTGGATCCCGGCGCCGGCCGGAATGTCTCCGCAACCCGGAAGCGCCATTGCGGCGACCAAGGCTACCGGGGCGATCGGA
Source organism: Alphaproteobacteria bacterium (assembly GCA_022822405.1). Lineage (GTDB taxonomy): Bacteria > Pseudomonadota > Alphaproteobacteria > MPNO01 > UBA830 > JAJEBT01. Next base: position 8,979 of record JAJEBT010000181.1, read on the forward strand.
CAGGTCAATGCGGACTCCGCAACCGGTTTCGCGGCGCTTCCGCCGGCGATCCGGCTGCCCGGATGCCGGCCGATGTCTTCTTCAACGGGATTCCGCTTGCTGCAGCTTCTCGGCAATATCCAGGTAGCCGAGCCGCATGGCCACTTGCAGCGCCGTCCGGGTACGGCGGGGCCCGCAACGGTCGTAACGCGCGAGCGCTCCATCCTCCTCGAGAAGCGCCTTGACGATATCGAGGTGTTTCCTCGCCACGGCCGCGCAGATGGCGCCCGATGCGGGTCCGCGGGTCGAGGCCCCCTTGTTCAGCAGGAACACCACCATCTCCGTATGCCCGTAGATCGCGGCCGCCATGAGCATCGGGGCGCGGATCGTCCGGCCGCGCGCGAAACGGCGATGCTGGAAAGCGACGACAGTGTCCGGGTCGAGGCCCCTGGCCAGGGCTCTCCGCATCGCCCTGATGTCGCCGGCCTTCACCAGCTCCGCAACGGACTCCGCCGTCGGCCCGCCCGAAGCGGGCGGCGCGGCCGCCTCCTCCGTTTCCGCCTCGGGAACCGCGATGTCCCTGACGCCGATCCTGGCGAGGATGGCCTCGAAGGCTCCGACATCGACCGCCCCGAAAACCGGGCAGTAGAGGCCTGTCAGGCTGATATTGCCGACGGTGTCCAGATGGTCCACCGAGCCGTCGTTGAAATAGCTCTTGAACAGCGCACACCGGTCTTCGCCTGCCGTGAAGACAATGTAGTCGGCCTTCCCCAGCGCCATTTCCGCGGCGCCGGCCTCGCCGACGGTGAGCGGCCTGTTCCTGAACCACGAAAGGCTCTCCGCCGTCTTGACCGGATCGATCTGCATGTGTCCGGGAAAATGGCGGCCGGGCGCCAGGATCGTCAGGTGAAGCTCGAGGACGGGGAGCCGGCGGCTGCCCGTCCTCCAGGTCGCGAGATAGCGCTCGCTCGTGTAGGCGCTCTCTACGAACGGGCGGTGGCGGTACACCGTGCGGTAACCGTCGAAGGCGCGCCCGGTGAACACGATCCTGCTGTCCGCCTCGGCTATTCCCTGCCACTTGGCATGAACGCCGGTCGGCGCGATCAGGACGAGCGCCATAACCAGCAGGGCCAGGCCGCCGGAGATCCCGTTTATCGCTAGCCTCCATCGCATCGCACATCTCTACATGTTGCGCCGAACGCCGGCAACCGAGCACCGGGCGGACAAGGAATGAGGCCGGCGACCGCAAGCGCAGACCGCTTCACCCCGGCCTCCCCCTTCCGTCCCCGACGCCTCTTCCGGCAGGAAGAGACTTGAGAAAACGCACCAGATGTCATAGAGATTCGCCTGTCAGGAACACGGATCCGCGCCGCCCACGATCCATCCGGATTCCAACCCGTTCGGAGGCTTCCAATGTCCGTCGTGCCCGCCGCCCGTGGCCACAACTACGTCGTCAGCGCGGGCCATGAACTCGCGGCGCTGGCCGCATTCGAAGCGCTTGAGAACGGCGGCAACGCCATCGATGCGGGCGTAGCGGCGATCCTGACCCTCAACGTGGTCTACAGCGATCAGGTGAGCTTTGCCGGGGTCGCGCCGATGATCATCCGCTTCGCGGAGACCGGCGAGATCGTCACCATCGCCGGAGTGGGCGGCTGGCCGCGGGCGCTCGACCCCGATGCCTTCATCGAACGCCACGGGGGCGTCATTCCGCTCGGGGTGCGCCGCAGCGTGGTGCCGGCCGGGCCCGACGCCTGGATCCAGGCGCTGGAGCGATGGGGCACGATGACGTTCCGCGACGTCGCGGCGCGCGCCGTGCGCTATGCGTCCCGGGGCTTTCCCCGCCACCCGGTCATGCTCGACTATGTCCGCCGGTACGGCGACGACTTCTGCCGCTGGCCGGAAAACGTCGCGATCTGGATGCCGGACGGCGAGGTGCCGCCGCCCGGCAACCTGCTTGTCCAGGCCGATCTGGGCCGGGTCCTGCAATTCCTCTGCGACGAGGAGCGCGCGGCCGGCGGCGACCGCATGGCCGGCCTGGCGGCAGTCCGCCACGCGTTCTACCGGGGTGACATCGCGAGCCGGATCCTCGCGCATCAGAAGGCGGAGGACGGGCTTCTCGCGGCGGAGGATCTGGCGGAGTTCCGCTGCCAGATCGCGCCCTCGGTTTCGCGGCGATTCCGCTTCGACGGCGAGGAGGTCGAGGTTCACACCTGCGGCGCCTGGTGCCAGGGCCCGTTCCTCCTCGAAGCGCTCTCGATCGCCGAGGCGGCGGACGTGCGGGCTCAGGACCATGGCACCGACGCGTATCTCCATACGGTCGCCGAGGCCCTCAAGCTCACCTTCGCCGATCGCGAAGGCTATCTGGGCGATCCGGATTTCGTGGACGTTCCTGTCGACACACTCATCAGCGCGCCTTACGCGTCGGAGCGGGCGAGGGAGATCGATCCCCGAAGAGCGTCTCCCGGAATGCCGCTTCCCGGCAGGATTGCCGGGCACGAGGCCTTCATCCCGCCGGCCGCCGCGAGCGAAACGCCGCTCGGGCCTTCACCCGACACGTCGATCGTCTGCGTCATCGACGGTCAGGGCAACGGGCTGTGCTCGACGCCCTCGGACACGAGC
>JAJEBT010000048.1 GCA_022822405.1 Alphaproteobacteria bacterium
CTCTCTTGACCTCCTCCGTTCACCCTTCTCGAATCTCCTCCCTACCTCTCCAGCGTTCGGCCCGCCTCGGCGCCCGCCAGGTTCGCGAGGGCATCGCAAACCGTTCGGCCGGCAGATCCAGTGGCGGCGGAGCGCACGGCGGTATGAGATGAAGAACGGGCCGTGCCGATCGGCACGTCGGCGGCGACCGCCTCAATCGTGGTGGAAGCAGCGCGCCATGAGCGCGGCCTTGCCGCAGACAGTCCTTGGGCCAGGTCGTTCGGCAACTTCCCGATCCAGGATCGGTGCCGGCACAACGGCGGCCACGGGCCGTGCGGTTCGCGGGGCCCTCGGAAAGCCGGCCACCGCCGGACCGGGCCGCAGGCGAGAGGGAAGGGAGAGCTTGAAGGAGGGTGAACGGAGGAGGTCGCGAGAGAGCGGTCCGATCCGTTCGCCAACCTTCGTCAGAACTCGGAAGAACAGGAGACATGACCATGAGTTTCGGACTGAACCGCGCAGAAGTCATCGGCCGTCATCTCGTGAAACCCACTCTCGCAATTTGGCGGTACGTAAGTTGGTGATATAAAGCGAGTATTCGAAACACCTCTCCGGGTGTTGCCGTTCTCCAAACTACAGTCAACACATGGCCAACACGAAGGTGCAGAATCGGACAATTTTCACTTTCGGCATAATTCGCTAATATGATCTCGCCCTATTCGCGCTCCCGCAAACAACGCACGTCCGATCACCATGTCGAGCAATCCGAGCCGCGCGCCCCACGGCCGCACGATCAGAAACAGCAGCGGATATGCCGCCTTCCTGCCAGCACCGCTGCCTCCACCGATCGCATGGGATCGAGCTCTCGTCGCAGACCTTTCCGCCGCGGACCGGGCCATCGGCCGGCTCGCGGGCGAAGGCAGGCGGCTTCGCAACCCTCATCTCTTTATCAAGCCATTCGTGCACCGCGAGGCGGTGCTGTCCAGCCGCATCGAGGGCACACGCACCACCCTTGGCGAACTGCTCGTGGCCACGGCAGGCGGCACCGCCGGCCGCGCCTCTGCAGACCTCGAAGAGGTTTCCAACTATGTCGCTGCCCTCGAGCATGGACTGGAGCGTCTCTCCTCGCTGCCGCTCTCCTTGCGCCTCATCAGGGAACTCCATGAACGCCTCATGCGCGGTGTGCGTGGTGACACGGCGTCGCCCGGTGAGTTCCGGCGCAGCCAGAACTGGATCGGTCCTCCCGGATGCAGCCTGAGCGAAGCCATCTATGTGCCCCCGCCCCCGGCCGAGCTGCTGTCGTGCCTCGATCCGTTCGAGCACTTTCTCCATGACGATACGCTGCCCCCGCTGATCCATACCGGGCTCGTCCACGCACAGTTCGAGTCCATTCATCCCTTCCTCGACGGCAACGGCCGCGTCGGTCGTCTGCTCATCACACTTCTTCTGGTCGAACGTGCCGTGCTGCCGTCACCGCTGCTTTACCTGAGCGCCTACTTCGAGGCGACACGGGAGTTGTACTACGAGCATCTTTTGGCCGTGACACGGGATGGAGCGTGGGAGCGGTGGCTGCGCTACTTCCTGCGCGGCCTCAAAGCCCAGGCCGAGGACGCGGTCGAGCGCATGGAACAGATCGACGGCCTTCTCGAGAACTGGCGGGAAGGGCTTGCCGGCGCCCGGTTGGGTCGGCCCAAGGAAGTGTTGCGCCTGTTCGCCGAGAACCCGTTCTGGACGGTGAGGGGCGTTGCCGGGGAGTTGGGTGTCGCCTACACGACGGCCCAGCGCGCCGTCGAACGGCTGCAAGCGGCGGGCATCGTCTCGCCGGTCGGTTCGGCGAAGCGGAACCGCGTCTATTGCGCCCGGGATATGCTGGCAATGTTGGAGGCGCCCCGCGCGGCGGCACGGTCACTCCCGGAAGCGCTTCCGCCGTCATAGACAACCGTGTGAGCGTTGTGAACGTTCCTCTTCGGCATGATCGATGGCAGCCACGCGGCATCCGCCTGCCGATCGTCGTCGGCGTTCCAGGTCACCAGAATTCCGTGACGGCCATGCGCGACGCTCACCGGGCGGAGGAGACCCCGCACGAACCACTGGCGCGGATCGCTGCCGGCATCGACAGCGGGCTACGTGACCATGAGACCGGCATAGATGCCCATCGGCGCGATCTGCTATGACAAGATCAGCCTTGAGCGACGTCGGTGGGAGCGATTGCCGTGCCCGGTGTCGAGATTGACGAGAGCGGCCTGACCAAAGGGCGGCGCCGCAAGTTGAATGCGCTGCGAAGTCCATCGGCAACGGGATCGCCGAACGGGCCTTCCTCGAATGGCGATCCGGGAACGGCCGCCACCGGACGTGCCGGTCCGGCACACTCCCTCCGGCAATGACGCGACGATCCTCAAGCCCATCTTGCGGGCCGCATGCCGGTCGTGCCGAAGGCGAAGTCGCCCCATACCCCGAAGTGGCTGGACAGGCGATTGTCGTGACAGTCTTCCCGGGGCCACAATCCGATGCCGCCGGCCGGCGCCATGTCCGGCGTATGGGCGATGTGATCGAGCGCCCTGCCCGGCGCACCCTCCAGGTCTCCGGCAGTCGCGAAGCTGAAACCCTCGAACGCATGCAGCAGCGCCGCATGCACACCCTTCGGCTGCGACCGTCGCGGAACACGCTGATTGAAGTCGCCGAGAACGACGGTGCGCCTCTTCGCATGCCGGTACGGCAGACTCTCGAACCCCGCCAGCCATGCCTCGTGCTCCTGCCACTGGCTGCGGTCCTTGCGGCCCGAGCGCACGTGCGCATCCCTCCAGGGAATGCAGACACCGACCACCGTCAGCGGACCCAGCGCGGTCAGGGTGATGCCCGCTACCAGTCCCCTGCCCGGAAGCGCCCCGGAGTCGCCGATGTCCACTGCGGCCCAGGGCTGCTTGCTCCAGACCAGGACGTTCCGCCGCGTTTCTTCGTGGCTATAGCTGCAATCCGGTCCGCCATCGATGGTATGACCGCCGGCGGGAAGGATATCCGCGCACCCATCGGTCACGCACACGATGTCGCAATCGGGCGCGTTCAGGGCGGCGGCAACGCGAATGCCCCGCTCGCTATCGGGCGCCGGCCACTCAACATTCCAAGTGCCGATGCGCGCCGTTGCCTGAACGTTGTCTGCCGCTACCGGCATGCTTGGCGGACTCGTTTCCCCTTCAAGTTACTCGCTTGCGTCGTTCAGGCAAACCGTGAGGCTCACGCACAGTATGGATATGACGGTTTCACCCCTGTAGCGATCTTGTTACCGTTGGTTGCACACACACGGACTCCCTGAAAGCAATCGGGGTCGAAGGGTGGCCGGGCGGCGACTGCGCGCCAGACTCCGGTCACATTGGGCGGAGGGGCGCGCTCTTCGCGGCTCTGCCCGAGGCAAAACAGTGCCAGGATCGAATGCGTACGAGAGCTGACCGAGAGGGGTGAGAGCGGTGCAGGACAACATGCCGAAGAACGTCGCGAACCGGGGGCTCTGGAAGGGGCTGCACCCCGGCATGGGCATCGCGTCCAAGGGCATGATCGCGGCGTTCGTCCTGTTCACGGCGCTCTTCGTGGACATCGCCGACGGCATCTACTCGGCGATCCGCGGTTGGATCGAGCACGCGCTCAACTGGTACTACATGAGCGCGCTCGTCGTGATGCTCTTCGCCTGCTTCTACCTGATGTTCAGCCGCTTCGGGCGCATCAAGCTGGGCGACGACGACAGCAAGCCCGAGTTCAGCACCTTCTCCTGGTTCGCGATGCTGTTCTCGGCCGGCGTCGGCATCGGGCTGCTCTTCTTCAGCATCGCCGAGCCGCTGTTCTACTTCGACAACACGATGCCATGGGGCTACCCGAACAATCCCTTCGCCGACCAGGCCGGCGTCCACGAGATGAACGAGGCCCGCGCGGTCCTCGCCATGCGGGTCACCTACTTCCACTGGGGCTTCCACGGCTGGGCGGTCTACGTGATCGTAGGTCTTTGCCTGGCCTATTTCGGGTACCGCAAGAAGCTGCCGCTGACGCTGCGCTCGGCGCTCTACCCGATCATCGGCAACAAGATCTACGGCCCCGCCGGCCACGCCGTCGATCTGCTGGCCGTGTTCGGGACCGTGTTCGGCGTCGCGACCTCCCTCGGGCTCGGCGTCAGCCAGATGGCGACCGGCCTCAACCACCTGTTCGGGATCGACCCCGGCATCATTACGCAGGTCATCCTGATCGTGATCATCTCGATCGTGGCCACGTTCTCTGCGGTCTCCGGGGTCGGCAAGGGCATCCGCATCATCTCGGAATGGAACATCTGGCTCAGCATCGTGCTGGTCGCCTTCTTCCTGTTCGGCGGGCCGACCAAGTGGCTGCTGGGCCTCTTCGTCACCTCCGTGGGCGACTATCTATGGAACGTCATCCCCATGGGCTTCCAGATCTTCAATTCCGAAGGCGCGGCAGCATGGCAGGGCGGATGGACGATCTTCTACTGGGGCTGGTGGATCTCCTGGGCGCCCTTCGTCGGCATGTTCATCGCGAGGATCAGCCGCGGGCGCACGATCCGCGAGTTCATGGTCGGCGTGATGTTCGTGCCCACCACCATCGCGTTCCTGTGGCTCTGCATTTTCGGCGGCAACGCCATGTACGCCGAGCTGGAGGCGGCCGGCGGCGTCGGCACTGCCGGTGTCGCCCAACTGATCAGGGATTGGAACCTGCCCGCCGCGCTCTACGGCACTATCGACCTGGTGACGGGCATTACGTGGCTGAACTGGATCATGGCCGCGCTGGCGACCTTCCTGCTGGCGACGTGGTTCATCACGTCCTCGGATTCAGGCACGCTCGTCATCACCACCATGCTAAGCATGGGCAGCGACAATCCGCCCAGGAAGTTCCGCATCTTCTGGGGGCTGGGAGAGGGTTTTGTTGCTGCGGTGCTGCTGCTGGCCGGCGGACTGAAGGCGCTTCAGACCGCCTCGATTGCCGCGGCGCTGCCGGTCAGCGTCATCATGCTGATGATGACCTACGGCATCATCAAGTCCCTGCACGAGGACCCGAGCGCCGTGCCCATGCCGAGCGGCGACAAGGCACCCGACGGCACCAGTTTGAAGGGTGACCTTCGAAGCTGAGCTCGTTGCCGTGCGATTACTCGAGGCTCGAACTAGAGGGGGAGCGGAGATGGCATCTTGTCGGGCGATTGGGGCCTTTGCCTTGTCGGTCGCACTGTCGGTTTCGGTGCCCGCGCTTGCCGGGGACGAGCCGCCGGAGCATCAGGTTGCGGCACCGACGAAGGAGCTGACCATCGTCTCCTGGGGCGGCGCCTATACCCGGAGCCAGATGCTGGCCTACGTGAAGCCCTATCGCCTGCTCAGCGGCGAATGGGTGTCGATGGAGACCTACAACGGCGGGCTCGAGGAGATACGCGAGCAGGTCGAGACCGAGAACGTGACCTGGGACGTGGTGGACTTCGAGCTCTCGGACCTGATCCGGGGCTGCCGCGAGGGCCTGCTCGAGGAGATCGACCACGGCACGCTGCCGCCGGGGGACGACGGCACGCCGGCGGCGGACGACTTCATCCCCGGCGCGTTCACGCCCTGCGGCGTCGGCCAGACCGTGTGGTCGACGGTGGTGGGCTACGATACCGAAACGGTGGGCGAGAGCGCTCCCGCCACCCTCACCGACTTCTTCGATGTCGACGCGTTCCCCGGCAAGCGCGGGCTCCGGCGCGATCCGCGCGTGATCCTCGAATGGGCCCTGATTGCCGATGGCGTGGCGCCGGAGGAGGTCTACGCCCTGCTCGAGACCGAGGACGGGCTCGACCGGGCGTTCTCGGTCATGGACGAGATCAAAAACCACATCGAGTGGTGGGAGGCCGGCGCGGACCCGCTGCGCCTGCTCGATTCGGACGAGGTCGTCATGACCTCGGTGTGGAACGGGCGCATGTACCGCCCGATCGTCGAAGACGGCAAGCCCTACGCCATCCTGTGGGACGGCCAGATCTGGGACATCGACTCCTGGGGCATCCCCAAGGGGAGCGACAACCTGCACAAGGCCCAGGACTTCATTCGCTTCGCGACCGCCACGGGGCCGCTCGCGGAGCAGACGAAGTACATCTCCTACGGCCCTGCGAGAACGTCCTCCTTGGCGCTGGTCGCAGACGAGACCAAGCCGCACCTGCCCACCGCGCCGGACAACCTCGCCCGCGCGCTGCAGACGGACGCCGAATGGTGGGCCACGCACCAGGTCGCGCTTACCGAGAGATTCGAGGAGTGGCTGGCGAGCGGCGGACGCGGCCTCGCGGGCTCCGCCCGCTAAACGAACATTGCGGAACGCCCGCTCTCAAGCGCTGACTGTTCCCGCCCGGCTGCTGTGGACAACTCGTCATGAGCCTTCCTTGACCGTGCTGCCCTTCGTGAGCGTCATGGGGCTGCATCCGTCCCTGCGCAGGCAATCGAGACCGCCCATCGTCTTCTGCTTCAACGAATGCCCAGGCCCGTCTGCGGCCCCGGCGTCGCCCAGGCTCACAACGACGAGCGTTTCCATTTCCTGGCGCAAGACGATTTCGAAGCCGCGCGTCTCAGCATCTTCGTAGCTGCGGAGTGATGTCGGTCAGCAGTTCGTCCATCACCGCGGGCGCCGCGGCGATGGCGAGCACGCGTTGACGGGGACAGGTGTCGGCCTCTTCTACTCGTGCGGCCGGTGGACGGCCAAACCGCCGCCGCGCCAAATCGGGATGCCGGCCCTGCGGCGTGCACCGGCGCAATCGCCAACGGAGTCCGCATATGAGCGTCGATGCCCTGCCGGACGAAGTCGATTTCGTCTTCTTCGCAGAAGAGCTGCCCGATGAGGACGGGGTCCACCGCATCGCGATCGCCGTCGAGGGAATGAGCGCCAGCATCCCCACCGCAATGATCACGCTCGATATCGACGATGCGCTACGTATGTGCGATGTCCTGAACCGTCGGCTCGGCCACGACCGGGACTCATGGACCGCGTTCGCTGCCCGCTGTTTGCGCTCTCCCGCCACCGGACCGGGCACCGGACATTGACCCGCCGCTCTCGCGCCATCCGGCCGGGGCGGCGTTACGACCGCATGCCGGGCGCCACCGGTTATCGCCGCGACGCACTCTCCAGGCTTTCGCGATCGGAGCCGTTGCGGCCCAGCCATTCGTCGAGCTTCGACCAGCGCCGCCGTCCCGAGACGTTGCGCACCGCAATGGCCACCGCCTTCTTCTCGCCCACCAGCACCACCAGCCGCTTGCCCCGCGTGACGCCTGTGTAAAGGAGATTCCGCCGCAGCATCGCGTAATGCTGCGTCAGCACCGGGACGATCGCCGCTGGGTACTCGGAGCCCTGGCTTTTGTGCACGGTCGCGGCATAGGCCGGCACCAGCGTGTCGAGCTCGCCGAAGCCGTAGACGTGATCGCTTCCCTCGAAGTGCGCGGTGAGTTCCCCCGTTTCGGGGTCCACGTCGACGACGTGGCCGATGTCGCCGTTGTAGACCTCCTTGTCGTAGTCGTTCTCGATCTGCATCACCTTGTCGCCGGGCGCGAAGGTCCAGCCGAAGCGCTCGACCTTGCGTTCGCCGGCAGGGTTGAGGGCGGACTGGAGCTCGATGTTGAGCGACCGCGCGCCCGCCCCACCGCGGTTCATAGGGCACAGCACCTGGATGTCGCGGACCGGGTCGAGGCCGAAGCGCTTCGGGATGCGCGTCTTCACCAGCTCGACGATCCTCGCGGCGGCGGTTTCCGGGCCATCCGCCGGCACGAAGTAGAAGTCGCTCTCGCCTTCCGGCCGGGACAGGTCGGGGATGGCGCCCCGGTTGATGCCGTGGGCGGTGGTTACAATCCGGCTCCGCGCTGCCTGACGGAAGACCTCGGTCAAGCGCACCACCGGGACCGCGCCGGAGGCGATGATGTCCGCGAGTACCTGGCCGGGACCCACCGAGGGCAGCTGGTCCACGTCGCCCACGATCAGCAGCGCGGCCTCGTCGGGCACCGCTGTCAGCAGCGACCGCATCAGCATAACGTCCACCATGGACGTCTCGTCGATCACCAGGAGACTGCAGGCGAGCGGGTTATCCGCATCGCGCCTGAACCCGCCATGCCTTGGGTCGACCTCGAGCAGGCGGTGGATGGTTTTCGCCTCCAGGCCGGTCGCCTCGCTCATCCGCTTCGCGGCGCGCCCGGTCGGCGCGCACAGGAGAAGCTCCACGCACTTGGCCGACAGGATGCGCAGGATGGCGTTGACGATCGTCGTCTTGCCCACCCCCGGCCCGCCGGTAACGACAGTGACCTTGGAGGTGAGCGCCAGACGCACTGCCTCGGCCTGGCCGGCCGCCAGCGTGAGCCCCGTCTTCCGCCCGACCCACGGCAGCGCCTTCTCCGCGTCGATGTCGGGCCATGGCAGCC
>JAJEBT010000199.1 GCA_022822405.1 Alphaproteobacteria bacterium
GCTCGTCCATCAAGGCGTCCCACAGCGGACGCTCCTCAGGCTTCGCCAGACGAACCTCAACCTCGGACAGGCAAAACCCTTCCGGAGCTTCCTCGTGAAGCGGACAGGAGGCCAGGCGCTTGCGAACCGACATGCCCGCACTATAAGAGCTCCAGCACAGGAAAGCCAGCAAAAACCGTCACAAACCTGCATGCACCAGCCCGAGCCTCGGCAACACCGAGAGGCCGTCAGGAAAAATCCAACCAGAATCTTAGCGTGGGAAAACCCTGGGGCGGATACGGCGGCGGGGCCTTGCGACGCGGACCGCCTCAGATCGAGCCGATCGGCCAGGGAAGATCCACGAAGAGATGCTGCAGGAGTCCCCAGGGAAGGTCGAGCGTCATCAGCCACGACAGGAACATCAGGACCGCGTCGGCCGCCAGCGTGAGCAGGATCGTGCGCTGCCAGGTCGCCCTCGCCTCGATCCGCAGGAACGCGACGAAGAACACGTTGAGCGCGATGAAGAACCCGGTGATCGCGGTCAGCAGCATCAGGCCGATCACGGGGACGAGGTAGTACCAGATCCCCTTCTCGGGCGGAGCGAACGACTCGATGCCCGGCCGTTCCTCGTCGTGGTTAAAGGTCGTCTCGCGGCCGCCGCTCCGCCAAATGCCGGCGAGGACGAAGCCGCTCACGACCAGCATCACGACAGCGACGCCCATGGGAAACACGGCGCCCAGCATGCTGTGCCGCACCGAATCATAGAGTGCCCAGACAAAGACGAGGCCGACGAAACCGGCAAAGAGGAGCTGGGGGGTGAGCACCGCGGCATGGACCGCGGGGGCGTTTCCGGCGTCCTTCGGCTGCGGCTTGCTGCGGGCTCCGAGAATGACGGAAACCACGATGATCACCGCGATCACCAGGACGCCCGGACGGGTGAGGAAGCCCCACTCGTGGAACTGGATCGCCTGGTAGAGATAGGTCTCCGCCTGGTCCGCGAGGACGAAGCCGATGAGGAGCGCCGGGCGGGACCACCCGAACCTCTTCATGCCGACGCCGAGGAAACCGATGACGATCAGGAACACGAAATCCATCAGGTCGCGGCTCGCCTGGAAGGCCGCGAACGAGATCACCATCAGCATGAAGGGCGCAAGCAGGTGGTAGCGGATGGTGGTCAGCCGCGCGATCGCCGGCGACAGGAACAGGCACAACCCGGCACCGACGACGTTGGCGAGCGCCAGCGTCCACACGATCGTGTAGGTGGTCGGAAGCTCAGCGGTCAGCAGCCGCGGCCCCGGCTCGAGCCCGATCAGGACGAGCCCGCCTATGAATACCGCCATCGACCCGGAGCCCGGGATGCCGAACAGCAGCGTGGGGATGAGACCGCCGCCTTCCTTCGCGTTGTTGGCGGACTCCGGAGCGAGGACGCCGCGAATGTCGCCGGTGCCGAACTGCGACTTGTCGCGCGCGGTCTGGACGACGTGGCCGTAGGCGATCCAGTCGACCACAGATCCGCCGAGGCCCGGAATGGCGCCGATCAGCGTGCCGATGCCGGCGCAGCGCAGGCACAGCCACCGGTGCCGGATCATGTCCTTCAGACCGTCAAGCCAGCCCCGGCCCAGCGCCGCGCCGCCCGCGATCGTTCCGGACCTGCGAAGGAGGTCGATGACCTCGGGGAAGGCGAAGATGCCGAGGCCGATCACGACCAGCGGGATGCCGTCCGCCAGATAGTCGACGCCGAGCGTCATCCGCCACTCGCCGGTTGCCGGCGCGCCGCCGAGCGCGCCGATGACGAGACCGAGGCCGCAGGATGCGACGCCCTTCCAGAGATTCCGGCCGGACAGGACACCGACCATCGAGATGCCGAGCACCGCCAGCATGAACAGCTCGGCCGAGGTGAAGAACAGGATGACGGGCTTGGCGACGAGGACGAAGAAGGTGAGGATCAGGGCGCCGAAAAGCCCGCCGAACAGCGAAGCCGAGAAGGCCGCGCCGAGGGCGCGGGCGGCCTCGCCTTTCTTGGCGAGCGGAAACCCGTCCAGCACCGTCGCCTGGGAGGCGGACGAGCCGGGTATGCCCATCAGCACCGACGTGAAGGTGTCGGAGGTCGGAATGACCGCAACGAGACCGACCAGCATGGCGAGCGCCGAAACCGCGTCCATGCCGTAGAGGAACGGGATCAGCAGCGACAGGCCAACGATCCCGCCGAGCCCCGGAAAAACGCCGACCACGAGCCCGAGCAGCACGCCCACCACCATGAAGGTCAGGTGCTGGGCGGTGAACAGGACCGTGAAGGCTTCGGCAAGCGCTTCGAAGATGGGACCGGTATCTCCGTGAGTGCGGGCGGCGGGTTACCCCGCCGCCCGTCGGTGGAAAGCTAGAACTTGACGTTGTACTTCGTCGTCAGCCAGTCGCGCACCCAGGCCTTCGCTGCCGGAGGCACGTAGGTCGCCGACTTGTAGCGGACCTCGGCTTCCGCCCCGGTGACCTGGGCGTACTTGCCGATCTTCTTGTCCTTGGTGCTGGCATATTCAGGATCCGCGAACATGCGCTTGAGCGCGTCCTGATAGGCCTTGACCATGTCCGCTGGCGTTTCCTTCGGGACGACGATGAACTTCTGCGCCGGGAAGCCGGCGATGAAGAAGGCCTTCCAGGCGTCGAAGGCGGGGCCGGACGGCTTCTTGCCCTTCACCTGCTCATACACCTCGGCGAAGTGCGGGAGATCGGGGAAGGTCGGATCACGGATGAGGTTGCCGTCGGCATCGAGGAAGCCCCAGCTCATGACCGGGACGGCACTGCCTTCCTTGACCAGCGGCGTGACCTTGGAGAGGAAGGCGGCCGAGGTCTGGTAGTCGATCTGGGTCTCGCCCGTCATGAAGGCTTTGCGGCCGGCCGACCGGCCCTTCATGCCGAAAACGGCCTTCACGTTCAGGCCCAGCATCTCGAAGGCGAGAAGCGGCACCAGATCGAGCGAGGTGGCGCCTTGGGAGCCGTACTTGAGCGCCGGGTTCTTCTTCGCAAGTTCGGCCGCCGACTTCACGCCGAGTTTGGGGCTGATATAGACGACGCCGCCGGTCGCGTAGGCGAGAAGCGGACGCCACTTGGCGTAATCGTACTTCACCCGCTTGTCCCCGAGGAGGAACGGAAGCTGTGTCGAACCGGAGGTGCCGAACAGCTCGAGCCCGTTGGCGCGCGCGCGGGACGCGTAGAGATTGGCGCCCTTCGTGGATCCGCCGCCAGGGACGAACTTGAGCTGGATGGTGGCCCCGAGCTGCTTTTCGAGGAGCGGCGCGACATAGCGCGCCCAGCGCCCGGACCCGCCGCCTTCCTTGAACGGGATCATCCACGAGATGTTCTTGCCCTTGAGGTCGGCAGCGGCCGCGGGTGCGGCCGGCAGGGCCAGCCCGGCCGCGGCCGTGATGGCAAGACCGGAGAGCGCACCCTTGATCAGATGTTTCATTTGGCTTGTTTCCTTTCGGGAATCGTCCTTGAAGAAAGGGGTTATATAGGAAGCACTGCGTCACGGCCACAACTGAAGCTTTTCGCACGGAACCACCAAACGCGGACAGGCGCGAACCGGTCTCGGCTACTCGGAGTACCAATAACAAGACCCCGAGCGCATGCCGGAAGGAGACGGCAGAAACGAATCCGGGGCGTACAGAATATAAGCGTCATCGATAGACAACCGCTCGTCAACGCCCCCGCCCATGCCGGGAATATTCCCGGCGACCTCGGAGGACAGGGTTCGGGCAGTCCGCGATGTCCCGGAAATTCGGCGCGGAACGCCAGTCGGCTGTTCCCGGAACAGCCGCTGCCCGCCGGCAGAGTGCAACCCGGCTCCGCAATGGTGTATGTCTGTACGCTGCTCCCCGCACCGGGTGCCGGGCGGGACCTTTCGAAGGGCGGTATCGGCAATGGGGTGCGGCAAGCCATGATGACGGTTTCGGATCCGAAGGCGGTTTCGCGGGCCTCCATCCATCGCGCGTGCGCCTCGCATCGACAGCAGCCGGCATGACGTCCCTGCCGCAACTCGACATCCCGTTCCGCACGCTCGGCGCGGCGTTCGGAAATTTTGCAGCGCGCCACCCGCACAAGCTCGCAATACAATCCATCGACCAGGACACATCCCTCGATTTCGCGACCCTCGACGAGCTCGTCGAACGCACCGCCGCCAGGATGGCCGAGTTCGGCATCTCGCGGGGCAGCCGCGTCGCGATCCTGTCGGGCGAATGCGTGGAAAAGCTCGTCCTGATGTTCGCGGCGTGGCGCTGCGGCGCGTCCGCGTGCCCTTTTCACACGGAGATACCGACCGGCCATCTCGGTTCCATCCTCACTGCCATCGAGCCGTCGCTGGTCGTCTGGCATCGCGATCTCGACGGTCCTGCAATCCTTGGCGGACTCTCATGCCCGCAGGAGTCCTTCAGCCACATCGGCGAAAGCGAGGGGTTTTTTGCGCGATCGGGGAATGGCCAGCTGGTGCCGCGGGGAGAGGAGTACGGCCCCGCGGACGAGGGATGCATCTTCGCGACCTCGGGAACGACCGACCGGCCCAAATGCGTCGTCTGGGATCACCTGGGGCTCTGGATGTGCGGCCTGTCGACCATCGACTTCACCGGCATGACGGCGGACGACCGCGTTCTCGAGTACCGCACCTTCAGCTGGCTGTCTCCCCAGATCGTCACCTTCATGCCCTTCGTATCGCTGGGGCTGACGATCGTCATCGCGGACGGGTTTTCGCGGACCCGGTTCTTCGGCTGGATTCGCGATCATGCGATCACGGTCGCGGCCGGCGTCCCGACAGTGATCAACATGCTGCTCGACGACCCTGTCGACGTGCCACCCGGAGACCTGGCGTCGCTGCGCCTGATGACGGCCAGTTCGGCGCCGCTCGCCCCGGACCGCTGGCGGCAGTTCGAGGAGTGCTACGGCATCAGGGTTCTCCAGTTCTACGGCGCCTCGGAGGGCGGCTGGCTGTGCGGCAACCGACATGACCGCAGGCGGATCGGGACTGCGGGCCCCCCTGCCCGGTACATGGATCTCGCGATCGTCGACGACAACGGAGGGGCCTGCCCGCCGGGCGTCGCCGGCGAGATCACCATCCGCGGCCCTCAGACCGCCACCGCCATCATTTCCTCGGACGGGCAGTGGGAGGATCGGACGGGTTTCCGCCTGTCGGAGCGCGCGAGGACCGGAGATCTCGGGATCATGGATGACGAAGGCTTCGTGACCGTTACCGGGCGCGTGAAGGATGTCATCATCAGGGGCGGAGTTTCGATCGCGCCCCTCGAGATCGATGCCGCGATGGTCCGGCATCCCGACATCAGCGAGGCCGCAGCCATCGGCATACCCGATCCGGTCTGGGGGGAGGAGATCGCTTGCTATGTGGTCGCCACTCCGGGCGCAAAGCTCGATGACGCCTCGGTTCTGGCGCACGCGGAGACAGTCCTTCCTCCGTCCCGGCAACCCCGGCGCGTGGCAATTGTCGACCGGCTGCCCAGGAATGACCGCGGCAAGGTCAGACGGGATGCGCTGAAGCGGATGTGGACCGAGACCGGAGTGCCTGAGAGGCTGGACCACGGTTGACAGGCAGCCGGAGTAGGGATTGACGCCTCCGGCGGCGATGGAGCGGAAACCCTGCAGTGCTGCGCCACATCCACGCCGGCGATGCCGAAGGCGCACGATTCCGCCGTACTTTCACACCCTCGGGCAAGCACCAGATGGCAGTGGACTCTCACGGTGTCGGGGCGCAACGGCCGCCAACCCGTTTCTCCGAATACCGGTCGGGTTTCAGGGGCCGGTCGGGACCGGCGCGTTCCGTTATTCCCGGCGCTCAGCAAACTGCCCGGCAGACCGACACTGCGAACCATCGAACCTCTTGAATCTTGCTCGAATACCAATTTTTGGTACAACAGTCGCGAAAGGAGTTCCCAAATGCCACGCAACACATCAATCTCCCTTGGTGATCACTTCACCGGATTCATTGACCAGCGCATCGCCTCTGGACGTTACAGTTCGGCCAGCGATGTGGTTCGGGCCGGCTTGCGATTGCTGGAAGAACATGAGACGAGACTGGACGCATTGCGGGAGGCGTTGATCGAGGGCGAAAGATCCGGCGCTGCCACTCCGTTCGACTTCGATGCGTTCATCGCCCGCAAGAAATCTGCCTGACCGCCATGTCGGGCTATGCGCTGTCGCCAGCGGCCCAGGCCGACCTTGAAGGGATTTGGGACTACACGGCCCAGCATTGAGGCGACGCACAGGCAGAGCACTACACCCGGGACATTCAAGCTGCTTGCGAGGCGCTGGGCGACGATACGCTGAGCGGTCGACCGGCTGACGACGTTCGTGCCGGATATCTCAAGTTATCCGTGCGCTCACATGTGGTGTTCTACCGTGTACGATTTGACACCGTAGAGATCGTCCGCATCCTGCACCAGCGTATGGACATTGCTCGGCACATCTGATTTTGGCCTAACACGTCGAGCATACTCCTACCGGCGACCTCGACTGCTCACGATAGCGATTGTGAGCGCCAAATCTGAGCATGACATGGTAGTGCTGGGGCTCTCGTGCCGCACACTGGAGGGCTACCGGGTAAGCGGGTGCGCTATCGCCGCTCGGACCTGGATGCTCTCGCTAGCAAGTAGAATTGTCCATTTTTCATAGCACATCAATTGGCCGCTTCTGTTGAGGTTACAGGCCTTGTGGACAAGTGGACAGGCGCAGAGCGTCTGTCCACTTGTCCACAAGGCGCTTTCGGGTCGCGTCGAAGCGGGTCACGCGGCCTTCCGGGTGTGAGTGTCGATCGGGTCTCCATTGCTCCGGTAGGGCCTCCGGGGTCCAAGCGTGGGGTCATCGTGGATGAAACTGCAGGAGGCCTCATCGCAAGGGCACAGACAGCAGATTGATCATAAGAGTCCCATGTGGGCGCAACAGACTCGAGTTTACATTCGTCGCCGGGATGCCCCGAACCGGACGGGTAAACATGCTTGTAGATGCCCTCCGGCACAGCGGTGCCATCGAGTGCCGCGATGATCCAGGATGTATACAGGTCGCCCGAATGCTAGACTGCCGGCCGCCGACCAGCCAGAGGAGTACAGAAATGGTCATGAAGCCGCGCGACCGGATCGACTATTCGGCGATGGCCGACAGGGAACCACTCGCGCTGCCCGGCGGCAAGCGGATCGCGGTCTGGGTCATCGTCAACATCGAGAACTGGAACATCGAGAAGCCGATGCCGCGCACGGTTCTCCCGCCGCCCGGCAACCAGGTTCACATTCCGGACATCCCCAACTGGTCCTGGCAGGAATACGGCATGCGGGTTGGATTCTGGCGCCTTCGGGAAGCCCTCGCATCGCGTGGCATTCCGGCAACGCTGTCAGTCAACGGCTCTGTCTGCAGCCAGTACCCGCGGCTTGCGCAGGGCGCCCTCGAGGCAGGCTGGGAATTCCTCGGACATGCGTACCACCAGCAGCCGACCCATCTCATAGAAGACCAGCAAAAGGACATCCAGCAAACCATCGACGCGATCAGGGACTTCACCGGCAGCGCGCCTCGCGGCTGGATGGGGCCCGGCCTGACAGAGACTTTCGAGACGCCGGACTATCTCACCGAAGCGGGCATCGAATATGTCGCCGACTTCCCGATGGACGACCAGCCCTTCGAAATACAGACGGAGAACGGGCCTCTGGTGTCCATACCCTACACCGTCGAGTTGAACGACATCCCGATAATGCTGGTCCAGCATCATCGGGCAGACGAATTCGTGCACCGATGCATGGACAGTTTCGAGCGGCTGCACCGCGAAGGGGCCGACAACGCCCGCATAATGGCGATCGCGGTCCACCCCTACATCTCGGGAACGCCGTTCCGCATCAAGTATTTCGAGGAGGTGCTCGACCGCATCTCCGAAACCGAAGGTGTCGCGATGTGGACGGGAAGCCAGATACTCGACTGGTACAGGTCGGTGCGCCCCGAGGCATGATGCCATCTGCCTGCACCGGTACCTCAAAAACCGGATTCCGCACCACCGGACTCAGCGGCCCGACCGACCGGCTCTCCCGCGCCACGAAAACGGTCGGGATCCGCGGACGGCACGGCCCCGGAGACCTCCCATGACCGCAATGATCGGCCGGTCACCCCGGCGCAAGGAAGACCTGCGGCTTCTCACAGGCCGCGGGGTCTACGCCGACGACAACAACGCCGAAGGACAGGCGCATGCCGTCTTCGTCGTCTCGCCGCACGCCCATGCCGAAATCCGCGCCATCACGCTGCCTCCGGCCGCCGGGGATCCCGACATCCTCGCGGTGCTGACCGGCGCCGACTGGCTTGCCGATGGCCTCGGCGCCATTCCCCACAATCTCGGCTTCTCGAGCCCGCCCGACATCACGCTCTCGAACCGCGACGGCAGCGACCGCTACGTCGCGCCTCACTACCCGCTCCCCGCGGATCGCGCGCGCCTGGTCGGAGAACCGGTGGCGATGGTCGTCGCCGAGACCGCGGAGCGCGCCCGGGATGTCGCCGAACAGGTGACGGTGGACTATGCACCGCTGCCGCCGATCGTCGATACCGAAGGCGCGGCGCGGGCCGACGCTCCGCTGCTCTGGCCCGATCACGGGTCCAACGTCGCCATCGACGCCGACGTCAATGACCCGAAAGCAACCGCGGCCATATTTGACGCCGCGACACACGTCGTCTCGCTGAAGACAGCGCTGTCCCGGGTCTCCGGTGTCGCGATGGAACCGAGATCGTCCCTCGGGCGCTACGGCGCGGATGGACGCTTCACGCTTATCACCACGTCGGGCAGCATCTACCGCTACAAGCGCGAGCTCGCCGAGCTCCTGCAGGTCGACGATGACCGGATCCGCGTGGTCATCGGCGATGTCGGCGGTTCCTACGGTCCCCGGAATGCGCTCTATATCGACCAGATCCTGGTGCTGTGGGCGGCGCGGCGGATCGGGCGCCCGGTCAAGTGGACCTCGAGCCGCACCGAAAGCATGCTGACCGACTATCAGGCGCGCGACCTCGTTGTCGATGCGGAACTCGCACTCGATGACGACGGGCGCATGCTCGCCTTCAGGACCACCAACATCTCGAACATCGGCGCCTATTCGGCTTCGTGGATTCCGCTCGTGAAGGGAATCGAGATCTCCACCTGCCTCTACAGCCCCGGGAGCGTGTCTGCCCGCGCCGTCGCGGTGCAGACAAACACCTCGCCGACCTATCCCTATCGCAGCGCCGGCCGGCCCGAGGTCATGTACGTCATCGAGCGGCTCCTCGACATGGCCGCCAAAAAGACCGGCACCGACCGCATCGAAATCCGGCGGCGGAACCTGATACGCCCCGAGGCGATGCCGTTCAGGAACGGTTTCGGCATGGTCTACGACTCGGGCGACTATCCCACTGCGCTCGACCACGCGATCACCCTCTCGGACTGGTCCGGTTTCGTGGAGCGGCACCGAGATTCTCTCGACCGCGGCCTGCTGCGCGGAATCGGCATAGCCCACTACGCGGACCTCTCGACCGGCTATCCGCGCGAATGGACCGAGATCCATGTCCACCCCGGCGGCGAAGTGGGACTCGAGATCGGGACCATGGCGACGGGACAGGGGCACGAGACGTCATTCAGCCAGATGCTCGCCGACGTGCTGCAGGTGCCCTACGATTCGGTATGCGTGCATTACGGCGACACCGATCTCCTCAAGGATGGTGGCGGCACCCATTCCGGGCGCAGCATGCGGATGGGCGCCATCGTCATCTGCGACGCCAGTGAGCGGATCATCGCCCGCGGCCGCCGCATCGCGGCCCATGTCCTCGAGGCGGCCGAAGACGACATCGTCTATGCGGCCGCCACCTTCACGGTGGCCGGGACCGACCGGTCGGTCGACATCTTCGGCATCGCGGCAGCCGCCGAGACCCGGACCGATCTTCCCGACGGTCTCGGGGGACCGCTCCGCGAGGAAGCGGATGTCCACCTCCCGCGCGCCGTCATAGGCTCGGGTTGTCACGTCTGCGAGGTCGAGATTGATCCCGAAACCGGTGTCGTCGCGGTGGTCGGCTGGACCGCCGTCGACGACGTTGGCCGCGCCATCAACCCGATGACCCTCGACGGCCAGACCCACGGCGGCGTGATGCAAGGCGTAGGACAGGCCCTGATGGAGGACTGCGCCTATGACCGCGGCACCGGCCAGATGACCGGCGCGACTTTCATGGACTATGCGATGCCCCGCGCCGAAGACGCGCCGCCCTTCCGGACGGCGCTCCTGGAAGTGCCGAGCCCGTCAAACCCGCTCGGAATCAAGCCCGGCAGCGAAGGCGGTACCGCCGTGGCGCCAGCCGCCGTAGCCAACGCCATCGTCGACGCGCTGTCATCCTACGGCGTAACCCATATCGAACTCCCCGCAACGCCGGAGCGGGTATGGCAGGCAATGCACCAGGGGAACGAAGCCGGTCCGTCCGCCTGACGCCCGGCCCGGGAAACCCCGCCAGGCGCCGCAACGGGGCGGCGCTACTTGTCGAACCGGATAGCGCGTTTCTCGAGAAACGCCCGCATGCCCTCCCGGGCATCGTCGGATGTCTGGGTCAGCGCCGACGCCAGCGATTCGACGAAATAGCCCTCGCTCTCGCCCATGCGGTCTATCCTCTGGATCGCATGCAGCATCATCTTGTTGGCAAGCGGCGCATTCCCGGCGATGGCCTCCGCAAGCTCCATCGCCTTGCCGAAGGCCTCACCGCTGCCAACCAGGTAGTGAGAGAGCCCGAGCTGCTGACCCTCCTCGGCATCGAGACGCCGTCCCGTCAGCATCATCTCGGTCATGCGACCCGGACCGATGATTCTTGCGACACGGATGCTCGCCCCGCCCCCGACATAGATGCCGCGCCGCCCCTCGGGCAGCTGATAGATGGTGCTCGGCTCGGCAACGCGCACATGGGTCGTGGTCGCGAGTTCAAGCCCGCCGCCCATCACCGCGCCATGCATCGCCGAGAGCACGGGAAGGCCGCCATACTGGATCAGATCGAACGTCCTGTGCCAGTAGCGCGAATGCTCGAACGACTCGTCGACATCGCGCTCGCGATGCTCGGCGAGGTCGAGCCCGGCGCAGAAATGGTCGCCGTTCGCCCGGATCACGACCGCCAGCGCGTCGGCGGGCGGGGCCGAGAAGAACCGGTTGAGATCGTGAATCAGCGTCTCGTTGACGGCATTGCGCTTCTCGGGGCGATCAAGGGTGAGAACCGCGATCCGGTCCCGCATTTCGACGGTCAGGAGATCGGAGGAAAACACGAATTCGGGCTTCGTCATGACAGGGGCTCCGACATGCAGGGGGACCGTTGGACGCCCCGTCCGACCACAGAGTCCGGATCCGTCTCCGGCTCTCTGGCAGACGGCGCGGGGTCTTCGCCGGCAACCGGACGGCAGCGGGCGGAGGCACGAATCCCGAGCGAAGGGCGTCGCGCAACCCTCTATAAGTGACCGGCAAGGCAGTGTAAACTCCGCCGCCACGACAACACGGTGCGGAAGGACGAGGCATGGAAATCGGTGGCCATGGGGCAATCGTCGCGGGCGGAGCGTCCGGTCTGGGTGCAGCGACCGCGCGGGCGCTGGCCAAGGCCGGCGCGAAGGTGGCCGTGCTCGATGTCAACATGGACGTCGCCAGGGAGATCGCTTCGGAGACCGGGGGAGCCGCCGTCGAGTGCGACGTAACCAGCCCGGAAGGCGCCGAAGCAGCGATCGAGGCGGCGGCCGAGGCCGTGGGCCCGGCGCGCATTCTCGTCAACTGCGCCGGTATTGGACCCGCGGAGCGGATCGTCGGCCGCAAGGGCCCACAACCGCTCGACCACTACGCGCGCTGCATCAACATCAATGTCATCGGATCGTTCAACATGATGCGGCTGGTCGCGCACCGCATGACCGCGCTCGACCCGCTCGACGACGACGGCGAACGCGGACTGATCGTCAACACCTCTTCGGTCGCGGCCTATGACGGACAGGTCGGACAGGCCGCCTATTCGTCGTCCAAGGGAGCGATTGCAAGCCTGACCCTGCCGGCCGCCCGTGAACTCGCCCGCTTCGGCATACGCGTCGTCGCCATCGCACCCGGGGTTTTCGAGACCCCGATGCTCCGCGGGCTGCTGCAACCGGCCCAGGAGGCCCTGGAGCGAGCGACGCCCTTCCCCCCGCGCCTCGGCAAACCGGAGGAATATGCGAGCTTCGTGCTGTCCATCCTCGGGAACAAGATGCTGAACGGCGAAGTCGTGCGCCTCGACGGTGCGCTGCGCCTCGCCCACGAATAGGCCGACGGACAGCCATGAGCGGAGAAACGACGCCCCTTGTAGACACCAACCTCAAGCGCTTCGGCGTCGAGGTCGAGCGGCCGGCCAGGGATGTCACCATCCTTCGCTGCCCCGAACCGCTCGCAGAACTGCCCGACAACCTGATCGCCATACTGCGCGGCAGGACAGATGAACACCCGGACAGGGACATGTTCTGCCAACGCGATCACGCCGGCCGGTGGCGGCGGGCAACCTACGCCGAGGTGCGGAGCGCAGCCGACTCGATCGCCCAGACACTGATCGATGGCGGCCACGGGCCGGACCGTCCGGTTGCCGTGCTCTCGGACAATTCCATAGAGCAGGCGTTCGTCACCCTCGGCGCAATGACGGCGGGCATTCCTGTGCTGCCAGTGTCTCCGGCCTATTCGCTGATGAGCAGCGACCACGAAAAACTGAAGGGCGTGATCGCTCGCAACGATCCGTCGGTGATCTTCGTGCAGGACCCGGCGCCGTTCGCCGACGCGCTCGCCGCCATCGACATGTCGGGGCGCAGACTCGTCACCGCCGGATCGGCCAAAGACGCCCCCGGAGCGGACCCGCTCGACGACTGGCTGGCGCGCCAGCCGACCGGCGCGGTCGAGGATGCGCTTGCGAAGGTCGGTCACGACACCATCGCCAAGATCCTGCTCACCTCGGGATCGACAGGAGCGCCGAAGGGTGTGCTCAATACCCACCTCATGATGGTTTCCAATCAGGTCGCGATGGCGCAGGTCTATGCCTTCCTGCGCGACGAGCCGCCAGTGCTCCTCGACTGGTTGCCGTGGAACCATACCTTCGGCGGCAACTACAATTTCAACGCGGTCATCTACAACGGCGGCACGATGTATATCGACGAGGGGCGCCCGCTGCCGGGACAGATCGAGACGACCATCGCCAACATGCGCGAAATCTCGCCAACGCTCTATCTGAACGTGCCGCGGGGCTTCGATCTTCTGCTGCCGCTCCTCGAAGAGGACGAGGCCGCGCGCCGCGGACTGTTCCGCAACCTGAAGCTCCTGTTCTTCGCCGGCTCGGCCCTGCCGCGCAACGTCTGGGAGCGCCTCGACCGGCTCGCCCTCGACACGATAGGCGCACGAGTCACGATCACGACCTCGCTCGGCTCGACCGAGACCGCGCCGGCCACCACCTACATGAACTGGTACCCGGATTCCACCGGCAATGTTGGCGTCCCCCTGCCCGGCTGCGAGGTCAAGCTCGTGCCCAACGGCGACAAGCTCGAGGTCCGCATGCGCGGGCCCAACATCTCGCCGGGCTACAACAAGGAACCTGAGTTGAGCGCCGCCGCCTTCGATGAGGACCGGTTCTTCCGCATCGGCGATGCCGCACGGTTCGAGGACCCCGACGATCCGGCCGAGGGTATCGTGTTCGACGGGCGCGTCGCCGAGAGCTTCAAGCTCACGACCGGGACGTGGGTGCATGCCGGCCAGCTTCGCTTGCAGGCGATCGCGGCCGCGGCGCCGACGCTTCAGGACGCGGTGGTCACCGGACAGGACCGCAGCGAGGTTGGCCTCCTCGCGTTTCCAAGCGTCGCCGGCTGCCAGTCGCTGGCCGGCGGCGACCTGCCACCCGACGAGCTTGTGCGCGACCGCCGCGTGCATGAGGCGGTGCGCAACGGTCTCGCGCGCCACAATGCGGAGAATCCCGGCAGCTCGACCCGAGTCCGCAGGGTGCTGATGATGACCGAGCCGCCGCAGATAGACGCCGGCGAGATCACGGACAAGGGGTACATCAACCAGCGGGCCGTTCTCGCGCGCCGCTCCGGCCTGGTCGAGCGGCTCTATGCGGGACAGGGAGACGATATCGTCGTCATCGGCTGACGGCAGCGGCCGCAGGGCCGGAAAGGAGGGATTATGATCAAGGTAAGGGACATCGTGTTCGGGCGGCTGCAATCGCCAGACCTCGATCTGGCAGAGGAATTTCTCACAGATTTCGGCATGATCCGCGTCGAACGCACCGCCGACAGGCTCTACATGCGCGGCACCGACCCGGAACCGTTCATCCATGTCACCCACCTGGGCGAGCCCCGATTCATCGGCCTCGCCTTCAACGCCAGGAGCGAGGAGGACCTCAGGACCGTCGCCGCCAGCGAAGGCGCTTCGGATATCGAGGATCTCGACGAGCCGGGCGGCGGCAAGCGCGTCCGCCTCACGGACCCGCACGGCTACCAGGTGGAGGTCGTCTGGGGACGCAAGCCGGTCGACCCAGTCGATGTGTCCAGGTTCGCCGTCAACACCGGCGCGGAGAAGGACCTGCGCGCCGGCGAACTGACCCGCATCGGCGCCGGCCCGTCGCACGTCAAGAGACTCGGACATGCGGTGATCATGACCACGGATCTCAGGGGCGGCACCAACTGGTATCGCGAAAACCTCGGTCTCGTCTCCTCCGACGAGGTCTATGTCGAGGGCGACCCGAACAAGGTCATAGCCACCTTCAACCGCGTGGATGCCGGCCCCGAATATGTCGACCACCACACGTTCCTGTGCGTCGACGGCGACAAGGTCGGTCTCAACCACCTCGCCTTCGAGGTGCAGGATATCGACGATGTCTTCATGGGCCATGCCCACCTGCACAGCCGCGAGAAATACGACCACATCTGGGGCACCGGCCGCCACGTGCTGGGCAGCCAGGTCTTCGACTACTGGCTTGACCCGTGGGACCGCGTGCACGAGCACTGGACCGACAGTGATCGCCTCAACGACCGCAATCCGCCCAATCTGGTTCCGGCCGAGGAAGGCTTCCAGTCCCAGTGGGGAGAGGCCGTGCCGGAGCGCTTCATCGGCCATGCCACACCGTAACGGCAGACAGTTCCTGCCCGACATTTCCAGAACGAGGAGTCCGCGATGCTAGCCAGGGTCAATGGCGTCAACATCAACTACGAAATCTCCGGCGACGACGGCAAGCCGTGGCTGACCTTTTCCAATTCGCTTGCAACCAACCTGCACATGTGGGACGAGCAGGCGGCCGCGCTCGCCGGCGAGTACCGCATCCTGCGCTATGACAAGCGGGGCCATGGCGGCTCGGAACCTGTCGAGGGGCCCTACAGCTTCGACGATCTCATCGGCGATGTGATCGGGCTCTGGGACCATCTCGGGATAGCGGCCTCGGCCTTCGTCGGATTGTCGATCGGCGGCATGACCGCTCAGGGCCTGCTCCTCGCACATGCGGACCGGGTCACGGCCACTGTCATGGCCAACACCATGGCGCTGTGCCGTCCCGAGGCGATCTCGGCATGGAAGGACCGCGTCGCCGCGGTCGGCGAGCATGGCATGCAGGCTGTTCTGCAGCCGACCATGGAGCGCTGGTTTACCGCGGGCTACCGGGCAAGCGGCGCCTCGCGCCTCGGCGACGTCGAGAAGATGATCCTCGGCACGTCGGCTGCCGGCTATTGCGGCTGCGCGAGCGCCATCCAGGAACTCGCCTATCTCGACAGGCTGGCGTCGCTCGACCACCCGGTACTGCTGATTTCCGGGACCCACGACGGCGGCACGCCTCCCGAAGGCATGAGGCTGATGCATGAACGGCTCGCCGGCTCGGAATATGTCGAGCTCGACGCGGCACACATCTCGAACATCGAGAAGGCCGACACGTTCACGGACCATGTCAGGACGTTCCTCGCAACGCACTGAAACTCCGCGCCGCCGGGGCGTCCCGGCGGCGCTCCCTCCATCTCCAGCACGGGAACCTCAGCGATGGCCGAAACAGCCGGAATAATTGGAATCGGAATCATGGGCAGCGCCATGGCGCGAGCCCTGGTGGGCAAGGGATTCCGGGTCGTCGGCTACGACGTCTCTGCCGACGCCCTCGAAAGCGCCCGGGCCGACGGCGTCGAGACCGCCGGTTCGGCGGCGGCGGTGGCCGAACAGGCGCCCGTCATCATCCTGTCACTTCCGAGCCCTGCCGCCCTCGCCGCCGTCGCCCGCGAGATCGCGGCATCGGCGGCCGACGGCTGCACGATCATGGAGGCGAGTACGTTCAAGGTTCCGGACAAGGAAGCCGCGCGTGACGTGCTAGCCGCAGCCGGCCACACGCTGCTCGACTGCCCGCTCTCGGGGACCGGACAGCAGGCGCGGACCGGTGACCTCTCCGTGTTCACCAGCGGCGACCGGTCCGCGATCGAGAAATGCGTGCCGGTGATCGAGGCGTTCAGCCGCGAGCACAAGTATTGTGGCGAATTCGGCAACGGCAGCCGCATGAAGTTCGTCGCCAACCATCTGGTGACGATTCACAACGTCGCGGCCGCCGAGGCGATGGTTCTCGGCATGAAGTCGGGGCTCGACCCGCAGCTGATCTACGACGTGATTTCGACCAGTGCCGGAACCTCGCGGATGTTCCAGCGCCGCGGCCAGATGATGGCGGAGAACGACTACGACGATGTCGGGATGTCGAACCGGCTCTACCAGAAGGACCTCGACATCATCACCGCCTTTGCCGCCGAGGTGCGCTGCCCCGTCAACCTTTTCGCCGCGGCCGTGCAGCCCTACCGCGCTACGCTCGAACAGGGGCTTGCCGAGAAGGACACCGCTGCCGTGTGCGCGGTTCTCGAGGACCAGGCCCGCGTCCGGCGCTCCGGAGAGGGACCGGGCGATGGCTGACCTGTTCACACCTCTCGCGGCCGGGCCCTTCGAGTTCCCGCACCGCGTCGTGATGGCGCCTATGACCCGCAACCGCGCGGGTCCGGGTAACGTGCCGCACGCGCTCAATGCGACCTACTACCGGCAGCGCTCCGACGCCGCGCTCGTCATCACCGAAGCGACGCAGATCTGTCCCGAGGGGCTGGGGTATCCGGGGACGCCGGGCATCCATTCCGCGGAACAGGCAGACGGGTGGGCCGCGGTCACCGATGCCGTTCACGAGGCCGGCGGGCTGATCTTTCTCCAGCTCTGGCATGTCGGCAGAATCTCCCATCCCGACCTGCAGCCCGGCGGACAACTTCCGGTGGCGCCCTCGGCTGTCCGGCCAGCCGGCGACGCGATGACGGCATCCGGCATGAAGCCGTTCGTGACCCCCCGCGCGCTGGAAGCCGGCGAGCTTCCGCGCCTCGTCGAACAGTACGCCGAAGCCGCTGCCAATGCCGAACGCGCCGGATTCGACGGCGTCGAGATCCACGGCGCCAACGGCTACCTGCTCGACCAGTTCACCCGCGATGGAACCAACCGCCGCGACGACAACTATGGCGGCTCGGTCGAGAACCGGTGCCGCCTGCCTGTAGAGGTCGCCGATGCCGTGGTCGGGATCTGGGGCGCGGACCGGGTGGGTTACCGGATATCGCCGTTCCAGCCCTTCAACGACATGTTGGACAGCGACCCCCCGGCTACCTTTACCCACCTTGCGAAGCAACTTGCGAAGAGGAACCTTCTCTATCTGCATGTCGTGGAACTCGGCCGTCCGGGAGAAGGCGACGGGAAGGCATTCGTCGAATCAAGGGATCCCCTGATGCGCGAATTGCGGAGGATCTGGCCGGGAACGCTGATCGTGAACGGCGGTTACGACCGCGGCAGGTCCGATGCGGTGATCGACGCAGGCGAGGCCGACATGGCCGCGTTCGCTACCAGTTTCCTTGCCAATCCGGATCTGCCGGAGCGGCTTCTCGGCGGCGCACCGCTCAACGAACCGGACCGGGCGACTTTCTATGGCGGCGGCGCCGAAGGCTATACCGACTATCCGGTCCTCGGGGAGACAGACAGATGAAGATCGGCTGGATCGGCGTCGGCAACATGGGGCTTCCGATGTCGGGACACCTGCTCGAAGCCGGACACGAGGTGACGGCATTCGATGTCGACGAAGGGCGCCTTGCGCAGGTCGCGGCGCGCGGCGCGGTGACGGTCGGTTCCGTCGCAGAAGCAGCCGCAGACGCCGAAGTGGTGTTTTCCTCGATTCCGGACGACGGCGCGCTCCGCGTCGTCGCGCTTGGCACCGCGGGGGTGCTTGAGGCGAGCGCCGGCGGCGCCACCTATGTCGACATGAGCACGGTGTCTCCGGCGATCTCGGAAGAGGTTGCCGAGGCTGCCGCCGGGCGCGGCGTGTCCTATCTGCGGGCGCCGGTTTCCGGGAGCGTCACTCTCGCCGAGGCCGGGACGCTCACCGTGATCGTGTCGGGTCCCGAAAGCGCCTTTGGACGCTGCCGCCCGCTGTTCGAACGGCTCGGGTCGAAGGTTTTCCATGTCGGGACCGGCGAACAGGCCCGCTATCTCAAGCTTGCGATCAACAACATGGTTCATGCCACAGCGGTGGCCATGGCCGAGACCCTTGCGGTCGGGCGCAGAGGTGGCCTGGACTGGGCGCAGATGCTCGAGGTGATCGCATCGAGCGCCGTCGCCTCACCGCTTGTCCAGTACAAGTCGGAACCGATCCGGGATCGCGATTTCTCGCCGATGTCATTCGTCTCGACATCGATCAAGGACCAGGAGCTCTTCAACGCAGCCGCTGCAGAGGCCGGGGTAAGCCTCGATATCGCGCCGACGCTTGCCAAGGTGTTCCGCGAAATGATGGATTCGGAAGATTGCGACAAGGATTTCTTCGCAACCGTTCTCCGCGCCGAACGGAGGTCGGGGCTCGGGGAGCCGTGACGCGACGGCCGGGTTTCAGCCGTGGCGGCGGAAGAAACGGGTGAGGCGCGCCTCGCCCCAGACGTCGTTCTGCTTGAACGGATCGCCAGCCACGAAAGCCTCGACATCTTCCTTGCCACCGGCCTCGATCAGGAACATGGATCCGATCATCGTCTCACCGTCCTCGGCGAGCAGCGGCCCCGACATGACGATCTCGACCCCGCATTCCCGCTGGTACGCCCGATGTTCTTCGACGAGGCGCTTGCGCGTCTCGACGCGGCCGGGCTTGTCGAGGATGTGAAGACAATAGAGCATTCCCCTATCCCTGACGGCGATAGAAGACGTTGACGTTCACGCTGTCCCACACGTCGGCATGGTACAGCGGATCGTTTTTCTGGAAGGTGTCGATTTCCTCGCGGCTTTCGGCGTTCACGAGGAACAGGCTGCCGATCATCGCCTCGTTGGAGTCGTCCATGATCGGACCCGATATCACGATATCGATGGGCTCGGTCGCGAGATAGGCCCGGTGCGCATCGATCGCCGCCAGACGACGTTCAAGTGCGCCCGGCTTGTCGAGACAGTGTATGACCCAGAGCATCGGCCCCTCCATTCGGCGTACGTCTTTCGTCCGTGTGCGACGCGGGGTGCTGGAAGACATCGCATGGCTCGACGGCATTGGCAAGGATTAGCCTGCCTCGACCGGACAACTCTACAAGGAGGGGCTTTTGAGGTGAAGTGGCGCCGCGGCCGCAAGCGGGCAACCGGGACGAGAGCGCCGCAAGATGTTCCATGCTCTCCCGACGGACGCTGATCGCTCGATTTCTTGTCAGATAGTCCCGATCTACCCGGCGGAACCGCTCTCCTCCCCGGCGCCGGCGCATCCATGAAGTTGCACCGTTGAAACAGGCGGTGCCGCTCGGGGGCGGCTATCCCGACGGGCGGAAGGGCCGCACCAGCGATGCGGGGAAGTGGAGCATGAGGATCTGCCGGTTGCGGGAGACGATCACGAGAACCACGATGGTGACAAGATAGGGAAGCGCGGACAGGAGTTCCGAGGGAATCGGCAACCAAGCGCCTGGCCCTGCAACTGCAAGATGGTCATGCCGCCGAACAGCCATGCCCCCACCATCACCCGGAACGGCCGCCAGGTCGCGAACACAACGAGTGCGAGTGCGCTGCGAAGCTCAGGGCGCGGCCGGGCCTGCCGTCCAGGGATCGATCACGACGATGCCGCAATACGCGAAGTCCCCGGCGTTCCGGGTCGCCACCGCCGCATCCCTCGCGCGAGCGATGGCGGCGATCTGGCAATTGGCCTCCGTGATCGGGCGGCCCAGGGATCGGCGGGATGCGGCAATCGCGGCATAAGCCTTGGCCGCGGCGCTGTCGAAGGGCAGCACCCGTCCGGTGAAGTCCTCGACGATCACCGCGTCGATTTCGGCCGCGAGACGGTCGCGGCGCCGGCCCGCGGGCAGGATGGCCGCGCCCGCGCGCAACTCCGCCTCGCTCACGGCGGTGAGGTGGAGCCCGGCCGAGTCCTGCCCGGAAAACCACGCCATGACCGCAGGATCGGGCACGAGGCGCATCAGTTCGGACACGACGTTGGTGTCCAGGACGATCATCGCCACCCGCTCATCCGAACTCGGGCGGGGGACGCATCGGACCGCGCTCGGGCAGTTCCAGCTCGACGCCGCCCAGCGCGGCGAAACGAGCATGGATGGCCCGGCCCAGATCCTTGGGCGGCGGCGCCTCGCCGACCGAACGGCGGAGGATGTCGCGGGCCTCTTCCTCCATCGAGCGGCCGTTCTCGGCGGCGCGCACGCGCAGGCGCCGCTTCACCCCCTCGTCCAGGTTTCTGATAGTGATGCTGGCCATGTGAATCCTCCGCTCACGCAACTGATGCAATATTAAGCATTGCTTGCATTGCGATCAACCGCGCCAATCCGGCCGCTCACCGCACTACTCCCGGCGCCGGCAACCGCGACCAGCCGCCTCGCTAAAACGCCGCGATGGCTCCAAGCCCCTGTGGCAAAGGTCGTTTCCGGGCGGTTGCCTTGACGGTTCCAGCAAGTCGATCCGAACACCCTTCGGCGGTTTGTCGCTCCGGGGTGTTACCCCGACGGGCGGAACGGCCGCGCCAGAGATGCGGGGAAGTGGAGCATGAGGATCTGCCGATTGCGGGAGATGATCACGAGAACCACGATGGTGGCCAGATAGGGAAGCGCGGACAGGAGTTCCGAGGGAATCGCAAGACCAAGCGCCTGGCCCTGCAACTGCAAGATGGTCACGCCGCCGAACAGCCATGCCCCCGCCATCACCCGGAACGGCCGCCAGGTCGCGAACACGACGAGTGCGAGCGCGATCCATCCCCGGCCCGCAGTCATGTTTTCGACCCAGAGCGGGGTATAAGCGATGGACAGATAGGCGCCGCCCAGCCCGGCCATCATGCCGCCGAACAGCACCGCAAGATAGCGGATCGCGATCACCGGATAGCCTATCGCGTGCGACGACTGCGGCGATTCCCCGATGGTGCGGATCACGAGGCCGGCCTTGGTGCGATACAGCACCCAGGTGATCACGCCGAACAGGACAAAGGACAGGTAGACGAGCGCGTCGTACTGGAAGAACAGTGGACCGATCACGGGTATATCGGCAAGGAAGGGGACGTGAAACGCCGACAGGGCTTCGACCGGGGTGCTGCCGAAGCCGCGCCCGATCGAGGCCGAGACGCCGGAGCCGAAGATCGTCAGCGCCAGACCCGCCGCGTACTGGTTGGTCATGAAGGTCAGGGCAAGGATGCCGAAGATCAGGGACGCTGCCGCACCCGCCACCGCAGCCGCCGCTATCGCCACCGGCATGGGGAATCCCGCAAACGACACCCATACCGCCACCGCCGCGCCGATGAGCATCATGCCCTCGATGCCGAGATTGACGACTCCCGATTTTTCGACGACGAGCTCGCCGAGAGCCGCGAATATCAGCGGCGTCGCGGCAATCACCGTTCCCGTGAATATGGCGGTGAACAGGTCCATGGGCTTTAGCGTCTCGCAAGCTTGATGCGATAGAAGATGAGAAAGTCGGCAGCCAGCAGAAAGAACAGCAGCATGCCCTGGAATATCCGCGTCAGTGACGACGGCATGCCCAGACTCAACTGGACCGCCTCGCCGCCAAGATAGAGGAGCGCCAGCAGCAGCCCGCCGAACACGATTCCGAATGCGTTCAGGCGGCCGATGAACGCGACGATGATGGCGGCGAACCCGTATCCCGGAGAAATCTGCGGCGACAGCTGTCCGAGCGGACCCGCCGCCTCGGCCATGCCGGCAATGCCGGCGGCCGCGCCCCCGATGAGAAGGCCGAACCAGATCGAAGTAGAGTCCGAGAAGCCCGCATAGCGCGCTGCCGCCGGCGCCTCGCCGCCGACCGCCATTCGGTAGCCGAGAAAACTGCGGCCGCTGAAGATCCACATCGCGAATACCGCGACCACGGTGATGAAGATCGAACCATTGACGCGATAGGCGCCATGCAGCGGATCGAACATGGCTGCAGGCGGCAGGAGTGCCGTCTGCGGGTAGTTGAATCCGGCCGGATCCCGCCACGGCCCGTGAACCAGATAGGAAAGCAACAGCGTCGCCACGTAGGTGAGCATCAGGGTGACGAGGATCTCGTTGGTGTTGTAGCGGTCGCGCAGAAATGCCGGTATCGCCGCCCACAGCATGCCGCCGGCCATGCCAGCGAGCAGCATCAGGGGAAGGACCGCTGCGCTTTCGCGGTCGGGGAAGAAGAGGCCCACTCCGGTCGCCGTGATGGCGCCGATTATGAGCTGCCCCTCGGCCCCGATATTCCAGACATTGGCGCGAAACCCGATCGCGAGTCCGAGCGCGATCAGGATCAGCGGCGACGCCTTCAGAAGCAGTTCCGAGACCCCGTTGAGAGAACTCACCGGTTCGACGAAGAACGCCTCGAACGCGGCCACCGGGTTATGACCAAGCGCGGCAAACAGGATAGAACCGCACAGAATCGTGAGCGCAGTCGCCATCACGGGCGCGGCGATCCGCATCGTCGCCGAAGGTTCGGTGCGCCGCTCGATGACCGGCCAGAGCGGAAGAGCTCCCATCGAACGCCTCAGGCCCGGGCGCGAGTCATGAGAAGCCCGACTTCCTCGTAAGTCGTCTGCCCCCGCTCAAGCGAGCGCGACAGCGAGCCTTCGCACATGACCAGGATCCGATCGCAAATCTCGAACAACTCGTCGAGCTCCTCCGAGATCACGAGGATTGCCGCCCCCGTCCGGCTGATATCGATGAGGGTCTGGCGTATGTATGCCGCCGCGCCGACATCGACGCCCCAGGTCGGCTGCGAGACCAGAAGGATGCCGGGTCGCAACTCGATCTCGCGCCCGACAATGTACTTCTGGAGATTGCCGCCCGACAGACTCTGGGCAAGGCTGTCGACGCCGTTGGTCCGGACATCGAACCTCTCGATGACGCTGCCGGCATATCCCCGCGCGCGACGGCGGTCCACCAGGCCGCGCCGTATCATGCCGGTCCGGTGACCGGTAAGGATCGCGTTCTCGCTGAGCTGGTGGGGCGGAACGGCGCCGCGGCCAAGCCGTTCCTCGGGTACGAACGCGAATCCGAGCCGCCGCCGCCGCCCTGCACCGAGATGGGCAACGGGCTTTCCGAACATCCTGATCGCGCCGGGCGTGGCATTCAGCGTCCGCTCCCCGCTCAGCAGGCCGGCAAGTTCGGCCTGGCCGTTGCCCGATATGCCGGCAATCCCGACGATCTCGCCGCCGAAGACCTCGAAAGAGACATCGGCGATGCGGGTGCCGAACCGGTCTGCGGGCTCCGCCGACAGGTTCTGCACCTCGAGGACCGGCTCCGCGCTGCGTTCCGGCGGCACGGCGTGAGTCTCGGGAAGCTCGGTCCCGACCATCAGCCGCGCGATGTCCTCCGTCGAGGCAGCCCGGGGATCGACCGTGCCGGCAACCTTGCCGTTCCTCAGCACCGTCGCCGTGTCGCAGAGTTCCTGCACTTCATGCAGCTTGTGGCTGATGTAGAGGATGCTGCATCCCTCGCCGGCGAGTTGGCGAAGCGTCT
Source organism: Alphaproteobacteria bacterium (assembly GCA_022822405.1). Lineage (GTDB taxonomy): Bacteria > Pseudomonadota > Alphaproteobacteria > MPNO01 > UBA830 > JAJEBT01. The sequence continues at coordinate 23,948 of JAJEBT010000199.1, forward strand.
CGAACAGCCGCGGCACGGCCTGCGGCGTGAGGACCGATGTGGGCTCGTCGAGAATCAGCAGACGCGGGTTCTGAAGCAGGCAGCGCACGATCTCGACGCGCTGGCGTTCTCCGACCGAAAGCGTGTGGACCAGCCGCGCGGGATCGATCGGCAGACCATAGCGTTCGGAGACTTCCGAGATCTTCCCCGAGAGCGCGGCGAGATCGAACCGCCCCCCGACCGAGAGCGCGATGTTTTCGACGACGGTGACCGATTCGAACAGCGCGAAATGCTGGTAGACCATCTCGATGCCGAGCGCGCGGGACACTGCGGGGTTGTGCGCGCGGATCGGTTCGCCGTCGCACAGGATTTCCCCCTCGTCGGCGAGCACGGCACCGTAGATGATCTTCATCAGGGTGCTCTTGCCGGCACCGTTCTCGCCGAGCACAGCATGGATCTCGCCCGGCATGACGGACGCGGAGATCCCGTCATTGGCGACGACACCGGGATAGCGCTTGCGGATGCCGCGCAGTTCCAGCCGTGGGGTCATGTCTGCGGACCGGCGCCCGGACCCGGTCATGGCGCCCCGCCAAGCGGGGCGCCATGGACACGTCGGGTGTCTAGCCGAGCTTGCCGATCATGCCGGCAACGAACCAGTCGAACTTGCGAATGTCGGGATCGGACAGGACGCCGCCCTTGGCGACCCGCACCTTACCCGCCTGGTCCTTGATCTCGCCGGCATAGGGATGAAGCTTGCCGGTCCTGATCGACTTCTCGGTTGCCGCCAGCTTGGCGCGGACGTCGGCGGGGATGGCGTTGTTGTAGGCTGACATCTTGACGACGCCCTCGGCGAGGCCCTGCCATCTGACCGTGGACTTCCACGTTCCGGCCGCAACCGCCTTGGCGGCGGCAACATAGACGCTGCTCCAGTCGAGCATGAAGGCCGTGAGATGGGTCTTGGGCGCGAACTTCGCCATGTCGCTGGCATAGCCGACCGACCAGGCCCCCTTCTCGCCGGCCACCTGGACGCCGGTGGCGGTATCCGTCATCGAGCAGATGACGTCGCACCCCTGCGAAATCAGCGTGTTGGTCGCCTCCTTCTCCTTGCCGGGATCGAACCAAGAATTCAGGAAGATCGCGCTGCAGGTGATCTTGGGGTTGACGCTCTGGGCGCCGAGAAGCAGGGCGTTCGCCGGACCGACGATATCGGGAATCGGGAAACCGCCGACGAAGCCGATCTTCGCCGCCTTGGACACGTGTCCCGCGGCCACGCCGGCAACATAGGTGCCTTCGTAGTACTTGGCCTCGAACGTACCGAGATTCGGAAGATGAACGATTCCCGAGCAGTGCTCGAAGGCAACCTTCGGAAAGCGCGGCGCGACCTTCTGCATCGGCGTGCCGTGCGAGAAGCTGGTCCCGAAGATGAGCTGATGTCCGCTGCTCGCCAGCTGCCGGAAGACGCGCTCGGCGTCCTGGGGTTTGAAGATGTTGTCGATGACGGTGATCTTGACCTTGTCGCCAAGCGCCTCCCGGATCGCGTCGACGCCGAGGCTGTGCTGCTTGGTCCAGCCGATTTCGGACACCGGCGAAACATAGACGACGCCGACCTTCAGCGGGTCGGCGGCAAACGCTTGGGACGCAAGACCGGTGCCGATCAGCGCGGAACCGGCGGCGCCGGCCATGAATTCACGGCGTGTCGTTGACAGTTTCATTTGGGCCTCCCCTTTGCCTTGTTGCGGGCTTTCTCGAACGGTCCGCAGCGGATCCGCTGCCGGTCGGACCTGCAGCCGGCCCCCGCCCGTCCCGCGCCATCGCTTTCGGGAACGGCCGGAGTCCGATCATCAATCTTATAGCTGTCAAACCCCGGCAATGACAGATGCTGCACAAGCTGATTCCACCGTCATACCGATCCCGTCCACCGGGTTCTCCACAGGCGGCCTTCTGCCGCACCGGGCCGACACCTCCGCGCTTGAGTCCGGGCGGATCCCGCAACATAATCCCGCAGCCCACCCCGGGGACCGGAACGCAGCCATGGATCTCACATCGAACGCCGGACTGTTCGCTGACTGGCACGTGGTCGCCGATATCGAGAATCTCCGCCGATCCGGCAGCCACGAGACACGGCTGTTCGGAACGCATCTTGCGATATCGCGGCCCGGCGACGGGCCCGCTGTCGTTCTTGCCGGCGGGAAAAAGGTCGTGGCGCGGGAGAAGTACGGCTTCGTCTGGGCGAGCCTCGGGGAACCGTTTGCCGACATCATTGATATCCCCGAGGCGGAAGAGGACGACCGCCATATCGTGACCGGCGGCTCGATCGCCGTTCACGCATCGGGATTGCGGGTGGTGGAAAACTTTCTCGACATGGGGCATTTTCCGTTCGTGCATGCCGGCTGGCTCGGTACCGAGCCGCACACAGAGGTCCCGGCCTACGAGGTTGCCTTCACCGGAGACGACCAGATTCTGGCGACCGACTGCAGGTTCTTCCAGCCGGTCGCCTCGCCGACCGCAGAGAGCGGCTTCATGGTCGACTACGTCTACCGCGTGTTCCGGCCCTACACCGTCGCCCTCTACAAGAGCAACCCGACGCAGCCGGACCGCAAAGACTTCATCGCCCTGTTTGTCCAGCCGGTCGACGAGGAACGCTGCGTCGCCCATCCGTTCCTGTGCTATCTCATGGACGGGATCGACCGCGCCACGGTGCGCTGGTTCATGCAGTTGATCTTCGCCCAGGACAAGCCGATCCTCGAGAACCAGCTTCCGAAGAAACTGCCGCTCGACCCGCGCACCGAGACCCCGGTCCGGGCCGATGCCGTCTCGGTGTCCTACCGGCGCTGGCTGCGGGACCGGCGCGTCAGCTACGGCGCCGTTCCGCAGGCGGTCTGAAGCCATGGCCGCAGAACAAGCGTGGCGAACGGCCAATGGAGGCGCCATAGCCGAACCCGCATGCACGGATCCGGTCGTGCTCGACCTGTGGCATGCAATCGGCGCAGTGAACGAGACGTTCGAAGTGCAGCACACGGAACTTCTGGGCCAGCCGCTGGCATACCGGATCGACGCAGGCGGCACTCCCCAGGTTCGGCGGCATGGCGGCCCGGGAGACGGCGGCGCCCTGCCGGCACGCATCGCCTACGGCTACGTCTGGTGCAGTCTCGGCACGCCCGCGAACGAGCTGTTTCCGATTCCGGAATACGAGGAAGAGGATCGCCGCAACCTCAACGCCGCGAGCATCGGGGTGCACGTGTCGGCACCGCGCGCGATCGAGAACTTTCTCGACCTCGGTCATTTCCCGTTCGTGCATACCGACATCCTCGGCGTCGAACCGCACACCGAAGTCAGGGAATACCGGGTGGAGGTGAGCGAGGACAACCGCGAGATCGTCGCCACGAACTGCATGTTCTATCAGCCGAAGGCGGCCGCAACGTCGGAGGCCGGAGCGGATGTTGAATACGTGTACCGGGTGCCCCATCCCTTCTGTTCGGTGCTCTACAAGTCGAGCCCTCTCGATCCGGAGCGCATGGACGTCATCGCTCTCTTCTGCCAGCCCCTCGACGAGCAGCGCACCCGTGCCCACATGCTTCTCAGCATCCTCGACGAGGGCAGCGAGGACCGTGATATCCGGGCCTTCCAGCAGATGATTTTCGGCCAGGACAAGCCGATTCTGGAAAACCAGTTTCCGAAGAAGCTGCCGCTCGACCCGCGCGCAGAGACCCCGATCCGGGCCGACAAGTCAGCCATCTTCTACCGCCGCTGGCTGAGCGATCTCGGCCTGACCTACGGCGTGGTCCCGGCCGCGTCATGAGCACCGCGAGCGCAACCCCGGGCCCCGGAACTACCCGGGCCGACACGGCCGGCGCGGATCCCGCGCGGGCGTGGCATCCGGTGGCGGCCGCGCATGACCTTCCTTACCGGCATGTCTTTCACGGCCAGTTGCTGGGACGAGAGCTTGCGATCTGGCGCGCAGACGACGGCTACGTGAACGCCTGGGAGAACCGCTGCCTGCATCGCGGCGTGCGCCTTTCCATCGGCGTCAATGACGGCCGCGAACTCAAGTGCCAGTATCACGGCTGGCGCTACGCCAACCGGACGGCCGGCTGCACCTACATCCCCGCCCATCCGGCCGACGCGCCGGCGCGGACGATCTGCAACCGCACCTTCCCGGCGGTGGAGCGCCACGGGCTGGTATGGTCGGGCGAAGCGCCAGAAGGCGATGTCCCCGACCATTGCGGCTTCCCGGCGCCGCTGGCGCTGCGCGGCATCGCCGTCAACGCGCCGCCGGGGCTGGTCGCGGAGCGTCTCGCCGGATACCGGTTCCTGCCGTGCGGGCGGCTCGACGCCGACGACGCCGACATCGATGCCACCATCGTTTCTCCCTGGGCCGTTCGGCTGAATGCCTCCGTCGACGGCGATGCGACCGGCCTTCTGCTCCTGGTGCAGCCGGTGGATTCGCATCGCTCCGTGATTCGCGGGGTGGTCGACCGGGGCAGCGGCGCCGCGCCGGACAGCGCAATTCTGCGCCATCACAACGGGCGGCTGGGGGCATTGCGCGACGCCATCGAGAGGGAGGCTGCGGAACTGGAGATGCCGGAGCCTCTGGAACCGGCCATCGAACGGTTGCCGCCCGACCTCGCGAGAATCCCGGAGCCGCGAAAAGGCGGCCGGCAGGCGGCGCTCCGCGTCGAGGTGGCGCGGAAATGGCCCGCCGCCGAGGGCATATGCGGCTTCCGTCTGCTTCCGGTCTCCGGCACCCTGCCGACGTTCCAGCCGGGGGCCCATGTCGACGTCCACATGCCGAACGGCCTGATCCGGCAGTATTCCCTGGTCAATGGTCCCGGCGAAACCGACGGGTTCGTCCTCGGCGTGAAGCTCGAGCCCGAATCGACAGGCGGCTCGCTGTGCATGCACGAGGCGGTGCGCGAGGGCGACGTGCTCGCGGTCTCCGAACCGCGGAACAATTTCACGCTGCGACGCGACGCGACGCGCTCGCTCCTGATTGCCGGCGGCATCGGGATCACGCCGCTCCTGTCGATGGCGCGGACGCTCGATCACGGCGGCCTCGGGTACGAACTTCACTATTTCGCGCAGAACGAGGAACAGGTCGCGTTCCGCGACATCCTCGATGGCCTCGGCGACCGGGTTCGCCTCCATCTCGGCCTCGGGGCAGCCGAGACAGGCGCGGCCCTCGACCAGCTGCTTGCCGGCCGCGAGGATCGCATGCATGTCTATCTCTGCGGTCCCGGGCCCATGCTGGAGGCGGCGCGGAGCACCGCCGAGCAGCGGGGCTGGCCCGACGAGGCGGTGCATTTCGAGTATTTCGCGAATCCCAACGAGATCGACGACAGTTCGTCCTTCGAGATCGACCTCGCGCGCTCGTGCCTAACGCTCGATGTGCCGGCCGGCAGGACGATCCTCGAGATCCTGCGCGAGAACGGCGTCGATCTTCCCTCGTCCTGTGAACAGGGAGCGTGCGGAACGTGCGCTGTCCCGGTCCTCGAGGGGCAACCGGACCACCAGGATGTCTATCTGAGCGATGCGGAAAAGGCCGCCGGCGACCGTATCATGACCTGCGTCTCGCGTGCCGGATCCGGCCGGCTCGTACTCGATATCTGAAGCGGCGATGGCTCTCACGCTCTACGATTACGAACTGTCGGGGAACTGCTACAAGCTGCGTCTCCTGATGAACATTCTCGGCGTGGACTATGCTCCGGTCCCGATCGACTTCTATCCGGGCCGGGAACACAAGTCCGCGGAATTCCTCGAGAAGAATCCGCTCGGGCAACTGCCCGTAATCGATGACGACGGTTTCGTGCTGCGCGACGCTCAGGCCATCCTCGTCTATCTCGCCTCGAAGTTCGATCCGTCGGGGCAGTGGTATCCGGTCGGGGATGTCCGGCTGCTCGGCGAAGTCAGCCAGTGGCTGGCATTCGCCGACGGCATCACCGCGACATCTTCGGCGGCGCGGCTGCATGACGGCCTCTTCTACGACTTCGACGTCGAAGCCTGCCGCTCGGAAGCGCATCGGCTGTTCCGGATCCTCGACGAGCAGCTGTGGTTTTCGGAAGCCGAGAATTCGGGCTGGATCTGCAGCGCCCAGCATCCGACGATCGCAGACATCGCCTGTTTCCCTTATGTGATCCTCTCGGAGGAGGGCGGCATCTTCCGACAGGACTATCCGGCCATCCGGCGGTGGACGGACCGGGTGAAGCGCATTCCGGGCTTTGTCGTGATGCCGGGTGTCTTTCCTGTCGGCCCCGACCGGGCCTGACGGATTGCCGGAGCGAAATGAGCGACAGCGGCCATCGCCGTCCGCCGGATTTCCCGGTTCTTTGCTGCAGGCTGGACGCCGGGGTCACCGGACGGTAGGAACGGCAATTCGTTGCCCGCCGCCTCGAGGCAACGCCGACGGCAAACCAAAACCCCGAAATCCGGTTGCGAATGCGACGACGGACGGACAAGAGACATGACCGACGGAAAGCTTGAGAGACTGATCGGCCACGCGCCGGTCAAGGACCTCCAGATCGCGCGCGGCGGCTCCGGGCTGACCGATCCCGGCTTGTCGTTGCCCGGCGATGGCTCCGTGCTCGTGATCTCGACCCGGTCGCAGAGCGTTGTTGCGGAAAGGATCATCGAACGACTCGGCCCGCGGTTCGGCGCATGGATAGGTGAAGCCGTCATGCATGTCCCCGAAGCCGACGCGGACCGGGCCGTGGAGCTGGCGTCGCGGTGCGGCGCCGGAAGCGTGATCGCGGTCGGCGGCGGCTCGGCCATCGGCCTCGCCAAGGCCGTCGCCCTCCAGAAAGACGTCACCATCGTTGCGATCCCGTCGACTTATTCCGGATCCGAGATGACGGACATCTGGGGGATTACGGAGGAGGCCGGCAAGGTAACCGGACGGGATGCGCGCGTTGTGCCGGCGGTGGCGATCTATGACGCCGAGCTGATGCGAACGCTGCCGCCGGCAATCGCCGGGCCGAGCGGCATCAACACGATCGCCCACTCCGTCGAGGCGCTCTACGCGCAGAACGGAACCGAACTGCTGTCGGAAATCGCCGAGGAGGGCATCAGGCGGATGGCGGCGGCGCTCCGGGTGATCTGCGGGCCCGGGCGTGAGACCGACGCTCTGGAGCCGGCGCTCGACGAGGCAATCCTCGGCGCCATCCTTTGCGGAAGCGCGCTGGCAAAGGCGACGATGGGCATACATCACAAATTGTGCCACGTCCTCGGCGGAACCTTCGGTCTGCCGCACGCGGAAACCCACACCGTGGTCCTCCCCCATGCCGCGGCCTACAACAGCGAAGCCGCGCCGGAGGCCATGGACGCCATATGCCGCGCGCTCGGCTCCGGTTCCGCGCCCGCGGGCCTTCAGGAGCTCGCACGCAAGGTTGGCGCGCCGACCAGCCTCGGCGACATAGGGTTCGAAGAACGAAATCTCGACCGGGCTGCTGACATCGCAACAGAATCGCCCTATTACAACCCGCGCCCCGTCGATCGCGACAGCGTCCGCGCCCTGCTCGACGACGCGTTTCATGGACGGGACGCAGCCTGAAGGCGCGTTCGAAACCCGGGAGATCGCAAGACATGGCCGAAGCCACACCGAAGACCGAAGTCACCATGAAGATGTCCGCCAGCTGCCCGCATCACGCGCGGAGCGATATCAGCGTGCGGGACCTTGAAAGCGTGATCGACGAACCAACCGAACGCGGCGGCACCAATCTCGGCCTCACGCCCACCGAGACCCTGATCGCATCGCTCATCGGCTGCACGAACGTCATCACGCAGCGGATCTCGGAAGGGTACGGGCTTCACATCGATGCCATGAACATCGACGCCCAGGCGCAATTCGACCGGCGCGGCGTCATGCTCCAGGAAGAGGTCGGTGTGCCGTTCCCGGAGATCACGCTGACGATCTCGATCACGACACCGGATGTGGCTGCGGATTTCGACAAGGTCCGCACCGATCTCGGAAAGTTCTGTCCGATCGCCAAGGTGATCCGCCAGTCGGGCACCGTCATCAACGAGAATTGGGAGATTTCCGCGTCCTGAAGGCGCGGAAACTCTGCCCGCAACGCTCCGTGGAGGATGACATGGTACGGGTGACACCAGTTGCACGCGAGAACGCGCCAGAGCTCGAGGATGTCTTCCAGCGCGCGGAGAAGGCGCTCGGTTTCGTGCCCACCAGTTTCTTCGCCATGGCCCGGGCGCCCGGCATTCTCCGCGCCTTCACGCGGCTGTCGCGGGAAGTGATCGGAATACCCGGCACGGTTCCGCTGCCGCTCAAGCGCATGGTCGCCTACATGGCCAGCCGCACCGCCGGCTGCCAATACTGTTCGGCGCACACCGCCGAATCGGCCGCGGCCGTCGACGGCGTGCCGCCGGAGAAGATCGCCGCGATCTGGAGCTACGAGACGAGCCCGCTCTTCGACGAGGCGGAACGGGCCGCGCTGCGGATGGCCCAAGGGGCCGGCGCCTCTCCCAATGCGGTCACGGACGACGATTTCGACGACCTCCGGAAGCATTTCGACGACAACCAGATTGTCGAGCTCGTTGCCACTGTCTGCCTGTTCGGCTGGCTCAATCGCTGGAACGACACCATGGCGACGGATCTCGAGGAGCGGCCGCTCGAATTCGGCCTGGCGAACCTGACCGGGAGCGGGTGGACGCCCGGCAAGCACGCCCCCGCCGACGACCGCCGGGAGGCTCGCTCTTGAACCACACGCCACGCGAGGGCCCCCAGGGTCCGGACGCCTACCCGTCCCTTGACGGCCGGTCGGTCATCGTGACCGGCGGCGGCCAGGGGCTGGGACGGAGCATGGCTCTCGCGCTCGCCGAACGCGGTGCCAACGTCACCATCGCCGTGGCGCGCGAGACCGAGACGCTCGACGACACCGTCAACGACGCGGCTGAGCTTCCCGGCACCGTCCGGGGCATCCGGGGGGATATCCGGAGTCCCGGAGACTGCGCCGATATCGTCCGCTTCGCCCTGGACAGCTTCGGACACATCGAGGCACTGGTGAACAACGCCGCGCGCGGCACCTACTACGTGAGCGAAGCCGCCGGCGGCAGGGGGGCTAGGTTCTGGGAGGCGGACCGCGACCGCTGGGCGGAAGCGCTGACCATCAACGTCATCGGCACGTTCCACATGACGGCGGCGGCAGCGCCCCACATGACGGCGCAGGCATTCGGCCGCATCGTCAACGTCTCGACCAGCGACCGATCGATGGTCCGCCCGACCAATACGCCCTACGGCCCTTCAAAGGCGGCGCTCGAAGCCATGAGCAAGGCGTGGGCCGGGGAGCTCGAGGAACATGGCGTGACCGTGAACGTCCTGCTGCCCGGAGGGGCGGCGGATACACGGATGGCGACCGGGGTGACCCGCAGGCCGCTTCTTTCCGCGGGCATCATGAACGCGGCAATCCTGTGGCTGTGCTCGGACCGGTCGGACGGCCATACCGGCGGCCGCTATATCGGCGAGGACTGGGACACGGGCGCGGAACCGGACGACGCCGCATCAGGAGCCCGTCAGCCATCGCACGACCTGCCGGTGATCATGTAGCCGGGAACGCCCGGCCCGATCCTACCGGACGGTGGATTTCTCGGTGGGCACGATCCGCGTGATGACCATGGCGTCGCGGTCAAGCATCTCGGGAAGGCGTGGAGCGATGTCGTTCTTCCAGAAATCGCTCTCGTATACCGCTTCATAGAGCCTTTCGCGCTCGGCCTCGCTCTCGAAACGCCGCAGCCAGATGTAGACCGAGTCGTCCGCCTCGCCGCGGAAGCTACCGCAGATGACGGCGCCCTTGGAGACCTGGAACGGGATGATCTCGTTCTCCATGATCTGCAGCCACTGATCCATCTTGCCGGGATGGACCTTGTACTGGCGAAGTTCGTAGAATGACATTGCTGATCTCCCGCAGGATCCGGACTGAACTGCACGACCCGGGAAGGCGCAGGCCGGGCATCGGGTCCGGACCTATCCCGCCGCATGGCCGGCAGCCAGCCGGAAGTGTGACAGCGGATCGCCGAACCCGCCCGTCCGGCAGTGAAGAACCCGGGAGCCGCGACCGAAGCCCCCGAATGGAGAATGGTCGGAGTGAGTGGATTCGAACCACCGGCCCCTGCCTCCCGAAGACAGTGCTCTACCAGGCTGAGCTACACTCCGATCCGCGGGCGTTATACCGGCCCGTCATGGAGTTGGCAACATGCCGGCGTTCGGTTCGGCCACCCGGTTCGCCGGCATTTTTGTGCTTGACCGCGGCGCCGAAACGTAGCATTTCGGAGTCTGCGCCGATTTGAGCTCTGCTTGCGGGCGCCTAACAAATGCAGCTAAAACGGCGGAAGACCAACCCGCCCGGAACGCCGCGGCGGGATTTGTCTGTTTGCACCCCCCTTAGCGTTCCGGCCGTCTCCTTCCGCTGCCCTGGCGGCGTTGGATCCACAATGCCGGGTTCCCCCCGGCAGCAACGGAAGGAACGCACGACCATGATCCACGACAGCACCCATCCCGAAACCCTGGCGCTCCATGCCGGCTATCGCGCCGATTCCGCCACCGGCGCCGTCGCGGTGCCGATCTACCAGACCACCTCCTACCGGTTCCGCGACACCGCGCATGCCGCCGACCTGTTCGCGCTCAAGGAGCTGGGCAACATCTACACCCGCATCATGAACCCGACCTGCGACGTGCTCGAGCAGCGGGTGAGCGCGATGGATGGTGGCGCGGCCGCGCTCGCCGTCGCTTCCGGCCAGGCCGCCTCGGCGATGGCGCTCCAGAACCTCGCCCGCGCCGGCGACAACGTGGTGAGCTCCACGGATCTCTATGGCGGGACCTGGAACCTGTTCGCCAACACGCTCGGCGATCAGGGGATCGAGATCCGCTTCGCCGACCCGGCCGATCCGGAGGCGTTCCGCCGCGCCACCGACGAGCGCACACGCGCCTACTACGCCGAGACCCTGCCCAATCCGAAGCTGCATGTCTTCCCGATCGCGGAGGTCGCGGCGATCGGACGGGAGCTCGGGATCCCGCTGATCGTGGACAACACCGCGGCGCCGATACTGTGCCGCCCCTTCGACCATGGCGCGGCCGTCATCGTCTACTCGACGACCAAGTATATCGGCGGGCATGGAAATTCGATCGGTGGGCTGATCGTGGACGGCGGCAACTTCCCGTGGGACGAGTTCCCCGAGCGCCAGCCCGCCTTGAACACCCCGGATCCCTCCTATCACGGCGCAGTCTGGGTGGAGGCGGTGAAACCGATCGGACCTGTCGCCTACATCATCAAGGCGCGCACCACGCTGCTGCGCGATCTCGGGGCCGCACTGTCGCCGTTCAGCGCGTTCCAGATCATCCAGGGCCTCGAAACGCTGGCGCTGCGCGTCCGCGAGCACAGTCGCAACGCACAGGCGGTGGCTGACCATCTTGCGGGCCATGCGGCAGTGGCGAACGTGATCCATCCAAGCCGGCAGGACGGCGAGGCAAGGCGCCGTGCCGACACCTATCTCTCCGGCGGCTACGGCGGGCTGGTCGGGTTCGAGCTCGGGGGCGGACGGGAGGCCGGGCGCCGCTTCATCGACGCGCTCGAGATGTTCTACCATGTCGCCAATATCGGCGACGTCCGCTCGCTCGCGATCCATCCGGCGAGCACGACCCACAGCCAGCTGTCGCCGGAGGACCAGCTGGCCTCGGGCGTATCGGACGGTTACGTCCGACTTTCCGTCGGGATCGAGCACATCGACGACATCCTCGCGGATCTCGACCAGGCGCTCGCCAGCGCCAGCGCCTGACCCCGCCGTTCCGGGAGCCGGGCCGCGTTGCCGGCCCGGCTCCCGGGAGGTGGATGTCGACGTCCCGGAACGGCGGACATTGACGCCGGACGATGATGCCCGCACTATCGATTCCGCCATGCGCGGGCATGGCCGGCGCGGCAGAAACAGGGAGGAATGGAACCATGCCGAGAGGCGTGATCGACCATGACGGGCTGCAAGCGCCGGAAATGCGCGCGCTGCGTGCTGCGGAACCGCCTGCGGGCATGCCCTTCGAGATCAGGAAGATCGGCCACGTGGTGCTGATGGTGCAGGACATCGAGCGATCGGTCGATTTCTACACCAGAATTCTCGGTTTCCGGGTTTCGGACGTCTATACGGATTCCATGATGCCCGGCCGCATGGTGTTCATGCGCTGCAACGCCGACCATCACGGCGTGGCGCTGGTCGGCGGCGCCCGGGAGCCGGCCAACAGCAACGAACTCAATCATCTCGCCTTCGAGGTCGCGAGCCTCGACGAAGTGTTGCGGGCGCGCGAGCATCTGAAGGCCAACGGTGTGAAGATCGTCTTCGACGGTCGTCGGCGCGCCGGCTGCCAGGTCGCGGTCGAGTTTCTCGATCCCGACAACCATGTCCTCGAGATCTACTGGGGCATCGACCAGATCGGCACCGGAGGCGACGCGCGCGCTCCGGAAGGCTGGCGCGAAGAGATGTCGCTCGAGGACGCGATCGACAATCCGCCGGCCGGCCAGGACACAAGCCTGCGCGATCCGTCACTCCGGGCCCGCCAGAGCGGCTGAACGCAGGCGGGCGGCGGCGGGATCCGCGCTGTCCCGCCCGGCGTGGCTGGGTTATATTGGGCGCCTATCAAGCCGGTGCGATGACGACACATGGTTTCTGCGCCAGAACCCGGCCCCGCCGCCCTTGTTCGGCCCGGCCGGGTACACCGCCGCATCTACAGCGATCCCGCGATATTCGAACGGGAAATGGACTGCGTGTTCGGCCAGGCATGGATATATGTTGGCCATGAAAGCGAAATCCGGGAACCCGGCGATTTCGTGAGGACGCGGATCGGCCGCAAGCCGATGGTGATGACCCGCCACGAGGACGGCCGGATCTGCGTCATCCACAACCAGTGTGCGCACCGCGGCGCCATGGTCGTCGCCGAGGATCGCGGCAACGCGGCCGAGTTCGTCTGCTGCTACCATGGCTGGACCTATGGCACCGACGGCAGGCTGGCGCGGGTGCCGCTCCGGCACGGCTATCCGCAGGACTTCGATCCCGAAGATCCGCGGACGGCCATGGTCGGCGCCCCCCGGGTTGCCAGCTATCGCGGCTTCGTGTTCGCCTCCCTCGCACCCGACGGCCCGCCGCTCGAGGAGTTCCTCGGACACATGACGACCTCGTTCGACGACATGGTCGACCGTGCGCCGGACGGGGAAATCGAGGTTGCCGGCGGCATCTTCAAGCACGCCTATGACGGCAACTGGAAGCTCTATCTGGAGAACCTGTGCGACGCTGCGCACCCGCTTTTTGTCCACCAGTCCTCGATAGCCGCCGCGCACGACCAGGACGATGATGTCCATACCGACGGTTTCGGCGAGATTGCCGTGCGCCAGATGCGCCAGAACGGGGCGCCCTACAAATTCTGGCAGGAGGAGGTCGGCATCTGGACCTACCCGAACGGGCATTCCTTCCTCGGCGACTATCATGACGACGAGAAACTCGTCGCCGCCCAGCGGAATCCGGTCTTCGCCGACTATATTGCAGCGCTGGAGGCGAAGAAGGGCGCGGACGAGGCGCGGCGCATTCTCGAAGTGACGCGCTGGAATTCCAATGTCTATCCCAACCTGTCCTTCATGAGCCAGTTCCGGCAACTCCGCGTCATCCATCCGGTTGCAGTGAACCGGACCGAGGTCCACACCTATTCCTTCCGCCTCAAGGGGGCGCCGGAAAAGATGTTCGAGGATACGATCGCGTTCGCAAACGTCACCAACGGCACTGGCTCGCTGGTCCTGACCGACGATCTGGAGACGTATGGCCGCATCGGCGCCGGAGTCACGAGCGAAGGTGCGGAATGGATACAGGTCGGGCGCGGATACACGACCGACCTGCCCGACGACCATGGCGGGGTCCAGGGCAGCGACTCCACGAGCGAAGTCTACATCCGGAACATGTATGACGCCTGGCTCGGCTACATGGCCGCGGAATGACCGGGCCTGACCAGCCCGGCGCGGGTACGCCGTGAACGCCCCCGCCCCCCCGGAAATCGAGGCCTTCCTGGTCGCCGAGGCACGCCTGCTCGACGAGCGCAGGTGGGACGAATGGCTGGCGCTGTTCGATGACGAGGCCTGGTACTGGGTCCCGATCGAGGAAGGCCAGCCGGATCCGCGGCGGACCGTGTCGCTGATTTACGACGACCGCCAGCTTCTCGAGACCCGGATACGCCGGCTTGCCGGCGCGCAACCGCACGCCCAGACACCGCAATCGAGGACCAGCCGCATCGTCGCGAACGCGACCATCGAGAAGGAGGAGGCCGGAACGGTCACCATACGGTCCAAGTTCCAGATGATCGAATTCCGGCGCGACGCGCAGCGCCTGTTCGGCGGGACCCAGTGGCACGGCCTGAAGCACGGCGAAAACGCCGGTTTCGTCATCGCATGGAAGAAAGTGGAGCTCGTCAATTGCGATGGCGTCCTTGACGGAATCAACATCCCATTTTAGTTTACGATCGCATTCGACGGTCGGGTGCCCGACCAACAAGGAGACACGATCATGAAGAAATCCGCCATCGCCACAGCCCTGCTGACCGGTGTTGCCGTAGCAGCCATGAGCAGCCAGTTGGCGGCGAAGCCCAACGACAAGCTGACGCTCGCGGCGAACGCGCCCGCAGAAGTCAAGGCCGCGTTCGACAAGTGGGTCGGAGGCGCCGAGCTCGGCGACGGACGCAAGGACAAGTGCTACGGGATCGCGCTTGCCGGCCAGAACGACTGCAAGGCCGGCGCTGGAACCAGCTGCGAAGGCTCGTCGACGAAGGACTTCCAGGGCAATGCCTGGACCCATGCGCCCGCGGGAAGCTGCAAGTTCATCGTGACCCCGATGGGTCCCGCCTCGCTTTCCGAGATCAAGCGCTGACGCAACGGCGGAGCATCCGCGCCATCTCCACCGACCCCGGCCGGACGCCGTGGACACGGCCAGTCCGATCGGCGCCGGGGTCGGTCTGAAGCCGGCCCATATCGAAAGCGCCCTCGGCCATCGCGAATCCGGGCTCTGGTTCGAGGTCCATACGGAAAACTACATGATCGCGGGCGGGCCGCGGCTGGAACAGCTGCGGCAGATCCGTGAGAGCTTTCCGCTGAGCCTCCATGGCGTCGGCGCGTCGCTCGGCGGAACGGATCCACTTGACCGCCGGCACCTTGCAGCGGCGAGGCGACTGGTCGACGAGTTCGAACCCGTCCTCGTCTCCGAGCACGCCGTGTGGTCGGCGGCCGGCGGCATCTGGTTCGCCGATCTCCTGCCGGTCCCGAGGACCGGCGACGCGCTGCGCCATCTGGCGTCCCGCGTGCAGCAATACCAGGAGGCTGTCGGCCGGCAGATCCTGCTCGAGAATCCGACCAACTATCTTCCGTTCGTCAGCGAGATCGACGAACCTGAATTCCTGAACGAAGTCGCCGCCCGCAGCGGATGCGGGCTGCTCCTCGACGTCAACAACGTCTTTCTCAGCGCCTGCAATTGCGGCATCGACCCCGAACGGTACATCACGGAGCTGGCTGGCGACCGCATCGGCGAAATTCACATCGCCGGCTTCGAGCCCGACGAGAATCTGGGCCGGGAACTGCTGATCGACACCCATTCCGCGCCGGTAAGCAGCGCGGTGTGGGAGCTCCTGGATTTCGCGCTCGCGCATCTCGGCCCGAGACCCGTGCTTCTCGAACGCGACAGCAAGCTGCCTCCCTGGAACACGCTGATGAACGAGCGACGACGCGCCGACGACGCGCTCCGCCGCCTGCGGCCAGCACCGGAAGCGCTCCTTGCTTGACACCTACACCCGGGCCTTCGCCGCCTACATGCGGAGCGGAACCGTGGGCGCGCTGTCGGACTATTGCGGCCCCGGCGCCGATCCTGTCCGGCTCCGGGTCTACCGCAACGGCTTTCTCAAGGCGTGCACGGACGCGCTCAGAGCGAGCTATCCGGCGGTCGAGCACATTGTCGGAGAGGACAGCTTTGCGGCGCTGGTGCGCCCCTTCATCGAGGCCGACCCGCCGCGCACGGCCAGTCTTGTCGGATATGGCAGCGATTTCCCGGCCTTCCTCGCCCAGTCCGCGGAGGTCCACGGGCTGCCCTACCTTGCTTCGTTCGCCAGCCTCGACTGGGCCTGGCTGGAGGTCTATTTCGCAGAGGACCCGCCCGTTTCGCCGGACGTTCCGGAGGGCCTTGGCGCCGGCGACGACCCGGCCCGCATACTCGAGCGGCGCGGCGGCCTGGCGCCATGGGCGCGGCTGGTCGCGCTCGACTACCGCGCCCTCGACATGTGGATGAGGATCCGGGATGACGGCCTCGATCGCCGGACCGAAATCGCGGCGGAGCCCGAGCATGTCCTCGTCTGGCGAATCGGCATGGAGATCCGCCACCGCAGCCTGCCACCGGCCGAGCGCGCGTTTCTTGCCGCCATTGCGGCGGGCCGACCCTGTGGCGACGCCGCTGCGTCGGCACTTGAGACCGATGCGGAATTCGATCTCGCCGAAACCTTCGCGACGCTGCTTCATCACCGGATCGTGGCGTTCCGGGACTGACGGTCCCCGGTGCAGCCAAGCGCGGCTCCGGCGGCGTGCGACACCGAAGCCTGCGGCCGGAAGCCGATCTCTGGGCCCGAGCCGGCCGGTTGCGCGGCAGCGCCGGTTGTTCTAGCGTCAGGATCGCAGCGGCGGCGCAACATGGACAGGAGCAGCGGAGCCATGATCTCGACATATCGCGCGTTGTTCGTTCGCGGTTTCCAGCAGCTCGAACCGCTCTCGCTGCTGTGCCTCAGGCTTGCCGTAGCGAAGGTGTTCTGGGACTCCGGGGTGACGAAATGGAACGGTTTTTTCGATTTCAACACCGCCAAGTTCGACCTGTTTCTCTACGAGTTCTTTTGTCCGAAACCGCCGCGGGCAGGAGCGCTGCAACTCTGCGATCCGAACACCCTCGAGTACACCCAGGGCTCCTTCACGGTCACCGCCGTCAAGGGGCTGGCGGTGCTGGCAGGAGTGGTCGAAATCGTCCTTCCCGTACTGCTCGTGGTCGGGCTCCTGAGCCGCCTGTCCGCACTCGGACTCTTCGGCATGACCATCTTCATCCAGCTCGCCGTGTTTCCCAGCTGGGAGCACTGGTGGAACCCCGCCGTCTGGTGGGCGGTCATCCTGCTGCTTCTGATAACGCGCGGCCCCGGCTCGTGGTCCCTCGACCACCTGTTGCGCCTGGAAGGTCCGTCTCGGAGGTGACCTGAATCGCCGACTGCCTTGAGGCCGCCTGACTTGCGGCAATTCGATGCCTCAACACGACAGTGCTTATTTCAGTGCCAGCTGACCGGGGCTGTCGCCGCTCATGCAGGATCGACCCGGATCGTCACGATTTCCATTTCCTGATACTGCTGATGCTGCACGGACGAAGCGTAGTGTGACAGCATCCGGAGCGAGAGCTCGCTCTCCCCCGGAGTTTCCAGGTTGTATTGCTGGAGTTGTTGGATCCGGTCCTCCAGATTCTCCTCGCTCGCCGCGACAATGAACTCCAGCTCCGCCTGCGGACCATCACTGGACGCCATGACGACCAGTCGCTGTCGATTCCTGAGACTCCTGTCCTCATCCTTCGGGGCCAGCGTCAGGAGAGTTTCTTCCGCAACCATGCTCAACCGGTGCGTCATATCTAAGTCCCAGCCTTTGTGGTCGGAGAACTTCGCCATAAACGCAGTGAGCTCCGGCAGGGCCTCGATGTCTAGCTGCGACCGAAAACGCATGCGCCGCGGGTTCGTGAGCTCCATGAACAGGGTCAGGATGACTGCGGTGAGTCCTCCGGTAGTTACGCCACTCTGGAACATCGTCCCCCACAACGGGCCGAAGTCCGGTGGGATGAACAGTCTATACTCAAACGCGGCACCTACCCAGAAAGAGACTCCCGCAATCAGAATTTTTGACCTGTCGCTTCCGTACCGGATAACGGTACGCGCGCCCTCGACGAACATGAACCCGATCACCACGACAAAGTATCCCGCTATGACGGCGCCGGGGAGGTTGCTGAAGAGGCTCGAGACCTTGGGCAGAAACGCGAACGCGAGAAATATGACGCCGATGCAATATCCGACGTTGCGGGAAGCTGCTCCGGTGATCTGGACAAACGAGACAATCCCTCCGGTAGTGACATTGGGTACTGTGCAGGCGATGCCACAAATCAGGTTGCCCACGCCGGTGCTATAGATCGCTCCCTGCACCCTCCGGAAATCGATCGCTCGAGCCTCACGCCATGAGACCTGTTGCACGGCGATCACATCTCCATTCACTTGGATGGCGATGACTGCGCCGATGAACAAGAATGCCGGAAGAAGCGTCCAGAAGGCGGGGCCGAATTCAAGTCCCGGCCCAGGCCAACCACTGGCGGGAAATCCCACCCAATCGGCCTGCGTCACCCTCTCGAAGTCGTAGATGTCCAGAACCATGGCGACTACGCAGCCGACGACTATACAGATGATAGGCGCCCACAGTCGCAACGCGGCTGAGCCGCGGAGGGTGAGGACTACAATCACGATGCCGGTCGCCAGGGCGACCATGAATGTGCCCCCGCGATCGGACTCTGTCTCCGTGTTCAGCAGGTCAAATACTATGGAGGCTAGGGAGAGTGTAACGATCATCAACACCGTGCCGCCTACGAGCGGTGTGACGATTCGCCTCAGGATGAACAGCCACCTGGAGATGAGGATCTGGAATGCCGCCGTGACGAGAACCAAGGCCGTCAGCGTCGCCGGTCCCCCATCCGCCAGCGCTATGATGCAGAACGGGATGGAAATAAAGGATGTACGCATGGGAAGAACCAGTCCCGTGCCCATACGACCAATTCTGGCTACCTGCAGCAGAGTGGTCATCCCGATGGTCGCCAACGTGGCGAAGATCATCCAGGCCAGATAGGAATCAGTCCCTCCCGATGCTTTGACCACGACAACCGGTGTTATCAGGACTCCGGCCGCATAAATGAAGCATGGTTGCGCGCCTAGACCCAGACAGCTTGGCAGGGACGGGTTTTCATGCGGCTCGTAACGCGGGCCCCGAGACGTGGATGTCGTTGTCAACGGTGATTTCTCCTATCTTCAGGGCCTTGGACGCCAGAGGCCTGTCCAAGTATTGAAGATCATGACGGGAGAGTTGAGGTGTGATTCGGTGGCCGTGCATCGTGGCGCGAGTCGATTACGGCCATGCTCTGAACCCTTATCTGCTGGAGCGTGGACTGGGGATGGTTGTTGACGCTTTCCTACATGACTCTGTTCCGGCGGGTCACCCGGAAACCTTAACGCCCATACCGCTTACACCATCATACCACCTTTACTGCATGCGCTGTGACATGCGGCGGCAAGGTAACAGGCTGTTTCGACACGACGGCTTCTGCCCTTAACCGTTCCGCCAGAGTTTCTATGTCCAACTCTTCAGCCGTAGCAATTCCATATGTTTCGATCAGCGGGAGAAGGTTCCTGAACGTGGCAGCCCGTTGCTCGTAACCCGGCCATGCAGCGGCTCCGCCTATCGGTGTCTCCAAATGCAAGGTGGGTTCGGGCAAACCTGCCTCAACGAAGGCACGATACATTCCTGTGCCCATGTCAGTGTGGGCCCCGGTACGCTCGAATACGATACATTCCCAGTCGATCAGCTTGCTGAGAAGCGGTGTGTCCGGACCAGCAAGTGCCTTGTGGAGCGCGAGGTCGACCTCCTGAAACGCGACGATACCGCCGGGGCGCAGGTGCATCGCCAACTGTTTGAGCGCATCCGCCGGATCTGCGATGTACATCAGCACCAACCTGCCGACAACGGCATCAAAGGTGTCCGAGAGTTCAAGAGATCGGACATCGCCTGCAATGAACTGAACGTTCGTGAAGCCCGCCGCACTTGCCCGATCTCGTGCCGTTTCGAGAATCTTGGCGTTCACGTCCACCCCAACCACAGAACCGTCGGAGCCGACAAATTCGGCGAGGGTGAGGGCCACGTCTCCGGCACCGCTCCCGACATCGAGCACTCTCATTCCTTTCGCGATACCGCTTCTCAGAAGAAACCGCCGTGTCATTTCGTCATACAGTCGTGCGTTTTCGATCAAACGCTTCGTTTCCGCCTCGCTGCGCCCCATCGTATATTGCGTATCGCTGTTCATGCTGGCCCCTGCTTGCTAGCTTGCCCAACGTCGTGTTGCGGCAAACACCGATGGTCGAAACGCACGCACGACAACACGGTGCCCGCGATTATCGTCCCCCGTGACAACCGGCACATCCACAACCCCACCTTCTGTTCACATTCTGCGCATGCACTTCACGGAACAGTTCGAGGACCCGTAGCATAAGCCCTCGTGAAGTTCGCCATTCTTCGATGTTCAACAATGGCGGGAACATTCTCCTACTCGATTTCGAACACGGCCTTGATTCCGACGGCCGCGCCGGCAGGAAGCGAGGAGACTCCGACGGAGGACCGGGCATGGCTGCCCTTTTCCTCGCCCAGTACTTCGATCAGGAGTTCGGACGCACCGTCCATCACCGTGGAGGCCTGCGTGAAATCCGACGCCGCGTTCACAAACCCGGTCAACTCGGCGGCCCTCACCCGGTCGATGTCGTCCTTCAGCGCCGCTCTGAGTTGCGCCAGGATGTTGAGGGCGCAAAGTCGCGCGCCCCTGTATCCTTCTTCGACCGAAAGATCGCTGCCGAGCTTGCCGGTAACGCGCTCGTCGGCAGTGATTGATACCTGGCCTGCGATGAAAACCTGATTGCCGACGATACGGCAGGGAACATATTCACCGAGCGGAGCGGGCACCTCCGGCAAAGCAATTCCAAGCTCGTTCACACGTTGGTCGAAGCGTGCCATTGTTCCACTCTCCTCTTTCGATTGTTTGTCGCAACTTGATGACTTGCAGCGGCACGATACACCGATCTTCGTGAAGGCAGTACATCAACGTGACGCCCCAAGTCCTTTTTTCCGGGAAGTGCCTGAAGGTGTTGACCGCCAAAGGGTACTCGTCGAGCCGGAGTTGGGCGTGAATGCCCCTGGTCGCCTTTGCACCGGTGGAGTGATGAGGCCCGAAGACGTGGTTGCCGGCTGATGATGCAGGCCTTCGCGGGTTGGTTGCGTGGACGATTCGAGCGGCACCGTATGGTAGCGGCCTATCGGTCGAGGCCGGGGAGGCAGGACCCTCCACCGGAAGCGCGCCGCGCGGCCGACGCCGCGGAAGCGCCTGCGGAGAACACCAGGGGCCGACGGAACTCTCCTGCCCGACCCCCTGCCATCAGCGAATTCGTCGGATCGAACGGCGCGAACCGAGCCTCTTCCGGCACGGGCGGCGGCCCTACTTTTCGGCGGCACGCGCTTCCCTGACGCTGTCGCGAAGGCAAAACCGCTCGTAGTAGGCCGCCACGTTCGGAACCTGGCCGAGATCGAACTTGGCGGGCCGGGACCAGTTGAGAATGGCGCCGCAATAGACATCGGCGACGGTGAATTCCTCGCCCATGAGCCAGTCCCTGCCGTCCAGCGAGGCATCGAGAAAGCCAAGCCTCACCTCGAGCCGCGCCCTTGCGATTGGCCGCATCTCGTCCGGAATGTATGGGAGGAACAGCGGCGGAAAACCCTTGTGCAACTCGCCACCGACGAAGCTGAGCCACTCCTGCACCCGGTAGCGCTCCTCCGTGCCGGCAGCGGGAAGCAACCCGGCGTCAGGCACCTGATCACCGATCCACTGGAGGATCACCGCGCATTCGGAAAGGTTGCCGCCGTTGTCGCGTTCCAGAAACGGCACATATCCGCGCGGGTTGACGGCAAGGTAATCGCTGCCGTCCGCGAGTTTCTTGTCCTGCAGACTCACAGACACGAGATCGAAATCCATCCCGGCTTCTCTCAAGCCGACATGCGGCGCGAACGAGCACGTGCCCTTGGCGTAATACAGCTTCATGACATCTCCTTCCGGTGAGCGGGAAAACGTGTGCAGACTGGTCAGGCGGCGGCCGGAAACCTGTCGCGGTCATGGCGACGGGCAAGATCGACAAGCGGGCCCCGCGGGACGACGCCATTGGCGCCGATAGGTCCGGCCGGCTGGAAGATCTGGCGCTTCATGGAGGCGACGTCGCTCACGCTGTCGATTCCCGGGGTCTGATACAGGTCGCGCAAATAGTTCGAGAGGTGGTGATAATCCTCAAGATGGCGCAGGTTGCACTTGTAACCGACATAGTAGATCGGATCGAAGCGGATCAGGTTCGGATAGAAACGCCAGTCGGCCTCGGTCTGGGATCCACCGCACAGATACCGCTGACCGGACAGCAGTTCCTCGAGTTCGTCGAGCGTCCCGAACAGGAGGTCCACGGACTTCTCATAGGCGTCCTGGGCGGTCGAACGGCCGCACCCGTTGACGGCGTCGTTGATTCCCCTGAGCACCTTCCCGTTCATGGCGTCGATCTCGTCCCGGAGCACCGCCGGATAGTAATCCGGGGTCGGGTCGGCAATACCGGAAAATTCTGTGTTGAACATGCGGATGATCTCGGAGGACTCGTTGCTCACGATGCTGTTCGTCGCTGTATCCCACAGCATCGGCACCGTGACCCGCGTCGTGCAGCCCGGTTCGCCCAGCGCATAGATCTCGTGAAGATAGTTCACCTGCCTGCCGCTGCCGGGAACGGTGTGCGGACCGTCGACGAAACCCCAGCCCTGCCTGTCGGGCGACTGCTCGGTATCGACCAGGCCGATAAGGCTGTCGAGCTTCTTCAGGACACGGAATATCGCGGTCCGGTGCGCCCACGGACAGGCCACCGACGAATAGAGCACATAGCGCCCCGCCTCAGCGGGATAACCGGAGGATCCGTCGGCGGTGATCCGGTTCCGGAACTGCGACGGCCTCTTGACATAGAGCCCGGCCGCGTCTTCGCCGAGCATGTCGTCATGCGTCCACGCGCCGTTCAGCAGATGTCCCATGGGCCGCACTCCGACCGGTCTTCAAATTCTGACGCGCGATGTCTACACGGTCGCGCCCGGCCAGTCCAACGATCAGGGACGGCGGGACGGCCGCAGCGTCCTGTTGGCCGCGACGGGGCGCGCGGATATGATGATTCGCCACCACAGGAGGCAGCAAATGTCATCGGACGCACCGACGGTCCGGCTCGACGCCGACGGAAAGCCGCTCGGCTTCATCGACCATCCGGAAGAGCACAGGACCATAAGGTTCGAGATCGCGGAGGAGGGAATCGGGCTTCTGACCCTCGACCGGCCGGACAAGCTGAACGCGTTCGACGAGCGGATGATCAGCGAGATTCGCTCCGTGGTCTGGAAGATCGCGTTTGACGAGGCCATCCGCGTCCTCATCATCACCGGTGCCGGACGGGCCTTCTGTTCAGGCCGCGATATTCTCGGCCTTGGCTACGAAAACAACCTCCCCTCTCCCCAGTACCGCGCCTATGTGCGCGCCAACCACGAAATGCTCGACGACCTCGAGAACCTCGAGAAGCCCGTGATCTCGATGGTCAACGGCGTCTGCGCCGGCGGCGGCGTCGAGATCGCGGCGGCCAGCGACTTCCGTATCGCGTCCGAGCGCGCCGAGTTCATCCTCACGGAGAACAATATCGGCGTCATACCCGCCTCCGGCGCGGCCTCGCGCATGATCGAGATGATCGGAATCGGGCGCCTCAAGGAAATGATGATGACCACCCTGCCCGTCCCGGCCGACGTCGCCGAGCGCTGGGGCCTGGTCAACCGCGTGTTCGCGCCTGACGGGCTGATGGACGGCACACTGGCGTTCGCGCGTGTGCTCCGCGAGCGTGCTCCGCTGGCGCTCGGCATGGCGAAACACGTCATCAACACCTGCCGCAACACCGACACCGAGACCGGCCGCCTGATCGAGCGCCTGGGCCAGTCCGTTCTCATTCCAACGGCGGACGCGCGCGAGGGCAACGCCGCCTTCCGCGAGAAGCGCAAGCCCGAGTGGAGTGGCCGATGACCGCCGCCGGGGCCGGCGACCTAGAGTCTCGCGATACCGGACCGGAGTGCCCTGCGGCCGGCGTGCGGTAAGTCCGCGATGCTCGAAAACCTCGCCAATCTCGTGAATGCCGACCGGAACCTGGTTCGCCTTGGCCGCCACCTGAACGCAACCTTCCTGTTCGCGGCCGGCAGCGAGGAATGGCTGATCCCGGTCGAGCGCGGCATGATCGGAACCGTCAGGCAAGGCTCCGGCCCCATGGACTCGTGGCAGTTCGCGATCCGTGTCGACGGCGCTGCCTGGGAGCGGTTCCGGGCGCCGGTCCCGCAGCCGGGCTATCACGACATCTTCGCCATGACCAAGGTCGGCGAGGCCGTGATCGAGGGAGACCTCCATCCCTTCATGGCCAACCTGCGCTACGTCAAGGAAGTTCTCGACAAGGCCCGGGCGTGCGGCGGGAGCCGGGCATGAGAGGCCGCCTCGAAGGAATCGTGGGGCGCTACGTCCATTTCGAGATCGGCGGGCGGCCGCACCGGGTGTATTTCGAGGAGGCGGGCGACGGCATTCCGCTCCTCTGCCTGCATACCGCCGGCTCGGACGCGACCCAGTACCGGCATCTCATGGCCGACGACGGGATCACGCAGGCCTTCCGCGTGATCGCCTTCGACATGCCGTGGCACGGAAAGTCCCTGCCCCCGGCTGGCTACCAAGAGACCGAGTACCGGCTCACCACCGACCTCTATGCCGAAACCGTGTGTGCTTTCTGCGCCGCGCTCGATCTCGACCGGCCGGCCGTTCTCGGCTGCTCGATGGGCGGCCGGATCGTCCTCCATCTGGCGGCGTCCTGGCCGGACGAGTTCCGCGCAGTGATCGGCGTCGAGGCGGCGGATCATCAGGATCCATGGTACGACCGCGACTGGCTGCACCGCTCCGACGTGCATGGGGGAGAGGTCTGCGCGGCCCTGATTTCCGGCCTCGTCGCGCCCCAAAGCCCGGACGAATACCGCTGGGAAACGCTCTGGGGCTATCTCGCAAGCGGGCCGGGCGTGTTCAAGGGCGACCTCCACTTCTACCGCGCCGATTCCGACTACCGCGACCGGGTCGCCGCCATCGATCCCGCGAGGTGCCCCGTCTATCTGCTGACCGGCGAGTACGACTTTTCCTGCACACCCGAGGACACGCGGCGGACGGCAGCGAAGATCGGCGTCGAAGCCATCATCATGAAGGAAGTGGGCCACTTCCCGATGTCGGAGAATCCGTCCCGCTTTCGCGAGTATCTGATGCCCGTGCTCGACCGGATCGCCGCAGACGGCTGAGCCGCCGCCTGCCGGGGTTCCTTCCCCGGTCCCGCGGCCGCATTGAAACGCGCCGCCGCAGGATGCACTATGCGCGGTATCAGCATGCCAACGAAGCAGGGGACAGAAGATCATGGAAACCCGTGCCGCAATCGCGACCGAGGCCGGCAAGCCGCTGACCGTTCAGACCGTCACGCTCGATGCCCCGCGTCACGGCGAGGTGCTCGTGGAAATCAAGGCAACCGGCGTCTGCCACACCGACGAATTCACGCTTTCGGGCGCCGACCCCGAAGGGCTGTTCCCGGCGATCCTGGGACATGAGGGCGCCGGGGTCGTCGTCGACACCGGACCTGGCGTCACCACCCTCAAGGAGGGCGACCACGTCATTCCGCTCTACATCCCCGAGTGCCGACAGTGCAAGTCGTGCCTGTCGGGCAAGACCAATCTCTGCACATCGATCCGCGACACCCAGGGCCAGGGCGTCATGCCGGACGGAAGCAGCCGGTTCTCCATCGGTGGCGACACGATCCACCACTACATGGGGACCTCGACCTTCTCGAACCACACGGTCGTCCCCGAGATCGCGCTCGCCAAGGTGCGCGAGGACGCCCCGTTCGACAAGATCTGCTACATCGGCTGCGGCGTGACCACCGGCATCGGCGCGGTCATCAACACGGCCAGGGTCGAACCCGGCGCCAACGTCGTCGTCTTCGGACTCGGCGGCATTGGGCTGAACGTCATCCAGGGCGCGCGACTCGCCGGTGCCGGCAGGATCGTGGGCGTCGACGTCAATCCCTCGAAGAAGGCCATGGCCGAGCAGTTCGGCATGACCCATTTCGTCAATCCGAAGGAGGTCGAGGGCGATCTCGTGCCCTACCTCGTGGACCTGACCGAGGGCGGCGCCGACTATTCGTTCGAATGCATCGGCAATGTCGAGACCATGCGCCAGGCGCTTGAATGCTGCCACCGCGGCTGGGGCGTCAGCGTCATCATCGGCGTCGCCGGCGCCGGACAGGAGATCTCGACGCGCCCGTTCCAGCTCGTGACCGGACGGGTCTGGAAGGGCACCGCGTTCGGCGGCGCCAAGAGCCGCCGCGACGTGCCGAAGATCGTCGACTGGTACATGGACGGCAAGATCGAGATCGATCCCATGATCACCCACACGATGGGGCTCGACAACATCAACGACGCGTTCGACCTGATGCACGAGGGCAAGTCGATCCGGAGCGTGATCACGTTCTGAACCGGATCGCCGACGGCGCGGGCTCGGCCATCGGGAGCAGCCATTCCGGACCATGTTGAGCAGGGAACAGAACGAGTTGGCGACCCGCATCGGTCCGGGCACCGGTTGCGGCAGGCTGATGCGGCGGTACTGGCAGCCTGCGGCCCTGGCCGAGGAGCTGCCGGACGACCATCCGGTACGGCCGGTGCGGCTGCTCGGCGAGGATCTCGTCCTCTACCGCAACGAGGACGGCGGCCATGGCCTGGTCGGCCGCAGCTGTCCCCACCGCGGCGCCGATCTGTCATACGGCCGCCTCGAGGACGGCGGGCTGCGCTGCACCTTTCACGGCTGGCTGTTCGACGCCGGCGGCAGGTGCCTCGAGCAGCCGGCTGAACCGGAGGGCAGCCGCTTCCACACCAGAATCCGGCATACGGCCTATCCATGCACCGAACGCAACGGCATCGTCTTCGCCTACATGGGCGAGGGCGATCCGCCGCCACTGCCGGATTTCGACTGCTTCGTCGCACCGGACGAATTCACGTTCGCCTTCAAGGGCTTCCTCGAATGCAACTGGCTGCAGGCGCTGGAAGTCGGAATCGATCCCGCACACGCTTCGTTCCTTCACCGTTTCTTCGAGGACGGGGACCCTGATGAAGGCTACGGCCAGCAATTCCGCGACGAGACCGCGGAAATTCCGGTCACCCGGCTCATGCGTGAATTCCCCCGTCCCGAGATCCGCGTCGACGATACTGACTACGGCCTGCGGCTGACGACGCTCCGCCATATCGGCGCCGGGCGGATGCATGTCCGCGTGACCAACCAGATGTTCCCCAACGCCATCGTCATACCCATGTCCGGCGACATCAACATCACCCAGTGGCACGTCCCGATAGACGACACGACGTGCTGGTGGTACGCGATATTCTCGGCGTTTGACGGTCGGGTGGACAAGCGCCGCATGCGCGAACAGCGGCTCGAACTCTACACGCTCCCCGACTACCGGCCGCGCCTCAATCGCGCCAACGGCTACGGGTTCGACCCCGGCGAACAACGGGACGCGACCTATACCGGCATGGGGCACGACATCAACGTCCATGACCAGTGGGCCGTGGAGTCCCCGGGCCCGATCGCCGACCGTTCCGCGGAGCATCTCGGCGCCTCGGACAAGGGCATCATCGCCTACCGGCGCAAGCTTCTCGGCGCCATCGGCGGCCTTGACGAGGGCACCCGGCCGCCGATGACGGACGGCTCCGCGAGCGCCTTGCGCGGGCCCGCGGCCATCGACACGGTTGCGCCGGCAACGGGCTGGGAGGAGGCGTGGCAGACGGCAGAGGCGGCGCGGCGCGACCGCTCTCCCTGGGCGCCGTCGCTGTGAGCGCGGGAACATCGGGCCGCACGGCGCTCGTCGAGAAACACGGCCTGTGGAGCGACGACGACCATCTCAGGGGCGCCGAGGTGCTCAAGCAGATCGAGCGCCAGCAGCTCGATGTCGTGCGCCTGTCCTTCGCCGACCAGCACGGCATCCTGCGCGGCAAGACCCTGGTCGCGGGCGAGATCCCGGGCGCCATGCGCAACGGCTGCACTATGACCACGACGCTGCTTGCCAAGGACACGTCGCACAGGACGGTCTATCCGGTGTTCACCGAGGGTGGCGGTTTCGGGATGGACGAGATGACCGGCGGCGGCGATTTCGTCATGGTTCCCGATCCCCACACCTTCAGGATTCTGCCGTGGGCGCCGGGAACCGGATGGATGCTGTGCGACATCCACTTTCCGGACGGCTCGCCGGTGCCCTTCTCCACCAGGCGCATATGCCGCCAGGCGGTCGACCGGCTCGCAAAACGGGGCCACGATTTCGTGGCCGGACTCGAGGTCGAATTCCATCTCTTCGCGATCGAGGACGCGAAACTTGCCCCCGAGGACGCAACGCAGCCCGGCGCGCCGCCGGAGGTCACGCTGCTAGCCCAGGGTTTCCAGTACCTGACCGAACAGCGCGCCGACGAGCTCGATCCGGCGATCGAGATCATCCGCAAGAACATTCTCGAACTCGGGCTGCCGCTGCGCTCGCTCGAGGTGGAGTTCGGCCCGAGCCAGGTCGAGGCAACCTTCCAGCCCGGCACCGGGCTCGCACCGGCGGATTTGATGGTGCTGTTCCGGAGCGCGGTCAAGCAGACAGCGCGGCGCCACGGGCTGCACGCAACGTTCATGTGCCGGCCCAACATCCCCAACCTGTTCTCGAGCGGCTGGCACCTTCACCAGTCGCTGACGGACCGCACTACCGGCGCCAATGCCTTCACGCCGACCGGCGACGGCGAACTCCTGTCGGCGACGGGGCGGCAGTACGTTGCCGGCCTCCTGCACCATGCGCGGGCAGCCTCTGTCTTCACCACGCCGACGATCAACGGCTACAAGCGCTTCCAGCCGTTCTCGCTGGCGCCGGACCGCGCCGCGTGGTCGGGCGACAACCGGGGCGCCATGATCCGGGTGCTGGCGGCGAAGGACGATCCCGGGTCGCGAATCGAGAACCGGATCGGCGAGCCAGCGGCCAATCCCTATCTCTACATCGCGTCTCAGATCCATTCCGGCATCGACGGGCTCGAGAAGGAACTGGTTCCGGAGGCCGAGACCGACACGCCCTACGACGCGGACGGAGAGAAACTCCCCGCGAGCCTCATGGAAGCGGTGTCGGAACTGCGCCGCAGCACGATGTTCCGCGACGCGATGGGTGAGCGCTTCATCGACTACATCGCGGCCATCAAGGAGGCCGAGATCTCCCGGTTCCTGTCGACGGTCACGGACTGGGAACACCGGGAGTATTTCTGGATCTTCTGAGACCGCGCCGCGCCCGCCGGTCCGCAGGCGGCATCCGGCGGCAACCATGAGGAAAGACCGCGCCGGATCGGCGGGCGCGGCAGGAACGCGGCCGACCGTGGCGTCACGGCCGGTAGCAGCGCACGCACAGGGTAGCAACCGAAATGGCATCCACCTCCTGGCTCGGCGGCGTCGCGGTCGCCATGGCCAACCGCAACTACCGGATCTTCACGATCGGCGCCATCCCGTCGCTGATCGGGACATGGATACAGCGCATGGCGGTCGGCTGGCTTGCCTGGGAGCTCACGGAGTCGGGAACGTGGCTCGGGCTCGTGGCCTTTGCCGACCTTGCGCCCACCGTGGTCGTCGCGCCGATCGCCGGCGCGTTCGCCGATCGCGTCGACCGGCTGATGATGGTTCGCGTCGTGCAGTATTCCAACATGATCCAGGCCGCGGCCCTGGCCTTCTTCACGCTGACCGGCCTGATCACGATCGAGCTGCTTTTCGTCCTCGCGCTGTGCCAGGGCTCGATACAGGGGATGCACCAGCCGTTCCGCCAGGCCCTGATCGGCACCATCGTCGATCGCAGCGAGATCACGTCGGCCATCGGCATCAACTCGACGATCTGGAACACCTCACGGCTCATAGGGCCGGCCATCAGCGCGGCGATCATTCTCTACATGGGGGTCGGGTTCACGTTTCTCGTGAACGCGTTCAGCTACGTGCCGATGCTGGTCGGGCTCTACATGATGAGGGTGCCGCGGCCACCGCGAACTTCCAGATCCATCTCCAGCCTGCCCGCCGAGATCATGGAAGGCGTCCACCACGTCACCGGGCACCGCATGATGGGGCCGCTCCTGATCCTCCTGTTCTCGTTCTCGTTCTTCGGCCGCGCCACCGCCGAACTGCTCCCCGGATTCGCCGGCGCCGTCTTCGACGCCGGCGCCGAGGGCCTGGCGCTCCTTACCAGCGGCGCCGGGCTGGGGTCGCTGTTTTCCGGCATCTGGCTTTCGCGGCGGGGACGCCTTCACGGCCTCGGCGACATCCTCATCGCGGTGATTCTGCTGATCGGAATCACCCAGCTCGCCTTCATCTCCACCGACCGGCTTGAGGTGGCGGCGGCCATCTTCGTCGGCTGGGGTTTCCTGCTCAACGCGGCCGGAATAACGGTGCAGTCGCTCATCCAGGCCGACGTGCCCGACTCCATCCGCGGCCGCGTGGTCAGCCTCTACGGGATATTGTGGCTCGGCTGCCCGTCGGTCGGGGCCTTCGTCATGGGAGCGGCTGCCGATTTCATCGGTTTCCGCTGGCCGGTCGCGCTCGGGGCGGTGGTCATATTGGCGGCGTTCTGCTGGAGCCTGTCGCAACGCCGCATGTTCCGCGAGGAGATCCGACGCATGACCGAGAGCGGCGTCTGAGCGGACATCCGCGGGGCGCCTGCCCGGCGCCGTGGCGCTACAGGGCGCGCAGGTTCGAGGGCTTGCCGTCGGCGCCGATGTCGACCTCGCCGCGGTCGGCGACGGCGGCCTGAACGCGACGCCATTCGTCATGATAGGTGGCGTTGGAGCCGCGGAACCTGGGGATCACGTAGCGCGCGAAGAGCTCGAGCGACCGCTTCAGCTTGTCGGTGTGCGCCCATTCGTGGGTGGTCAGCATCACGCCGCCGAAGGGGCCGTTTTCGGCAATCTTGTCCTCGATCCAGCGCACGGCGTCGTCCGGCGTGCCGATGCACCAGTCGCGCCGGTCGGCGCAGGACTGCGCCGTGAATTCGGAGACCGGCTGGCCGGGATAGGCCTCGTACAGGGGCTTGAGTCCGATCGACGCGAAATACTCGGTCTCGCGGAGGATTCCGGCCTCGACGTCCTTCCATGCCTCGTCGCGGCTTTCCGCCAGGTAGAACGAGGTCACGAGGCTCCAGCTGTCGCGGTCGGCCGGGCGCCCGTGGCGTGCGCACGCCGCCTCGAAATCCTGCCAGAATCCCGCGAAACTGCCGCCGCCCGGCCGGTTGCGGCCGCACGGGGTCCAGACCTCCATGCCGTGCCGCGCCGCGAGGTCGATATTGCCGGCGCTGCCGCTTGTCGGCAGCGCCAGTGGCAGCCGCGGCTGCTGGTACGAGCGCAGCTGGAGGCGCATGTCCTCGAACTGCCAGAACTCGCCGCTGTGATCGAACGGTTCTTCGGATTCGAGCAGCCGCACGATGATGTCGGCGGCCTCGTTGAGCATCGGATAGAGCTTGTTGTTGCCAAGGCGGAACAGCTTCTTGTCGGTGACCAGATTGCTCGGGCCGATCCCGAGCACGGCGCGGCCGTGGGTCAGGTGATCGAGGAACGCGATGCGCTCGGCGACGTGGAACGGGTGGTGGAACGGCAGGTTGATGACCGACGTGCCGAGGCGGATGCGGCTCGTCCGGGCCGCCGCCATCGAAAGCGCCATCTCGGGCGCAGGCATGGTCTCCCAGCCGCCGGAATGATGCTCGCCGATAAAGAAGCCGTCATAGTCGAGATCCTCGACGAACGGGATCAGGTCGATGTCGCGATGAAACGCCAGCGTCGGGTTCTCGGCGGGATGATGCACGGGCATCATGAAGAAGGAAAATTTCATGTCGTTCCCATTGCCGTTTCCGCAACGGTCCGGTCAGATGGCCGGGGCGCGCGCAGCCCCGGGCGGCAGTCCCGCCTATCCCCAGGGCCCCAGGAACTGCTCGCCGGCAAAGCTGTCGGAAAGCGGTTCGAGGGTTTCGGGCCAGGTGCCGTTGCCCGGCCGGCGGCGCTGTTCGGCAGGCCGCGGACGGCCGTCCCAACCGATCTGCTCCATGTAGTAATAGAGCTCGACGGCGTGGCCGTCGGGGTCGATGGCGAAGGCCGAGTAGTCGATTCCCGTCGAGAGCTCGGGCGGAAGGTAGCGGATCTCCACGCCATTGCGTTCGAGAAAGGCTATCGCGTCCCGAAGCTGGGTGTAATCGTTGACCCGCATCCCGAACGACATGCACGAGGACCAGTTGGTCAGCCCGAGTTCCTCCCTGAGCTCCATCGGGTAGAGCGCGAGCGCGTGATGTTCGGTGCCACAGCGCAGGAAATGGCACTCCCTACCCTGCCAGTCGACGGTCTCCGTCAGGGTCAGGCCGAGCCGGTCGCAATAGAACGCCAGCGCATCTCCAGGCCGTTCCGTGAACAGCCGCACCGGGCCGATGCCGGTGATCTTGAACGGGCGCGGCAACAGGATGCCGCCGACATCGTACTCCGCGGTCCCGAATTCGAGGGAGTTGGTGCCGGAACCGAGGTCGACCTGCCGCTTGCGTGCATTCTCGACCTCCTCTGCCTCACGCATCCAGGGCAGTTCGGGGGCCGTGGTGAATTCCCGGTCGAAGAGCTCGCGCGGTTTCGACAGCCCGTCCCAGCCGATCTGCTCGATTCCGTAGAAGAGTTCGTTTACATGCCCGTCGGGATCGATGGGATAGACGTGCCAGTTGGATCCGGGGAGGTCGCGTCCGGTACGTTGGTAGTCCACGCCGGTCTCGCCGAACCAGTCGGTCGCGTGGCGGACTTCCCGCAGGCTCCCGACCTGCCAGGTAATCTGGTTGATGGTGACGCCGTCGGCCATGCGCCCGTCGTAATCGATGGCCTTGCGCACCCGGTAGGGAAACAGCACGAAGGCATGGTGATCGGTGCCGTAACGCATGAAATATCCGCGCGTGTCGCCGAGGCCATCGAGGTCCTTCGGATCGCGGGCGCGCGGACCAAAGTCGAGCGTATCGGTGACCTGGAATCCGAGGAGATCGCGGTAGAAGCTGAGGGACTTCTCCATGTCGCGTCCGTAGAACCCGAAATGTCCCAACCGGCGCAGCCGGAACGGTCGCTCCAGCGTCAGACCGCCAACATCGAACCTGTTATTTGTGGACTCCACCATCGGTGTTACCTCCCGTTCAACGTGAACACTATACGAAACGCGCCATTCTGCCGCTACCGGCCAGATCCTGCCCGGGGCGGTGGCGCGCCGGCTGCACGACCGGCTTCTCCAGGCGGAAAGTCCGACCGGGTACGGGGGCTACCGCAGATCACAAACTGATGTTGTAGCCGAGCGCCTGCGGCAGCCAGAGAGCCAGTGCCGGAAACAGGATGATCAGCAGGATCCGGACGATATCGGCATAGAAGAACGGCAGGATGCCCTTGAAGATCGTCTTCAGCGGGATGTCGCGCGCTACACCGAAGAGGACGAAGACATTCATGCCGATCGGCGGCGTAATCATTCCGACTTCAATCGCCATGACGAGGACGACGCCCCACCAGATCGGGTTGTAGCCGAGTTCCGTCACCAGGGGCAGCACGAAGGGCAGCGTGATGACCATCGCCGCCACGGTATCGAAAACCGAACCCAGGACGAGGTAGACCGCGAACAGGATCAGGATCACGACGAGAGGAGCGACACCCAGAGCCGAGATCTGGCCGACGAGGGCGTCCGGCATGCGCGACAGGGTGACGAAGGACGAGAAAATCGAGGCGCCGCCGATGATCAGGTAGATCATCGCCGTGTTGGTTGCCGTTTCGTTCAGGACCCGGAACATCGTGCTCCAGCTCAGCTTGCCCCGGATCGCGGTGAAGAGGAAGGCCAGCCCCGCGCCCAGGCACGCGGCTTCGTTGACCGTGAATACCCCGCCATAGATACCCCCGATCACGGCCAGCATCAGAACCAGGACGCCCCAGCCTTGCAGCAGGACACGCCACCTGTCCGGCCAGGCCGTGCGGGCGCCGGCAGGTCCGGCTTCGGGGTTGAGGCGCACGAGGACTGCAACAGTGACGAAGTGGAACAGCACGGCGATCAGAGCCGGGATCAGGGCGGCGACGAAGAGGGTGATGACGAATTGTTCCGTGAGGAAGGCGTAGATCACCATGATGACCGAGGGCGGAATGAGCATGCCCAATGTGCCTCCGGCAGCGACCGATCCGGATGCCAGGGTGGGGGAATAGCCCCGGTCGATCATCTCCGGCAGGGCAACGCGCCCCATCGTCGCCGCCGTCGCAAGCGAGGATCCGCATACGGCCCCGAACCCGGCACAACCCCCGATCGTGGCCAGCGCCAGCCCGCCCCTGCGGTGCCCGATGAAGGCGTAGGCGAGTCGATAGATATCCGCCGAAAGGCCACTGACGCCGGCAAAGCTGCCCATCAGGAGGAACAGCGGGATGACCGCCAGTTCGGCATTCGTGAAGACGGTGACGTACTCCGTTCCTATGAGCGAAAAGGCAGGCTTCCAGCCACCGAGCAAGCCAAAACCGACTACGCCCGCAGCCCCGATCGCAACGCCGATCGGGACATGCAGCGCGATCAGCACGAACATGCCGACTATTCCGAGAATTGCGATCGTGATCGGATCCATGCGATGCGTGTCCGTCCGCTCTCAGCGGTTCACGAGTGCAGAAGCCAAGCGGAACGCGCCGGGAGGCGCCTCAACTCGGCTCTTCGGAATGTGGTGCATGTCCGTGTCCGGGCGCGTCTCTTGGCACGATGACGTCCTTTATCGTGACAAACAGCTGGACCGGAATGCACAGGATGATGATTGCCGTCGCGAGGCCCCACCACGGCGCCACGGGCCATCCAAGAACCCATGTTGTCTCGCCCGTCTCGTGCACTTCCACCACGTATTTGGCGAACTGCCATGACATGAGCACGAGAAAGACCAGCAACGCGACATTTGCGACGGCGTTGAGCCAGGCGTTGACCTTCCGCCCCAGCGCGCTCCCCAGGAAGGTGATGGCGATATGGTGCCGCTCGATCAGCGCAATCGGAAAGAAGGGCGCGATGACCATCGCGATGACGAGCTTGTACAGGTCGTGAACGCCTTCGATCGGGCTGTTGAACAGCCAGCGCATCATCACGTCGGCAATAGTTGCAAGGGTCAGGCCGACCAGGCCGATGAGACCAATCATGGCGATCCAGCGCGTGCTTCCGTGCACCGTCCGCTCAAATCGAGACAAGCGCTCCATGACCATTCGCCCGTTCCCTCAGTTGATGATGCCCGGCACCCCGGGGACGGGGCCGGCGGCCGTCCGACAAAGCAGCCGCCGGCCCCTCGGGATCATTCCGCTCGGATTCTGGCCAGTTCCTCTTTCAGCGCAGCGAAGAGTTCCTTGCCCTTCGGATGGGAGTTGATCCAGTTCTGCACGACGCCATCCATCAGTGCGTTCCATCGTGCCACTTCCTTTTCACCCGGACTGACGATGGTGTGCCCGCGCCTGGCCTTCGTCGTCGCAAGACGCGCACCCTGGATAGCGAAGTGGACATCGCCGAACTTGCGCGACAGCGCTTCGCCGCTGTGCTTGTCGATGATGGACCGCGCCTTTGCCGGGAGCGACTCATACCTTTCCTTGTTCATCAGGACGGTGAGCGGAACCGTGCCCAGCCGCTGCATGTAGTGGTTCTTGGCAACCTCGATGATCTTGAACGCGTACATGACGTTCCATTCCGCCCCGGAGCCGTCCAGCACTCCCTTGGCGACGTTTTCCGCAATCGCCGGAACCGGCATCCCGACGGGAGCGGCCCCCAACGCCTTGATCGCCGCGCTTGCCACCGGCCCGCCTGCCCGCAGCTTGAGACCCTTGAGATCGTCCATGCTTTTCACCGGCTTGACCGTATGAATTGCATAGGGATGGGTGGTTGCCAGCAGCGGCACGTAGAAATCCCCGTAGCCCCTCAGCAGCCCGCGGTCATAAAGGCGGCGGAAGGCGATTGACGCTTCCTTCACGTCCCGGATGATGCCCGGGAGTTCCATCACGTCATTGTCGGGGAAGCGCCCGGGCGTATAGGCCGGAACGATCCAGGCGAGATCCGCGACCCCATTGCTGACTGCCTTGGCCTGCGCAGCCGGCCCCCGGACCAGGGCACCGCCGGGGAAGGCATCGATCCGAACGATTCCGGCGCCTTCGGCATTGATCACCTTGATCCAGGGCTGCAACACATCCGCATAGGTCGGATCCTTGGGCGAAGCGAAGAAGGACAGTTTCAACACCTCTTCGGACGACGCGGCCCCGGACATCATCATTGCCGCGGCCGTCGCGGCCACAGTCAGTTTCAGGTTCGTCCTAAGTTTCAGAGACATTTCGATTTCCTTTCAGAGATTTTTTTCGTCTTTTCCCTTCGGTTTCCGCCACCGCTCCGAACTTGTCGCAGCGGCCTGTCCTGCCTTCCGCCGGACAGGAACATGCGATGCGCCTGACGCGGGCTTCAGGTGTCTTGCCTTCCTCTCACCCGGCTCTGCAACAGCTTGACGGCTCTTTCCGCCGTATGCCGGACATGCGAATCGAGAAGCACCGCAGCGTGATCGACATCCCGTTCCAGCACGGCCTCCATGATCCTGCGATGCTCCGCGCTCCTGCCTTTTCCGTGCCGCTTAGGCGCCATCTTGGTCAGGAAGCGGTAACGGTCCAGCTGGCCGAACATCAGCGATCGCAAACGCAGCAGCCAGGGGCCCTGGCAAGCGGCGACCAGAGCTTCATGAAATTCCCGATGCCTGATCACCCATTCGGAATGGCGTGCAACCCGCTCCTCCCAAGACTGCTTCTCGATCGAATGCAGCCTGTGATGGGCTAACACGACCTGCCCTTCCCAGCTGTCGTCGCCATGAGCGATCGAACTGGCGAGGGCGCGTTTCTCGAGATCGATATAGTGCTCCGTTATCTCCAGCAGCTCTTCACGGGATACCGGCGCAACGGCGAAACCCTTGTTGGTTTCGACCGTGGCAAATCCTTCGGACACCAGTTGCGAGAGCGCTTCGCGCAACGTGCCGTAGCCTGCGTCGTAACGCTCGGACAGGTTCGCAAACTTCAACCGGGTGTTCGGTGCGGACACTCCGTTCACGATGTCCATGCGCAATCGGCCGACGAGATCGCGCCCCGCGCCCCTCCCCGATCCTGCCGAAGGCAAAGAGTTGGAGATCACATCAGAAACAGTCAGGAGATGCCTCCTTTCGCTGAGCCCGGCACCGGCAGAGGGCGTGGTGCGGCCCGTGCATCGACATTGATAGCAGTTCCGGATGCTTTCGACAATAAGATAATTTTCGAAAATATTGTGATCGCTGAAAATCTGTGCTACCCACGCGCTCGAAGGGCGAACAAGGGGGGAGTCGGCAATGAGCTATCTCGTCAATTCGATGGGACACGTTCAGCTGAACATCACGGATCTCGAAGCGATGACCCTGGATGATGACCGGTTCGAACCCAACATGATCACCGCCCCTAAACGGCCCGAGAATGTCCGCGTCATGAATGTCTGCGGTGAACCCGCACCCCCGGCCTGGCGCGAACATCAATTTCTCTGGTCCGGAGCAGCGGCTGCCTGAAGCCTGAACCGCAGTACCGGCGATGATCACTGACATGACATGTATCGGCGGCGCCGAAGGGTTTCTTCGCGAGGCCTCCCTTCCCGGGCGTTCCGCCAAGGGCGCCCCGCCCCGGATGGGACAAAACCGCGCATTCGTCCAACGCCGGGGGCCAGCAGAGATCCGAACGACCTCCTCATTCCTTCCGCACGGCGCGAGTGCATGAAACGCCACGGCGAAGCCTGGCATTCGCAGAGGGCAGTTGCCATGGCCGAGCCTGAAGCGCGGATTGCCGGAACGATGGGCAGGGTTGACTCCGAAACCCTTACAATCGTGAATGACGACACCGTCGCAGCGCTGCGCGCGCATCTGCAAGCCTTCACGGACTATTACCGCCGCCGGTCCGACTGACCGCGCCCAGCAGGGAGACACCTATGGAATACCCGCTCACCTTCATGTCCGACGGCCTCAAGCTGGCCGGCGTCCTCCATGTGCCGGAAGGGCGCGAACCCGGGCAGCGTCTGCCGACCTTCATCGTCCTGCACGGCTTCGTCGGAACCAAGGACAGGTCCCATGTCGAACTCGTCGCGCGAATGCTCGACGAGATGGGCTACTGCGTCTTCCGCATTGATTTTCGCGGTTGCGGCGAGAGCGAAGGCGCGCGCGGCGAGGTCCGCTGCTTCGACCAGGTGGCCGACACCAAGAACGCCCTGACCTTCATCGCCGGGCGCGAAGAGGTGGACCCCGACAGGATCGGCGTCATCGGGCACAGCTTCGGG
The DNA here is from genome assembly GCA_022822405.1 of Alphaproteobacteria bacterium. Lineage (GTDB taxonomy): Bacteria > Pseudomonadota > Alphaproteobacteria > MPNO01 > UBA830 > JAJEBT01. The sequence goes on from JAJEBT010000199.1 coordinate 62,267, forward strand.
GCGGCGGTGGCGATCTTCGCCGGCGGAATCGACGAGCGTATCGCTGCCGTGATCTCGCTTTGCGGCTGGGGCGATGGCGAACGCAAGTTCCGAGGCCAACATCCGACACCCGAAGCCTGGCAGAAATTCACCGGCATCCTGGAGGACGGGCAGAAGCAGAAGGCCGAGACCGGCGAGAGCATGTGGGTCTCGCGTTTCGACGTGGTGCCGATTCCGCCGGAACTGCGCACGAACCTCTCGCCCAAGGCGCAGTTCGAGGTGCCGGTGGAAACCGCGATCAGCATGTACAAGTTCCGCGCCGAAGACGTCGTGGCCGACATCGCGCCGCGCCCGCTCCTGCTGTTCCACACGGCGGACGACGTGGTCACGCCGACGGAACAGTCGATCCGCCTGTTCGAGAAGGCCGGCGCCAACGCCGAACTGATGATCCCCACCGGCGTTGCGCACTTTCCGTTGTCTGAGGAGGATGCGCCCTATACGCGCGCCCTGATCGGCGCATGGCTCGACAAGTTCTTCCCGACACCGCTGCGCGCGCACGCATGAAGACCGTCCCCGCACACGATCTGCACGAGTTTGCGGTAGGACTCCTGACCGCCGGAGGGTTCGCGCCGAACTTCGCCGAGGACACCGCCCGCGTGCTGGTCTGGGCCAATGCGCGAGGCGCCGATTCCCATGGAGTCCTGCGCATACCCCGCTATGTGGAAATGGTCGAGCAGGGCCGCATCGACCCTGCCGCGACCATGGATGTCGAGCGCAGCGAGGGTGCAGTTGCCGTTCTGGACGCGCACAACATGCCGGGCGCCACCGCCATGCTCGCCGCGATGAACGAAGCCGCGAGTATCGCCGAACGCTTCGGCACGGGCTGGTGCTCGGCGAAGAACATTTCCCATGCCGGAGCGATCGGCTTCTACGCCGTACAGGCGGCAGAGCGCGGCCTTCTGGGCGTCGTCATGTCCGCTTCGAGGCCCCTGATGGCCTATCACGGCGCGCGCGTCTCGGGCCTTTCCACAAACCCGATCGCCATCGCTGCCCCCAAGACGGGCCATCCCCTGCTTCTGGACATGTCGACCGCGACCGTTCCTCTCGGCAAGATCATGCACGCCAGGGATGCCGGCACCGGCATTCCCCCCGGCTGGGGTATCGACGAGACCGGATCGCCGACAACCGATCCCGCGCGGGTGGCCACGCTCGCACCGCTCGGCGGTCCGAAGGGATCGGGCCTCTCGCTGATGATCGAGGTGCTTTGCAGCGTCCTCACCTGCAACCCCGTGATTTCCGAGGCCCTGACCGGAGGCAGAGCGGCGATGAACGGTCTTGCGCTGGCCGTGAATGTCGGCGCCTTCACCGAGACGGATGCCTTCGCGCGCCAGATCACCGAGCTGGTCGTCGCGATCAAGGGTCTGCCGACAGCTGCCGGGACCGATGCCATCCTGATGCCGGGAGAGCGCGGCTTTCGCCTGGCCGACATGCGCTATCGAGAGGGGATTCCGCTGGCCGGGGGTACGATCACGCGCCTGGCAGAGCTCGCGAAGCGTCTCGACGTCCCGTCCGAAGCGATTCTCTAGACAACGGAAGAGCAGGGCGAATCCAGTCGCAGCCGCCGTCGCGGCGCCGTATCCGTTGATCCGCAGAACCGTTATGCCCTGAACCGTTTTGTCTGTAGAACGGAAACCGATGCGCGGAACCGGGAGGAAGACGATGCACAGTGACAGCCCCAAGGAACCAGTCACCCGCCTGGAGATCGAAGGCGACATCGCGACCATTATCTTCGATCGTCCGGAGAAGCGAAACGCGATGAACGACGCCCTGATCAACGAACTCGGCGCCTTCTTCTCGCGTCCGCCCGAAGGCATAAACGCGGTCATTCTGACCGGAAGCGGCGGGCATTTCTGCGCCGGCCTCGACCTCGCCGAGCATGAGCACCGCTCGCCGGAACAGACGGTCTTCCATTCGCGCAACTGGCATCGGGTCGCGGACATGATCGAAACCGGAGGCCTGCCTGTCATCTCGGCGCTGACCGGTGCCGTCATTGGTGGCGGGCTGGAAATAGCCACCGCAACGCATGTCCGCATTGCCGAGCCCTCGGTTCGGTTCGAGTTGCCGGAAGGCCTCCGCGGAATCTTCGTCGGTGGCGGGGCGACCGTCCGGGTCGGCCGTATCCTGGGGGCGGACCGGATGCGCGAGATGATGCTGACGGGCCGGAGGTATGGCGCCGAGGAGGGGCTTGCGCTGGGGCTTGCGCATTATTCGGTCGGCGAAGGCGAGGCCTTGCCGCTTGCACGCAAACTGGCGCGCAAGATTGCCGACAATGCCCCGTTTTCGAACTATCTGATGATAGAGGCAATCTCGCGGATCGGAGACATGTCGCGCGCGGATGGCCTGTTCACGGAAAGCCTTGCCGCCGCAATGTCGCAAACCACGGAAAGCGCCCGCGAAGGGTTGCGCGCCTTCCTCGAGAAACGGAAGCCCGAATTCGGATAGAGGCCACTCGTCGCGAGGCGTCAGCAGTAGAGGAACAATGGTCGGCGGATTGCAGAGCCGCCGGCGAGGCGTATAACGGCCTCTTTGCTGGGGAAGATGCCGACGACGTTGAAGCGTGGCCTGAGTTCGGCATGGAGCTGTTCGGCAACGGATTTCGTACGACATGACCGGCCTCGCGGCATGGTCTACCGGCGATCCCGGCCGGCACCCAAGCGGTGCCTGCCCGCCGGGCGAAGCCGGCGGCCTTCAGGCAATTCTGGCAGCGGGGACATCAGAAGCAAGTCCGACGCGGCGCCCGGCCGGACTCTATCATCTGCCCCTTTCGATTGCCGCGCCAGCCGGTCCCTGCCCGCTTCCGGAAACCGGACGACAGGTTGGATGCCGTCAGGCGTCCACGTCCGGCGACAGCGGGGTCGCGCCGAGGATGTGATCGCTCACCTTCTCGGCAATCAGGAGAACCGCCGCGTTGATGTTTCCGGAAACCAGGTCGGGCATGGACGATGCGTCCACCACCCGAAGGTTTTCCGCCCCGCGAACCCGGCATTCCGGATCGAGCACCGCGCGCTCGCCGGTGCCCATCGGGGTCGTGCAGGAGGGGTGATGCGCGGTAACCACCGTGCGTCGTATCCACGCGTCGATCTCGCCGTCTGTCTTCACGTCCGCGCCGGGGGTGGTCTCGGTTCCCCGGAACGAATCGAGCGCCGGCTGGTGCAGCAGCTCGCGCGCGATCCTGACACCGTTGCGCAGGGTGACGAGATCTTCCGGCGCGGCGAGGAAGTTCTGGATGATGCGCACCCTGTCCATCGGGTTCGCCGACCTCAGCAGCACCTCGCCCCGGCTCTCCGGGTGCAACAGCACCGGCCGCAACCCGAAACCGTCCTCGTATGGCGGCCTGATGCCCGGGAACCACAGATGGGCATGCGGCGGAGCGCCGCGGAACAGGAACTGGATGTCCGTCACCGCAAGCTCCGGGCGTGTCTTGACGAAGCCGTGAAGCCCGCCGGGAAGAACCGTGGCGGGTCCGGTTCCGAAGAGATGCGCCCGCACCATCGACACCGCCATGCGATCGAAGCGCATGACGCCCCGGAACGGCCCGGGAACGGGACGGGTGGCCATCGGCATGACGGCCAGATGGTCCTGCAGGTTCTTGCCCACGTAGGGGGAATCGATCACCGTATCGATGCCGATCTCGGACAGGTGGTCCGCCGGACCGATCCCCGAAAGCATCAGGAGCTGCGGCGAGTTGAAAACGCCACCCGACAGGATGACTTCCCGCGCCGCATGGGCCGTCCGGGTCTCGTTACCGCGAACGAATTCAACGCCGGTGGCTCGCCGGCCGTCCATGACCACGCGAGTCGCGTGCGCGTTCGTCAGCACCGTGACGTTGGGGCGCTTCATCGCCGGCCTCAGAAAGGCGCGGGCCGCGCTGTTGCGTTTGCCCTGGTGAATCGTCGACTGGCTGCGGCCGAGGCCTTCCTGCTTCTCCCCGTTGTAGTCATGGGTAAAGCCGATGCCGGTGGCCTCGCCGGCCTCGATCCATGCATCCCAGAGCGGATCCGTGGAGCGCGCCCGCGTGGTATGGAGCGGACCGTCACCGCCACGCCACCTGTCGGCGCCTTCCTCCCAGCTTTCCATGCGCCGGAAGTACGGCAGCACGTCGACATAGGACCAGCCGATGGCTCCCTTCTGCGCCCAGCGGTCATAGTCGCCGCGGTGGCCGCGCACGTAGGCCATCACGTTAATCGAGGACGAACCGCCGAGCACCTTGCCGCGCATCGCCTCGACGACGCGATTGTCGATATGGGCTTCCGGTTCGGTGTCCAGACCCCAGTCGTGCGCCCTCTTGTCGTGCATCCGCCCGAGGCCGAGAGGAATGTGGATCAGCGGATCGGTGTCGGGACCACCGGCTTCCAAGACCAGCACGCTGACATCGCGCTCGGCGCTCAGCCGGTATGCCAGCACGCAGCCGGCGCTCCCCGCGCCGACGACGATATAGTCGTACTCGTTCCGCTCGCCCGTCATTTTTGCGGTTTCCCCCATGCGCCGGCGTTCTCCGGCCATCAGTTTCTGCGAGCCGTCGGCATGGATCCCGGTCAGAACCACCCGAGACGGTCCGTGGCACCCTGTCCCGACCCGCTACGCCAGCAGCGGCAGAAGGCCGGGATCACGGTACGGCCAGCGGCAGGGATCCGATCCGGTCCGCTTCTCCCTCCGGGGAGCCGCTCCGTTCCGGCGACAGGTTCGACACCGGCCAAGAAGGCAGCTGCGGCGCTGGAGAAGACCGGCGGAAACCCGGTCGCGACATTCGGGGCCCAAGGCCCCGGCGCGCCCGGAATTGCGCCGTAGTCTGGTAACGCGGGCTCGCTACGACCGAGACCGGCACACGGTTATCGTCGATATCTGAGCCCTACGCACCGGAGGGTATCATAGCACGTGTCTGGCGAAACTGCGACCGCGTTTCGACCGCCAGGCAGCGCCGATTCTCACCAGTGCAGCCGGCGAACCGCCTGCCGCAGGCAAGAGGCCGTCACCGCCCGTCGGCGATGTCGCGGTATGCCTTCAGCATGGCGTGGACTTTCCTGAAACGGCGCTTCACTCGGGCCTGCATCCACCCGTCCGGCCACCAGTCTTCCGCGACGCGCTCCCGGCCCCAGAGACGCTCCGCGATCTGGCGCCGGGTCAGCCCGTGCCAGTCGGCTTCGAGCACGGCCAGCAGCTCCGTCCGTTTCCGTTCCCGTGCGCCCGCCCGCCGACCCCTCGTCGAGGGTCCGGCCCGCCCGTGACGCTCCAGAGGTCGCCCAGCCGGGCGATGACGACCAGCAGCGTAAGGCCGGTGACGAGCCGCGCGGCATCGCGCGCCCGCGAGATCGCCACATAGAAGGCGCGCTGGTTGACCAGGTTCGGGCTCTCTGCCGGCATCGCCGCGAGAATCCGGTCCACCGTCCGGCCCTGGAAGGCGTGCACCGCCGCCGGGAAGGCGGGGTCGATATGCCGGAGCTGGGCGTCGTGCTGCCCGAGTTTGGCGAGCTTGCCGTCGTCGAGACGGAACAGAACGCCGTCCCGCTCGACCGATTCCACCGTGGCGGTCTCGCCGTTGGTGAGACCGGAAGCGTTCGGGATCGACCGGGCCGGTAAGCCCGAGCGCCGCCGCGCCCCTGCCAGCCCAGGCGCTCGCCTCGCGGCGGTGCGCCCCGTCGTCCTTCGCGTAGTAGCCATCGCGCCCGAAATAGCCCACGCCCTGCGCGAGCGAGGCAATCTTGCCGATGGACGCTACTATCGCGGCAACCCCGCGACGGAGGCGGGAAGGTGGGATTCGTGACGGTCGATACAAGCCAGATATGCGCTCGCGGGCCGCGGAACAAGGGAGGAACCCATGGTCTCGTAGCCCTGTCACCGCATGGCCGCGAATGTCGCCCGATGGCCGTCCCAGGGGCTTGCAAATGCCGCGACGACACGCTATCAATATGATAGCAGATGCGGAGGCAAGCCGATGGCGACGATCAACGTGAGACAACTCGACGACGATGTGGTGGACCGCCTCAAGCGCCGCGCCGCGCTGAACAACCGCTCCCTGGAGGGCGAGGTGCGCCATGTCCTGGAATGCGCCGCCGACGACGACATGGCGGCGAAGCGCGCCAGGTTCCTGGAAGCGTCGGACCGGCTGCGGGAGAAGACCAGGGGCCGCAAGCAGACCCCGGCGGAAGTGCTGATCCGCGAGGACCGCGACCACGGCCATCGCGACGACTTCTGATGCGCTTCGTCGTCGATGCGAGCGTGACGGTCAAGTTGCTGGTCGACGAGCCCGATTCGGATGCCGCGCGGGGACTGGCGGCGAGCGGCGAGGAGTTGCACGCGCCGCGCCTGATGGCGTCCGAGGCTGCCAATGCGCTGTGGCGAAAGGCGCGGACGGGTCAGATGGAGCGCGCCGACGCAGGCGCCGCCCTTGCCTGGATGGCCGAAATGCCGCTGCGCTGGCACGACGACGAGACCGCCGGCGCGGACGCGCTCCGTCTGGCGCTGGCCCTCGACCATGCGGTTTACGACTGCGTGTATCTCGCGCTCGCACACCGCATCGGCGCGACGGTGGTGACGGCGGACCGTCGATTCGCGAATGTCCTGGCCTCGACCGAGCATGGCGAGTCCGTGATGATGCTGACCGACTATGCCAGAACACGATGACGACGATGCCGCACCGCGAAGTTTTTTCATCGTAGGCAAGCGCGACGAGGCGGCGGAGGCGATCCGGGGGCTGATCGAGCGTATCGTGCTGACCCCCGGCGAGAAGCGCGGCGAGATGCACGCTGCGCTCCATGGCGACCTCGGCACCATCATCGAACGGGCCGGGAGCGGCCGCCGGAAAGGGGCGACCGACATCCCGCGAAGCGGAATGTCGGTCTCGGTGGTAGCGGGGGAGGGACTCGAACCCCCGACACGCGGATTATGATTCCGCTGCTCTAACCAGCTGAGCTACCCCGCCAAACGCGGCCGGTATATGAACGATGGAACCACCCTCGTCAAGCCTGTCTGCGCCGCCACCGTGATCGGCCATGGCGGGAGCGATCACGCAAGGACCGGCTGGTGCAGGGCATGGCGCAACAGGCATGTAGCGGCTACAAACACCCGGAAACGAAATCGCACCGGAGAAGCAGTCATGGCCAGGAACAGGGAGGCGCTGAGCCTTGCGGTGCTGATCGACGCCGACAACACGAGCGCACGGTATGCACAGGCGATCTTCGAGGAGATCGTCAAGCTCGGCGAAGCCGACGTGCGCCGCATCTACGGAGACTTCTCGGGTACCCAGCTCGGCAACTGGGACAAGGCCATCCAGTCGCTTGCGATCCTTCAGCACCAGCAACGAAGCAACTCCAAGGGCAAGAACGCGGCGGACATCGCGCTGGTCATCGACGCGATGGACCTGCTCTACAAGAACAATCTCGACGGCGTGTGCCTGGTCTCGAGCGACAGCGATTTCACGCGCCTCGCGCAACGGCTCCGAGAGGAAGGCCTCACGGTCTACGGCTTCGGAGAACGCAAGACGCCAGAGGCGTTCCGCAACGCCTGCAGCAGGTTCATATATCTCGAGAACCTTCTGGATTCCGGCACCGAGAAGGGGAACGGCACGACCGCCTCCGCGAAAGCGGAAAAGAAGGAATCGCCATCGAAGGCCATAAAGCTCATCGCGAAGGCGATCGAGGATGCGGACGAGGACGGTTGGGCCAACCTCGGCAGCGTCGGCACCCGACTGCTCGCCGCGGCGCCGGACTTCGATTCCAGAACCTATGGCTGTTCCAACCTGAGCACGCTGGTCGAGAAGTCCGGCGGGTTCGAAATCCGCAAGGAGCCAGGCAAGGGCGTGCATATCCGCCGCAAGGTGGTCAAGCGCAGGGCCAGGAAACAGTCCTCAGGCACCGAAGACAAGTAGAGCCTGGGGGTAGAATCGACACTGTCATATCCCCGTGGATCCGCCCTGCCGGCCGTTGCAAATCGTGATCTGGCAGGCGGCGGCACGGGATTGCGCGATGAGTGCATCGTTTCGTCGCCGCTGGACAAGGGCGCTCTACACCCGGCCACGAGGTTCGGGAGGATCGTCCGACCGGAAGGCCGGCGCTACGGGCGCCTCATGAAGGCCCGGAGCGCGGTAGCCACCTGCTCCGGCGCTTCTTCCGCCAGGAAATGTCCGCAATCCTCGAATTCGTGCAACTCGAAATCGGAAAGCGCGGATTTCCATCCTTCGAGCTCCGTCTTCCGAAACGCCATGTCCCGGTGTCCCCAGAGAATGAGCGCGGGCCTGTCCGCGAAGGCCGCGCGCTCGTCCCAGATCGCACGCAGCCAATCGCTCGCGCCGACGATATGGCCCGGCATCGCGGCGCTCGCGGCGCGCGCTTCGGGTGACGGCTGCGCATGACGGTAATGGGCCATGACTTCCGGCGTCAGGGCGCTCTTTCGGCCGACCGCCATCGGCATCACCCTGTTCACGAAGACGTTGTGGCGCTTGACGAGATACCGGCCAAGCCAGCTCGACATCAGGAAACTGAAGGGACTCATATACTTGACCAGGGAATCCATGTGATTCGGAGTGCTGGTTCAGAGAGGCAGCCAGTACGGATGCCGAGACCCTATTCAAATGCCGTTCTCCTGGCGGTTGTTGCGCTCGTGGAGCGGACGCGTTGTTTAAGGAGCTAAGGGTTGGCGGAGCTCCAAAACACATGGAGGCAGGCCTTCACGACTTGTTTTGTAGTTATTCTTGGTTATATTGAATACATGGCGAGACTCAGGAGGAGCCATGCCCCGCACGAGAACCTTGACTGTCCGCGTCAGCGGCGCACTCAGCGATTTCGTCGCCGCAAACACCGGTGAGGATTGCACCTACGAGAATGTCAGCGAATACATCCGAGATTTAATCCGTCGCGACAAGGAACGTGTGGAGGCGAAAGCCTTCGACCGGCTGAAAGCAGAACTGACCCACGCCTTTGCCGCACCGGAGCAGAGCTATCAGCCCCTGACAGCGAACGATGTGATCGCGCGGAACCGCTCCTGACACTCGTGCCCGCCATTCGCATCCAAGAGGCGGCCTCCCACCGCCTCGACGACATCTACCGCTACACAAGGGACAGATGGGGCGAGGATCAGGCGGAGAAATACATCACTGGCCTGTTCGCCACCTTCGACAAGATTGAGGACCACGGTGTCGCGTCGAAACCCATCCCGGCGGAATTCGGAGTCGATGGGTTCTTCTTTCGGTATGAACACCACTTCGTTTATTGGCAGCATCTCTCGAATGGCGACATCGGGATCGCGACGATCTTGCACGAACGGATGCATCAAATCGACCGTTTCCGGGATGACTTCGGGCTCGGCTAGAGCGTCGGACGTTTAATCTGCAACATATCCGATCACAACCCACCTCAGACGGCCCCCTTACGATGAACAACAGCAATGCCGATTGGGTTGCAAGCAAAATTCTACAGCTCGACGAGTTGGGGACAGTGATCAAACTCGCTGGAGAGATCCTTCCTCAAGGAGAACGAACGGTCGAGACGTCTTGTTTGCACGGCACCGCTCTACAGCCCATAGCATCGAACCCGCTCGCGGAATCAGGAGGTGCATGAACGATGGGTTACCTGGAGTAGCGGGGGCACTGGCGCGCGCCGAGTACGAAGCTGCACTGAAGGGACACATAATTCTGAACGAAATTGAGATCGACGAGTTTAATTCGATTCTGACCAGAACGGCAGTATGGATGGAGAACCGGTACAAGGGAGGCAGCCGAAAGGACCCTCCCAAGATCGACCAGGACCGCCACAGATGGCGGTGGGTGGTCGGCACAATCGGAGGTGCTCAGGGTTACGTAGGGGATTATATCGGATAGTGCCCACGCGGAAAATCGCCAAAAATCGCCGCCAAATTGATATTCGGCCTTCGCCTCGATCAGCAGCGGCCCGCGAGGGCTCCGGGTATCAGCGCCAGCCGGCGGTTTCCCTCTCTAGCAGTCTTCTCCATTGTCATTGTCATTCTCGAAGATGTCACATCGGCTGCCGCAAGCCTCCCGAAGCCGATACAACCCGCTTGCGGTATTGCTGACAGCTAGCATTGCTGGCGCAGCACTTTTTTTACGACACACTTGTCGTAGTCTGTCGCGACTCGGAGGCAGGGCTTCTGCGCGTTGCTCACCGCCTCCAGCACTGTGGAGCCGGAGCCTGTAAACACTCGTTCGTTCCCGTCGACCCCGGTAATCGCAACCTTGGCGACTAATTTAATGCAAGCCTGTCCGGCATGTCCTGAGCACTTGGCGATTTCCTGTCGGAAAAAGGCCGCGCATTCGTTCGCCTGTTCCTGGAAGACAGGCAGGCATTCCGGGTATTTCCTGTTGTCTGCGGGCCGCAGGAATCGCGTGTGTTGATGGCAGTTCGCAATCATGCGCTTTACCGCGTCTTTACACGCCTTCTCCTGCCCACGTATGTCGGTGTAGAACACGCCGTTCATATCGCCGAATTGCGGCTTGCGCACCTGCCCATCCGACGTCTTGCAGCCGAACACAAAATCGCCGATCTGAACCTCCGCTGCCTCACTGGCAACGAATGAAAACGCCGCTATCACCAAGCCAGCAAACAGGGCTATTGGTTTCCTCATTGCTTCACTCCTTTACGCCCGACAAACCGGATCTGGAAACAGTCATGCGCCCATGTTGCCACAGTTTCCGGTTAGTTGGATACCCGCCCGCAGCACACTCGAGGAGTCGCCAACTCCGCCCCAAAATGCCTATCATGCGCCTATCGCGAAGACAGCCTGATTTCTACCGAGAACCCACCGGCTGGCGATCGACTATGGCGTCGCGCGGCACCTTCCCATCCGCTCAGACCGGCGAAAATGACACCATAGCGCCCTCCAAATTTACCTACTGTAGACCTACTGCAAAGAGCCCCTGAGTTCTGCCGAAGCGGCCACCATTGCATCGTTCCGTCGCCGATAGCCAAAACCCGGCCACGAGGTTCGGGAGGGTCATCCGGCCGGAAGGCCGACGCTACGGGCGCCTCATGAAGGCCCGGAGCGCGGTAGCCACCTGCTCGGGCGCTTCTTCGGCCAGAAAATGTCCGCAATCCTCGAATTCATGCAATTCGAAATCGGAAAGCGCGGATTTCCATCCTTCGAGCTCCTTCTTCCGAAACGCCATGTCCCGGTGTCCCCAGAGAACGAGCGCAGGCCTGTCCGCGAAGGCCGCGCGTTGGTCCCAGATCGCACGCAGCCAGTCGCTCGCGCCGACGATATGGCCCGGCAACGCGGCGCTCGCGGAGCGTGCTTCAGGTGACGGCTGCGCATGGCGGTAATGGGCCATGACCTCCGGGGTCAGGACGCTCTTTCGGCCGACCGCCATCGGCATCACCCTGTTCACGAAGACGTTGTGGCGCTTGACGAGATACCGGCCAAGCCAGCTCGACATCAGGAAACTGAACGACCTGAAGTGAAAGTCGTCGCCGACCGGCCAGCACCAGGTGTTGGCGATGACGAGCCGCTTGACGCGGTCCGGATGCTTGCGCGCGAAATCCAGGCCGATCGGCCCGCCCCAGTCCGTCATGAACAGCGTCATGTCGCGAAGGCCGAGACAGTCGAGCAGCGCGGCAAGCCTGGCGGCATGGCTCTCCGGATGGTGGTCTTCGCGCCGGCCGCTCCGCGATGAGAGGCCGAATCCGACATGGTCGGGAGCGATGCAGCGAAATTCCGGCCGCAGCGCCTCGACGAGGTGCCGAAACTCGAAGGACCACGCCGGGTTGCCGTGGATGAACACGATCGGTTCGCCTTCGCCCTCGTCGATGAAATGCATCCGTTGCCCCGACGGCTCGGCGAAGAACCTGCTCGCGAACGGATACATCCCGCCCGATACCCAGTCCGGACGTGGGCCCGGCACGATCTCCGTCATGCGCACTTCTCCCCGTGTGCCCCGGCCGGCCAGGAGCCGGCACCCGGTCGGTCCCGGACAGCGGACGCCGGATCGGCGCGGCAGGCCTGTCTCCCGGTTTGCCGGATCGGCGCAGCCCCGGCGGATGCCTCAGCCGGCGTGCAGCGCGTCCAATTTGGCGAGGCAACCGAGCCAGCCGCGCTCGTGTTCTTCCCGCCCTTCGGCGTCTGCAAACCGCGAATGCGTGAGCGTCAGGCGCGTTGATTCGCCCGGTTCCGGCTCGAACTCGACAGTGACCAGCGACTCGACATCGCTTCCGTCCCAGCGCCAGGTGTGAACCAGGCGGCGGTTGGGCACGACTTCCCTGTAGCGGCCGCGGGTGATCCATTTCTGTCCGTCTGTTCCGCGCATCTCGACCAGAAACATGCCCCCGACCGTGGCTTCGGCTATCGCGCGCCCGACAACCGCATCGCCGGGTGCCAGCCATCGGCACAATATCTCCGGGTCCGTCCACGCCGCATAGACGGTCTCCACCGGCGCATCGATGGTGCGTCGCAACGTCAGATAGATTTCGCTCTCGTCCGGCCGAAGCTCCGTCATGCCGCGTATTCCCCCGTGAATCCGCCGGGCGCTTCACGCCGGCAATCGAGATCTGTCATCGCGACTCCCCCGTAGCGTCCGGGCCCCTCCCGACCAGCGCATCGAGCGCTTCCAGGCGGTCGGCCCAGAAGCGCTCGTGGAATTCGAGCCACGCCCGCGCATCCCTGAATGCCGCCGGGTTCATCCGGCACACCCGTTCCCGTCCCCGCGCTTCGCGCGTCACGAGGCCGGCGCGTTCGAGAACGCCAACGTGTTTCGACACCGCTGCGAAAGACAGCGAAAAGGGTTCGGAGAGACGACTGATGGTCGCCTCTCCCTCGGCCAGGCGATCGAGGATGGCCCGCCGGGTCGGATCGGCAAGCGCATGGAAGACGCGATCGAGATTTTGTTCAACCATACGGTTGAATATAGGGCCTCCCGGGCCGCCATGCAAACCGGACGGATCCGCCCCTCAACGACAGTCCGGCGGAGACAGGCCGGAGTCCGGCCGGGCCTCGCGCCGGACCGTTGCCCCGTGTCCCGGCCTCGCTGCGCGGCCGCCGTCCGGGATCGGGCAAGACGCGGATCAGCGTTTGCCGGCGCCGATATCGCCGGCGCGGCGCACCGGAATGCTGCGGCTGATCGCGATCATGATGATCATGGCCGCGAGACCGCCATAGAACGGCCAGTCGATTCCGATCCACCCGAATGCCATGCCGGCGGAAGCGGGACCGGCAATGCGCCCGGTGCCGGCGAAGGCCTGGCCGAGCCCGAGCACCCGGCCGCGCGCGTCGGAACCGGCATATTGCGACAGCAGGCTGGTCAACGAAGCGGCGTTGGCCGCAACGCCCAGGATCATGAAGAACGCGGCCGCATACAATTCGACAACGGTTCCGGCGAGCGGCATCCACAACACGCCGACGCCGAGAGCGGCCGCCCCGGCGGTCACCATCGCGCGTTCGCCGACGCGGCGCACCAGCGGACCGACGGCCGTCCACTGCAGCACCACGTAGCAGAACCCCATCCAGGTATAGAACGGTCCCGTCTGCGCCGGACCCCAGCCCCAAGCCGCGGCCGACCAGATGACGAGAATCGTTTCGACGCCGGCAAAGACAAATGGCGACATGAACATGAGGCACAGTATGAGGCGGATCTCGCTCTGCCCGAGAGGCGCGAGCCAGGTGCCTATTCCGCCGTCGGCGCGCGCGCTGGTCTTCTGTTCAGCCGTGACCGTCTCGCGGACGAAGAAGATCGCGAGCACGAATGCCACCGCCGAGAACGCGGCCGCAGCCAGGTACGGCGTCATGAAATCCGCCGTTCCGTCGCTCGCCGTCCCGAGGAGTCCCCCGATCGCCGGACCCACGACGAAGCCGAGGCCTGCGGCGCCGCCAAGCCGGGCGATGGCGCGGGCGCGGTCTTCGGGCTTCGTCACGTCGGAGACCAGCGCATGCGCAACGCTCATGTTCGCCGCCATCGCGCCGCCGAAGAAGCGGGTGGCGAACAGCATCCAGAGCGTTCCGGTAAAGGCCAGGAGCAGATAGGCGCAGCAAGTGCCGCCGATGGTGATGAGCAGCACGGGCTTGCGCCCGATCCGGTCGCTCAGCCAGCCCCAGACGGGTCCGAACAGCGACTGCGCAAGCGTGTAGCTCGCCGCGACCAGCGTCACCGTTTCCGGCGCCGCCCCGAACGCCTGGGCATAGAGTGGCAGCAGCGGCAGCACGATGCCGAAGCCGACCAGATCAATGAACACCGTCAGTATGAGAGGATACACGGCCCGCGCCCCGCCACGATCACGTCGGCCCTTGAGGCCCCGGGAGGGCATCCACATGCAACGCGGATGCCCTCTGGCGCCGGGCCGGGCAAACAGTTAGATATGGCCCAGCAGGGTTTGACGCAAGGGGCAAGGAATGAACGAGTCAGTACTCAACCGCGGACCGGCGGTCTTCGGCGACCTTCGCGGATGGATAGATGCGCTCCGCGAAGCGGACGAGCTTGAGGAAGTCACCGGCGAGGTCGACTGGGATGTCGAGATCGGCAACCTCGTCCGGATGATCCAGGGAAGCGGCGACGGACCCGCGCTCCTGTTCAGCAATATCAGGGATTACAACACGCCGGACGCCCTGTGCTCGCGGATATTCACCGGCGGCCAGGCCAGCTATTCCCGGATCGCGATGATGTTCGGCCTGCCGCAGGACACGCCGGTGCGCGAACTTGTCCGGATATGCCGAACCATATTCCAGGACCGGGTTGCGCCGCGCGTCGTGAAGGACGGTCCGGTAAAGCAGAACGTGATTGCCGGAGACGACATCGATCTCCTCAGGTTTCCCGTTCCGAAATGGAACCGGCTCGACGGCGGACGCTATGTCCTCACCTACGCCGGCTGCGTCACCAAGGATCCGGAGACCGACATTCACAATGTCGGCATCTATCGCGGGATGGTCAGCGGCCCGGCCGAGATACCGGTCCTGATGTGGCGCGCCCAGCACTGGGGGGCCCATTATGCCAAGCACCAGGAGCGCGGCGACGAGATGCCGGTTGCCTACGTCATCGGATGGGAACCGTCGCTGGGCTTCACGGCGGGAGCGCCGGTGCCCCGCAACGTCTCCGAATACGACGTCATGGGCGCCATCCGCGGCGAGCCGGTGGATCTGGTGGAATGCGAGACGGTCCCGCTGATGGTGCCGGCCGCGGCCGAGATCGTGATCGAGGGATGGATTTCGACCGACCCGGAGACCTTCACCGAAGAGGGGCCCTATGCCGAGTTCACCGGATATTATGCGCCGGAAAGGACCAGGAAACACACCACACGGGTGACCTGCATCACCCATCGCGACAACCCGATATTCCGGGGCACGGTGGAAGGCGCAATTCCCGGAAGCGTCGGCGAAAACCCGATCATGAGCTCGATACAGCGCTCGGCGGTGGCCTGGAACGCGCTGGAGAACGCCGGCGTTCCGGGCGTCGTCGACGTGTTCGGCCATCCGATTCACGCCGGCGCGAACATCAACGTCGCGATCAGGCAGACCTATCGCGGACAGGCCAAGCAGGTCGCGCTGGCGCTGTGGGGCGATTCGTCGTCGCATGTCCGCTACAAGCATGTCACGGTCGTCGACGAGGACATCGACATCCATGACTACGAGGCCGTCGACTGGGCCTGCGCCTGGCGCGTCAACGCCGGCGAGGACGACATCGTGATCTTTCCGGCCAACTGGGGCGCCGGACTCGATCCCAGCGTGCGGCGCCGCGACGCCGACGTGCTGCGGTTCGGCACCGGCAAGTGGAACAGGATGCTGATCGACGCCACGATAAATCTCGACTATGACGCCGAACGGGGAGGCGACCGCTTTCCGCCAACCGTGCGCCCGGTCGACGAGGACATCAGGGCGCTGGAGAAGCGCTGGCAGTCGCTCGAACTCTCGGGCAAGTGGACGCGGCGCCTCACGTCTGCCGATTGAGGGACGGATCCGGCCCGCCAGCCGGGCCGTGATTTGACAAGCGCCCGGAAAATTCCGAAAACGGCGGTCCGCTGCGGGCGGGTCCGAGGCGCCGGCCGGCGCCGGCCCCACATCTAGGCCAATGCCGAAATCCAACCGAATCGAGGAGCAATCTGCCGTGCCCGAACAGAAAATCGACGGTATGCACAACATGCTGGTCCCGCGGTCGTTCGATGACCTGCGCGGCTGGATCGAGGCGCTGCGCACCGAGGGTGAAATCCAGGAAATCGACGCCGAGGTCGACTGGGACTGCGAGCTCGGAACGATCGCGCGCAGGACCTTCGGGAACGGCAACGGCCCCGCCCTGCTGTTCAACAACGTCAAGGGATACGGCCCCGACGACGACGTCTGGTCGCGCCAGGTCTTCACCGGCGGACTCTCGAACTACAGCCGCGTGGCGATGATGCTGGGCCTGCCCAAGGACGCGCCGGTGCGCGACATGGTCATGGCCACCCGCCACTATCTCCAGCAGCGTGTCGAACCCGTCGAGGTGACGGGCGGCAAGGTCAAGGAGAACATTGTCACCGGCGACGACATCGACATCTACAAGATCCCGGTGCCGCGCTGGCATCGCGAGGATGGAGGCCGCTACATCAACACCTACCAGGCCACCGTCACGATGGACCCGGACACCGGCCAGCACAATCTCGGCATCTATCGCGGCATGCTGGGCCAGAAGGACACGCTGCCGGTGCTGTTGTGGCGCGCCCAGAACTGGGGAGTCCATTTCCAGAAATGGGCGGACCGGGGCATGAAGATGCCGGTGGCCCATGTCTACGGCTTCGAGCCGTGCCTGCCGTTCTGCGCGTCCGCGCCGGTCCCGACGGGGGTCTGCGAATATGACGTCATGGGCGCGATCCGGGGCCGGCCGATGGAGCTGGTCAAGTGCGAGACCAGCGACATCATGGTCCCGGCCGACTGCGAGATGGTCATCGAGGGCTTCATCGATCCCGATCCGGCGACGTTCGAGATGGAAGGCCCGTTCGGGGAATACACCGGATATTTCGGGGGCGACCAGGGTCCGAAACACGTGACCAAGGTGACCTGCGTGACCTATCGCGACGGCTCGATCCACCGTGGTACGCTCGAGGGCACGCTGCCGAAGATGCTGAACGAGAACTCGATCACGAGTTCGATCCAGCGCGCCGGCGTCGCCTGGAACGTGCTCGAGCGCGCCGGTGTGCCCGGAATCACCGATGTCCACTGCCCGGCCGCGAACAACGGCACGACGCTGATGATCCAGATGAACCAGACCTACCGCGGCCAGGCCAAGCAGGCGGCAGCGGCGATCTGGGGATCGAACTCCGCCCACCTGCGCTACAAGAACATCTGGGTGGTCGACGAGGACATCGACATCCATGACTACGGCGCGCTCGACTGGGCCTTCGCCTACCGCGTCAATGCCGCCGAGGACGACATCGTGTTCTTCCCGTCCACGTTCGGCTCGCTGCTCGACCCGTCGACCCGCCTGCCCGAACGCGACCCCATGAAATACGGCACCGGCAAATGGACCCGGGTGCTGATCGACGCCACCATCAACCTCGATTTCGATGCCGAAGAGCAATATGACGGCGACCGCTATCCGCTGTCGGTCCACCCCCACAAGGAGGACCTGGACCTGGTCGAATCGCGGTGGAAGGAATACGGCTTCGAGGACTGAGACGGCGGCCACGGGCCGGCTTCCGGCGGTCAGCGGCGGCGGGCGAAGAATTCCTTCAGGAGCGCCGCCGCCTCGGCCTCGCCGATCCCGTCATAGATTTCCGGACGGTGGTGGCAGGTCGGCTGGCTGAAGATCCGCGGCCCGTGCACCACGCCGCCGCCCTTGGGATCGCCAGCCCCGAAATAGAGCCTCGAGATACGTGCGAACGCGATGGCCTGCGCGCACATCGGGCACGGCTCCAGGGTCACGTAGAGATCGCATCCGGGAAGCCGCTTTTCGGCGCGGGCCCGCGCGGCAGCGCGGATGACGAGCATTTCGGCATGCGCCGTGGGATCGCGGCGCGCTTCGACCTCGTTGCCGGCCCGCGCGAGAACCTCGCCGGTCGCCGCGTCGACAATCACCGCGCCGACCGGCACCTCGCCCCGCGCCCCGGCTGCGCGCGCTTCTTCGAGCGCAAACGCCATGAAGGGCGATATCGTCATGCATTCCCGGTTGCTCATGGCGCCGGATGATAGCGGAAACCGGTCCCCCGCGCGCCGCCGCGCCAAGCGGCCGTCAGCGCCGCCGCGGGTCCGCGCAGACGGCGGCGAATCCCGTATAATGACGGTCGTCTTCAGGCGTCGAGGAAACAGCCCGTGACCCGCCCCGTGATCGGCATAACCTTGGATTCGGAGGAAGCGGGCAGCTATTCCCGCTTTCCCTGGTACGCGATCCGCGAGAATTACGGCACCGCGATAGCCGCAGCTGGTGGATTGCCGTTCATGGTCCCCCACGAAACCGCGCTCGTCGGCGATTGCCTGAACCATGTCTCGGCGCTGGTCGTCACCGGAGGCGCTTTCGACATCGATCCCGCGATGTTCGGTGCGGCGACCCGCCACCCGTCGGTGACGCTCAAGGAACGGCGCACCGAGTTCGAGGAGGCCGCGACCGCCGGTGCGCTCGCACGGAACAAGCCGGTGCTTGGCATCTGCGGCGGCCACCAGCTTCTCAATGTGGTCCTAGGTGGCACGCTGATCCAGCACATTCCCGACGAGGTCGAGGGCGCGCTCGCCCATGAGCAGCCCAATCCCCGGAACGAGCCGGGCCATGCCGTGACGGTCGCGGAGGAGTCCCTTCTCCACCGGATCACGGGGACGACCGCGCTCTCGGTCAACTCGGCCCATCACCAGGCGGTCGCGGAGGTCGGGGACGGCGTCGTCATCAACGCAACCGCGCCCGACGGCGTGATCGAGGGCATCGAGGCGCCGGCCTACCGTTTCTGCCTCGGCATCCAGTGGCATCCGGAATTCGAGATCAACGCCGCGGATTCGGCCATATTCGCGGCCCTCGTCGCGGCAGCGGCCGGCGTGGCATGACGGAGGGTCCGGCCGGAGAACGCATTGCCAAGCGGCTGTCGCGCGCCGGCGTGTGCTCGCGGCGCGAGGCCGAGCGCTGGATCGCCGCCGGTCGGGTGTCCGTCGACGGGCACACGGTCTCGGAGCCGGGAACGAGGATCGGAGCCGAGGCCGACATCCGGATCGACGGCAGGCCGGTAGCGCCGGCCGCAGCGCCGCGCCTGTGGCGCTTTCACAAGCCGGCGGGCGTGATCTGCTCGGCCCGCGACCCCGATGGCCGCCCCACCGTCTTCGATCGCCTTCCGTCCCACCTGCCGCGCGTCATGACGGTCGGGCGGCTGGATCTCGCGTCCGAGGGCCTGCTGCTGCTCACCAATGACGGCGGCCTCGCCCGCCGACTCGAACTCCCGGCTACCGGCTGGATCCGCCGCTACCGCGTGCGGGTTTTCGGACGGCCGGACGCGTCGGCGCTCACGGCGCTCGAACGCGGACTGTCCGTGGACGGGGCGCGTTTCGGCCGCATCGAGGTGACGGTCGATTCAGCGACGGGCGCCAATGCATGGCTGACGGTCCGCCTCCGCGAGGGGCGCAACCGCGAGATCCGGCGCGCAATGGAGCATCTCGGCCACCCCGTGAGCCGCCTGATCAGGACCGCCTTCGGGCCGTTCCAGCTGGGCAACCTTCCCCGCGGCGGCGTCGAGGAGGTCCCGAAACGCGTCCTCAGGGACCAGCTGGGAAAAGCGCATGCGGATCGTCGCGGGGCAGCATAGGGGACGGCGCATCTGGGCGCCGCCCGGCCGCGACATCCGGCCCACCTCGGACCGGGTGCGGGAAGCCGTGTTCAACATCCTCGAACACAGGGAGTGGATTGCCGGGGACGCGGGCGGCCCCAGGCTCCGCGGCGTCCGCGTCCTCGACGCGTTCTGCGGCACCGGCGCGCTGGGATTCGAAGCGCTCAGCCGCGGCGCCGAGCATGCGATTTTCATGGATGACGCGCAGGACGCCATTGCCGCCTGCCGGCACAATGCCGACGCCCTCGGCGAGGCGGAGCGCACGGAGATTCTCCGCATGAGCTGCTTGCGTCCGGCCCGTGCCGGGCGGGCCGTCGATCTGGTGTTTTCCGATCCGCCCTACTTCGGCGATCTGGCAGCGCAGTCGCTCGCGGCGCTCGGGACAGCTGGCTGGATCCAGCGCGGCACGATCTGCGTGGTGCAGACCGCGGCGACGGAACCCTTTGAGATTCCGGATCGATGCGAAACCGTCGATGACCGGCGCTACGGCGCAACGCGAATCCGCTTCCTGCGGTGGACGGGCGGCAATGCGGATGCCTGCGGTCGGGAGGATTGAGACGGTTACAAGTCGAAGAGCCGCACCACGACCACTTCGGCAGCAGCCGTGGGCAGGAGCGTCTCGATGAGGGCGGATGCGTCGACGACGATCACCGGGTGTCACGTTCCTGCCGGACCGCCTCCGCGGGCGGCATGGACGGCACCACGCTTGCGCGACGCGCGATGCGTTCGCGCAACTCGTCCACGGTCGGGCGCGCCGCAACCCCGCGAAGCTCAGCAAGCAGGAAATCCGACAGCGACATGCCGGCGAGCGCCGCGCGTGCCTTCAGCTTGCGGTGCAGCATGTCGGGGACGTTCCGGATCTGGATCATGGTTGACATGTGGGTAACATGATCTCATTCAACTCACCTGTCGAGAGCGGTGGATCGACGAGCGGCCGGAGCGGGTTGGTGGCAACAGAAACCAGGCGGCTGTCAGAAGACTATTGCGACAGGAGACCCGCCAACGGGAGCGCCCTGCCCTGTCGTGCAACGTGCGGCTGATGAGAGGCTGTGCCATGTTGCGAATCCGGGTGACCTGATTCGCGTTGTTCAGCACTTTTTCTGATGACATAGCGGTGTTAACCTCCCGCCTCGACGAGACGCGTTCCAAGGAGGTTCGAATGGCGGAAACCGCGCCCGCGCTCCGACTCACCAACGACGGGGCAATGAAGATCCTGAAAGCCGCGATGGCCAAGGCGGACGAGATGGGGGTGCCGCAATGCATCTCCGTCGTCGACGCCGGCGGTCACCTGCTAGCTTTCTCCCGGATGGACGGCGCCTTCGTGCTGTCGATCGATTCGTCGCTGATGAAGGCAATGACGGCGGCCTCTTACGGCGAGCCGACCGGACATATTCCCGAGGGCGTCGACCTCAAGCTCGCCATCGCGACCGGAGGCAAGCGCGTCAACCTGCCCGGCGGGCTTCCCATCATCGTCGACGGACACCTGGTGGGGGGTATCGGAGTAGGCTCGGGTGCGGGCCACGAGGATCTCCAGGTCGCCAATGCCGGGCTCGCCGCACTTGCCGGAACCCGGCGTTTCGACGGTTAGGTCTGCCCTGTTCGTCGGCGCATGGATTTCGCTCGGTGGCTGGCCCTCATCCGGCTGCCGCAGCGGGTCCGGCGAACCCTGTCGGTCAGGCCCGTCGACTCTCGTGGCCGACTTCCATTGGTGACCGGCTAGCACCGTGCAGATCGACGCCTCCGGATCCCTCATAGGACGCACAACCCCTCTTTTCCCGGACTCCTGCAGCAAGCCGGGCGATCTGGAAGGATCGACAGATGGCCCAACCCAAGATCATCGTCCAGCTCTATCCGATGTTTCCATCCGACGGCGAACAGGACCGGAAGGACCGTCGCCCGCTCGGCAACGACAACGATCTGTATCACCGCATCGTTCACGAATGGACAGAGATCATTCGCGAAGCTGACGCCATGAAGGTCTGGGGCCTCAGCACTATCGAGCATCACTTCCACTCGGAAGGTTATGAAGTCGGGCCCAACCCGGGAATCCTCAACGCCTACTGGGCCAATCACGTCAGGAATGCCCGTGTCGGCGCGCTCGGCTATGTGGTCGCCACCCAGGACCCACTGCGCGTGGCGGAAGAAACCGCGATTCTCGATCACCTGACCAAGGGGCGCTTCTTCGTCGGGTTTGCGCGGGGATACCAGTCGCGCTGGGCAAATGTCATGGGACAGTTCGGTGGCGGGGTCGCAACCGTCTCGGATGGCAGCAGCGATGATGAGCACAACAGAAGGGTGTTCGAGGAACGCGTCGGAATGGTGATCGAGGCGTGGACAAGGGAAAGCGTCCGCATCAAGGGTGATTTCTACGAAGCGCCCTACCCCTACGATACCGGGGTGGCCGGCTACCCCGCCTGGCGGATTGCCAGCGAAGCAGGCGCCGAGGGTGAAATCGGGGAAACCGGCAATGTTCAGCGCGTCTGCGTGGTCCCCAAGCCATTCCAGAAACCGCACCCACCCATTTTTGTCGCAGCATCGAAAAGCCAGGCTTCCATCGACTTCTGCGCAAGAAACGGCTTCATACCGACCTATTTCATGCCGACCGAGGGTGTCGCCGAATTTTCCCGCTACTACCGGGAAGTCGCCCAGCGAAACGGTTTCGACTTCCAGCCCGGTCAGCGGCAGAACATCGTGCGCTGGCCCCATATCACCAAATCAGCCGCGGATTTCGATCGCAAGCTTCGGCAGTACGATCTCGACATCTACAAGAACTTCTACGGGCCTTTCTTCCCGCAGTTTCCGCAGGGCGACGAAGACACCGTTGTTCAGGGCATGAAGGACTCCAACATCTTCATTGGCGGCACGATCGACGAATCCATCCGTGCCTGGCAGGCGCTCTTCGAACAAGCGCCCTGCGAATACGTCACCCTGATCTGGCATTGGGCGCAGCAGCCCAAGGACGACATGCTCGAGGAGCTGCGCCTGTTCATGGAACGTGTTCTGCCGGAACTGGAAATTCCCGACTATCCGGAACCGGATGTAGCCGCCCGATAACAGCGGCAAGGCGCCCTGCGCGCGCCGTATCCGGAGCCTCCCCCTCTAGGGGATCAGTCCTCGCCCACCGGCAGACGCAGGCAGGAAGGATGGGCAGCCGAGTGCTGAATGGTATCGGCGCCTACCTTGTACCAGAGATACTGATGCGTGAAGATCGAGTCCGTCAGCGGAGAATCCCCGTTGACGATTTCAAGGCGAATCCGATGGCCGGCCTCGAACCGATAGGCGCACGGCATCACCTCGATATCGAACCGGTAGACCTCGCCGGGCTCGATCGGTTGGGGACTGCGATGACTGTAGAACGGACGATGTTCGCTGTTCCAGGCATCATCCTTCTCGCGATGGGAGGCCCGCAGCCAACCCTTCGTGACCGTCACCGCGCGAGGTTGCACTCCCTGCGACCGCTCTTCGGCCGATTGCGGAAACTGGTCGGCAAGCCTGACGAAGAAATCCGTGTCGCTCGCCGTCGATGCGGCATAGAGCTCAAGAACGACCGGACCGACCACCTCGAGGTCTTCGCCGAGAGGCGCCGTGGTGAAGGTCAGAACCCGGCCGACGGGATCCGGCCCGTTCGGACCGAACCCCACGACGCCCAGCTTCCACTTCGGATCAGGATAATCATAGCTTGTCGAACCTCCGTCGGCCGCCGGTGATTCCTCTATCAGGGAGCCGTCATTGAGGGACGCCACACTGCCCGAAGTTTGCCCGCTCAAATAGTAATTGCGGTAGCGAACGTCTTCCGGCGGCCAGGTGCCTGATTCCCGCCACGTCCCCGGCCCCATCACATAGACGCGGACATCCGGACGTTCCTCCCAACCGTTCTCCCGGCCCTTGAGCCAGCGATCATAAAACGGAAGAAGCTCCTGTTCGTGGTAACTGATGTGATCAAACTGATCATGGGCTTCGAATACATCCTTTGCACCGGTCACAACCAGTTTTTTTGTCGACCTCAACGCCTCGAAGCCGATGATGTTGCCGCGCAGGTGCAGACCCATCTTGCCCCAATGCCCGATCGACAGGACCGGCACCGTGATTTTCTCGAGGCCTTCCCATGGACTTCGCTCCCGCCACCAATCGTCATAGGTTTGATGCTTGGCGATTTCGTGCGCGATATCGACCGGCAGATCCTTGCCGCCGGCCCCCGATGCGGCGCGATGGAGATTGTTGACCCGAACCAGCTGGTACCACCAGGCCATGAAGTCGCAATAGATGCCGCCATGGTAGGCGGTATCGCGATAGATATCGACGGCGCCGTCATAAGGGGCGATGCACTTCAGTGCGGGCGGATCCACGATCCCCATGAACCACTGCGACCAGGCATAGTAGGACTGTCCGATTCCACCGACATTTCCGTTGCACCAGGGCTGACGGCCAACCCACTCGATACACTCGTAGTAATCCTGCTGCTCCGCGCTATCGAGAAATCCGTAAGTCCCCTCCGAGCGTCCCGTGCCACGCACATCCATATGAACATAGGCGTAACCCTGGTCCCGCACATACCATTCCACCGGGCCGACCTCGCGCCACAGAAACAGTGTCGAATGCGGAAGCGAATCCGTTTCGTACTGATAGGGGGAAGCCGCAAACAGCGCCGGGTACCGGCCCGGCGCATCGGGACGATAGATGCAGAGCGATATCCTGACACCGTCACGCATCGTCACCGTGACGCCTTGTTCCACTTTCATCCCTGCCGATCCGGTTTCCATGATCCGTTCTCCACTCGTTTCAAACCAGGTGGTTGCCGAGGATTCCGATCCCCTCGATCTCCACCTCGACCACATCACCCGGCTTCATGAAGACTGGCGGCGTGCGGCCCACCCCGACGCCGGACGGCGACCCCGTCGTCACGATGTCCCCCGGATGGAATCTGTACCATCTGGAGTAGTAGGAAATGATCTCCGGCAGCTTGAAGATCAGGTCATCCGTTCGCGTATCCTGCATGACCTCGCCATTCAGCCTGGTCTGGAGATGAAGATCATGAGGATCGGGAATCTCGTCCGCGGTGACGATGACGGGGCCGCAGGGCGTGAAGCCCGGCAAGTTCTTGCCCATGACATTGCGCTCCCAGCCGTGAATCGGTCCGAACGGCGGCTCTCCGGAACGTATGTCGGGAATCCAGTCCCGCGCAGACACATCGTTGGCGATCGTATACCCCGCCACATAGTCCATCGCCTCGTCTTCGCTGACGTTGTGACAGGCCCGGCCGAACACGAAACAGAACTCTCCCTCGTAGTCGATCATGTCCGGACACTGGGGCGGGACGTTGATCGGTTTTCCCGAACCCAGAAGGGAATCCCGGGTCTTGATGAAACCCGCGGGATGCGCCGGCCGTGGCGTGTTCCCCATCTCGGCAAGATGGCGGCCGTAATTCATGCCGACGGAAAATACCAGCCAGGGATCCGGCACCGGCGGCAGCAGGCTGGCTTCGGGCAGCGCCGACAATGCCGGCTGGCATGCATCGAGATCCGCCTCGGCCGCGTCCGACACATGCTTCACGGCGTCAAGGCGGCTTTCGCCGCCTTCCAGAATGTCCCGGACCGAGGCAGGCCGCCAGGCGTCCGGATACAACCCTCCGGGTGCGATCGCGAGGTCGAGAATCTGCCGATCCGCCAGAAGCAGTCCGGGATGGGGACCGCTGGACGTTTCGATGGTAAGCAATTTCATGAGATTCCCCTCCCGGAATGCGCCGGGATCAGACCAGGACCGTTGCAAGGTCAGGGATGAAGACCACCAGCATCAGGACGACAAACATGGTGATGGCGAACGGCACGGCGCCCCAGAACACATCCTCGATCCGAATCCTGTCGTCCGCGAGGTTATTGTGAATGACGAAACAGGCAAGGCCGAGCGGCGGCGTGAGCAAACCGATCTCGACCGCAATGATGGTCACGATCCCGAACCAGATGAAATCGACACCGAAGGGCGCGAGCACCGGAATTGCGAGCGGAACCGTGATCAGCATGATCGAACCGGCATCCAGAATCGTTCCCATGAGAATGATGGCCACGATGTATATCGCCAGCAACCCGGCCAGCCCCAGACCCGACGACTCGACCCAAGCTTCCATGAGATTCGGGATCCCGGTCAGGGCGATCATACGGGAATAGATATGGGCCGAAACGAGGAGGAAACTGATGGAAGCCGTGACATGCCCCGTTTCCGAAAGGGCTTCCCACAAGTTCCGGCGATTCAGCTTCCGCTTGAAAAAGGTGAGGCACAAGGCGCCCAGCGCCCCCATTCCACCCGCCTCGGTAGCCGTGAACACGCCACCGTAGATGCCGCCAAGAACGAGGGCGATCAGGAGAACGATTGGGGCGCTTTTCGCGATCAGCGCCCGGACACTCATCAGGGATTCCCGTTCCGCGCTCAGGGCCGCGGGCGTCGCGACCTTGTTGGGAAACCGGTGTGCCATGATCCAGATCAGCACGAAGTAGGCCAGGGTCAGCACCAGGCCGGGAATGATCCCGGCAATGAACAGGTCTCCGATGGACTGCTCGGCGAGAATGCCGAAGATGATCAGCAACAGGCTGGGCGGGATGAGCATTCCGAGTACGGAACTGCCGGCAACCACGCCCACCGAAAACCGCGGACGGTAACCGAGGCGGAGCATTTCCGGCACGGCAACCCGGGTAAACACGGACGCAGACGCAATGCTGGTTCCCGTAACGGCGGCAAAGACGGCGTTCGCTCCTACCGTCGCCGTCCCAAGGCCCCCTCTCACTTTCCGGAACAGATGATTGGCGACATCGTAGGTGTCCGTGCCGATTCCGGACACGCTGACGAGCAGACCCATGAATACGAATAGCGGGATCACGCCGAACTCGTACTCCTGCATGCTTTCTCCAACAGACAGCGCGAGCAGTTTGCCGGCAATCACGGGATCGTCCCTGACTACCCAAAGACAGACAAACGAAATCAGCGCCAGCGCCACACCCACATGGGTGCCCGCATACACGAAAAGAAGAACCAGAAAGATGGAGATGACGCCGACGCCGGCAGCACTGATATCCGTCGCGCGGGCTAGAACGAACAACGCGGCGGCGGCAGCCAGAAGCAGCGCTCCGAGCCTCACCAACCGCGCAGCTTCCAAGGCCTTCTCGTCCCGAAGCTTTGCCAGTTGCCGCAAGCTGCGCAATAGCGAACGGCCAAACTGCACAGCGCACATGGCCGAACCGATCAAGATCAATAACTTGAAGGGCCATCCAGGTAGAGCGAAATCCCCCTCGAGCCCTTCAAAGGTATTGCGCCGCCAGACCTTGGCAAAAATGGGCAGGGTATAGTGGAACACGATGATCATCAGTCCCACGCCCAGAGCATCATAGGCGGCACTGAGCGACAACCCGACGGATGGCCGGTCGCGCAAGAGCCGTGACAGGAGAATATCGGACCGTGTCAGCCGGTTGCTTCGAATAGCAGCCGGAAGCTGCATGAACACGATCATCAGAATGGACAGTTCGACAAGAAGCGGGACGCCGTTGATCGGGGCGTTGAACAGCCAGCGGGCCAGAACATCGGCACACAGAATGACCATGAGGCAGAAGATCCAGACACTCCCGCCCCCGTTGAAAAGCGAAACCAGCGCGTCGAACTGACGCGCCGGGAACGCGTGCCGCTGACCGTTCACCGCAGCGCTGCCCGCTCAGTTGATTGCCGGGCTACTCCTGGATCCAGTTCCTGGCGATACTGACGTTGGCGGCCTGCAATTCAGCCATGTAAGCCGCCATCAGCCTGGTGGCGGGAAGTCCGCGCTTTTCGAGCCGTTCGGCCCATTCCTTCGCAATATTCGGCATGGCCATGGCCCATTTCTTGCGTTCGGTTTCAGGCAGGACACTGAACTTGACGCCCTGTTTCTTCATGATGCCCTCGAACTTGGCCCGCTTGCCGTCGTCAACCTTTTCCTGATAGCCCGGCCACTTCGCAGCCTCTTCGCGTATGATCTGCTGCACTTTCTCCGGCAGGCCCTTCCAGACGCCGGCATTGAAGGTGATCCCCGACGTGACCGTCGGCCCGAAGTCGACACGGGTGAAATGGGGTGCAGCGGACCATGTCTTGTAGACAAAGCTCAGGATCGTGGAAATGGGGTATCCTTCGTAGACGCCGTTCTTGATGTTGGTATAGGACTGGTTCATGGAGGAGTTGACAGTCACTGCCCCTGTTCCACGCAACCATTGCGCAAAGGTCCCGCTCGATCCCATTTTCCGGCCCTTCAGGTCTTCAAATTTGGTGACGGGGAACTTGGTGAACAATTGCATGGAATCGTTGATTCCACTCTGAATGAACACCTGGTCATGCTCCTCGTAGGCGGCATTCAGTTCCGGGATCTTCTTGCGCAGGTTCCCGTCGATCTGGACGAGTTGGCGACGCGTGGTTGTTACAAACGGCGCATGAACCGAGTAGGCTTCAAGCGGCAGATTGGACGGCTCAAAGTTCTTCAGGATAAGTCCGGCTCCGGCGATGCCCTCTTCGACGGTTTCAAAAACCTCGTTGAACTTCGCCAGGGACTGGGCATAGGCGTGGTTCCATTCGATCTGGAACCCGCCGCCTTCCTTGGCGAGGCGTTCATTGATCCGCTTCGCAACGATGTTCTTGAATGTGCCAACGAAGGTGACCGCTTCGGGCGGAGCCGCCGCGACCGTGATCTTGACGGATTTGGCCAGCGCGGACGAGGACAGGACGGCGGCGGCGGCCATCGGCAGCAGACACAAAAGGCTTTTCATGACAGTTTCCTTCCGGCGACAGTTGCAGGTTCATGATTTACTCTAGCGGCTGGCTCGCAGATGCACCAGATCGTCTGTGCTGCCGGCCATGGAACCGGAGCGGCTGCCGCGCGCGAGATTTCGCTCTGAACCCGCAGGCAGGAGGAAGAACAACGTGAAGGCGATCGTGATCAGAGCCCACGGCGGACCCGAGGTGCTTGCTCTCGAAGAAGTTCCCGACCCGGTGCCGGCGCCCGACGAAGTCGTGATCAAGGTCCATGCCGTGTCCGTCAACCCCACGCTCGACATCGCGACCCGCGAAGGCCGTTACCCCCGAGCGATCCGCTTTCCCCATGTTCCAGGCGTGGACCCGGCCGGGGTCATAGTTGCCGTGGGCGCTGCGGTCGAGGGTCGCAGGACCGGACACCGGGTCTGGGCAGACTTCATTCTCGGATGCGGCCGGTGCTCCGCATGCCTCGAAGGCAACTGGCGCGCGTGCCGCGACAACAGGATGCTGGGCGTCGACTGCTGGGGCGGCTATGCAGAACGTGTCGCGGTGCCCGCCCGCAACACCTATTTGATTCCGGAAGGGCTGGGCTATGGAGAAGCCACCGTGATCGCGCGTCACCTTCCTGTTGCCATGTATCTTCTGGAGGATCTGGCACGTCTGCAACAGGGGGAATGGGTTCTGGTGATGGGCGCTGCGGGGGGACTGGGCAGCGCGGCGGTCCAGCTGGCCCGCCACATGGGTGCGAGGGTCATCGCAGCTGCGGGATCCGAACAAAGGGTTGCGGCTGCCGTCGGAATGGGAGCGATTTCCGGGGTCAACTACCGAACACGCGACCTCGCCGACGAAGTGATGAAACTGACTGATGGCAGGGGCGTCGACGTGGTGGTGGAGAACATCGCCGATCCTGAACTTTGGACAGGTGCGTTCAACAGCCTCGGGCGCGGCGGCAGACTGGTCACCGCGGGCGCGCATGGCGGCGGCCGTGTTGCGCTGGATGTGCAGCAGTTGTATCTCAAACGCCTCTCGATTCTTGGTGGAGCCGGCATGGCCGCGCAAGGCGTAGAGCGTTCATTGCTGCTCGCCGAACAGGGCCTGGTTTCGATTCCAATCGACCGGATTCTGCCGCTGAGCCGGGCACGAGAGGCTCAGGAACTTGTCGGGAGGCGGCAGAATACCGGAAAGGTCGTGATCGATCCGTCGCTTGACGCCGTGTCCTGATCGGCCTTTTGAATACTTCCCGCCGTGGCCTTCATCCCTGCCCGGGACTTCGTCGATTCCCGCCGTTCTCGAAGAGACGACAGGATCCGGAGCGTTGCCCCATCGAAACACGGCACGAAACAGCCGACGGGACGACCGCCTGCGCGTTTCGGCCCGGATGCGGGAGCCGCATCAGGCAGATCGATCGGCCCCGCGCGAGGTGGAACGCGGGATCAGCATGCGCCGCAGGGTCGATCCCCTGTCTACCAGGTGATGCTTGAGCGCTGCTCCGGCGTGAAGGGCCACGAGTGCGATGAGGCCATAGGCCAGGTAGAAGTGGAGCTTGATGGCGAGGTCGCGGGTACCCTCGGACATGTCGAACAGCGCGGGCACCTCGAACAGCCCGAAAACGTCGATGCCCGCCCCCTCCGAGGTCGAGATCAGGTAGCCCGTCGCCGGCAGGAGCACGATAAACGCGTTGAGAAGCCAGTGCATCGCCGTGGCGCCAATGCGCTCGTAAGGTTTGACCTCCGGCCCGAAGGAAGGGCCCGGGTTGACGATCAGCCAGCCGAACTTGGCCGCCGCAAGCACCAGCACCAGGATCCCGAACGCCTTGTGAAGCGCGAGCGAGCGGTTGAACCACGGATCGTAATAGGTAAGCCCCACCATCCACACGCCGAGCCCGACCAACCCGAGCATGGCGAGCGCAATCGCCCAGTGAAAGCCTATGGAGACCAGGCCGTAACTGTCCCGGCGGTTCCTCCACATGGCGGAGCCTCCGCCGGCGCTATTGGCGTATTCCTTCGAGGGACAGGAAGAAGTCCATCGACTCCGATGCCGGGCCGAGGTTGCGCCCGGCGTTGAACTCCCTCCGGTTGATCGTCACCGTGCCCTCGAAACCGGCCCGGTAGCCGCCCCAGCTATCGTTGCCCTCGCCCACCGTTTTCACCGCGATGGCGATGGGTTTGGTGACACCCATCAGGGTCAGGTTCCCCTTCATCATGCCGCCCCTGGCGTCGCCCTCGTAGCCAGTGCTGACGAAGCGCGCCTCGGGAAACTTCTTCACGTTCAGGAAGCCCGGCGAGCGCAGATGCTTATCGCGCTCGGCATGGCCGGTGTCGATGCTGGCAGTATCGATCTCGACCGAGACCTTCTGTCCGCCCGGCCCCGCCGCCGGGTCGTAGGTGAAGCTACCGGAAATCCTGTCGAAGACGCCAATCATCCAGGAATAGCCGAGATGGGAGATCTTGAACTGGACGACGCTGTGGGCCGGATCGATCCGGTATTCGGCGGCGCCGGCCCCCGCGGCCGGAAACGCCAGCACGGACACGCCCAGGACAGCGGCGAGAATGCGTTTGCTCATGGCTTCTCCATTCAGTATTCAAGCGGTGCGGAGCAGATTTTCCGCCCCAGAGAGATTGCGGCTGCCGGGACAGGCTTCGTCCTCGACGAGGACGGACGAAACACCAAGGTGATGGCCGCACACTCCGCCCCAGTCCGAACCTCATGCTGCCATGCCGGTGTTGCCGGGGTGTTTCAGGTTGACGGAGTTCAGGTAACAAATTGTAACACCAATCCCGGTTCCACTCCGAAGCGCAATGCCCGGCCCTTCCCTCAGGGAGAGCGCAGCCCCGGAGGCTGGACGGGCGCGACTGTGGATTTCCTTTCCCGCCCCGCCGAGGAGACCGTTCAGGGCGGCTGCGCCTCCCTGAATGCCTCCTCCGGTGTCCGGTAACCCGGCACCTTCCTCAGGCGCGCGTTCAGAACATCCTGCCCCCGGACCTCATCATCAGTCACCCTGCGGAAGTCCGTGCCCTTCGGCAGACAACCTCAACGGCGGCCGAACAGGCGTTCGATGTCCGGGAGCTCGAGGGATACGTAGGTCGGGCGGCCATGATTGCACTGGCCCGAATGGGGCGTCGCCTCCATTTCGCGCAGCAGCGCGTTCATTTCATCCGCGTTCAGCCGGCGCCCGGCGCGCACGCTCCCATGGCACGCCATGGTCGAGCACACGTCCTCGAGACGGTCGCGAAGCCTCAACCCGTCGCCGTATTCCGCGAGATCGTCGGCAAGGTCGCGGACAAGCGCGCCAACAGCGTCGCCGCCGAGCAGCGCCGGCACTTCGCGGACGACGACCGCGCCCGGCCCGAACCTCTCGATGACGAGTCCGAGCTCCTCGAACTCGGCGGACCGGCCGCACAGGCGATCAGCCGCAGCCTCGTCGAGTTCCACGACCTCGGGAATCAGGAGCCCCTGCCGCTCCACGCCCTCCGCGTCGAGCAGCGCCTTCATGCGCTCATAGACCAGGCGCTCGTGAGCGGCATGCTGGTCGACGATGACGATGCCGGTTGCGGTCTGAGCGACGATATAGGTCCCGTGCACCTGCGCCCGCGCTGCGCCGAGCGGAAACTCCTCCATCGCGCCGGTGCCCTCGGGCTCGTCACGCGCAGCTGATACCGACGGCACATCAAGGCCCGCCATCGCCGGGGTCTGCGGCGGCGCTTCCGGCGCGTCGGCTCCGTTCCGCCCCTTCGCGCCCGACCGCCCCCGCGTGCGCATCCATTGGCCGCCGGCGCCGAATTCCGGCCGGAAGGCATCGATCGCGGCGCTTGCCACCGTGGTCGAGGCGCGGTGCCCGGCCGCCTCCAGGGCATGGCGCAACCCGCTCACGATCAGCCCGCGCACAAGCCCGGCATCCCGGAACCGCACCTCGGCCTTGGCCGGATGGACATTGACGTCCACGGCCTCGGGGCCGATCTCGAGGAACAGCGCGACCATCGGATGGCGGTCGCGCGCAAGGAAGTCCTGATAGGCCCCCCGCACCGCACCGAGGAGCAGGCGATCGCGGACCGGGCGGCCGTTGACGAACAGGTACTGGGCCTGCGCGCTGCCGCGGCTGAGGGTGGGAAGTCCGGCGAAGCCGGTCAGCCGGATTCCCTCGCGGTCGATATCGACGGCTTCCGAATTCTCTCCGAACTCGCGCCCCATCACGGCGGACAGCCGGTCGAGCCGCGCCGTCAGCAGATCGCCTTGCGCCGGGCCGTAGCTGAACCGGCTGCGCTCTCCGTCGGCGAGCGAGAACGCCACCCCGGGATGCGCCATCGCCAGGCGCTTCACCGCATCGGCAGCATGGTTCAGTTCGGTGCGGGCGGCCTTCAGGAACTTGAGACGGGCCGGCGTCGCGTGGAACAGGTCGCGCACCTCGACCCGCGTGCCGCCACGCAGCGCGGCCGGCATGACCTTCCCCTTGCGGCCGGCATCGATCTCTATCGAGAACCCGTCCGCCGCACCGTCCACCCGGCTGGTGATGCGGAGCCGCGAGACCGCGCCAATCGACGGCAGCGCCTCTCCGCGAAACCCCAGCGTGGCGATGTTGACCAGGTCCTCGCCCGGGAGCTTCGAGGTCGCATGGCGCTCGACCGCGAGCGCAAGTTCGTCGGCCGTCATGCCGCGCCCGTCATCGGTCACCGAGATCACGGCCCGGCCGCCATCCTCGAGCATGGTGTCGACATGCCGGGCCCCGGCATCGATCGCGTTTTCGACGAGTTCCTTCACCGCCGCCGACGGCCGTTCGATCACCTCGCCCGCAGCTATGCGGTTGACCAGCGTCTCCGGCAGCAGGCGTATCGTCATATCTCCTCCACCAGCAACTGGCGCGCCAGCCGCTTGCCGTCCTCGACGGCCGGCTGATCGAAGGCGTTCACGGCGAGGAGATCTGCGGCGATGATGGTCTCGAGCATGAAATGCATCATCAGGGCCCCGGCCACCCCCTCGTCGACCCGGTCGAGCTGCAATATTCGGGTCGGGCGCTCGCGGCGGATCAGCGTTGCCGCCGTCGCCCGGCCTTCGGCGTCCATGAGATCGCCCAGGGTCTTGCCCTTGAGGTAGGACAACCCCTCGATGGCTGCCAGATCATCGGCGACCGGGTCGCCAAGACCCTGGCACCCGGTCAGGATCAGCGTATACATCTTGTCCGCGGGACCGTCGAGATAGAGCTGGAGTTGGCTGTGCTGGTCGACCGCGCCGAGCGCCGCGATCGGCGCCGTGCCGCGGCCGTCCTTGCCCAGGCTCTCGGCCCAGAGCTGGCCGTACCAGCGCGAGAACAGGGACAGCCGGTCGCAATAGGGCATCATGACCGACGCCGACACTCCGCGGCGGCGCGCAAGCCCGACAGCCACCGCGGCGCCGACCGCCGGCGGAACGGCCTCCGGATCGCTGCCGGCCAGGACCGGCGCTAGGGCCCATTCCGCCCCCTTCCGGATAAGTTCCGCATCCAGCCCGGCGATGATCGCGGGCAGAAGACCGACGGCGGAAAGCACGGCGAATCGTCCGCCGACATCGGGATCGTGATCGATGCGGCGAACGCCGAACCGGTCGGCCAGAACCGCCAGCGGACTCTGCCGGGACTCCGTGATCACGACCAGATGATCGCGGACCCGCTCCTTCCCGACGGCGTCGCGCAGCCTGTCGACGACCAGCGCGGTCTGGAGCATGGTCTCCGCAGTCGAACCGGACTTGGAAATGGAGATGATGCCGGTGGTTTCGGCCCTCGACGGGGACAGCAGCGCGTCGGCCAGCGTGCCGTAGGTCAGGGGGTCGATATTTTCCAGGAAATGGAGCCGGGGGCCGCCGGACCCGTCCCCGGCACCGGACGGGACGAGCCCGTGGAGCGCCCGGCCGCCCAGGGACGAGCCGCCGGTGCCGAGCACGATCACGTCCCGGAATTGCCGCCGGTACCGCTCAGCCGTCTTGCGTAGCTCGCCGAGATCGTCGCGGCGTTCGGGAAGGCGCAGCAGCGGCAGGCTGCCGTCCCCGTGAGCGGCGCGCAGCCTGTCGAGGGAAGCTGCGGTCGCCGCAAGACAGTCCCGGTAGGCGGGCTCGCTCAGCCCGCCTTCGCCGGCCGTCGGCGCCAGACATCCGGAAACTTCCTGAAAATAGAATTCGGTCATGCCGGTTCCCCGCCTGCAATATAGCCGCAATTGCCGGCGCGGACGCCGAATCGGAGAAGACGGGCGGAGGCCGGCCGCGGTCCGGCGCCGCGCTACGGCGCCTCGGAGATGCCCGCCGGATCGCCGACCACGACGATCGTCAGATCGCGCGCCCGGAACAGCTTCCGGGCAACCCGGTTGGCGTCATTCAGCGTGACGCCCTCGAACAGGTCTGCGCGCCGGCCGATATAGTCGATGCCGAGGCGCGCGAGCTGGAGGCCGACCAGCATTCCGGCTATCCGGCGCCCGGAATCGAGCCGCAGCGGGAACGAGCCCTGGACGTAGCTCTTGGCGTCGCGAAGCTCCTCTTCGGTGATGCCGTGCTCGGCGATTCGCTGCCATTCCGATCGCACGATCCCCAGGGATTCGTCGGCCCGCGCATTCCGCGTCGACAGCTGCGCCGACACCAGCGCAGCGCCATCGAAAGCGGAAAGCCGCGCCGAGATCGAATAGGCGAGGCCACGCCGCTCCCGCACTTCCCCGTAGAGCCGCGATGCCTGGCCGCCGCCGAGTACATGGGTGACGAGCACGGCCGCATGCCAGTCGGGATCGTCACGCGCGATTCCCTGATGCCCGAGCAGCATGATGCTCTGCGGGTTCGGCTTCCTGGCCACCCGGGTCCGGCCCGCGCCCGCAGCCGCCGTGCGGGCGATTCCAAAGGGCCGCGGCGCGGCATCCGGGAGATCGCCGAACACCCGGTCGAGACGCTCGCGGAGCTCGTTCGGCGAGATATCGCCGACAACGCCGACCACTAGGCGATCGCGGGTGAAGCGAGCGCGGACGAATTCCCGAAGATCGGCGGCCGTGATCGCCGCCACGGTCTCCGCGGTTCCCGAACCGGGTCGGCCGTAGGGATGGCCGGGAAAGAGGGTTTCGCGCCACAGCCTGGCGCCGATCCTTCTCGGGTTCTCGGCGCCTCTCCGGATCGCGGCGAGAATCTGGCGGCGCACCCGCGCGACCGGTTCGGCATCGAAACGCGGCGCGGTCAGGGCGAGGCGCAACAGTTCGAAGGCGCGGTCGCGCTCGGCGCTGAGCGTCTGCAGGCGTCCGCCGAACTCGTCCCGCCCGGCGGAAAACCCCATGCGCGCCGCGATTTCCTCGACGGAACGCTGGAAGGTCTGGGAATCCATGTCGCCCGCACCTTCGTCGAGAAGACCCGAGACCATGCGCGCCAGGCCGCCCCGACCTTCGGGATCCGTGGACGTGCCCGATCGGCGGAATGCGAAACTCAGCGCAACCAGAGGCACCGAACGGTCACGGACGAACCATGCGGTGACGCCCTTGTCCGACACCACCCGCTCGATGTTCACGGCGCGCCCGGGCGCGCACGCCAGGGCGAAGAAGAGAACCGCGACGCTTGCCGCGAGGAGGCGGCGCATCACGAGCCGCGCTCCTCGGGAAGCAGGATCCCGGTGACCGACCGGCGCCTGTCGAGCACGCTCTTCGCCGCGGCCAGGATCTGCTCCGCCGTAACCGCGGCGATGCGGTCGGGCCAGGCCTCGACATCCTCGACGGTGCGGCCCTGGGTGAACGCCCGTCCGAAAGCGCGCGCCCCCGCGCCAATCCCGTCGCGGGCGTAGACTGCCGCGGCCACCAGGCCCTTCTTGGCGCGCGCAATATCCGAATCGTCGAAGCCGTCGCGCAACGCCGCTTCGAGCTCCCTGTCGAAGACGGCTTCGACTGACGCGACATCGGCGTCAGGCTTCAGGCCGGCATAAACGCCGAAAGTGCCGTGATCGAGGCCGCCACCGCTGTACCAGGCGCCGGCGCCGGTGACGATGCCGAGCTCGACGACGAGCCTGCGGTAGAGGCGGCTCGTGGTCCCGCCGCCCAGCACTTCCGCCAGAACCTCGAGCGCGTAGGCATGGCCGTCGCCGTCGGCCGTGAAGCTGGGAGCAAGATAGATCCGCGACCAGGACGGAACGCGCTGGCGCTGACTTTTCAGGATTACGCGGCGAGCGGCATGGTGGGGTGGTTCTGCAGGGCGCGCCCGCGACGGGACGGCGCGGCGCGGAACCGGTCCGTAATGCTTGCGGGCCAGCTCGCGGACCCGGTCCGCCGAAACGTCCCCGGCAACGATCAGCATCGCGTTGTTCGGCGCGTAATGGCGCCTGTAGAAGGCGCGTGCCCCGGCAGTGTTCAGCCGGCGGATGTCATCGGGCCAGCCGATAATGGGACGCCCGTAGGGGTGATTGAGAAACAGCGCGCGGCGCATCTGCTCGCCAAGCCGGGCTGAAGGGCGGTTGTCGGTGCTCATGAGCCGCTCTTCCTCGACCACCCCGCGTTCGGGCAGCACGACGTCGTCCGTCAGCACGAGGTTGTGCATGCGGTCCGCCTCGAGGCGCATGACGGTCTCGAGCTCGTGCGCCGCAACGCGCTGGAAATAGGCGGTGTAGTCGTAGGAGGTGAAGGCGTTGTCGACGGCGCCGATGCGTTCGATGATGCGCGAGAACTCGCCCGGCTTCCTCGTCCCGGTGCCCTTGAACATCAGGTGCTCGACGAAGTGCGCGAGTCCGCCCTCGTCCGGCGCCTCGTCGGCGGCGCCGACACGGTACCAGACGTGCTGGACGACGACCGGCGCGCGGCGGTTCTCGATGACGACCACCCGGAGGCCGTTGTCGAGGGTGAATGTCTTGGGAAAGAACACGCCGGCCTGGGCAGCGGCCGCCGCCGCAAGCACCAGCGCAAGGATTTGCAGTCCGCCGACGATTCCTGTCTTCATCCTGGACCGCCTCCGCGTTTCGCTCGTACGGTCAGCGCCTGCCGGCCTGCTTCATGGTGGGCCGGCGCCGGAAGGCCCGTCCGGGCCGGCCGCAGTGCCTACTGCCAGCCCCTAGGATCACGCTTGATGACCGGGGTTTCGCCTTCCGTAACCGGTTTGCCGGCCGCCTTGTTCTTGCGAAGCCGTTCGGCCTCCTTCGCCGGATCGACGATGGTCCCGGGCTCGGACCTGGTTTTCCAGAATATCAGGCGATCGACGAAATCTTCGTCCACCTGCGACAGGACCGCGGATTCACGGTCGATCGTGGCGCGGATGCCGGGATCCGCCGCGGTCGCGCCAGCGCTCTTCAGGAGCGCCTGCTCGGCCGGCGACCCGGCTGACGGAGTCGCGTCCTGTCCGCCGGCGGGCTGCGATCCGGCCAGCAGGCCGCGAGCGGCATCCGAGGGGGCGACCTGCTGGGGACGCTTCGCCCCCGGCTGCGGCGGCCGCAACCTGAAATCAGGAGGCAGGCTGAGCGGCGCCTGCGGCACGACCTCGAACTCGTTGATCGACTGCTTGCCGAGCCCCATCGCCTCCCGCGCGGAATCGCACCCCGCGAGCAGCAGGACGCTGGCAACGGCAAGTGACGCCGGAACGGTTCCCCATGCAGGTTTCATCGCCTTGTCCCCGGGACCGAATCTGATTACCGGGCCACCTTATTCGCCCGCGGCGCGACAATCAATCCGTCGAGCAACAGCGCCGCCACGCCGATCGTGATCGCGGCGTCGGCGACGTTGAAGGCCGGCCAGTGATATCCGAACGCGTGAAAATCGAGAAAGTCCGCCACCGCCCCGTGTACTACGCGGTCGATGAGGTTTCCGGCGGCGCCGCCGATCACAAGTCCGAGACCCACGGCGACGAGGCGGCTTGTCGCACGCGCCAGCCACACGGCAAACGCCACGCAGAGGGCAATCGCCAGCGCCCCGACGGCGTACTGCATCCAGGATGCACCGTCGCTCAGCAGACCGAAGCTCACCCCCCGGTTCCAGACCATCACGATATTGAAGAACGGCGTCACCTCGATGGTTCGGGGCGGCGCCATCACGCCGTAGACTATCCACAGCTTCGAGATCTGGTCGAGAACCGTGACGGCCGCGGCAAGGAGGAGACCGAAGCGAAGCACGGGCCTATGTTCCGGCGGATGGATCCGGGAAGCCCGCCGCGGCCTTCATGCCGGCGACATCAGGTCGCCGGCGGGGACCGCCTCGAGCAGGATGCGGGCATCATGGCTGTCCCTGGCTATTTGCTCGCGGAGCTGGGCGATCCCGTCGAATTTCTTTTCCGGGCGGATGTAGTCGACGAAGGCAACGCGAAGCAGGCGGTCGTAGATGTCGTCGGTGAAGTCGAAGATGTAGACCTCGACGTTGACGTCCGTCTTGTCGAATGTCGGCCGGCGGCCGAC
This sequence comes from Alphaproteobacteria bacterium, assembly GCA_022822405.1. Lineage (GTDB taxonomy): Bacteria > Pseudomonadota > Alphaproteobacteria > MPNO01 > UBA830 > JAJEBT01. The sequence continues at coordinate 101,108 of JAJEBT010000199.1, forward strand.
ATTGGCGCAGCCGGGGTGCCACGTGACATCTCCGCCGTCCTCGAGGCCCGCAAAGACCGCATAGACGCCGAGCGCCGGCTGCATGTAGTCCGCGATCGAGACGTTGGCGGTCGGGAAGCCGATCTGGCGCCCGCGCTGGTCTCCGCGCTGCACGCGGCCCTCGATTTCCCAGGGGCGGCCGAGCAGACTCGCCGCTTCTCTCGGCCGGCCTCCGGCAAGGCAGTTCCGGATAGTGGTGGAGGAAAAGACCGTTCCGTCCCCGTCGGTTACCGCGCCGACAACCTGCAGATCGAAGTCGCCGTCATCGGCGCAGGCCCGCAGATAGTCGACATTGCCGCCGCGCCCGGCGCCGAACACGAAGTCGTAGCCGACGGTCACGTGCCTGGCACGGAACCCCTCGACGAGGAACTTGCGGACGAAGTCCTGATGGCCAAGCCGCGACACCTCCGCATCGAAATGCATGACAAGGAGGTTGTCGACAGCGATCCTCTCCAGTATGCGCACCTTGCTGCGCAACGGCGTGAGCTGAAAGGGCGCTTCCTCCGGCCGGAAGAACAGGCGCGGATGCGGCTCGAACGTGAGCACCGACAGCGGCATGCCGCCGTCCCGGGCGATTTCTCCGGCGCTTCCGATGACCGTCTGGTGGCCGAGATGGACGCCATCGAAATTGCCGATCGCGACCGATGATCCGTGCACCGATTCCGGCAGGCCGGCAACATGTCGGAAAATCCTCATGGCGACGGTTAGGTATCCGCGACACCGGTTCAAGTCAAACCCGGACAGCCTGTTCCGGACTGCGGACGGGCCGCGGCCGTCCGCCACGCCGCCGGCCGCCGGTTGCGCGCGCGCCGCCCCTCCTAAAGGCACGCCTGTCACCGAACTTCCCGCACACGGGCGGGCCCGGCGCCCGACCCCGGCTGCGCGGTCCGGCTTGCCGGAGCCAGGGCGCCGTACCATAGTGCGCCGCATGATCGCGCTGTTTACCGACTACGGGCCGGGCAGCCTCTATGTGGGGCAGGTCAGGGCCGTGCTGGAACGCGACGCGCCGGGGCATCCCGTCATTGATCTCATGCATGACGCGCCGGCGACGAATATCCGGCCCGCGGCATTCCTCCTCGAACGCGTGGCGAGCTTCCTGCAGCGCGACGCGATCGTGCTCGCCGTCGTCGACCCGACGGTCGGCTCCGCACGCGCACCCTGCATCGTCACCGCCGACGGCCGCCGCTTCGTCGGCCCGGACAACGGACTGTTCGAGATGGTCATGCGGCGCGCATCCGACGTCTCGTTCGACGTCATCACATGGAATCCGGCATGGCAGGTCTCCGACACCTTCCATGGCCGCGACCTCTTTGCGCCGACCGCCGCCCGGCTCGCCCTCGGCGAGGCGGTGGAGCGCGAAACCCGCGGGATGGACGAGGCGTGGCGCGATCCGTACCCGGACGATCTGCCGGAGATCATCTACATCGACGGCTTCGGCAACGCGATGACCGGGGTGCGGACTTCGGCGGTTCCTGAATCGGCAACCATCGAGATCGGCGGCCGGCGCTTCGAACACGAAAGGATTTTTGCGGAGGCGGGGCCCGGCATGCCGTTCTGGTATGGCAACTCCCTCGGTCTCGTCGAGGTGGCGGTCGGTTTCGGCAGCGCGGCCGAGAAGCTGGGCCTGGAGATCGGGATGGAGATCGCGGTCCGCGAATAGGGCGGCGGCGCTGCCGGCCATCCGCCAACCCGCGGGGGGCAGCGCCGGAGAATGACGAGGCGCCGCGCAAACCGGCCGCAGCCTGCCACGTTTTGACATGCCGGCGAAGAACGCGTAAGCGGGTGCGACAAAGACCGGGCACGACACGCAACATAGCGCCCCCATCGCGACGGAAGATCCGGCCGATCCGCGCCGGCGAGTCCCCGTGCAGGTGGTTTATGCGCCGCTCGACCGGAAATGGTCTCCGAGTTGCGTGACACGTGTCCGGCTTCATATGGAGATCGACATGAAAAAGCTTCTGATGATCGGTGCGGCGACGATGCTGACCACATCGGCCTACGCGCAGATGCCGACCCTTACCCACGAATACGCGCAGCCCGGCGGCGGCAGCGATGTTTCGGCCCGTAACCTGGCCGAGATCGCCGCGGCCGAAAAGATCGCGACCATCCAGGTTCAGGGCGGCAAGACCCTGACCCGTTCGATTCAGCAGGTCGCCGAGGGCAAGACGGACATAGCGGCGATGCCCATCGTCCTGTATTTCCTGATGTCCCGCGGGCTGGGCCCCTACGGCTCGCTCGGCCGCGAGCGGGGCGCGGAGCTTGCCTCCAACCTGCGCGTCCTCTACCCGTACCACGGCATCACGGGCTTTTTCCTGCTCGCCTATGCCAGCACCGGGATCGACAGCTGGGACAAGATCAAGGGCAAGACCGTCTTCAACGGCCCGCCTCGCGGCGGCGCGCTCAACACGGCCCGTTCGGTCATCCGGCTCACCACCGGGCTGAATGACGGCAAGGGCTACGCCGGCAAGCAGATCGCATGGGGCCAGGCAAATGCAATCTTCCTGGACCGTTCCGTCGACGCCGCCGTGCGCCCCGGCACCAACCCGGCAAGCTGGATGCCGATCCTGGCGGCCGCCGGCAAGATCAACCTGGTTTCCGTTCCCAAGGCGAAGTGGGAAGGCAAGGCGTGGCAGAAGTTCCTGGGCGCGCCCGGAAACGCCCCGAGCATCTTCCCGGTCAGCGAGCTCGCCCACTATGGCGAGAACGTCAACGTCATCTCCGAAGACGACATGTTCCGGACCGTGACCGCGCCGTTCAGCGATGCCGTCCACAAGAAGATGAACAAGGGCCTTGCCAAGGCCCTGACGGCGGCGTTCATCAAGCACGTTGCCAACCTGCACCGGAAGACGCCCTTTGCCAAGGGCCTCTATTTCGGCCAGATCGACGACAAGAAGATGGCGCTCTGCAACGCCGGCGCGAAGCTGCATCCCGGCTCCGTCGAGGCCTGGGAAGAGGCGGGCTACAAGGTGGCCGACTGCATGAAGCCGGCCTCGTAGCCTCGTAGGCTGACGCACCCGGAACCGGACCGGGAGCCGGAGCGCCGCCCCGCGGACGCTCCGGTTCTCCGTCCCCGGGCGCATGCGCAGGCCGGGACGGCAGCGCCAGGTGTCGGAAACTCCCCCCATTTCCTCCTCGCCATCCGAAGGCGAAGGCATGCAGCCCGCCCCTTCAGAGTTGTCGGAGGCGCCGGTCGTGGCAGACGGCGGCTGGATGGGCCGGCTGGCGCTGGCGCTCGCCTTCATCCTCGTGGTCGTGGGGATGGCCAACAACCTTCCCAACATCCCCGGGCTCCTGGAAACCGTTCGATCGATACCCGGGCTCGAAAACCTGCCCAGGCTCAGCAAGTACAGTTCGGAGTTCTTCTTTCCGCTGGCATTCACCCTGATGCTGGTCACCGCCCTCCTCGTGTCTTCGTTCGGGCGAAGCTGGCGCGGCCGGTCGGGCGGGCGCTTCTGGCTGGGAATCCTCCTCGATGTCCTCATGCTCGTGGCCATCCTCGGGACATCGCTCGTCTATCTGATCGAGCACGACCAGGTATGCCTCATCGACACGATCAGCGGCGAACGCGCCAGGCTGCTCGCCGAGACCAAGGCCCGGGCGGCAGAATACATCGCCATCTACGGGACACCCCCGGTGGAGGAGTTTCCCGATTGCCAGGCCATTCTCGGCAGCTGGATCCTCCCCTGGCTTCTGTTCGCGGTGACGATCTTCTTCATCTATGTCGTCAGGGTATGGGGGTTCCCGATCGTTGCGGTAGCCATCGCCATCGCGCTCTACACCGTCCTGTCCTCCGCCGCATGGTATTTCGACTGGACCGACAACCGCTACCTCACCACATCGATCGGCACGGTCACCGACGAGGTGAAGAGCTACGCGGCGGGCGTGGTCGCCGCGCGCAACGCGATCACCCTCGAGTCCAACGGCCTTCTCGGACAGTTCCTGAACATTACCGTCAACATCGTCTTCCCCTATGTCGTCCTGGGCGCGCTGTTCGGCGCATCGGCGGGCGGGCGGGCGCTGATCAAGCTCGCCGTCGTCATCACGCGGAACCTGCGTGGAGGTCCCGCCCACGCGGCGATCGTGGGCTCGGCTACTTTCGGCACGATTTCGGGCGGTCCGGTGGTCAACGTGCTGGGCACGGGAACACTCACGATCCCGATGATGATGCGGAGCGGCTTCGCGCCGACCTTCGCGGGCGGCGTCGAGGCCGCGGCATCGAGCGGTGGCCAGTTCATGCCGCCCGTGATGGGCATCGCCGCGTTCGTCCTGTCGGCATTGTCCACGGTCCCCTATTCCGACGTGATCATCGCGGCCTTTCTCCCCGCGCTTGCCTATTTCCTGAGCCTGTTCCTAGTCGTCATCTTCGAGGCGCGGCGATCGAACCTGAAGGTCGTGGGGCAACTGACCGAGGAGCAGAAGCTCACGCGCCGGGACTGGACCAATCTGCTGATGATAGCGGGGCCGATACTGCTCATACTGGTCCTGCTGCTGACAAAGAAGGATGCCGTCGGCACCGGGTTTCTCGGATGGATCTTCGGATACACACCGGGCAGCGGAGAAACCCTCCCCTGGATTCTCAAGGTGTTTCAGAACGCGGCCGGGGATCCGGATTCGGCAGGCTTCTGGGCGGTCATGCTCCTGCTCGCCCTGCTCTTCCTGGACGAGGACGTCAGAAAGGCGCCGCGCAAGATCATCTCCGCGCTGTCGAACGCCGGCCTGATCATCGCCGAGCTTTTCCTGCTCCTGACCGCCGTCGCGGTCATCGACATCTGCATCAACTTCACCAACTTCACCGGCATCATGACCATCGACATCCTGAACTGGCTGAAGTCGGTATCCACCTTCACGCTGTTCGGTCAGGAGCTCATCGTCGGCGGACCGGTATACCTGCTCCTGGCGCTGGTCACCGCGATGATCGTCACGATCCTGCTGGGCATGGGCATGCCGACGCTCCCCGCCTACGTGAACGTGATCCTTATCATCGGTCCGCTGCTGGTAGCGCTCGGAACGTCGTTCTTCACGGCCCACATGTTCATCTTCTATTTCGCGGTGGCCTCGGCAATCACGCCCCCGGTTGCCATCGCCGCGTTCGCGGCCTCCACCATTTCCAAGGCCGAACCGATGGCCACCGGGATCCAGGCCGTCCGGGTCGGGATCGTCATGTTCACGATTCCGTTCGTGTTTGCTTTCTATCCGGAACTCCTGCTGATCGAACAGGCGCAACTCGCGCCGTCGATCGATGGCTCCCTTTCGAGCGAGAAGATCTACCTGCCCGGCTACGACGGAACTGTCCAGCTCGAGGCGCTGGCCTGGTTGGTGCTGCGCCTGGTGGTCGCGCTCTACCTCGTGGCGAGCGCTCTCAGCCGATTCGATGCCGCGCCCCTGTCTGCGTACGAGGTCGGGCTCCGTCTGGTCCTGGCCGTTCTCCTGCTGCTGAAGGCTCCGGTCGTCGCGGGCGCGGCGCTCGCCGCCACGGCCGTCTACCTGCTTGTGCACCATGTGATGGCACGCCGCCGCCGGACCGGCGACTGATCCGACGCCGGATCCCCGTATCGCGATGCCTGTCGGCGCGCGGCAATCTCTGAAAGGATATCCGAATGCCCGGTTCCGACATCAACTACAGGACTCGCACCAACGAGACCTTTTCAGGCTACCTGACACAACCAGACGGAGACGAAAAGGTGCCCGGCATCGTCGTGATCACATCGATCTTCGGGATCGACGACGAGATGAAGGAGCTCACGGACGCCTTTGCCGAGGACGGATTCATCGTCTCGGTTCCCGACGCCTTCTGGCGGACGGTGCCGGGTCCGACCGCAGACTTCCAGAAGGGCCTGGCGCGCATGGAGTCGTTCGATTTCGACCAGGGCGTCAAGGATTTCGAGGACGTGATCAACGATCTGAGGGCGCATCCGCGATGCAACGGCAAGGTCGCCGTGCTCGGCTTCTGCTTCGGCGGGCGTTACGCCCATGTCGCGGCGGCGCGTTTCGGCATCGACGCCGCGGCGGCCTATCACGGGACGGGCATCGGACTGAATCTCGACGAGACTTCGCAGATTTCCTGCCCCGTCAGTTTTCATTTCGGCGGCGCGGATCCGGCCGTGCCGATGGACGAGGTGAAACAGGTAATCGAGGCATATAGCGGGCACGAGAACGCCGAGATCGTTGTCTATGACGGCATCGGCCACAACTTCTCGATGCCGTACAAGCCGGGCTATGACGCTGATGCGGCAAAGGCATCGCGAGACGCGGTACTGCGCTGCTTCCGGTCGATGCAGCCTTCAACAGCCGGGGAGTGACACTGATGGTACAGCTGCACGATGTCGACATACGAACCAGGGAGGTGTTGCAGTGGAAGGGTGTGCACCTCTTTCACTACCAGGGATCCTCCTGTTCGCAGAAAACGCGGATATTCCTGAGGCTGAAGAACATTCCCTGGGAGTCCCATTACATCGATCTTCGCGAGAAGGAGCAATGGCAACCGTGGTATCTGGGAATCAATCCACGGGGGCTCGTGCCGGCCCTCGTCCTCGACGGCGAAGTGCACATCGAAAGCAATGACATCATTGCGCTCCTGGACCGGCGATTTCCCGAGAACCGGCTGATTCCCGAAGGCATGGAAGACCAGATCGGGCAACTTCTGCAGCAGGAAGACGATCTCCATCTCGACATACGTACGCTGAATTTCCGGTTCACCCAGCCGCGCGGCATCGTGCCGCGCACGGCCGAGGATATCCGGAACCTGCGCGAGGGCGGCAGCGGCACCGTACAGGGTGCGCGTGATCCGGAAAGGGATCATCAGGCGGCGTTCTGGGAAAACGTCCTCGAGAACGGACTCACCGACGAGGCGGTGCGCGCCGCGCTCGACCGCTTCAGGGCGGCTCTCGACGAGCTTGAGGAACGGCTGCAGGAACATCCCTACCTGCTGGGCGACGACCTCACCATTCTCGACATTGCCTGGTTCATCTACGTCATGAAGCTTCTCTGGTGCGGCTATCCGCTGGAGCGGCTGCATCCCCGTGTCGCTGCCTGGTATGCGCCGTTGCTGGCGCGGCCCGAATTTGCCCGCGAAATCGAGCTCAATCCCGAATTCCGGAAAAAGGTGGACGAGCACTTGGCCTATCAGAAGGCAACGGGAACCACGCTGCTGGACGTTACCGGTTGGGCGTGAGGCCCCCTGCCCGCGCCCGCCTCCAGGATCGAGCCGTCATTTGACTCATCCTTCGGGGCGGGTGGGTGCCCCCGATCCGGGTGTTACGGTTCCCGGTTCCGTTCCTGCAGGAGCCTCCTGATCTCTTCAAGCTCGCTGCGCAGCTCCTGATAGTCGTCTTCGTGCAGGCGAAACTCCCTGCGCACAGCTTCACCGGTTTCCACGGCCACGCGACCCTGCTCCTCCTCGTGCAGGCTCTGCATCGAATCGATGATGATGGCTATGAAGAGATTGAGGACGGTGAAGCTCGAAAGCACGATGAACGTGACGAAGACGGCCCAGGCCCACGGATACACTTCCATGACCGGCCGCACGATGCCCATCGACCAGCTCTCCAGCGTCATGATCTGGAACAGGCTGTACATGGACTCGCCGATCGTGCCGAACCAGTCCGGAAAGGCGCGGCCGAACAGCTTAGTGGTGATCACCGCGAAGACATAGAAGACCAGCAGGAGCAGCGCGCTGATTGAGGCCACGCCGGGCACCGCCCGCAGCAACGCCGTCACCACCCGGCGCAGCCGAGGCACGGCGGACACCAGGCGCAAGACGCGCAGGATCCGGAGCGCGCGCAGCACCGAAAGCGACTCGCTTGCCGGCATCAGCGTGATTGCCACCACCACGAAGTCGAACACGCTCCACGGATCGCGGAAAAAGGCGAGACGATGGGCATACAGGCGAAGAAGGATCTCGACGCAGAACACCGCGATGACGATCTGGTCGAAGAGTGTCAGGAAGGAGCCGGCCCACGCCACGGCTGTCGCCGAGGTCTCGAGTCCCAGCATCACCGCGTTTACAACGATGAGAACCATGATGCAGTTCTGGAAGATGCGGTTCTCGACCAGTTCCAGGACGCGTGAGCGAAGATCAGGCATCGCGATCCAGTCCGTGTTTCGCCAACCGCCCGGATCGCCGCAAGTCCGGGCGGATTACGCCTGATCGGGGACATCAGACGCGAGTGATGAGTCCGGTTGCCGCTTCGGCGGGAGCGCGACGTGTCCCGCTGGCCTTCCCGACCGGGAACCGGAACGTGATTGCAACCAGCCGGCGCGTTCGCGCGGGTGACTCCTCGACGCACCGGAGATGGGGCAGGTCCGCGGCCGGGCCAGCCTCGCAGCCCGTGCCCGGGCGAATGCCCGCATGGCGTCAGGGTTTGCAGCCGCCGCAGGCTCCGGACGGCGCGGGATCTGCCAGCACGTGCGCCATCGTGGCGCGCGGCAGAATTAACAAAACATGTTCCACCATGCAATCCTGCTGCGGCGGAGGGAGTAGACGGCCTCGCACACCCATCCTATAGTCGCTCTTGCAGACCAACGCGTGTGTCCCGCTCGGTCGGGTCGCCCGCTAAATAGAACAGCCCTTGACCCGGCACGGGGTAGCTCCCCGGCCCGGCGAATAGGCGGGGTCCATCCACGTTCGCACGTGTTGGTCTGCAACGGCCCGGCACCAGCCGGTGATCGGAGCCGTCCAGCACGATGCACGGGAGGGGACCTCATGAAACGTGGGTTAATTTTAGGCACAGTCGCAATACTGGTACTGGCTCCGGTGTTCGCCGTAGCTCAGTCGTCAGGCCGCCCAGTCGTCGCTGTCGCGAATATTAAAGTAGCAACTGCGAATGTGAATTGCCGACGAGGCTGCGATCGTCTCGCGGAGGGTTTTCGCACAATGTTGGAGACGGCGATCGTCAAGTCACGCAAAATGCGGGTCTTCGAACGCGCTGATCTCGATCCCGTCCTAGCGGAACAGCTGCTAGGTCAGACGGGCGTAACGACTGCCGGCGGCAAGATCGGCGGTCTTACCAGTGTCGATTATATCGTTCAGGGAGCCATCACCAAATTAGGCCAACGCCGCGAGGGTCTGTCCACCAAGGGTCTATCAGCCTTCGGCGGCAATTTCGGCAAGTTCGGTTCGATGCTTTCGACCAACAAAGCCACTATGAGTATGGGTGTGGATTTGAAAGTGACGAACGTCAAGAGCGGCAACATCGTTATCGCGGATCGGGTGGAGGGAACGGTGACTACCGGCGAGGCATTCTCGGTCGGCGGAATTTCGTCAGCCTCGGGGAGCGCCGACGCCTACGCGGATGTGCAGCGCGTAGTGGCTGCCAAAATCTCGGAGGCTGTCGTCACATCCCGTATTCCGATCAAGATCATCAAAAAGCAGGCAAATGGGACGTTCGTGTTGAACTACGGGAACGTCTTTCTCAAGGAGGGAGATATTTTGTCTGCGTTCAGCGTCGGCGAGCAGATCGTTGATCCTGACACCAAGGAAGTTCTCGGGGCCGAGGAAACGCTTCGAGGATCTGTGGTTGTGACGGAATCCCGGCAAAAATTCGCCAAGGCGCGGTATGTGGCGGACCCATTCGAGATCGCCAACGGGGATGTGCTTCGCCGGCCCACGTCTTCACAAAAGCAAAAGCAGCCAACCGCCCGGCAACAGTCAGGTCCATCTTGGGACAGCCAGAACGACCTAGGTGACTAGGGTCATTCAACAATCACATTGATCATCATCTGATACTCGTGGAGGCGACCAAACCCGGACCGACATCTCAGAATTCGGAGTGCAGCGTGTTCCGGTTGCACCATGTCCCCGAACGCTGGCAGCGTTTCGGGGGCCGCACTGTGATAGTTTTGCCCACTTCGCCGGCTTGCCTCGGCCTGTGCTGTGTAAGCGATATACATTCCGTTAGATTCTTGACGAACAGGAGACATCGACCAATGCGAGGCCTTCCGAAACGCATCATGGAGTACGCCCGGACTCTTCCAGAGGCCACGCCGCTGCGCCCGGGTGCCCTGCTTCACCTCGGCCGCCGCGTAGCGATCAACCAGGCATTGTCGCGCCTGGCCCGCTCGGGAAAGCTGATGCGGATCTGCCATGGCGTGTACATGCGCCCCGTTGAAACCCGGTTCGGCTTGCGGGCGCCCCATCTCGGCAAGGTAATTGCTGCGCTGTCGGCACTCTGGGGCGAAACCATCGTGCCCTGTGGCGGTGCGACGGCCAACCGCCTCGGGCTGACCACGCAGAACCCGGTTCGCGCGGTCTATCTCACCTCCGGCCCCAACCGTCGTTTGCATTTCGGATCGTCCGTCGTGGAGTTGCGCCATGCTCCGCGCTGGCAACTCGTGGCCCCGCACCGCAAGGCCGGCGATGTCGTCCGCGCCTTGGCATGGCTCGGTCCCGAAGAGGTCGAGAATGGGTTGGAAGCGGTCCTGCCGACACTTCGCGACGAGGATCGCGACGAACTCTCGGCCGCGCGAGCCGCCATGCCGAACTGGATGGCACAACCGGTGGGCGCTCGCCTGTCACATGGCTGAGACGCGAAACGAGGACCTCTCGGTCGACGACCGACACGATACCGGAGGTGGTGGAGCGCGGAATTAGCTACATGGCGCGCCCGCCGGAGAAGGACATCTTGCTCGTCGCAACGCTTGACGCCCTCTTCGCCCGGCACCTGACCTTCAGCAGCGGCACCTCCCTGTCGTAGGGGTGGTGCGCGATCCGGCGTTTCTCCGAAGATGCCAATATCACCTACGACATTCGCGCTTTCGTGCCGGACTTGCTCTCTGGCGCCAGCGATGAGGCGTTTTCACCAAGGCGCAACCAGAAGAAGTGCTGCTTGCGGTCGATCCGTGCCGGGTTTAGCGCAGTGATTCGTGTCGAGGAGAACCACCCGGGATCCGGCGCCAAGCGGTCCTCAGAGGCCATCACCAGGGCCGCCAGCCGCGCCGCCTAGTCATCGTGGTGGCGAATGTCGCGGTGCGAAATCGCGCACCGGACGTCCTTGCCTGCAAGCCAGCTGCGCAATTGCTCGCTCACGAACACGGATCGGTGGCATCCCCCGGTGCAGCCCACGGCAATCGTCAGGTAGCTCTTGCCCTCGATGCGGAAACGCGGGAGCAGGGGCTCGAGAAGCGCCCTCAGATTGGTCATGAAGGCCGCATACTCGGGATCCTGCTCGATGAACGCGCCGACACGCGCATCGAGGCCGTTGAGCGGCCTGAGTTCGTCGTCGTAGTGGGGATTGCGCAGGAACCTGACGTCGAACACCAGGTCGGCTTCGCGCGGCAGGCCCTCGCGATAGGCGAACGACGTGACGAACACCTCGAGACCGGCCACGCGGTCAAGGCCGTAATCCGCGTCGAGCAGGCGCTTCAGGTCTGCCGGCGCCATTTCGGTGGTGTCGATCACCCGGTCGGCGCGATCGCGGACCGGAACCAGGACCTCGCGCTCGTGCTCTATGCCGTCGGTAACCGACCGGCCCCGCACGAACGGGTGGCGGCGCCGAGTCTCCGTGAAGCGCCGGCGAAGCGTCTCGGTGTCGCAATCGAAGAACAGCATCTCCATGGCCAGATCTCCGCGGGCAGCCAGAAGATCAATCTCCACCAACAGCTGCTCCACCCCGAAGTCGCGCGCCCGCACATCGACGCCGACCGCGAGGGGCCGGACCGGTTTCTGCAGCGAGGGCCGCACGAGATCACGCAGCAGCGACAGCGGCAGGTTGTCGACCGCCTCGTAGCCCAGATCCTCGAACGCCCTCATGGCCGTGAACCGACCGGCGCCGGACATGCCGGTGATGACGAGCAGGGGGCGCCGTTCCAGCCGGCGGCCGCGGGGCTGCTGTCGGGCGGGAGCGCTGCTGCTCACCTTCTCACCTGTTCGCTCCGGACACTTTCCGTTCGCCTGCCGCAGTCCGGCACCGCCTGCATTCCTCTTCAAGCGACCGCCGGAAGACGGACGACGAAGCGCGCACCGAGAATTCTGCCATCATCGGAAAGGCGATTCTCGGCATGGATTGTACCACCATGCGCTTCGGCAATCTGGCGCGAGATGCTCAGGCCAAGCCCGGAATGGCGCCGGCCGCCATCGCGCGGCGGACGGTCCGAATAGAAGCGTTCGAAGACCGAATCCAGGCTCTCCGGCGGTATGCCGGCACCGTCATCCTCGACCTCGGCCACCACGTGATCCCCGTCGTGCCGGACCGAGAGCGTGATGCTCCCCTGCGGCGGCGTGAACGACCGCGCGTTCAGGATCAGATTGTCGAAGACCTGCATCAGGCGACTCTCGATCCCCATCACCACGCAGCCGCCCACGTTCGCGTCCGCACACCGCACGCGCGCTGCCGGCCCGTTCCTGTCCGCACTCTCGTGTGCGTCGACCAGCATCGGCAGCAGGCGGCCGAGGTCCACGCGTCTCATGTGGCTTCGCGCCAGCTCGACATCGAGCCGGGACGCGTCCGAGATGTCGGTGATCAGCCGATCGAGGCGGCGCACGTCATCCTCGATTATCGCCGTGAGTTCCGCACGCTGGCCGTCGTCGCTGACGCGCGACACGGTCTCGACGGCACTCCTGAGCGAGGTAAGCGGATTCCTGATTTCATGGGCCACATCAGCCGCGAACCGCTCGTTCGCCGTCATCCTCTGCCACAGCGTTTCGGTCATCCGGCGCAGGGCCTTGGACAGATCGCCGATCTCGTCGCGGCGGCGTTCCAGATCGGGTATCTCCGGAGCCTGTCCACGGCCGCTGTCGACGCTGTCGGCGGCAGCGGCAAGACGCCGCACCGGCCGGGTGATGGTGCGCGCAAGGTAGAGGGAAACGAGGATCGTGACGGCGAGGACGGCGCCGAACACCTGGAGAATGGTGACGCGCACGTAGCGGACCGCAGCGGCGACCGACTGGGCGTCGGAGGTCACGAGCATGACCCCCAGCACCCGCTTGAACCTCTGGATCGGTACCGCGACCCCGAACCGGAGGCCGCCGTCCGGCAACGACCATACTGCGGAGCGCCGTTCGCCGTCGAGCGCTGCGGCCATCGCAGGCAGTGCATCCAGGCGGTCGAGCGCCGCCTCCGGAAACGGCGGACCCCGGCGGCGGTCGAGCAGGAGGACCGTGACGACCTCATAGGCGTCGGAAAGCCATTTGCGCGGCAAATCACCGATCTCTTCGGGCGGAAGCGCGTCGACCGTCACCTCAGTCCTGGGATCGCCGAGGAACCGGCTGTCGGCAAGGAGTTTGCGGTCAGGGCCGTATACGCGAGCGCGGGTCCGGGTCGGTGCGACTAGCCGGCGCAGCAAGGGCAGCGAGGGTCCGGATTGGATCGCCGAATGCGTGCCGTCGCCGCTCGCCTCAACCGCGCCTTCGGCGATGGCTCCGGCAAATATCTCCGCCTGGGTCCCGAGCGCAAGCAGTTCGGCATCGATCAGCCGTTCCCGGTAGTCGGCAAGGTAGAGAATCCCGGCCACCAGGACGGCAAGCGGCACGACATTGACGATGAGGATCCGCCGGGTGAGGGGTGAAAATCTCCAACCGGTCATGACGCTCGCCTGGACCGCTGCAACGCCACGGCACCGCTCAGGAATGCCGGTAGCGGTATCCGACCCCGTAGAGGGTCTCGATCTCGCGGAAGTCCGCATCGACGACGCGGAACTTCTTTCGTACGCGCTTGATGTGGCTGTCGATGGCGCGATCCTCCACGTAGTCGGACTCGCCATAGGCCGCATCGATCAGCTGGTCCCGCGACTTCACATGACCGGGGTGCTTCGCAAGTGCCGCCAGCAACAGCAGCTCCGTCACGGTCAGATCGACGGCCTTGCCCTTCCAGGCGCATGCGAACCGGTCGAGGTCGATGACCAGGTCCCGGCACCGAATCGGTGGCCGGGCCTCGACTGCGGGATCTCCGGCATCGGCCTTGCCGTGGCGGCGCAGGACCGTGCGGATGCGGGCAACCAGGAGACGCCGGGAGAACGGCTTCCTGATATAGTCGTCGGCACCCGTGCGCAGTCCGAGTATCTCGTCCGTCTCGTCATCCTTGGAGGTGACGAAGATGACAGGAACGTTATCGTGGCGTCTCAGTCTCGACAGCATCTCCATGCCGTCCATCCGCGGCATCTTGATGTCGAGGAGAGCCAGGTCCACCGGATCGGCGATAATGCTGCGGAGCGCCGTCTCGCTGTCGGCATAGGTCCGGACGCGGAAACCCTCGGCCTCGAGGCCCATCGACACCGCGGCGAGAATGTTGCGGTCGTCATCGACCATCGCAATCGTCGGCGGCTTTCGTTGCCGGGCCGGCGGGTGCCGGGTGGATGTCCTGGGATCGGGCATCGAAGGCCCCCCTGCGCGCAGACGGCCGCCGGACGGGTGCGCAGACTCGGGCCGACGGCGCGGCGCCGATTGTCGCACATACCCTGCAACAGGCAACCGGAGGCGAAGTTCCCGGGTTTCGGCGGAGAGCGCGTCAACCGGACAGAACCGTCGCATTTCGGCGGTCTCCGTCATTTGACTTCCCGGGCGGGCGGGGTATGTTGCGCCAACCGTGACGGCAGCCGTCTTTCCCGGTCATTGAGAGCCGGCGCCAGCTGCCTGCCCAGATAGCGCACGTCGCCAGGCCCAGGAGAATGCAGGTGAAGCAAACCGGCCCCGTCATCAGTACATTCGGTCTCGAGAATCACGGCGTGGAAAACACTCAGGCCGCGCACTGGAACCTGTCGATCCCGGCGCTTTATCAGCACGCGTTGCGCCGCAGCGAGGGCGAGCTCGCGGCCGGCGGTGGCCTTGTTGTCGTCACCGGCAAGTACACCGGCCGCTCCCCCAAGGACAAGTATATCGTCGACGAGCCGGAGAACTCCGACAACATCTGGTGGGGTCCGGTCAACAACCGGATCTCGGTCGAGAATTTCGAGACCATGCGCAAGCGCATGCTGGCCTACCTGCAGAATCGCGAGGTCTTCGTCCAGGACTGTTACGCCGGCGCCGATCCCGACTACCGGATCAAGGTCCGGGTGGTCACCGAGACGGCATGGCACAGCCTGTTCGCCAGCAACATGTTCATCAACCCGCCGGCCGACGAACTAGCGGGCTTCGTGCCCGACTTCACGGTGCTGCACGCGCCCAACCTGCAGTCGATTCCGTCGATCGACGGAACGAAGTCCGAAGTCTTCGTGATGCTGAACTTCGCCGAGCGCCTGATTCTGGTCGGCGGCTCGCATTATACCGGCGAAATCAAGAAGACGATCTTTTCGGTCCTCAACTATCTGCTGCCGGCACAGAATGTCCTGCCGATGCACTGTTCGGCCAATATCGGCACGGACGGCAACTCGACGATCTTCTTCGGCCTCTCGGGAACCGGCAAGACGACGCTTTCGTCGGATCCGACGCGCACGCTGATCGGCGACGACGAGCACGGGTGGTCCTCAAAGGGCGTCTTCAATTTCGAGGGCGGCTGCTACGCCAAGGCAATCAACCTGTCGGCCGAAGCCGAGCCCGAGATCTACGAGGCATCGATGCGGTTCGGGACGGTGCTGGAGAACGTCACCCTCGATCCCGCGACCGGCATGCCGAATTTCGACGACGATTCGCTGACAGAAAACACGCGGTCGTCTTATCCGATCGATTTCATCCCCGGAATCAGCGAAACCGGACTCGGCGGCCATCCGACGAACATCATCATGCTCACGGCGGACGCCTTCGGCGTTCTGCCGCCGATCAGCCGCCTCACGCCCGACCAGGCGATGTATCATTTCCTGTCCGGCTACACGGCGAGACTCGCGGGCACGGAACGCGGGGTCGACGAGCCGGAGGCGACGTTCTCGACCTGTTTCGGCGCACCGTTCCTGCCCCGCCATCCCACCGTCTACGCAAAGCTGCTCGGTCAGAAGATGGAAGAGCACGGCGCCGAGTGCTGGCTGATCAATACCGGATGGAGCGGCGGCAGCTACGGAACCGGCGACCGGATCAAGCTCGCGCACACCCGGGCCATGGTCCGGGCCGCGGTCGAGGGCAAGCTTGCCGGCGTGTCGGTGGCGCCCGATCCGAATTTCGGGCTGCTGATCCCGAACGCCGTGCCCGAGATCCCCGGCGAGGTGCTCAATCCGCGCAAGACCTGGGAGAACCCGAAGAGCTACGATTCGACGGCACGTGACCTTGCCCAACGCTTCGAGGCGAATTTCGCGCAGTTCGAGGGCGAGGTGGTCGACAGCGTCAAGGCCGCGGGCATCCGCGCAGCCGCCTGACGGCGCCCGGAAACGCACAGCCCGCCCCCGCGCGGCAGCGGGACATCCGAAACCGAAGCAGAAGCACGCCGCACCCGGCGCTGGTCTCGGCCCAATTTTGCGAATGAATTGCATTATTAGAAGAAAAAATTTCAGCCGTTTCAGGCGTGAATTTTCAACATACTGAAAAAACATTATTTTTCGACACGTCCTCGCCGAAGAAATTTCTGATAATGACAATCATTCGCATTGACAGGGGGATTCAGACTGGCGTATAAGTCTGCCGCCATGGCCGCATCCCGGCCGTTCAAGCTGCCGAAAGGGAAAACGAGATGATGACGACTTTGCGAACCTGTCTGGGCATCTTCGCGGTCTCGGCCTGCATCACCGCACCGGGGATTGCAGCGGCCGCGGACAAGGGAGCCGGAGAGGTCAACGTGTATTCGTATCGTCAGCCTTTCCTGGTAAAGCCGCTGTTCGACGCCTTCACGGAGCAGTCCGGGATCAAGGTCAATGTGGTGTTCGCCAAGAAGGGGCTGCTAAAGAGACTTCAGGCCGAAGGCCGCAACAGCCCTGCGGACCTGATCTTCACCGTCGACATCGCGCGGCTCACGGAAGTCGTCAAGGCAGGCCTCGGCCAGCCGGTCAAGTCGACCGTTCTCGAAAAGGCGGTAGCCGCATCCTATCGCCATCCCGACGGCTTGTGGTACGGGCTCACCTCCCGTGCGCGGATCATCTATGCGTCGAAGGAGCGCGTTCCGAAGGGCACAATCACGTCCTACGAGCAACTCGCCAATCCGAAGTGGAAAGGTCGCATCTGCACGCGCAAGGGCGACCATCCCTACAATGTAGCGCTGCTTGCCGCGATGATCGGCCATCACGGTGAGGTCGCCGCCGAAAAATGGCTGCAGGGGGTGAGGGCCAACCTGGCGCGCAGACCTCAGGGCAACGACCGGGCACAAGTCAAGGCGATCATGGAAGGCGTGTGCGATCTCGCCATCGGCAACCACTACTACATGGCCAAAATGCTCACCAACGAGAAACAGAAAAAGTGGGCGGATTCGGCCTATCTGGTGTTCCCGAAGTTCGACAGGGGCGGTGTGCACCTCAACGTGAGCGGCGTCATGATGACCAAACACGCACCCAACTCGGCCAACGCGCTCAAGCTCATGGAGTTTCTCGCCAGCGCCGAGGGCCAGAAGCTCTACGCCGAAAAGAACTTCGAATATCCCATCGATCCCTCGATCGAACCGGCGGAACTGGTGGCATCCTGGGGCAAGTTCAAGGGCGACAGCATGCCGCTCGCCAAGATCGCGGACAACCGGTCGGCAGCCCTCAAGATCGTCAACAAGGTCGGCTTCAATGAAGGGCCGATGACGAACTGATCTCCAGGCATCCCGGTTCGTGACGAGCATATCCGGAGTTTCGGCGACGCGGCCTCTCCCGCGCCGACGGAACCTCCCCTTCCCCTCCGCGTGGAGCGTCGGCACCGCGGTCATCGCCGCAATCATCGCGCTGCCCGTGCTGGCCGTCGCGTGGCTGTCGCTGTTCCCGACCGAGAACATCTGGCCGCATCTTCTCGACACGGTGCTGCCGGGTTACGTGTCGACAACGCTGTCCCTGCTCATCCTGGTCGGCATC
Organism: Alphaproteobacteria bacterium; assembly: GCA_022822405.1. GTDB lineage: Bacteria > Pseudomonadota > Alphaproteobacteria > MPNO01 > UBA830 > JAJEBT01. The sequence continues at coordinate 118,979 of JAJEBT010000199.1, forward strand.
GGTACCGCGCTCATCGGCGTCACCACCGCGTGGCTGGTCGCGACTTGCGACTTTCCCGGACGGCGCATCCTCAAATGGGCGCTCGTCCTGCCGCTTGCAATGCCAACCTACGTCGTTGCCTACGTCTATACCGATCTTCTCGAATATGCCGGGCCGGTGCAGCAGGCCCTCAGGGAGCTGTTCGGATGGCGGAGCGCGGGCGACTACTGGTTTCCCGAGATCCGCTCGCCGGAAGGCGCGGCGGCGGTGCTCTCGGCAACCCTCTACCCCTATGTCTACCTGCTGGCCCATGCCGCATTCCTGGAGCAATCCGGCGGGGTCATCGAGGCGGCGCGGACTCTCGGCTGCAGCACGTGGGCCGCGTTCCGCCGGATTTCGCTACCGATGGCGCGGCCGTCGATCGTGGTCGGCCTCGCGCTGGTGATGATGGAGACGCTGAACGACTTCGGCACGGTCGACTATTTCTCGGTGCAGACGCTGACAACCGGCCTGTTCAATGTCTGGCTGATCATGAACAACACCAGCGGCGGCGCACAGATCGCAATGGTGATGCTCGTCTTCGTGATCTTCCTGCTGGTCGCCGAGCGCACCGCCCGCCGGAGCCGGAGCTACCACGACATGACACGGGGCCGGACCAAGGCCGGCCCCGTGCGGCTGCCGCCAGGCCGGGCAGCGCTGGCGCTCGCCATCTGCGCGCTCCCCGCGCTCGTCGGGTTCGCGATCCCGGCCGGCGTTCTGGTCGCCTACGCGATCGAGTTCTACGACGTCTCGCTTGCCAACCGTTATCCGCAGGCGGCGCTCAACAGCATCCTCCTGGCTGCGCTGGCCGCCGTCGTCGCGGCAGCGATCGGCCTGTTCCTCGCCTATGCGACGCGCATCACCGCGAGCCGCGTCGTCCGTGGCCTAGCGCGATTCGCGAGCCTCGGCTACGCCGTGCCCGGGGCGGTACTCGCGATCGGGATACTCACGCCCTTCGGCGCGTTCGACAACGCCGTCGACGGGTTCGCGCGATCGACGCTCGGCGTCAGCACAGGGCTGATACTGAGCGGCACGATCTTCGCCATCCTGTTCGCCTATGTCGCACGGTTCCTCGCACTCGCCTACGGCACGCTGGAGGCCGGGCTGGGCCGCATCACGCCCAATATCGACCATGCCGCGCGTACGCTCGGGCATTCGGCGGCCGGAACGCTCGTGCGCGTCAACCTCCCGCTGATCCGCGGCAGCATCCTGACCGCCGCCCTGCTGATCTTCGTCGACAGCATGAAGGAACTGCCGGCGACGCTGCTGCTTCGGCCGTTCAATTTCGAAACGCTGGCGACCTATGTCTACCAGTTCGCGTCCGACGAACTCCTCGAGGAATGTGCGCTCGGCGCGGTCACGATCGTCGCCTTCGGCCTGCTGCCGGTGATCGTTCTCACCCACGTGATGGGAGGCCGCGCCGCACACGGAACGCCAGCCGGCGAATAGCACGCCCGGCCGCCGGGCGGCAGGAAGTCAGTGGGCTTCGTCCCAGGTCCGGCCGTGCCTGGTATCAACGACAAGCGGCACGTTGAGATCCGCCGCCGTCGACATCGTCCGGCTCACCACGGCTGCAGTCTCTTCGAGCTCCTCGCGCGGAACCTCGAAGATGAGTTCGTCATGGACCTGGAGCAGCATTTTTGCCCGCAGCCGGTTGGCGGCCAGCGCCGGACCGATCCGGATCATCGCGCGCTTGATGATGTCGGCCGCGGCGCCCTGCAGCGGCGCGTTGATCGCGAGACGCTGGAGGAAGCTCTTGCGCGGATTGCGGTCGTCGGTGATGCCGGGCGTATGGCACTTGCGTCCGAAAATCGTCTCCACATAGCCGTGTTCGCGGGCAAACCCTATCGTGTCGTCCATGTACTTCCTGATGCCGGGAAATCTCTTGAAATACCCGTCGATGAAATCCTTCGCAGCACCGCGCGGAATCCGGAGCTGGCGGGCAAGCCCGAACGGGCTGATGCCGTAGATGATTCCGAAATTTATTGCCTTGGCGCGGTCGCGGACCGCGGGGTCCATGCCTTCGACGGGCACGCCAAAGACTTCGCTCGCCGTCATCGCATGGATGTCGGCGCCGCCGCGGAACGCCTCGCGCAGTTCCTCGATGCCCGCGACATGCGCGAGCAGCCTGAGCTCGATCTGCGAATAGTCCGCCGAAAGAAGCTCTGAACCATCGGCCGCGACGAAGGCGTGGCGAATCTTGCGACCCTCCTCGGTCCGGACGGGAATGTTCTGAAGGTTGGGATCGTTGGAACTCAACCGTCCCGTAGAAGCGACAGCCTGCGAATAGGAGGTGTGCACGCGGCCGGTCCGCGGGTCGATCTGCCCGACGAGGGCGGCGGTGTAGGTGTTCCTGAGCTTGGTCAGCTGGCGCCAGTCGAGCACCCGCGCCGGAAGCTCGTGCCCCTGCGCGGCGAGATCCTCGAGCACGCGCGCATCCGTTGCGTAACCGCCGCCGCTCTTGGTCTTCTTGCCATCCCCCAGGCCAAGCTCGTCGAACAGGATTTCGCCGAGCTGACGGGGCGAGCCGATATTGAACTCGCGCCCGGCAAACCCGTGGATTTCCGAGGCGATCTCGGCAGCGCGTTCCGCAAAATCCACCGAAAGCCTGTCGAGAACCGTCCTGTCGACGGTGATTCCGACGCGCTCCATGTCGAGGAGCACCGGCACGAGTGGCCGCTCCAGGGTTTCATAGACGCTGGCCATGCGCTCGGCGGCGATGCGCGGGCGCAGCAAGCGATGCAGCCGGTTGGTCATGTCGGCATCTTCGGCGGCGTAGTCGAGCGCCTTGTCGATGGCGACCTCGGCGAAACTGATCTGCTTCTTGCCCGTTCCCGCAACATCTCCGTATTTGATGTTGTCGTGGCCGAGATGCTCGCTCGAGAGCACGTCGAGCCCGTGCCCCCGCTGCTTCCCCGCCTCGAGCACATAGGACAGAAGCATGGTGTCGTCGACCGGCGCCATGTCGATGCCGCAGCGGGCGAGGACATGCATGTCGTACTTGATGTTGTGGCCGATCTTGAGGATTCCGGGATCCTCGAGGACCGACCGGAGCAGCGCGAGGGCGGCGTCGCGGGGGATCTGCCCTGGCGCAGGCTCCGGCGCCAGGCTTGCGGCGCCGTCGAAATCGAGTTCCGGCGCCTCCGGCTGCGCGCCCTGTCCCGAAACCACGTGCCCGAGCGGGATGTAGCAGGCGTGACCCGGAGCGACTGAAAGCGATACCCCGACAAGCTCGGCCTCGGCAACATCGAGCGAGGTGGTCTCGGTATCGATGGCAACGAAGCCGGCGTCGGCGATGCGCGCGATCCAGGCGCGGAGCGCCTCTTCGTCACCCACGAGCTCGTACGTCTCCTCTCCGGCCGCCGGCGAGTCGCCGGCCCCGGCGAGCGCGTCGCCGGCCGGCAGCCGCGCGCGCTCCTTCGCGAGAATGGACTTGAACCCCTGCTCTTCGAGAAACGGTATCAGGACCGTCGGATCCGCCTGCCGGCGCCCGAACTCGTCGAGCGTGGCCTCGACCGGAACGTCCGTTCTCAGCGTGACCAGCTCGCGCGAAATCCGCGCCTGTTCCGCGAACTCGATCAGGTTCTCGCGGCGCCTGTTCTGCCTGATCTCCCCGGCGCGTTCGAGCAGCGAATCGAGGTCGCCGTACTCCCCGATCAGCTGCGCCGCCGTCTTGACGCCGATTCCCGGCACCCCGGGCACGTTGTCCGACGAATCGCCGGCCAGCGCCTGCACGTCGATCACCCGATCCGGTCCGACGCCGAATTTCTCGAAGACCTCCTCCGGCCCGACGAACCGGTCCTTCATCGGATCCATCATGCGGACATCGGGACCGACAAGCTGCATCAGATCCTTGTCCGAGGACACGATGGTCACGCCGAACCCCTGCTCCCGCGCCATCCGCGCATAGGTCGCGATCAGATCATCGGCCTCGAATCCCGCCATCTCGATGCAGGGAAGGCTGTAGGCCCTGGTCGCCTCGCGGATCAGGTCGAACTGGGGCACGAGTTCGGGAGGAGGGGGCGGCCGGTGCGCCTTGTACTCGGGATAGATGTCGTTGCGGAAGGTCTTGCGGGCGGTGTCGAAGATCACGGCCAGGTAGTCGGCGTCGGCATCGTCAACGAGCTTGGTCAGCATCCGGACGAAGCCGTAGACGGCATTGACCGGCGTGCCGTCGGCGCGGGTCATCGCCTGCAGCGCATGGAAGGCGCGGAAGATGTATGCCGATCCGTCGACGAGATAGACGTGGTCCCGCTCTGCCTGTTCCGTCATCTCGGCCGCCTCGCTGCATGTCCCGGTCATGACGCAGAATGCAGAATAGCCGCGGCCCTGTCGAGAGGAATGCGGCTAGCAAGCACGACATGCCGCGCTCGCCGCCGCCCGGGCTCTGGACCGGCGGCAGGAGCCGCCCCGTCCGTCAGTTGCGCCGCGCCAGGGGGATGCTGAATTCGCGCAGCGTCCCCTCCAGCGTCGGCCGGCCGAGCCGGATGCGGTCGTCGCTGAGCAGGTAGGAGAAAATGTAGCCGAGGCCGAGAATCAGGACCCCGATCAGGAAGCAGTAGATGACCGCACGGTCGGGATACTGGTCCTTGAGATACCCGACATAGAGGGGGCCGAAGATGCCCGCCGCCGCCCAGGCCGTCAGGATCGCGCCGTAGATTACCGACATCCGTTTCGCGCCAAAGACGTCGACCACGAAAGACGGCATGGTGGCGAAACCGCCTCCGAAACACAGCAGGATGTAGCAGACCAGGACCGAGAAAATCCACGGGTCGCGTTCGGTCATCAGGATGCCGAAGACGACCATCTGGCTGGCAAGCAGGATGCGGAACACCCGGACGCGGCCGAGGCGGTCGGACAGCAATCCCCAGAACAGCCGTCCCGCCCCGTTGCAGAGCGAGCTCACCGCGATCAGGGTCGCCCCGTATTCGGCCAGCGTTTCCGGCTCGATCGACGGATCGGAGAGGCCCCAGACGTCCTGAAGGAGGGACGACTGGAAGCTGATCACCGAGATTCCGGCGGCGATGTTGAAGAAGAAGACCAGCCACATGACCGTGAACTCGCGCGACCTGAGGCACGCCCCGATGGCGCCCGCCTCTTCGGCCTCCTCCGCGTCCGCCGTGTCTTTCGCACCCGGCGCGCCGAAGTCTTCGGGCGGATCGCTCAGCAGCAGGCTCGACGGAACCAGGATGGCGGCAAACACCACGCCGAGCCAGGCGAACACGAGAGGCAGGTCCTTGTCGGTGGCGACAACGAGAAACGGGGCCAGCGCCTTGCTGAGCAGGAACGCCCCGACCCCGAAGCCCATGATCACGATTCCCGTGGCCAGCCCCTTGCGATCGGGAAACCATTTTGCGGCGGTAGCAACCGGTGTCACGTAGCCGAGCCCGATTCCGGCGCCGCCGATCACGCCGTAGCCGGCATAGAAGAGGAGCAGGTTGTCGAGGTACAGCGCGAGGCCGCCGATGATGTAGCCGGCCGAGAACATCAGGCTTCCGATCAGCGCCAGTTTCCGCGGACCGAGCCGCGGCAGCATCCAGCCTGCCCAGGCGGCGGAAACGCCGAGCGAGAAGATGGTGACGCTGAACGCCACCGCGGTATCGGTGAACGACCAGCCGAGCTGCAGGACGAGGAGCGTCTGGAAGAAGCTCCACGCGTACACCGTGCCGAAGCAGACCTGCAACACGGTGCAGAGCGTGACGATTACCGTCCGCGGAACTCTCATCGCAGGCTTGTCCGCATGCCGACCGCTCTGCCGGTCAGGCGCGCTCGTCCGACGGGGCGGCGGCAGCCGCTGGCGGGGCGGCGGTCCCGGCAACATGCAGGAACAGGCGGGCAAGGTGCCCGGCCTCATCGCCGCGGGCGAGCAGCTTCTTGTCGACGTCGCTGCCGCCGTCGCGCGCAACGCTTGCCGCAGAAGCGAGGAGCGTCGTGATGGGTTTCGCGGCAAGGTTGACCAGCCACAGGGCGGCAAAGATGCCGCCGATGAAGATCAGGGAAATGAGATAGACCTGATGGCCGATGGCCCGCTGGATCTGGAGCGTGATCAACCCGGTATCCATGCCGATGTGAACCGCGCCCGCGACGCCGGCGAGAATGGGGCTGCTGACCTCGACGAAGTCACCCATGCCCGGCAGGCTGCGCTCGACCGTCGCGGTGCCGGTCGGGTCGCCCTTCAGGATCTGTTCGGGGATGCCGGGCACGAAGGTATGCGCGAGGAACTCTCCCGATTCGCTGGTGACATAGATGTAGCTGATGCCCTGGATTTCGATGAACTGGTCGATCAGCGACTGCAGCGCCGACAGTTCGCGGTTGAGAATGATGTCGACGCTGGCATCGGCGATCGTCTTCGCGATGCCCTTGCTGTTGGTCTCGTATTCCTCGGACAGGTGGACATCGACCGTGTAGATGCAGAGGATCGAGGTCGACACGCCTATGACGCCGAACAGCAGGAAGATGCCGAACAGCGTCTTCTGAAAGAGCTTGGGAATCTTCATCTCACGAAAACCTGTCCTTCCAGTCCTTCAGGGGCACGAACCTGTCCCCTTCGACAACCGTGTAGTAGACGCGCTGCAAACCCTGTCGCCGCCCGGGGCCGAATGAGACGCGCTCATCGATCCCTAGATCGAAGTCCTTCACCGAGAAGACGGCCTTGTCGAGCGCCGCCCTCTGCGGGCTGTCGCCGAGACGATTCAGTATCTCGACCATCAGCTTGGCGTCGAGGAAACCCTCGAGGCTGACGAAGCTGTGCGGAAACGGAGCGTAGGGCTCGGTCACCAGTTCCTGTGGCGGTACCGGATCATAGCGGTCCATAAGTTCGCGATACTGCCGCACCGCCGGAATCGAGTCGTCCTCGTAGCTCGGAACGACCTGCGAGTTCACCAGAAGCCGGGTATAGGGCGCGCTGTCCTCGCGCGCGCCCCTGATCAGCTTGAGCAGGTTCTCGCTGCCGACAAAGGACAGGTTGGCTATCGGAACCCGGAGCCCCCGATCGACGGCGTCGCGGAGAAAGGCGGCGCATGCCGCATAGGCGCCGATGCAGATGACGGCGTCGGGGCGTGCCGCCTTGAGGATGTCTACCTGGCGGCGCATGCTACCGGTAAACTTCTCGCCGCGCCGGTAGGTGGCCTCCCCGACGATCCGCTCCCCGTGCCTCGCGAGCGCGCGCCGCGCGCCTGCCCAGCCGCTTCGACCATAGGCGTCCGCCTGATAGAACATCCCGATGCGCCGCCGGCCGACCGACACGAACTGGTCAACGAGCCCTCCGGTCTCCTGGCGGTAGGAGGCGCGCAGGTTGAAGGCGAAGTCGCCGTAGGGCGGCTCCCTCTGTGGCTGGGCGCCGGTGAACGGAAAGAACAGGTAGACGTTTTCCTGCTGAAATTTCTTCAGCATCGGCAGCACGCGCGTGACCGTCGGCGTACCTACATACCCGAAGAGCGCGAACACCCGGTCCCGCAGCATCAGCTTCATGGTGTTCTCGACCGACGGGATCGGCTGATAGCCGTCGTCATACGTCTTGAGGACGATCTTCCGGCCTTGCACGCCGCCAGCCCGGTTGACATGGGAAAAATAGGCGCTGGCGCCGCGATAGAGTTCGATGCCGAGGCCCCGCGACGGGCCCGAGAACGCCGCCGACATTCCGAGAACGATCTCGGTGTCGGTCACTCCGCCGCCCTGCCGCGCCAGGCTGGCAGATCCGAACAGGGGCGCAGCCACGCAGCCGCCCAAGCCAGCGCGGAGCACCGCCCGCCTCGTCATCCCTCCCGTCGTCTGCACCCTCTACTCCGCTTCGCTGCGCATCGGCAGGAGCAGAAACGCGGAATCGCTGTCCGCAAGCTCTTCGCGCTGATCCGGGACACCCCGTGCCTGCCGTTCCTCGCTCCGTGCGGCGACTGTATCAGCGCAATGGATGATTGGCAAAGATCACCGGGCGCTCACGCCCTTGCCGGCGGAGGACAGACCGGCAGGCGCATCAAAGGGTTCCGGGTCAACCCGCCCTGCGCCCGTCCGGTCCGTGCGGGCACGCCGTCGACGAAATGACCCTACCGGTTCAGCGAGGCGGCGATGCCGGGCATGATTCGGTGCAGCCGCAGCGCGATGAACGCCGCGCCCTGCTGGTCGGCGAACGCGCCATAGGTCAGCGGGCCGACGATCCGCAAATGCGGATCCGCGCGCCCGTCCCCGCCAATCGCGCGGCACTCGTCGTCGACGCTGAAACCGACTCCGGCCGGATGGGGCGCCGCGTAGCCGCACGCCACCAGACTTGCCACAAGGGGATTGTTGGACCGGTCCGGCTGCATGTCCGGCCCGGTGCAGTTCACGACGGCGTCGAACGCCTTGCGGTGGCACTCGCGACCGCCCCTCCGGCGCAGGGTCACTGAAAGGGCGCCGCCATCGCATGCGGCCGATACGCAGAAAGCCGCCTCAAACGAGACCTGTCCGTTGGCCTCGGCACCGGCGATGCGGCTGTCGACCTGCGGCGGCAGCTGAAAACGATGGACATCGTACCAGGCCCGCAAATGGCGCAGGAACCGGCGCTTCTCCGCCAGTGGCAGCGCCGGCCAGAGGTCCCAGACCGAATCCTTGAGATCGCCGAAGGGTTCGACCCAACTGCCGCCCGCGGCCTCGGCCCGGCGCACCTCGGACCGCAGCGTCCGCAGCAGGCCGCGCACGCTTTCGTGCCGGCCGTGCGCCGCCGTGAACAGGGAAACCGGCCGGACTACGCGTTCCATGACGTCCGGCACCGCGCCGGGAATCGCGGGCGGGCGGCGGCGCGGATAGAGGCCGTGACGCGAGACCGCCGCGATGGATCCCCTGTGCCCTGCACGCAACAGTATCGCGATCACATCCGAGGCCGTTTGCGCCATGCCGAGCACCAGGATCCTGGCATCGGCCGGAATTTCCCGGATCCGGGCGGTGTCCCACGGATCGGCTATGAACCCGGCATGACCGGAGACCGCGCCGTCAAAGGGAGGCGGCGCACGGGGGCAATCGTAGCCGGAGGCAAGGACCGTCAGCCCGGCCGACAGCGTCCGCCCGTCATCCAGGTCCAGCCTGTAGCCATCGGGCGTCCGGTGCGCGGCCAGGGCACGGGACCGGACATGCCGGAGCCTCGAGCCGGAAGGGTTGCCGTCGACATGCGCGCGAAACTGCTCCTCAACATAGCGTCCGAAATCCCCGCGGCACATGTAGATGCTGCCGTCCGCGGCCAGCGCGCCGGGATCGCGCGCCAGACAGCCCTGGTCGGCGTACCAGTCGCTCAGGTGGTCCGGCGCATCCGGGTAGACGAAATGCACCGGCAGCGGCGCATTGAGCCGAAGGTCGGGATCGTCGGTATCGTAGGCGACGCCGCATCCGGGACGTTTGCGCGGCTCGACGACCGCGATGTCAAGCGGCCGGCCGGCCAGGCGCGACAGATGGATCGCGAAGACGGCGCCGGTGTATCCGCCGCCCACGACGGCGACATCGACGGACGTCACCGAAATCTCTCCGGGATCGGCAGGAATCCCACGCCCGGCGGGAAGATCATTCGTGCCGGCCTGCTCTGAAGGACGACCGTTCCCCCGCACCGGCCATTGCCGGATCATCGCCGCGCCGTCGATCGATTCTGCCCTGCATCGGCTCCATGACCCTGTTCCGGGCGCGAAGGTTTGGAATGACGCTCACGATGTCCGGCTCCGCCGGGCAAGTCAATGCCGCAGAATGCCATGCGTCCGCGACACCGGGGCGTCGCCGCGGCCGGCCGGCAAACTTGCCCCGCCCCGGCCCCTGTGCCACATTTTTCATACAGTCGGCGACACTGCCGCGTCGGCACATTCTGCCATTCCGCACCGCGGACGGTTCCCCGAACGGGAGAGCTGCGGCCTGCCGGCAAGGAATGCGGCTCGGACAGGCCCGCAACAGGGGATACGGCGCATGAGACCGGTGGAACTGCATTGCTGGCACTTCATGGCCTACCCGTACTTGCCGGCGGATTTCGACGAGAAACACGAAAGCGGCTGGGTCACGGTCCCCAACGAGTTGTGGGACCGGGAACGGACGGACGGGCTCTACCAAGAATATATCGACCAGCTGGTCTATGGCGAGGAACTCGGTTTCGACGGCCTCGTCCTCAACGAACATCACCAGAACATCTACGGCCTCATGCCGTCGCCGAACATCATCGCGGCGGCCCTGACCCAGCGCACGTCGGTGGCGAAGATCGTCGTGCTCGGCAACCTGCTGCCACTCCATCTCAACCCGCTCCGGGTCGCCGAGGAGTACGCAATGATCGATTCGATCACGGCCGGCCGCCTGATCGCCGGCTTTGCCGTCGGCGGCGGACCCGAGGCCTACAACTACCAGGTATCGTCCCCCCAGTCGCGGAGCCGGTTCTGGGAGGCCGTCGATCTGATCCTGCGTTCCTGGACCGAAAACGGCCCCTTCGAGCACGAGGGGCGCCACTACCCGCTGCGCTACGTCAATATCTGGCCGCGGCCGCGGCAGGTGCCGCATCCGCCGGTCTGGATACCGGGCGCCCTGTCGGTCGAGACGATCCACGAGGTGGCGAAGCGCGGCTTCGACTTCTTCCTTTCCTCGCGCACCCACGGCTCGGCGACGCGCATGGCGCGCGACCGGTTCGCGTCGGTGCTGGCTGAATATGGCGACCGCTACCAGCCCTTCCGTTTCGGGGTGCTGATTTCCGTCTACGTGGCGGAAACCGACGAGCAGGCCAGGGAGGAAGCCAGGGAGGGCGTCTGGTACTTCCTGAAATACTGCCTCAAGGGCCACCTCCGGCGAACCGGGCGCACGCTCACCTTCGGCCCCGGAGTCCCGTCGCAGTCGGTCAGGTCGTGGGAGAACTACCTGAAGAATTCCGAACCCGGCGCGGAAATGCTGGGCGACGCGGAGTCGTGGGAAGAACTCGATTCGAAGGCCTCGATCATCGTCGGCAGCCCGGACACGGTGCGGCGCAAGCTCTGGGATCTGATCGAGCAGGGACAGATCGGGCGCTTCCTGATCCAGTTCCATTTCGGCAACATGGAACCCGCGCTTGCGCGCAAGAGCATGAAGCTCTTCGCAGAGCACGTCGCGCCCGCGTTGCGCAAGGACTCCGCGGAACTCTTCGCGCAGCAGTTTCCCGAACTCGAAGACCCGGCCGTGGCGAGCGCCGCCGAATGAGCGGCCGGCCGATCGACGTGCGCGGCCGCTCCGTGTGGCTGATCGAGGATGGCGACGGCGCACCGCTCGTCTATCTGCACGGCCTCGCTGACCTCCACGGAGCATCGGCGGAACCGCTTGCGTTCCATCGTTGCCTGGCCAGGGATTTCCGGCTGATCGCTCCGGCGCACCCGGGCTGTTCGCAGTCCGACGAGGACGAAACCACCGAGAGCGTCGAGGATCTGATCTTTCACTACCTCGAGGTTCTCGACACGCTGGGGCTCGACCGCTTCCACCTGGCCGGCGCCGACATGGGCGGATGGATCGCGGCCGAGATCGCCGTCCGCCACCCTGGCAGGATCATCAGGCTGGCGCTGGTCGGCGCGACCGGGCTGTTCGTCCCCGGAGAGCCGATAGCAGACCTCTTCTGGGAGTCGCACCCGGCCGACGGCGTGTCGCTTGCCGGGCTGCGGGCGCTGCTGTTCGGCGATCCCGACCACGCCGTCGCCCGCGATCTGTTTCCCGACGGCCGCGGCGAGGTCGAACAGGAACTGCTGCGCTATCGGACCTTCCGTCTTGCGTCCCGCATCGGCTTCAATCCGCCCTATCTCCACCACCGGAAGCTGCGCGACAGGCTGCCTCGATATTGCGGGCCGGCCCTCGTCGTCCATGGCGCCGACGACCGGCTGGTGCCGCGAAGCCACGCTGAAGCCTACGGAAGCGGTTTTCCGTCGGCCCGGCTCGAGATCATCCCGGATGCCGGCCACAGCCCGCACCTGGAGCAGCCGGAGCGGACCGCGCGCCTGCTGGCGGACTTCCTGCGGGCCGGCCCCTGAGGCCGGACAGGCGCGGGCGAAGGGTCAGGATTTTCGTGTCGAAAGGGTGACGCCGAGCACGATGAGAGCCGTGCCGACGAGATGGAACAGCCCGACCGTCTCGCCGAGAAACGGAATCGCGAACGCGGCCGCGAAGGCCGGCACCAGGTACATGTAGAAACCCGCGCGGTTCGGCCCGAGACGGGCGATGGCATTGTTCCAGCAGATGATGGCGACGACCGAGGGAAAGATCGCGACGAACACCAGCGAGACGATGGCGGCAGTACTGGGTTGGGGGATCTGCCCGGTCGCGATCTCGCTCACGAAGAACGGCAGGTGATAGAGGGCGCCGAAGGCGCAGATGATGGTGATGAGGGAAAGCGGGTTGAGCTCCTTCGGGACCTTCTTGATGATCACCCCGTAGGTGGCCAGCCCGAGGTTGCAGCCAATGAGGATCGCGTCGCCGAGATTGAAATTGAGGTTGAGCAGAACTTCCGGGTCGCCCTTCGAGATGATGTAGAACACCCCTGCAATGGCGATCACGGCGCCGACGCACTGGATCGCGGTCGCGCGGGTGCCGAGAATGGCCCATGAGAGGAGAACGATGAGGACCGGAAGCGATGTCTGGATGAGGCTGCCGTTGATGGCGGTCGTGTAGTTGAGGGCCACATAGGTCACGCCGGCGCCGACGAACGGCATCACGAACCCGGCGAACGCCAGCAGCTTCAGATTCTCGCGGAATATCCTGCCTTCGTTGCGCAGATACTGCCACGCGAACGGCAGGATGATGAGCGTGCCGATGGTCCAGCGGGTGAAGCCGAGCGTGTAGGCCGGCACCTCGCCCACCGCCCATCTTCCGACCACGTAGTTCAGCCCGAAGATGAGGCCGGCGAACACCATCATGGCGTGCGCCGCCGCGTCCCCGCCCATTACTCCTTCGCGGACGGGGGCGTCCGCACCGGTATCGGTCATGAACGAAAGCGGCCGGCCAGTGAAACGGCCGGCCCGCCCCGAGACGGCCGGAAGCCGGGGAGCGGGCCGGAGGCCGGAGCCTGTCGCACTAGGCGTTCTGCCGGAACTTCGGATTCGTGTACTGGGCGTTGTGCGCGATCATCATCTCGATCAGCTTGGGCATCGTGTCCTTGTTCGGCTCCGGATCCCTGTCCCAGTGATCGTACTTGTCGACGCCGCGCACGAGATGCGCGGGCCGGCGTTCGAGGGTCGACTTGACGTGGGGCGGGATCAGGAAGAACGAGTAGCCGATCCGCACCTCGTCGGTAAAGTTCGGCGAGGACGCGTGTGCGGTCCGTTCGTTGTGCATCGAGAACTGGCCCTGCTTCAGTTCCATGTGGACCGCCTTGGACTCGTCGAGCCCCTTGATGGCCTGGCCGCGGCCGAGCAGGTTCTTCTTCTCGCCCGGAGCGTCCCCGGGCGCATTCTCGTAGCTTTCCTCGTGATGGTAGCCTTCATTGTGCGAACGCGGCATCACGCGCATGCAGCCATTTTCCTTGGTTGCCGGCGTAAGCGCCACCCAGCAGGTCACCATGTCGTGCGGATCGCACCCGAAATACGTGGAATCCTGATGCCACGAGACGAAGGAACCGTCATTGCCGGGCTTGACCCAGAAGCGCGAGCCGAAGGCGAGGATATTCGGTCCGATGATGTCCTCGGCAGCATCCAGAATCGCCGGCTCATGGATGAAGTCCCACGTCTCCTCCATCGTGAGGTGACCCTTGAGCTTGAAGAGGCCCGGATTGACGCCGTATTCCTCCTCGAAGCGCTGCACCCCGTCGAGCAGCTTCTGGCAGCGTTCCTTCGATATTCCGTCGAACGGAAAGGCGTATCCTTCACTGTGATAATGCTCGACCTGTTCCTCGGTCAACACTTTCGGCATCGTGCGCTCTCCCTGCGGCTTGACGGTCCCCAACGGACAGCCAGATCACAATCTCCGCCATCTTGCGCCAGCACATCGCGGATTTCAAGCCCGTTTCGCGACGGAAACCGCGGGGACCGCGCGCGGCGGCCGGTCCCTGTTCCCACCTGCGCATCCTGGCGCCTCGAACGGCAGGCCCCGACAGGGGTTTGCGATTGCTCCCGGGGCTATGGCAATCTATGGGCCTCTTCCTGCGGTGGCGGGAGGAATCGAGGCAGCTTTCGGCGGGGGATTTCCGCAACGAGGGCGGATGACCCCGCCCCTACCGAGAAACCGGAACAAGGGAGAAGACCGATGCTTGTACGCAGTTCACTGGCCCTAGCCGGCTCCCTGGCCGCGCTGGCCATGCTTGCCGCAACGCCCGCGGCGGCGCAGAAGACCTACACCCTGAAGCTCGCCAACTTCACCCCGAAACCGGCCTCGACCTCGCGCTGGTTCGAGGCCAAGAAGAAGGAACTCGCCGAGAAGTCCGGCGGCAAGCTCAAGCTGGAGATATTCTACGGCGCGTCGATGGGGCCGATGCCCAGGCACTACGACCTCGCGCGCAAGGGCGTTGCCGACCTCTCGTTCTTCCAGCACGGGACGACGCCGGGCCGTTTTCCGCTCACCGAGCTCACCCACGCCCCCTACCTGTTCCCGGCCGGGTTCAAGGGCGCGCTGGTCGGCGCCAAGGTCGCCCATGACCTGAATCCGGAATATTTCGCTCCCGAGCACAAGGGAACCCGGCAGATCTGGGTCGTCTTCAACCGGCCGTCGGGAGTCTACGACTCGGCCAAGCCGATCAGGACCGTCGCGGACCTCAAGGGCCGGCGCTACCGCGCCCCGACCCCGACCGACGTCGCCATGATGAAGTCGCTGGGCGCGCTGCCGATCGGCCTGCCGGCGCCGCTGATGGCGGAATCGCTGCAGAAGAAGACCATTGACGGCGTCGTCACCGATGCGCTGGGCGTTTTCGCGTTCAAGCTCGGCGGCCTGGTGAAGTACTATTCGAACATGTTCGTCTCGGTCATCAGCTTCGGCCTCGCCATCAACGAGAAGGCCTACAACAACCTGCCGGCGGACTACCGGAAGCTCGTCGACGGGCTCGGCTCCAAGGCCAATGTCGAGCAGATGGCGACGATGGGCTGGGCGGACTTCCCGGTCTATCTCGATTACATGAAGAAACAGAACATCGAGACCGTGAGCCTGGACAAGGCCGCTGACGCGGAGATGCGCGCGGCATCCGACCGGATCATGGCGGCCAAGATCGCCGGGCTTGAGAAGAAGGGCCTTCCCGCGAAGAAGGCCTTTGCCAGGATGAAGGAACTGTCGGCGAAGTATTCCGGCATGTAGCGCGGGCCGGACGATGTCCGCCGCAACGGCGGCGGCGCGGTTTCTCACCGGCGTCGCCGCCGTCTTCCTTCTGGCCATGGTCGGCATCAACGTCGTCGATGTCGGGCTGAGGTCGGGCTTCAACGCCCCCATCTTCGGCACCTACGAGATCGTCGAGCTGTTCCTCGCCGCGGTCGCCTTCCTCGCGATACCCGAGGCGTTCTTCCGGGGCCAGCACATCACCATCGAGCTCATCGACCAGATCGTGCCGCCCCGCGCCGTCACGTTTCTCCGGGCGACCGGCCTCGCCGCGTGCGTGATCTTTCTCGGCCTGCTGGCGTACCACATGATTCAGCCCGCCATCGACTTCGTGGAGTTCGAGGAGGTCACGCCCGACCTCCAGTATCCGATGATCTGGAAGGCAGGTTTCGTGCTCGCCGGCGTGACCTTCTCCTTCCTTGCTGTGGTCGTGATCTTCCTCCGCGAGATTCGCCGCTCCGCGAAGCCGTCCGGCGGCGCATGACCACCCAGCTCATAGGCCTGTTCGGCATCGCCGGGCTGGTGCTGCTGACATTCCTGCGCGTCCCGCTCGGGGCGGCGATGGGCCTCACCGGCCTGATCGGATATGCGGCCATCGACGGCTGGGAAAAGGCCTTCATCGTCTTCGGCGACACGCCCTACACGCTCTCGCAATATGCGTTCTCGGTGCTGCCGCTGTTCATCTTCATGGGCAGCATCGCCACCCGGGCGGGCATGTCGCAGGAGCTGTTCGTCGCGGCGAACGCCATATTCGCCGGACGGCGCGGCGCGCTTCCGATGGCCACCATCGGCGCATGCGCCGGATTCGCCGCCATCAGCGGCTCCTCGGTCGCGACCGCCGCCACGTTCTCCCAGATCGCCGTACCCGAGATGCGCCGCTACGGCTACGACGAGCGGCTCGCGACCGGATCGGTGGCCGCCGGCGGAACGCTCGGAATCCTCATCCCGCCCTCGGTCATCATGGTCATCTACGCGCTCGCCGCCGAGGAATCGGTTCCCGCGCTGTTTGCCGCCGGCATGGTTCCCGGGCTGCTGCTCACGCTCCTGTTCGTCGCCGTCGTCTGGGTGATAGCCCGCCTGCGCCCGGAATGGGCTCCGGCCGGCGCGCGCATGCCGTGGCGGGAACGGCTCGTCGCGGCCACCGCGATGTGGAAGCTGATCGTGCTCTTCGGGCTCGCCGTCGGAGGCATCTACACCGGCTGGTTCAGCCCCACCGAGGCGGCCGGCGTCGCCTCGTTCGCCGCCCTCGTCATCGCGGCCGCCTCGCCCCGTTTCGGCTGGTCCGAGTTCTTCGACTGCCTGGCGGACACGCTCAGGACGACGGCGATGCTCATGTTCATCATCGCCGGCGCCTGGATATTCGCGTATTTCGTGGTCCAGACCCGGCTGCCAACGGCGTTGATCCAGCTGATCGAGGCGATGGCCCTTGCGCCGTGGGCGGTCATCGTCATGATCCTGGCCTTCTACATCCTTCTCGGCTGCGTCCTCGAATCCGTGGCCATCATCCTGGTGACGGTTCCGGTCTTTCTGCCGATCATCCTTGCCCTCGGCTACGACCCTGTCTGGTACGGTGTGCTGATGGTCGTGGTCGTCGAGGTCGGGCTCATCACGCCGCCCGTCGGACTGAACATCTTCGTCATCAGGGCGCAGCTCGAGGATATAGAACTCGGCACGATCTTCCGTGGAATCGGACCGTTCCTGATCGCCGACGCCGTGCTGATCCTGCTGCTGATGCTGTTTCCCGGGCTGGCGCTCTGGCTGCCGGGACTACTCTTCCCGTAACCCCGGCAGCGACCAAACGGCAGGACCGCCTTGGCGCGAACCCGGCGCCGAAGCTCGCGGATGCCGGGTTCGCGGAATTCGGCAAAGGGTGTACAAAGGCGCAACGGATCCCGTCGGGGATCCCGGAAAACGGATACAGGAAGGGACAACCGTCATGGCCGAGACCAGGGTTGCGATCATCACCGCGGGCGGGCGCGGAATCGGGGCGGGATGCGCCCGGGCGCTCGCCGCACGCGGATATGAGCTCGTGCTGATGTCGCCCGGCGGTTCCGCGGAAGCGCTCGCAGAGGAGCTTGGCGGGACGGGGGTGAACGGCTCGGTGGCCGACGCCGGCGATCTGGAGCGACTCGTGGATACCGCCATGGAGAAGCACGGGCGCATCGATGCGGTCGTCAACAACAGCGGCTTCCCGCCGAAGGGACAGCTTCTCGAAATTCCGGATCAGGACTGGCTCGCTGGCCTCGACATGGTGCTGCTCAACGTCATCCGCATGGCGCGGCTGACGACGCCGGTCATGATCGATCAGAAGAAGGGGGCGTTCGTCAACATCTCGACTTTCGCCGCCCTCGAGCCGAGCCTCGTCTATCCGGTCTCGTCGACGTTCCGCGCCGGCGTGGCCGCCTTCGCCAGGCTGTTTGCCGACGAGTACGGGCCTCACGGCATCCGCATGAACAATATCCTTCCCGGCTTCATCGATACCCACGGCGCCGACGACGACGTTGCCGGCACGATCCCGGCACGCCGATTCGGCCTGCCGTCGGAGATCGGCGAGACCGCGGCCTTCCTGCTGTCCGACGAGGGCATGTACATCACCGGACAGAACATCCGCGTCGACGGCGGCCTGTCGCGATCGATCTGACGGGCGCGGCCGGAACCGGATGCCCGGCCGGCGGCAGGGATGCGGCTGCCGCTATCTGGCGGGCGGCGCCTCTCCCTCGACGGCGGCCGCCGACAGGCCCACCTGCACGATCCGCCGGCCGTCGACGCCGGCGACGCCCACATACTTGAAGCGCTTGCCGTCGAGTTCGCGCGCCCGGACGCCCTGGGCGACCACGGCCGCCTCGCCGCTGAGCAGGCGGGCGAACGGCGCTGATTGCAGATCTGCCGCAGGGTCGGTGCCGAACCTGAAGTCCGTTCCCGGCGCATGGGTGAAGACGACCCTGCCGGTCTCGTCGCTGATCCAGAATTCCGTGATGACCGTCCGTTTCACGATGTCGGCAAGGACGGCGTTGATCTCGGCAGCGCTCATCCCGGCCTTGAGCGCCGCCGCGACGTAGTGCGCGGCCAGCGTCGCTTCGGCCACCATGTGCGCGTTGACGAGCTTCTCGGCGGGGGACGGATCTTCGGCCCGCGCCAGGCCGAGCGGAAGGAGGCAGAGGATGGCGGCTGCCAGAACTGTTCTCATGGTATCGGTTCTCCGGATGGGTGCCGGGCCGCCAGCCAGGCGGTCGGATGTTGCGGGAAACATAGCGAAAAATCATGGTGACGGGGATTTCGGAATCCGCCTGACGTCGGCCGGCAACACGGCCGCCGGCAAATCCGGGCCGGTTGCGGAAACCCGCTGCCGCCCGATAGCCTGGGCGGAATGCCGCCGGCTGGCGGCGGGAACTGCTGGCAGCAGCGGTGATTCTGGACACCCGCGTGCGGGACCGTATCGTCGATGCACGATGACAACCCCGCATCCGGCGGCCCGGCCGCGCAGCTCCCGGACATGAGCCTCAAGCCTTCCGCAACCGAACTGTTTCGCCGGAAACTTGCCGGGCGTCCCCAACCGGCCGAACTCCGCCGGATCGCGCTTGACGGCCTCGCTTCTTCGCCGGCGCTCGAGTCGACCCGTCATGCCCAGATCGGCATGCTCGTCACGCACACCGACAGGACCTGGTGGGACGGCCTCCTGGGGCGCGCCCTTGCCGAACAGGGCCTGGAGTTGACGGGAAAATGGTCCAGACGCCTGGTTTCGTCCGCCGGCAACGCGGCCATTCGCGGAAGCGAGGCCGTCATCCAGGTCAGCCATTTCATCGTCAGGGAGACGCATGAGCGGAACCGGTGGCCGATCCGGATGCAGGGCCTCGACTGCCCGAACGCCACCCTGCTCATCCAGCTGATCGTCGAACACGAGCTCGCGCATGTCGCGGAATATGCGGCCACCGGGAAGATGCGGGGCCACGGACCGGCATTCCGGGAGATCGCAGGCAGCCAGTTCGGTCACACCGAGTTTGCCCACAACCTGGTGACGGCGAGGCAGAAGGCGCTCGACGAGGGAATCCGGCCGGGCATGCGGGTGACGTTCGTCCATGAGGGAACCCGCTACTGGGGCAAGGTCGTCAGGATAACGAAGCGGGCCACCGTCATCACGGAGGGGCGGACGCGAATGAAGTGTTACGTGCCGATCGGACTGCTCGAAGCCGCGTCCGTCCGGCGGCCGGCAGCCTGACCGATCCGGACCCGTCCGGACACGCTCCCGGACTTTTCCCGGAAGCCGCTGACCTGAATTCGGCGAGCACTGCCAGCGCGACGGAATCGTCTCGCGTCGTCCCGCCCAAGACTTCGACGCCTTTCGGCGCTTCATGGAAATCATTCGCGTCACGACCCGCGAAAGGCCCGAAACGTCTCCTCCCGCCCCATTGCGACACGCCGTCAGGCCGGAGGCAAAGAGGTTCCCTTCCGGTAAAGCAGGCGCATCACCGCCGCCGACACGGCAAGGCATACTACGAGGAAGGGACCCGCCGGGAGATCGGCAACCGCGGAGATCAACAGGGCTGCCACGACGGCGGCCCAGCCGCTCGCGAAGGCGCGCCAGTGGATATAGCCCCTGCCGGCGCGCGCCGCGAGAGCTGGAAGGATGAGGCTGGCGAACACGACATAGACACCGACCAGCTGCATCGACGCCGTGATGACAAGGGCGAACAGGATAAAGAAGCCGGTGCCGGCGCGAAGACGCGGCACGAAGAGCCAGAGCACGGCGAAGAGGCCGTATATCGGCAGGAACGACGCGATATCGCCCCAGGATACGAAGAGAATCTGGCCGGAAAGCACATGGCGCAACGCCTCGCCGCCGTGAGGGTCATTGGCAAGCGCCAGGAGGGCTATACAAGCGGCGACGATGAAGCTGCTGCCGATCACCGCTTCCTGCTCGTCCGGCGATTTGCGTTCGATCCAGCGGAAGAACAACGCGATGGCTATGCCGGCGGCGAAGGCCACCCCCTGGGCCACGATCCAGGACGGCTTCCGCAGCCACACGTCAAGCAAGATGACAGCGAGGCCGACGACCTGTGCGGTGGCGAGATCGATGAACACGATCCCGCGCTTGAGAACCTCGATCCCGAGCGGCGCGTGGACCGTCGCGACGACCAGCCCGGCAACAAGGCCCGGGGCCAGGACGTCGAGCAAGTCAAGATCGATCCCGGGCCTCCTCCAGCAAGCCCAGCGTGCTGTCGAACAAGGAGAAGAGGTCGGTCGCCTCCGGGCGGCCACCGACCGTGAACGGAAGTTCGACGACCGGAATACCCGTCTTGCCGGAGAGCCAATCCGAGGCGTCCTTGGGGTCGAAGGGCGCACGGATGATTGCCTTGGCGTTGGCGTTCCGCACCCGTTCGAGAACCCGAACCAAATGCGATGCCGTCGGCGGAACGCCCGAGACCCGCTCCAGGGCTGTGACTCGCTTCAGGCCCGACCAGCGCAGCAGATAGACCCAAGCCTTGTGGTGAACGATGATCTTGATGCCGCGCAGCTTCTCCGTTCGCTCGCGCCAGCCGGCCATGGCCCTGGCCCAGCGCTCCTGGAACGAGGCCAGGCGCTGCCGGTAGGCTGCCGCACGGTCCGGGTCAATCTGCTCCAGACGACCCGTCAGCACCTCTGCAAGAATGGCGACATTACGCGGATCGAGATGGACGTGCGGATTCCCGGCCGGATGGATATCGCCCAACCTACGGTCCACGACCGTGGGCCGATCGAGAACTTTCACATGGTCGGCCGCCAAGATATGCCCCGGCTGGCCCGGCTGGACTATGCGTCCGGCACCCCTTTCCAATAGTATCGGCAGCCATCCGACTTCGAGATCCGCCCCGGTACAGAACAATATTTTCGCGCTGCGCACCTTCGCGATCAGGCTGGGGCGGGCCCGTATGTGGTGCGCATCCTGGCGGCCGTGAGTCGCCGAGTGGACGACGACGTCCTTGCCGCCGATTTCCTCTGCCAGCGCCGCCCATTCCGGCTCGCAGGCGAGGATCCGGACCTGCGCCCCCGCCACCGCCGGCGACAGCAATGCGACCGCGACCGCGGCCGCCAGCACCGTTCGCTTCATCTGCTTCACCTCCAGATCAAAAGCTGTGCGCGCCGTGGGCGCCGAGGCTCATGATGTATTGCAGGATGAACTGGTGGTCGCGTTTCGAGCCAAACGCCTCCCGGTTGTTCTGGAACCGGACGCGCCCGAATTCGCTGTTGGTCCAGTCGAGCATGGTGCTGACCGAGGAGTGGCCTTGGCCCAGCTCCGCATCCTTCGGCGGCGAAAGGTGCGAATAGCGGACACCGGCCCGCCAGCGCGGCAAGAACTTGTAGACCGCCTGGGCATACCAGCCGCTAGCGTCACCATTGAGTTCCTCGGTCTCTTCGCAGACTTCGCCGCTGTGTTCTTCTCCCTCGCATTCCTCTTCCAGCGTGTAGGAGCCCGACTCGCGACGGAGGAAATACTCGCCCTGAAGGATCAGTTCCCTTTCCCGCGCATTGCCTGTCGGCGCATAGGTATAACGGAGATCCACGCCGAAGATCTGCGCATCACCCGTAAACAGGCCGTTCGAGAAAAATTCGTCATGGGCATGCCCATCATGCTCGTCATGGGCATGTTCTTCATGCTCATCGTCATGCTCATCGTGATGGGCTTCGTCATGGTGGTCATCATCATCGTCATGATGGGCTTCGTCATGGTGGTCATCGTCGTCGTCGTGATGAGCTTCGTCATGGTGGTCATCATCATGCTCGTCGTGCGCATGCTCGTCTCCATGTCCATGCGCATGGCCCCCTCCTCGGCCGTGAGCCTCCCCATTCAGCATGTAGGCGCCGATCCGGAATGCCGAATTTCTGGTCACATCGCCGCCCAGCCGCACATAGGCGGACCACGCTTCGCTACCCGATTCGGAGCCGCCGAAAGGCATGTCATCGCCACGGAAGATGCCGGCCCCGACCTCCTTGTAGAAAGCGCCCGGAAGCACGACGGAAACCTCGGCGCCGTCATCATTGTAACCGCCGTCGAGAAACGCCCGGTAGGGAAGCGGTCGATCACTGAAATCGTCGCCGTGGGCGTGCTGCTCGTTCAGGTAGCCGAACGTCCAGAGCGCCCGGCCCGCCTTGAGCCGAATCCCGTCCGGCATGCCTGAGCCGGGCAAGGTCTGGATATAGGCTTCCTCGAGGTCGAGCTCGGTCACACCATCGTGGGAACCAAGGCCCAGGGTGAGATTGCCGCGAAACTTGTCATCGATATTGCCTGATGCCGTGATCTCGCTGTGGCCGAGGCCGAGCCCTTCTTGAGGACGCTCGGAATGATGGCCAAGCTGGAAACCCGGAAGGCCGGAATCCTCCTCGGAGTATGACGTCAGCATGCCGTTGAGAACGATACCGATCGCCGGATTGAAGCTGTTATCGCCGGACCGCATGGAAGGTTTCGCCATCGCAGCGGATGGCGAGGACTCCGCCTTCATCTCGGCAAGCCGGGCTTCAAGCGCTGCAACGCGCTTTTCGTAATCCTGCTTCAGAGCCTCAATCTGCGTGGCGAGTTGCTCTGCCGTGGGCGGTCCGGATTGCGACTGGGCTGCCGGAACGGCGAACAAAATCGGCAATCCGATGGCTGCCGCCCACGCATATGCAACGAGTTTGCGCATCGATACTTCTCCTGTGGCCATGCCCCGCACGACCGGGCTTCGCCAGTTGGGTTGGATTTATGTGATGTTATAACATTAATGTTCGTTGTGCGCAACTGTACAGCCGTCGTTGTCGCCGCCTCCCATGTCGGTTCGTTGTCCGGCCGTCAGCTGCAGTCAGGCCGACTGGATGACGAAGTTCGCCCGATATGTGCGGTCATGGACCAGCAGAGCCCAGATCGCGTACACCACCTTGCTGGCCAGCGCGAGAATGTCTTGCATCCGTTCGATCGCGCTCGTCGTCCGAGCCCCGGTGCTGCGCTGTCCCACAGCACGGCCTCGCGACCGTCAGCAGGCGCGAAGGCGCGTGCGTCGCTTCCGTGACCGGGCTTTCAGCAAATCACGAATGCGGAGGTGCGCCCTACTGGACAGCCCGCAGGGCGGGAACTGAGACACGAGGCGCACGAGGACGCGTTCGAGATCGTGGCCCCGGTGTCCGGCATCGGCGAGCGCAGCAACGGCTCGATGCCGTCAAGCAACACTCGGCGGTCAGGGAGAATGGGGAGAACGCCCGCTTGCGTGAACGGAACGCCGAACTCGAGCGCCGCGCCGCGCTCGACGGCACCACCGGCTCCGGGCCGCCGGCCAGCGACGGTCTGAAGAAGAAAAGCGGAGTGCGGGAGAAGCGCACCCGGAGCCAGCGCGGCAGGTCCGACCGGCCCAGTGGCAGCCAGTCCGGTCTACTCTGACGTCAACTTGACGGTAAAAAAACCGCAGTCGACCCGACGCACACAGCGACTGGAGGTTGGTTTGCGGGGCGGTTCCCCTCATGCACTTGCGGTTAAGCTCCGAAGTCTGTTGACCGTCTCCAATTTGTCTTATATTATGGACAATATAATAGCCTGTTGCTTTCAATATAAGACAGATCATGAAAACGCGAGCAACACATGCGCTGCCCAGGGCAGCCAAACAGGCCCTTGTCAAGCTGGGTGCGGACATCGCCGTCGCCCGCAAGAAGCGTCGCATCTCGACGGTCTCGATGGCTGAGCGCGCTTTCATCAGCCGGGGCACCCTCTACAAGGTCGAACGCGGCGATCCGTCGGTCTCGATCGGCATCTACGCAACCGTATTGGCCATCCTGGGGCTTGCCGACCGGCTCGCCCGAGCGGCCGACCGGCGCGATGATTCCCTCGGACTGGACATCGACGAAGATCGGCTGCCCAAGAAGGTGCAACCGCGGCGCGGCGCCCAGACACCGTCATGACCGACACCATCCAGGTCTTTGTCGACCACAATGGTCAGACGCACCTCGTCGGCCGATGCCACTATATCGCCAGGCGACACGGCCAAAGCTCGGTCTTCGAATACGCCGACGCGTGGCACGATCATGCCGATGCCTTCGCTCTGGATCCAGCGAACCTACCGCTGGAGCGACGGCAGATATACACCTCCTCCGACAAGTCAGCATTGCCCGGCGCATTGCGCGACACCGCGCCGGACCGCTGGGGCCAGCAGCTGATACGCCGCGCCTTTCGCAAAGCCGGCGAGCAGCGCACCCTGTCCGAGATCGACTATCTCGTCGCCATCAACGACCGGACGAGAATAGGCGCGCTCCGCTACCGCCGGGAAGGCGAGGAGACCTTCGACCACAACGTTGGCCGCTATCGGGTCCCTCCCCTGATCCGGCTGCCGGCGCTCCTCAACGCCGCCGATGCGGTCCTGTCCAACAGCGAAACTGCCGAAGATTTGAGACTTCTGCTCAACGAAGGCTCGCCCCTCGGTGGCGCCCGCCCCAAATCCGCCGTGATCGACAATGCCGGTCGCCTGGCGATTGCCAAGTTTCCGAAGAACGATGACGAGCGCAGCATCCCGCATGGCGAAGTGCTGGCGATGACACTCGCCGCCGCCGCAGGCATCGATGTTGCTCAGGCAACACTGCTGGACGTGGCCGGTCGGCCGGTGTCCCTGATCACACGGTTCGACCGCGATCAAGACCGAAGAATCCCGTTCATTTCCGCCATGACCTTGCTCGGGCTCAGTGATGGCGACGAAGCGACATACACCGATATCGCAGACGCCATCAGGATGTATTCGAGCGCGCCCACCGAAGACCTGCATGAGCTGTGGAGGCGGATCGTGTTCAACGTGCTGGTCGGCAATCTGGACGACCACCTTCGCAACCATGGCTTCCTTTACGATCGGGACAACAAATGGCGCCTTTCGCCAGCCTACGACCTGAACCCGGTGCCGCTGACCGAAAAGGCGCGGGAACTGACGACCTGGATATCGGAAGAAGGGCCGGACGCCGATCTGGATCTGGCCCGCGCCGCCGCACCGTACTTCGCGCTGGACCTGGTCGGGGCCGATGTCATCATCGACGAAGTCGCAACCGCATTGGAAGGGTGGAAACAGACAGCGCGACAGCTTCGGATGACCGCATCGGACCTCGCTGCCTACGCGACAGCGATCGGGGATTCGGCATAGGACCGGTGACACGTCGCCCGGCTCAGTGTCGCCGGGAACCCATGCGCAAGACCGAGCGTCTCCGCTTCAAGCCGGACCCGGTGCCCGATGTCCTTGAGCGCGTGCAGCGCGAGATAGAGGAAGTTCCCCGACCCGCAGGCAGGATCGAGCACCGTGAACCGCCGCAGCCGTTCGAGGAGGGTGCGGAGCGCTTGGTCCGCCCGCCTTCGCTGCCGTGTCTCCGCGGCGGGCGAGGCCGCCGCGTCGGCGCGTTCGACCATTGTCGCGATCCCGGCCTTCGCCGTCTCCCATTCCGTGAGCAGCGGGCGAACGATCACCGGATCGACGATCCGCATGATCTTGTCGCGGTCGGTGCAGTGCGCCCCGAGTTGCGAACGCTTGTCCGGGTCGAGGCCGGGCTCGAACAGCGTGCCGAGGATCGACGGATCGATGCCCGGAAGCGGCTTGCGAATGGCGATGCCGCTGCCGCGAAAGGCAGGACAGGTGTCGCGATCGATCCTTGAAACGACCCGACGCGGCCGCCTCCTCGGGGCAGGCTCCCGGCCGACGGGCGGGGCTCTGCAAATTCCCGAACATTCGCCGAAAAAACGTTATTGATCCGCTTCCCCGCAGCACTATATCTCTCTGTCGATCGTACCGGGCGGGACCGGTCGTCCAATCGCCGGCACCCGCCCCGATATCCGGATTTCCGCTATGATTCGTCAGTTTGCAGCCGTTCTGCTCGGAACGGCGATCCTCGTTGCGGGCAGCGGGCTGCTCAACATATTCCTGCCCGTGCGCGCGGAGATCGAAGGTTTCTCCACCTTCGAGATCGGCGCGCTCGGCGCCGTCTACTTCGCCGGCTTCATTGCCGGCTGCCTGAGCGGTCCGCACCTCATACGCCGGGTCGGGCACATCAGGACGTTCGCCGTCCTGTCGGGCGTCGGGGCGGCCACAGTGCTGGCGCTCGTCTTCGTCATCGATCCGATTGCCTGGGCGGTTCTCCGTCTTGTCATCGGTTTCGCGATATCCGGTCTCTATACGGTGATCGAGAGTTGGCTGAACGACCGCGCCCGGCCCGCCCATCGCGGGACGGTCATGTCGATCTACACGGTCATCGGTCTCGGCATGCTGATGGTCGGACAGTTCCTGCTCATCCTGCACGAGCCTTCCGGCTTCGAACACTTCGTCTTCATCGCGATGCTGTTCGCGCTTGCGCTCGTGCCGGTGTCGCTGACGACCGCGAGGAATCCCCGCCGGCCCCCGACCGTCGGCCTGGACATCCCCGGCCTGTGGCGTCTCTCGCCCGTCGGCTTCGTGGGCAGCCTGAGCGTCGGCCTCGTGAACGGCTCGTTCTGGTCGCTGGGTCCGGTATTCGCACAGCGCGGCGGGCTCGACCTCGACAGCGTGGTCTACTTCATCGCCGGCGCGACGCTCGCCGGCGCGCTGGCCCAGTGGCCGCTCGGCCGATTGTCGGACCGTATCGACCGGCGCCGGGTCATCGCGGCGGTCGCCGTTTGCGCGGCGGCCAGCGGCGCGCTGCTCGGCGTCTGGCAAGGCGTTTCGACGGCGTCGCTGATCGCGCTGTCGGTCGTTTTCGGCGGCAGCGCGATGCCCCTCTACGGATTGTCGATAGCGCACGCCAACGACTTCGTCGACAGGACCCGGTTCGTGGCGACGGCCGGCGGGCTGCTCCTCCTTTACGGGATCGGCGCCTCGCTCGGTCCGGTGATCGCATCGGGACTCATGGCGTATTTCGGCAGCAGCGCCCTGTTTCTGTTCACCACGTTCATTCACGCGGGGCTGGCGGCCTTTGCCATCGTTCGGACCATGGTGCGGTCTCGTCCCGCGGCGGAGGATCGAGCGGATTTCGTCGCTGTGCCGCGCACTTCGCCGACGCTCTACGAGCTCGACCCGCGCTCTGAGAGCGGAACCGACAACGGGCGCGATTGAGCCCCCCCTGGCGCGTTGCCGTCGATGCGCCGCTTTCCGCCCGCGGGGCCGCTTCTCCGCCGCCGGCCGCACGGAACCGGTCGGGGGCGCAACCGCCCCGATCCCGCCAATGCGCCCGACCATGTCCGCCGTTGACTTCGGGAGGCGGCCGGCCTAATGCCGGTCGGGGTTTCAAACGGCGCGAAGAGAGGCGGCGGCATGCCGGCAGGAAACGGAGACCAATCGCTCACGGCGACCAGGACGGTTCGACGCGAGACTGCCGGGACCGGCCGGGAGATCGGCGGCGACCTCTGCGTGCTCGGCGCCGGCATCGCCGGGGTGGCAACGGCGCTCGAAGCGGCCGCGCTCGGCCTCCGGGTCGTCCTGGTCGACGGCTTTCCCGCGCTCGGCGGCCAGGCGGTCAACTCGATCGTCGGAACATTCTGCGGGCTCTATTCCAACCGTCCCGACGCCTACCGCTTCACCTACGGACTCGCCGACCGCATGCTGTCCGATCTCGACGCGGAGGGCGCGCTGCACTGGCACGAGACGCCAGTCACCCCGATCGTCTATTACGAGGAGGTCGCGCTCGCCCGGTGGATCGAGAGATCCGTCCTCGAGGCCGGCATTTCCGTGGCGGTCGGCGCGGTGCTGCTCGACATCCGCTGGGACGGCCGGCGGATCCGGTCCGTGGACCTCGCGACCCGCCACGGGACGCTCTCGGTATCCGCCGCCGGGTTCGTCGACGCCAGCGGCGACGCCGCGCTCGCCTGGGAGGCGGGGCTCGAATGCCGCGAGCCCGCGGCGGGGCCGATATTCGGGTCGCAGCAGTTCGTCGTCGAGCATCTCGACGAGACCAGCCTGCCGTCGCGGAACGAGATGGCGGCCCGCATCGCCGCCAGGGCGGAGGAGTACGGCCTCGTCCGGCACAACGGGCTCGCCTTCTACTTTCCGGAACGGGGAACCGCGGTCATCAACATGACCCATGTCGAGACCCCGCTCGATCCCGTCGAGGCCTCGCGGAAGGGCATCGAGGGCAAGGACCAAGCGGACAGGGTGGCAGCGTTCCTGCGGAGCGAGTTCCCCGGGACCTTCGGCGACAGCCGGATCCGCGCCTACGGGTTTCCCGGAATCCGCCAGACCCGCTGGATCAGGGCGCGGCACCAGATCACGCTCGACGAGGTTCGCACCGGCACCTGCTACGGTGACGCGATCGCACGGACCGCGTGGCCGATCGAGCTCCACAACCGGCCCGAAGGCCTCGTCTGGGAGCCGTTCGGCCCCGACCATGTCCACTACGTCCCCTATTCGAGCCTCACCCCGCCCGGCGCCGACAACCTGATCGCGGTCGGCCGCTGCATCGACGGCGACCCCGCGGCGCTCTCGAGCGTCCGGGTCATGGGGCCCTGCATCGCCATGGGCGCCGCCGCGGCGCATGCCTTCGATCTCGCCGGAAGCGGCAGCGTCCACCAGATCGACACGGCCGCGCTGCAGACGCGCCTTTCGGAGAACCTGCACCGACGCGACCCGCTCGACCGCCCGATGACGCGGGACTGAGAACCGCCGCGCGGCTACCCCGGGGCGCGCTCCTCGAGGAGCCGCCGGATCTCCATAATCTCCTTCTCGTGCCCGTCCTTCAGCCCCTGCCAGCGCGCGTCGTCCATGCCGGCCTGGCGCCAGGCGAGCAGCGACACGACGCAGCCGCGCGGATCGCCGTCGACGAACCGGCCAGGAATAATGCGGATCATGATGCGCGGGACAAGCGACGAACGGTCGGGTCCCAGATGGTAGTAGATGGCGTGATGATCCGGATCCACCGCCATGCGCGCCCAGATCGGCTGCCCCGTGCCGGGAAAGGCACCCTCGACAACGCCATCGCCGTGAATCGTCGTCTCGCCCATTCCGGCCGCCCAGGACGCAAGCTCTTCGGGCGCCGACAGAAACGCGAGTGCGGCATCGGCGGAGCATCCGACAGCCACTGAACAGACATGGGCAAAGCCGTCATCCATCGCTACATGTCGACGGCGGTGACGACGAGAATCTCTGCGGCGCCGTCGCCGGCGGCGACATAGGCGTGCGCAGTCATGCTGTCGAAATACATGCTGTCGCCGGCAACCAGCGTTGCCGGCGCGTAAATGTCGGTGTGGATCGTGACCTCGCCGGAGAGCACGAAGACGAACTCCTCGCCCTCGTGGGCGCGCAGCCCGCCCGCATCCTCGAGGGAGCGCACGGCGACCCGGTTGAGGCTCGGAATCATCCGCTTCGCCGTCAACTCGGCGCACAGAAGCTCGAGATCGTAGCGCTGTGTCGCCTCGCGCTCGCCCTGGCCCCGTTTCGTGATCGCGCGTTTTCCCTTCGCGAAGGTCTCGGTGTCGGAGCGGAAGAACGACACCACGTCGACCCCGAGGACCTTTGCGAGGATGTAGAGATTGTGGGCGTTGAGCGGCGATATCCCGTTCTCGGCGCGCGACAGCGTGGCCTCCGAGATTGCGGCCAGCTCGCTCAGCTCGGCAAGGGTGAGCCCCTTCGCCTTTCTGAAGCGCGCCACGCGCTCGCCGATGCGGAGATCCCTTGCCTCCTCGGCAAGGTCGACAGGCTGTTCCAGGGTATCCACCATCAGTTCCCCATAATCAGAATCCCATCAGGCGCGGCAACCACAGGCTCAACCCGGGGATATAGGTGACGAACATCAGCGCCGCCAGGCTGACGACGAGAAACGGCCAGGATTCGCGCAAGAGCGCCGCGAGCCCGCAGCCGGCGATGCGCTCGGCAGCGAACAGGCAGACGCCGAGTGGCGGCGTAAGGAGGCCGATGTTCAGGTTCAGTATCGCGATGGCCCCGAAATGCACCGGGTCGACCCCGGCCGCCTGCGCCACCGCCGCGAGTATCGGCACGAACAGGATGATCGCCGCCGTCGGATCGATGAACATGCCGAGCACCAGCATGAAGACGTTGAGCACGAGCAGCAGCAGTACCGGATGGAAGCCGAAATCCCGCACCGTCCGCTCCACGAGCGACGGCACGTTCTCCATGCCCATGACCCAGGTGAAGACGGCGCCACACCCGACGATGATCAGGAGCTGCGCCGAAAACACGGCCGACTGGTCGAGGCACGACAGGAACTCGCGAAGCCCCATCGACCGGTAGAGGAAGATCGCGATGAGCAGTGCATAGAACGCCGCGAGGCCACCGGCCTCGGTGGGAGTCATGATCCCGCCGAGGATGCCGGCGAGGATGATCACCGGGATCAGCAGCGGCGGCACGGCATGGCGCGCCGACCGGCCGATGGCAGGCAGCGACCTGTCCACGGAGATGCCCCGGTAGCCCCTGCGGCGCGCCTGAACCCACACCAGGCACATCTGGCAGGCCCCGATCAGGAGGCCCGGGACGATGCAGGCGGCGAACAAGGCGCCGATGGAGACCCCGGTTATCGAGCCGTAGATCACGACGATCAGCGACGGCGGCACCATGGGCCCGATGATCGAGGACGAGGCAGTGACGGCAGCCGCATACGCCGCCGGATAGCCGTTCCGCGTCATTGACGGGATGAACACCCTGCCGAGCGCCGCAATGTCGCCGAGGGCGACGCCGGTTATCCCGGAGAACAGGATCGACGCGCCGATGTTCACCTGCGCGAGCCCGCCCGGCATCCAGCCGAACAGGACGTTGGCGAACGAGATCAGCCGGTCGGTGATGCGGCCGCGGTTTATGATCTCGCCGGCAAGAATGAACAGCGGGATGGCCATGAGGACGAAGACGTCCAGGCCCTGGAAGATGCGCTCGGGGAGCACCGGCAGGAAGGCCATCTGGCCGCTCGCCGCCAGCCACACGATGGACGACACCACCATCGCCCAGGCCACCGGCAACCCCGCGAACAGCAGCACGAGGAACGCGCCGGCGAACAGGCAGAGCGACAGGCTCACCCCGAATCCCTCCCGTTCCGCGCCC
Organism: Alphaproteobacteria bacterium; assembly: GCA_022822405.1. Lineage (GTDB taxonomy): Bacteria > Pseudomonadota > Alphaproteobacteria > MPNO01 > UBA830 > JAJEBT01. The sequence continues at coordinate 150,211 of JAJEBT010000199.1, forward strand.
GCCAGGCGCGGCCGAGGCGGATGGCGAGGAACACGAACGCGATGCCGAAGGCGACGGGGAGCGCCGCGTAGGGGTATTGCAGCGAGACCTGGAGCCCGTCGCTGGTCTGGCCCTCGGCGAAGCCGAAGGAGCGGACGGCGGCGACGGCCAGAATCGCGAGCAGCGCCAGCGTGATCAGGTCGAGCCCCATCATCCAGCGCCGGCGCCATTTCGGGCGCATCAGGTCGGGCACGAAGGCGACACGGATGTGGGCGTCGATCAGGACCGACACCGCGGCGCCGGCGAGCACCGACCACACGAGCGCGTAGCGCGCGACCTCCTCGGTGAAGAACGGCGTGAAGCCGAGGCCGTACCTCATGCCGACCTGCGCGAGGACCAGCGCGAACAGCGCGAGAAGCGCTGCCGCGCCGATCACCCGCAGAGCGCGTTCCAGCCAGCCGGTCATCGCCGGACCCGTTGGCCGGACGGCCGCCGCGCTATTTCGAGAGCCGCGCGACCTCGGCGATGACCTCGTCGACCAGGGCCGGCGTGTCGACGTTCTCCTTCAGCCACTTCACCGCGGCCGGCCTGACGCGGTCCGCAAACGCCTTCTTCATTTCCCTGGTGAAGGGGATGACGGTGACGCCCTTCTCCTTCGCCATGGCGATGTTCTTGGCCTCCGCCGCCCGCGACTCCTTCCGGTTGTAGGCGACCGCGGCCTTGCCCGCCTTGAGCACCACCGCCTGGAGATCCTTCGACAGGCCGCCGAACCACTTGTCGTTGATGCCGAGTGGCCCGAAGGAATAGATGTGGCCGTCGAGCATCAGGAATTTCTGGACCTCGTGAAGCTTGATCAGGTTGAACACCCAGACCGCGTTGTCCTGGCCGTCAACGACGCCGGTCTTGAGCGACGTGTAGAGCTCGGGAAACGAGATCGGCGTCGCCGAACCGCCCAGCGTCAGCACCGGTATCCCGAATATCGGCGCCATCACCCGCATCTTCTGCCCCTTCATGTCGTCGGGCTTGCGGATGGCGCGGTTCGAGCTGTAGTGCTTGAAGCCGCCGGATTCCCACCATCCGAGCACGCGGATTCCGGTCTTCTTTCGGATGTCCTCGGCCATGCGCGTACCGATCGGTCCGTCGAGCAGCTTCCAGGCCGTCTGCTCGTCGGGAAACAGATAGGGCATGGAGAGCACCTGGATGTCCTTGTAGATCGAGGCGTAGTTGCCCTCGGAGGCATCGGACATCTGGATGATGCCGCGGCGCACCTGGTTGAGCCGCTCGTTGGGCTTGCCGAGCGCACCGCCATAGACGATTTCCATCTTGAGCTTGCCGCCGGAGCCCTTCTCGACCTCCGACTTGAACAGTTCGTACATGCCGTTGACCGGCTCGGCGCCCGGAAACCCCTTCTTGAGCATCAGGCCTGCCTTGAGATCCTGCGCCGACGCGGCATGCGAGATGCCGGCGGCAACGATGGCGGCCGCGATCGCGGCCGTCTTGAGTATCGTCTTCATTGGTCTTCTCCCTGTGGATATCCTGTCTGACTGTTCACTGTACTCGCCCGGGGCGCAACACTCTCGAAACCGTACTCACTCCTCGCCCCGTCTTTCGTGATGTATCCGGCGTCGAGATCGGCCTCGACCAGCTCGGCGCCCCGCTTGCGCGGGTCTCCAAGCCCGCCGCCGCCAGGAAGCTCGACAACCAGGCGCTCGCCCCCGGGAATCTCGTGGACGGCCTTTCCGGCGAGCACGCGCCCGCCGGAAAGGCGCGCCGCGCCCGTGGCTCCGGGACGGCCGCCCTCGCGGCCGCGCGCGGGATTGTGCATGCGATCGAAGGTGGCGGCCGACACGGTGAAGGGATGCTCCTCGGCGCTGCCGACCTCGATGATCTGGCCGAGGCCGCCGCGGAACGCGCCCGGACCTCCGGAATCGGGCAGGAACTCCTTGCGCCAGAACACGAGCGGCGCTTCCGATTCCGTCACCTCGACCGGTATCGCCCCGACGCCGCTCGGAAAGGCGGTGACCGAAAGGCCGTCCCTGCCCGGGCGCGCGCCGACACCGCCCATGCCGACATTCATGACGTTGAAGCGGGACGCGTTGCCCGGCGCGCCGCCGGCATCGGCGAAGGGCAGCACCCAGATGCTGCCCGCGCTCTCGGCGGGCACACGGCCGGGAAGCGCCTGGGCGAGGCAGCCGAAGGCGACGTCCGGCAGCATCTGGCCGATGACATGGCGCGCGGTGACCGGGCTCGGATGGACGGGATGGACGGCAGAGCCGCGCTCGGCGACGACCCGGAGCACGCTCAGCGAGCCGTGGTTGTTGGGCACGGCGGGAGCCACGATGCACTTGATGCCGAAGCAGGTATAGGCCTCGGTGTAGCAGAGCGGCGAGTTGATGCCGTAGGCCGACGCCGCCGAGGTGCCGCCGTAATCAACCACGATTCCGTCGTCGGAGACCGTCATTTCCGCCCTGATGCTGACCGGGGCGTCGTAACCGTCGAGCTCCATCTCCGTGCGGTAGCGGCCGTTCGGGACGGCGCGCACCGCCTCGGCCATCGCCGCGCGCGAACTCTCGATGATGTAGTCCGCGAGCGGAGCGATCTCGTCGAGGCCGAACTCGGTCATCATCTCGTCGAGCCGCGCCCGCCCCGTGTCGTTGCACGCCACGAGCGACAGGATGTCGCCCTTCATCTCGACCGGATTGCGGCTGTTGGCGCAGAGGATGGCGAAGAGCTCGTCATTGAGCGCGCCGCCGCTCCTGAGCCGCGTGTGCGGAATCAGGATGCCCTCCTCGTAGATCGATCGCGCCTCCGCGGTGAAGCCGCGCCCGCCGACATCGATGACGTGGCAGGTCGAGGCGAACAGGGCGACCGGCTTTCCGTCGCGCCAGGCCGGCGTCACGACCACGAAATCGAAGAGGTGGCCGGTGCCGAGCCACGGGTCGTTGGTGACGAACACGTCGCCCGGGGCCATCACCGCGAGAGGGAAGCGCTCGAGAAAATGCTCGACCGCCCGCGCCATGGTGTTGACGTGGCCGGGCGTGCCGGTGACCGCCTGCGCGATCATGCGGCCGCGGAGGTCGTAGATCCCGGCCGAGAGGTCGCCGGCCTCGCGGACCACCGAGCCGAACGCGGTCCTGAGGATGGTCTGCGCCTGCTCCTCGACCACCGCGACGAGGCGGTTCCACATCACCTGGCGATGGATGGCGTCGAGGGCGGACGCGTCCGGCGCCGGCTTCATGGCCCGGCCTCCCGCCCCGACAGGTCTTCCATGACGATATTGTCGCGCATGTCGATCGAGGCGCTGAAATCCGCCGGAACGATGGTCGAGGTCTGGTCCTCCGCGATGACCGCGGGCCCGGCGATGTCCGTCCCCCTCTCGAGCCCGCCACGCCAGTAGACGGGACAGTCCACCATCCCGCCGAGCCCGGCATCGTAGAGCCGGCGGGCATTGCCGTTCGCCGCGGAGCGCTGTGGCGTTGCCGGCGGCGGCGCACCGGAGGCTGGCGGCACCTCGGCCGACACGGTCACGGACCAGGACGTGCTCTCGACATCGAGCTCGGCGATGGTCAGCCCGTAGATCTCGCCGTAGAGCGCCTCGAACCGCTCCCTCAGAAGCGCCGCGCCGCCCGCCCCCAGCGGCGCGTCGTCGAGCGCGAGCCGAAGGTCGTGGCCCTGCCCGGCATAGCGCAGCTCGACGGTGCGGCCGGCCGCCAGCGGGGCGCCGTCTGGCACTCCGGGGGCGACGATCGCGGTCGCCTCCGCCACCATGTCCCGGAGCATGTCGTCGACGCGGGCGCTGTCGAAATCCGACAGCGTGACGCGGAGCGACCGGACGACCGTGTAGCTGACCGGCGCCAGCAGGAAGCCGATCGCCGAGCCGACGCCGGCGCCTTTCGGGATCACCACCCGGCGGATGCCGAGCTTCCGGGCGAGACGCCCGGCATGGAGCGGGGCGCCGCCGCCGAAGGCGATCATGGTGTGCCGGGCGATGTCCTTTCCCCGTTCGACCGCGTGGACCCGGGCCGCGTTCGACATGTTCTCTTCCACCATCTCGGCGACGCCGACGGCCGGCCAGTGGCCGGCGAGGCCGAGAGGCTCGCCGACATCCCGCGCCAGCGCGGCGGAGGACCGGTCGGCCTCGAGCGTGATCCGGCCGCCGGCGAAGCGGTCGGGATCGAGCTTCCCCAGCACGAGGTTGGCGTCGGTGACCGTCGCGTTCCGCCCGCCGAGGCCGTAGCAAGCGGGGCCGGGCTCGGAGCCGGCGCTCGCCGGCCCGACCCGGATCTGCCCCATTTCGTCGACGCGGGCGATGGAGCCCCCGCCGGCGCCGATCTCGACCATCTCGATCACCGGCACGCGGACCGGCAGGCCGCTGCCCTTGAGGTCACGGTACATGCGCGCGACCTCGAACGTCCGCGACCGCTCGGGCTCGCCGTTCTCGATCAGGCAGATCTTGGCCGTCGTCCCGCCCATGTCGAGCGAGAGCGCGTCGGCGAGCCCGCAGTCCCGCGCGACCTGGCCGGCCAGCATGACGCCACCGGCGGGGCCGGACTCGACGAGCCGCACGGGAAACCTCGCCGCGTTCTCGAGCGTCGTCAGCCCGCCGCCCGACATCATCATGAAGAACGGGCACGTCAGGCCGCGTGCGCCGAGGCTGCCGCGAAGCCTGTGGAGATAGCCCGACATCAGCGGCCGGACATAGGCGTTGGCGCAGGTCGTCGAGAAGCGCTCGTATTCGCGCATCTCGGGGCAGACCTCGCTCGAGAGGCACACCGTCGCGCCGTCGAGCTCGTCCTCGAGGATGCGTCCGATCTCGCGCTCGTGCCCGGGATGGGCGTAGGCATGCATCAGACCGACGGCGACGGCCTCGACCTCCTCGTCCCTGAGCCGGGCGGCCACGGCGCGAATATGGCCGGCATCGAGCGGCGCGAGAACCCGGCCGGCCGCGGAGACGCGCTCGCGGACGGGGATGCGGAGCGGCCGGGGGACCAGTGGAGCCGGACGGTCCATGAACACGTCATACTGCTCGAACCGCTTCTCGAAGCCCATCTCGAGGATGTCCCGGAAGCCCTCCGTGGTCAGGAACGCCGTCTTCGCGCCCTTGCGCTCGATCAGGGCGTTGGTGGCGAGCGTCGTTCCGTGAACGAAGATGTCGACGTCGCCGGGCGCGACGCCGGCGCGGTCGAGGATGCGCGCGACGCCCTCGACGACGCCCTCCTCCGGCGCGCGCGGCGTCGTCAGGACCTTGGCCGTCCAGCGGCCGGCCGGCGTATCGAGGACGATGTCGGTGAAGGTGCCCCCGATATCCGCTGCCAGCCTTGTCTGCCGCGAGCCCGTCATGCGCCGGATGCCCCCTTTCCTGCTGCCGCCGACGGCATGGTACGGCGGACGCAGCCATTGTTGCAAATTTCTTGCATATTTGCAATAAATTGCGTTCCGAAACGGCATCCGGCCCCCGCCCATGGAGAGTTCCGCCCCCCGCACACTGGAGGACTGCCGCGCTCTCGACGGGCGCGATCCCCTCGCGGCGCTGCGCGGGAAGTTCGCCCTGCCGGAGACCGGCCGCCTTCATTTCGACGCCAATTCCATCGGCGCGATGCCGGCCGACGCGCCCGGCCGGGTCGCGCGCCTCCTTGCGGGAAGCTGGCGCGACAAGGGCCGGCGCTCGTGGTCCACCGAGGACTGGCTGGAAAAGCCGAGGGAGCTCGGCGCCGCGATCTCGCACATGGTCGGAGCCGCTCCCGGCGACGTGGTCGTGTGCGACAGCACCACGGTCAACCTGTTCAAGCTGCTCTGCCATGCGTGGAAGCTGCGCGCCGGCGGCAACGTGATCCTGACCGAGAGCCACAACTTTCCGACCGACATCCATGTCGCCCAGGGCTTCGTACGGCTGCTTGCCGATCTCGGGGTGGAGGCGGAGATCAGGATGGCGGAAAGCCGCGACCGGCTCGCCGACATGCTGGATCGCGACGTGGCGGTCCTCTACCTTACCCAGACGGACTACCGATCGAGCGAGCGCTGGGATATGGCCGAGATCAACCGGCTCGCGAGGGCGGCGGATGCGCTCACCGTGTGGGACCTCTCCCATTCCGCGGGCGCGCTCGATATCGACCTCGCCGGGGACGGGACCGACTTCGCGGTCGGATGCGGCTACAAGTATCTGTGCGGCGGCCCGGGCGGCCCGGCGTTCCTCTTCGTCAACCCCGCGCATCAGGGCGCCGCCTGGCCGGCCATCGCCGGATGGATGGGGCACGCGCAGTGGGACAGGTTCCTTGCCGACTACGAGCCCGCCGCGGGAGTCTCGCGCCACCTCGCGGGCACGCCCGCGGTCGTGGCCAACGAGATCTTCGGCGCGGCGGCGGACATCTGGCGCACGGCGAGCCGCCGCGAGGTGGCGGCGAAGCACGAATCGCTCACCGGGACGCTGATCGCGCTCCTCGACCGGGAATGCGGTGCCCTCGGTGCCCGGGTGACCTCGCCCAGGGAGTACGGGCGCCGCGGCGGCCATGTCTCGTTCGCCCATCCGGGCGCGGGGCCGGTCGCCGAGGCCCTCGCCGACCACGGGCTGGTCGGGTCGTTCCGCCATCCCGATTCGATCCGGTTCGGGCTGAGCCCGCTCTATCACAGCCATGAAGACGTCTGGAACGCGGTCGCGATCGTCAAGGACGTGCTGCAGCGCGAGGCGTGGCGAGACCCCAGATACGCGACGGTCGCGATTTAGGGCAGAGGAGCGACGGCAATGACGGCACCGGACGGCAATACCCCCCAAATCGCCCGCCTCAAGGCCTATTACACGGAACTCGAAGCCGGCCGCACCTATGTGTGGTGCAGCTGCGGCCGGAGCGCGGCGCAGCCGTTCTGCGACGGAAGCCATGCCGCCACCGGCTTCAGGCCGGTGCGCTACCGGGCCGCAGCGGACGGGGAAGAGGTGCTGTTCTGCGGCTGCAAGTACACCGGCACGCCGCCATTCTGCGACGGCGCGCACAACGGACTCGTCGATACCTATCCCGACGACGACCCCGACAGCGAACGGAACCGCACGATCCCGTTCGCCGACGTCCCGGACGGCCCGCGGGTGGCGCTCAATGGCGGCTGCTACGTGTTCTCGGCCGACCGCGCGCCGAAGGCCGAACGGGGCCCGGTCAGGTACTGCACGGTGATCGGGCCCGAGCACGGCTCGATCCACCAGTCGCAGTTCTGCTTCGAGGTCGGCGCCGGTGACGCGCCGGCAATGACGTTCGGCGACCGTCATGTCGTGCTGTTCGTCTCCGAGGGAGATGCCGAGGTCACGATATCGGGACGGCGCTTCGCCGCAGAGGCCCATTCGGGCGTCTATGTCCGGCCGGGCGAGGCGTTCGCCGTGACCGGGAGGAAGGGAGGGCCGGTGAGGTTCCTCGCCTCGGTGTGCCCGCGCGCAAAGGCGCCGGACTGGGTCGACGGCATGCCGGACGGGTTCGACGACTCGTGCCCGGTCCGAGTGGTGCCGCTCGATCCGGCGCAGCGCCAGGGCATGGCCAACCGCTATTTCCAGATGTTGGTGGACAAGGAGATCGGATCGGACGTCGTCGCCCAGTTCATCGGCCACATTCCGCTCTCGAAGGCGGAGCCGCATCGCCATCTCTACGAGGAGGCGCTCCTCATACTCTCGGGACAGGGCTGCATGTGGACCGAAAACCTCAAGGCGCCCGTCGGCGCCGGCGACGTGATCTTCCTGCCCCGCAAGCAGATCCATTCGCTCGAGGCGACCAGCGACGAGGGCATGCTCGTCGTCGGAACCATCTGCCCCGGCGACAATCCTGCGATCAATTACTGAACCGCCGTGGCGGCCTGCAACGCCGATCCCGACAGTTCACCAGAAACGGGAACCGCGGTTCCGCCGGGGCGCACCAGCGGGGCGCCGGACAGCGGAACCGGTACCGCCGGCCCGCGGCCACGGAGCGAGGTCGTATTCACGCACCAACGCTTCGGTGGGCAGTTCACATTGCGCCGAAAGAGCGCGAATCATGGGAAACGTCAGAGGCCAGCCGCGTTCAGAGCACTTCCGATGCATGCGGCTGCGGCCCGACCAAGGCCGCGAAGTCCTTCTGACGATAGCCACACGCTTCCCTGACATGTTCGACCATCGAGACCGGACAAGACGTGTCCACCGGCCATCGCCGCGTCTCATAGGCTTCGACAGGAGTGACAAGAACTTCGACTGCGTCAGTCTTCGGTGTGCCCGGCGTAGCGCCCATCAACACTTCGATGGATTCGAACTGAGCGTCGTAGTCGGCTTCGTTCCTGATCGGTCTGATATCCGTGATCCGCCCCCTGCACTTTCGACGCATCGATCCGGCCATGTTCGGCATGGGTTCCGATGAATCGCACGAAACCGATCCGCTGCCTGCAGTCGGAATGCACGACCTGACGGTACCGGTTGCCGCCGGCATCGCCCCTGAACGCAAAGTTTCCGGCCAAGGGCTCCGCTCCTAGATCCCGGAGGCAATGAGACAAGGATTCAGGGGATAAGCGTCCGGGCAATCCGGAAGCCGGCAATATAGTCGCGGAATCCGGTTGCGTAGCTGTAGCGATACGCGGCGCGGAGGTACCTTGGAATGTTGATCCAGGAGCCGCCGCGATTCACGCGGTCATCGCAATCACCCGACAGCCACGCCCCGCCATCCTCCGGCGCGCCGCGATAACCAGCGTTCCAGCAATCCTCGACCCACTCCCAAACGTTCCCGTGCAGGTCGTGCAGACCGAAACCGTTCGCCGCGAACGAACCTACCGGGGCCGTTTTCGCGCCATCCCAACGACTGCCGCAACCGTCACAATTCGCGCGGTTCCTGCCAACATCATCACCCCAACTGTAGCGTGTCGAACTCTCCGCTCGCGCCACATACTCCCATTCCGACTCCGACAACAGACGGTACGCCTTCCCCGTCTTCCGCGACAACCATCTCACGTACTGCTTCGCGTCATCCCAACTCACATTGATCACCGGACGAGTGCCACGCCCCCAACCCCGATCAGACGGACGATGGCCGCAACCGCCCGCCGACACGCACGCGTCCCACTCCGAAAACGTCACCTCGTACTTGCCAACTGCAAACGGCCTGGGAATCGTCACCCGCTGCGCCGGCCCCTCGTTGTTTTCCCGACCCTCCTCGCCCGCTGGAGAACCCATCATGAAACTCCCACCAGGCACCACGACCATCTCCGGACACTTTGAACAGTCGCGGAAGACATCCCCCACCGTCTTCAATCCCATTGCCCGCCTAGCTGCCGGATCCCTGTGCGCCCGCGCCACATCAGCAGCCGTTCGCCCCTTCGGCCCCTTGATGGCGAGGTCCGCCCCGGCCTTCATCAGAAGAGCGACGATTTCCGAATGTCCGTGCAGGGCGGCGATGAAGAGCGCCGTCGCCCCATCGGCCAGGCGAATGTTCGGATCCGCCTTTGCCGCCAGAAGCGGCGGCACCAGAAGCGTGTATCCCTTATCGACCGCATGTATCAACGCAGTCCAGCCGCGGCTGTCGCGGGCGTTGATATCGATTCCCGATTCGAGAGCTGCCTTCAAACCGTCAATATCGCCCGCCTTCGCCGCCCG
>JAJEBT010000092.1 GCA_022822405.1 Alphaproteobacteria bacterium
GGTCGTTCTCGAGGTCGAAGAGCTGTGATGGGTACCCCTCGTAAAGAATGTATTTCCAGCGTTCCGTCCGGATCATGAAGCAGCGGGCATCGGCGGGATCGAGACCGAGATATTCGCGGACCGGCTTGAAGGCATAGTCGCTTTCGGAAAACACAGCGTCGCGCCACGGGCCCTGCTCGCGGCCGCGAAGGGCCGGAAGAAGGGAGCGACCCTCAAGTACATGTCCGAGATCATGCCAGCCGCCAAGGAGATCGAGAAAAGTCGGGATCATGTCTATCGATTCGACGAACAGTTCGCTGACGCTTCCGCGCGTCGCGTCTGCAGCCGGGTCGGGATCGTAGATGATCATCGGCACCCGGATCGAGCACTCGTGCATCATCTCCTTCTCGCCGAGCCAGTGGTCGCCGAGATAATCGCCGTGATCGGAGGTAAACACGATCATCGTGTCCTTCATCCGCCCGCTCTGTTCCATCCAGGCGAACAGCCTTCCCATCTGGTCGTCGATCTGCTTGATCAGTCCCATATAGGCCGGGATGACGTTCTCGCGCACCCCGTCGGTAGAGAAGTTGCGGCTTTCCCCGTGCTTCATGTGTGCGCCGAGCACCGGGTGCGGTTCGATCCGCTCCGATTCCGCGCGCACCGCGGGCAGAATCTGGTTGTGCCCGTACATGTCGTGGTACGGGGCGGGAGCGATATAGGGCCAGTGCGGCTTGATGTAGGAGAGGTGCAGCAGGAATGGTCGGTCGCCCTGCTTCTCCATGAATTCGATGGCGCGGCCGGTCATGTACGGGGTTTCCGAATCCTCTTCCCGTACCCGCGCCGGAAGATGATTGTTCTCCAGATACCATCCCGAGAGGATTTCACCGTCGAGCCCTTCCGCAGAATTGGCCCAGCTATGCCACGGGTTGTCGCCGTCATATCCCTTCGAACGGAGATAGCGGTTGTAGGCGTAGTCGGGGTCGACAACCTTGTCCGGCCACAGGCCGTCGTCGCGCTCGACGGGCTCGAGACCGCATTCGGAGGTCAGGACGCCGAGCTCCGAGACCGGATCGAGGCCGAGCCGTTTCATGCCCTCTTGGTCGCCAAACATGTGGGTCTTGCCGACGATCGCGCAGCGGAGTCCGTGGGGCCGCAGCCAGTCGCCGATGTTGGGCTGGCCCACGGACAGCGGCAGGCCGTTCCATGTCGCTCCGTGGCTAAACATATACCGCCCGGTAAGGAACGACATACGGGACGGGCCGCAGAGCGGCGACTGCACGAAGGCCTTCCTGAAGTTTACGCCTCTTTCGGCGAGTCCATCGATGTTGGGTGTCTCGAGGTACGGATGTCCATTGCAGGACAGATAGTCCCAACGAAGCTGGTCGCACATGATGAACAAAATATTCCTGGCGGCAGTCATGCAGATTCTCCAGGGCGGTTCGGAAATGCCGGAGTTAGTGGTGTTGTACTCCGCCGTCAGAGCGGCCGGAACGGGCGATGACGAAACATCGGTTCGGATGGCGCTGCGCACCGCCGGATCTCCCGGGCTGCATCGCCCGAACCACTGCGGTTTGTGGCCGCCGCGTCATCGACAGTACTGGCGCAAAGATAGCACGAGGCGGGCCGTCGGGCGAGGACCGGCGTTTCGAACCCTCCGGCGCGCCGTCAGCCTTCGCGGCCGGGAAACCGTATTCCGGTGAACCGCGTGTAGGACAACTCCTCCATTGCGTAGCGGACACCCTCGCGCCCGTAACCGCTGTCGCCGACACCGCCGAACGGCGTGGTGTCCATGCGGAAGCGGCTACCCTCGTTGATCCAGATCGATCCAACATGGAGCTTCTCCGAGACCTTGAACGCCGTCTCGAGGCTCGACGTGAAGCAGGAGGATTGCAGCCCAAAGACCGAATCGTTGGCGATCTCGATCGCGTCGTCGACGTCGCGCGCCGGGATCACGACGGCGACCGGCCCGAAGATTTCCTCGGCGACGACGCGGCTGTTCCGCGGCGGCTCCACGAGGATGGTCGGGTGGATTACGGCCTCGTTCCGCTGGAGCGGCAGCACGGGCTCGGCACCGACGGCAACGGCCTCAGCCACCATCTTCTCGACCCGGTCGGCGTTGGCTGCGTTGACCATGGGGCCGAGGTCGGTTTCGGGCAGGGTAGGATCGCCGACCTTCAACGCCTTCGCCGCGGCGACGAAATGGCTGAGGAACTCATCGAGCGCCGTCCGTTCCACGATCACGCGCTGCGCCGAAATGCATTGCTGTCCGCTCGCCTCGAAGGCCGAAGGCACAATGCGTTTCGCGGCATCCTCGAGGTCGGCGTCGGCGCAGACGATGTTCGCCGAGTTGCCGCCGAGTTCGCCGACGAAGGGCTTGGCGCCGGCGGCGCGGGCGAGCGCGTGGCCGGCCGCGGTCCCGCCCGTGAGCGTCACCAGCGCAACATCAGGATGCGCCACGAGATGGCCGGTGACGTCACGTCGGCAGGGAACGACGTTGACCAGCCCGTCCGGCACGCCCGCGCGGCTGAAGCACTCGGCGATGAGGAGCGCTTCGCCCACGCCCTCAAAGGCCGGCTTGATGATTACCGCGTTGCCCATGGCGATTGCCGGCGCGAGCTTCTGCATCAGGAGGTTCGAAGGCGCGTTGAAGGGCGTGAAGGCAGCGATGACACCGTGGGGATGACGCCGCGTGAAGCCGAATCGCCCGGCGCCCATCGGCAGCGCGTCGAGCGCCAGCACCTCGCCGTCCATGCGCAGCAACTCTTCCGCGCACAGCCGTGGAAACGCCACCGACCTTGAGACCTCGACGTTGCAGGCGCGGCGCGGCTTGCCGAGTGCGCGCATGGTGATATCGGCGATCTCGTCCTTCGCGCCCGCGAGCTCGTCGGCTGCGGCGCGGAGCCAGTCTGCCCGCCGGGCGGCGGTGATGCCGAGGTTCGCCGTGAAGGCGGCTCGCGCGGTCTCGACGGCGAAGTCGATCGCCGCAGCATCGGCCATGGCGACTCGTGCCACGAGCTCGCCGTCCCACGGCGAACACAGGTCTTCCACACGGGCTTTGGCAAGTTCATGCACCTTGCCGCCAATCCAGGGAAAGCTGATGTTTGTGTCCGGTGCCATGGCTCGGGATCCTGTTCTTCTGCGATGGGGCTGGTACCCTATCCGCTCACCTCGCGTAATGCGAGGCGGGCGCGGAGGCAGCTTTCGGATTGGCGGGTTGCCATGCGCCGGTGCGACACGCAAGAGGGGGAGAAGAATGACGCCGGATGTGACCGTTACCGCCCGCTATGACAGCCTCAGGGATCGGGTGGTGGTGATTACCGGGGCTGGGCAGGGCATCGGCCGCGGCTACGCCCATCATTTTGCCGCCCAGGGGGCGATTCCGGTGATTGCCGAGATCAATGGCGAGAAGGGCCACGCCGTCAGGCGGGAGATCGAAGATGCCGGCGGTACGGCCCACGCGTTCGAGACCGACGTCTCGGACATGCCATCGGTGGCCGCAATGGTCGAGGCCACGCTTTCCGCGGCCGGGCGGATAGACGTGCTGATCAACAACGCCGCGCTGTTCTCGCGCATCACGATGGCGCCCTTCTGGGAACTGCCGCTCGACGAGTGGGACAGGGCCATGCGTGTGAACGTTACCGGCGCTTTCTACTGCGCGCGTGCCGTGGTGCCGGCGATGCAGGACAACAACCACGGGCGCATTGTCAACGTGACTTCCGGAACGGTCGCGCTCGGCTCCGCCAACTACCTCCACTACATCACGTCGAAATCGGCCATGATCGGAATGACGCGCTCGATGGCGCGCGAACTCGGCCCCTGGAACATCACCGTCAACACGTTCTGGCCCGGAATCATCAGGACCGAGGTGCCAAGGCCGTCGGCGCCCGATGAGGTTTTCGAGATGTTCCGCAAGCAGCAGTGCCTGCCGCGGCTGACCACGATCGAGGATCTGGCCAAGCCGATGCTCTTCCTCTGTTCGGAGGAGGCGCGCTACATCACCGGCCAGATCTTCGAGCCGGACGGCGGGCTCAGCTTCAACTGAATCCCCCGCCGCCTGCCGAGCCGCCGCTATCCCTTCAGGTGAGCGTCGCGGTTGCGGTAGAGTTCTTCTTCCGCGTATCCCATCAGGTCCGGCTTCTGCCCGGTGCCGAGCATGACCTGCATGTAGACCGGCTCCACGCTGTCGTTGCTGTAGCCGTGGATCACACCGGCCGGACAGGACACGCAATCCCACGGGCCGAGATGGCGCTCGACGCGGCACCCGTCCTCGTCCTCGAAGAACACCGTCAGGTGCCCCTGGAGGATGAAGAACACCTCCTCGGCCTCGTGGGTGTGCGGTGCGTTGCCCTCGCCGGGCGGCACGTACATGACGCTCAGCGTGAACGCGCCGGCGGCGATCACGCCGTCGTCACGCTTGCCGCTGGTGTTGCCGATGAACCTATGCTGCGCCCGCCGGTAGCCGTCGACCAGCGCATCGGCAAACGCCGCCCAGTCGGGCTTGCGGTCCTTGAAGTGCGCGATCTGGCGGTCGGCAATCTCCTCGACCGGCATCCCCTCGAATTCGGGCGGCCTCGGATGGCGCGCGACGCTCGTGGCCATGGCGGCGTGCTTCAGCGGATGAACGCGTTCGTGAAGTAGTCCCCGACGGGCGCCTTGGCCTTGATCTGCTCGTACTCGACCAGCAGGTTCTGCGCCGTTTCGATATCGGCCGGCGGTATCCAGCCCAGCGGTTTTCCGGCGCTCGCCTTGCTGTGATAGAGCGCAAAGGAGGACTTCAGGATCGCGAGGTGAATCTTGCGGTCGAGCGTCGGCTTGACCTTCCGGAGCGCGTCGATCGCGCCTTCCGGATCCTCCTGCACGATCTTGAGCGCTTCCTGGGTCGAGGCGACCATGCGGCCGACGAGATCCTTCTTGTCGCGGATCATGTTCTCGTGGGTGATCAACGCGAGGCCCGGAACATTGATGCCGGCTTCGGCGAAGCTCAGATAGGCCGCAGGGGTACCTTTCGATTCCATGATCGGCACCTGCAGGAAGCCGAAGGAGTTGGTGCCGTCGACCTTGCCCGAAAGGACAGAGCTGACCTTGGCAGGCGGCGCCACGAGAATGATCTTGTTGCCGCCGATGCCGACCGCTTTCTCGACCGCTTTGAACAGATAGATCGTGCTGCCGCCTGCCGAATCAGCGATCTTCGCGTTGTTCACGTCCTTCCAGCTCTTCCAGCCCTTGGCCTTGGGGAAGATCAGGGCGCTCGGGCCGGTGCGCAGGTAGCCGGCGACCATCTTGGTCTTGAGGCCCTTGGATCGGAGCACCATCATGGCGCCGCCGTCGGCGGTGCCGAATTCGTCGGACTGGTTGCCGACGGTCTGCGATGTCGTCATCGAGCCGCGGCCTTCGCTGAGCGTGATGTTGATGCCGTTCTTCGCGAAGACACCCTTCGCCTTGGCATAGTGCCAGACGGCGTGGTAGCCGCCGAGTACCCAGTCGAGCCGGAGGGTGACATCGTCGGCCGCCCGAGCCGATGTCGTTGTCAGCAGCGCTGCTGCGGCAGCCGCCGCAATCGTTGCGGTTCTGATCATTGCCTTGCTCCCTGTTTTTCGCCCCGCCGTTTGCGAGGGCCGTTCGCCGGACTGTCGTCCCTGATCGTGCGCGGCCCGCTACTGAATGTGGCTGCGCTGAGAGACGTGCCATGGGATCAGGAACTTCTCCAGTATCTCTATCGCATAGAAGAATAGCATGGCGAGAATCGACAACACAATCAGGACGCCGAACATGAGCGACGTGTTCATCTCCCCCGAGGCGCTGAGAAGTATGTAGCCGAGCCCCGAATCCGAGGCGATGTATTCGCCGGTCAGCGCCCCCACCACCGCTAGCGCCGAAGCGACCTTGAGGCCGCCAAAGATGCTGGGCAGCGCGCCCGGCAGACGCAGGCTGAGAAAGATGCGTCGCGGCGGCGCGCCCATCGAGCGGGCCAACTGGATGAGAGCCGGATCGATGCTGCGGAGCCCGACGATCGTGTCGACGACGATGGGAAAGAAGCAGATCAGGAAGGCGACCGAGACCTTGGTCTCGATGCCGAAACCGAACCAGACGATGAAGAGCGGCGCCAGCGCGATCTTCGGGATGCTCTGGGTGGCAACAAGCGGCGGGTAGAGCAGCCGTTCTGCCTGGGGCGAAAGCACGATCACGATCGCGGTCGGTATCGCGACGGCGATCGCCAGCACGTAGCCGGCGAGCACGGCGATGGTCGTGTCCCACGAGTGATTCGCGATCTCGCTCCAGTTGGTAAGCGCCGAGATCACGACCGCCCAGGGCCGCGGGAGCAGGTGCGCGGGAAGCGAGAAGACAGCGACCAGGGCCTCCCAGATTCCAAGGATCATGAGCAGCGAAAGCAGCATCCAGAACGCGTCGACGTGCCAGCGCCGCCTCGTCCGGCGGGGTTCATGGTCGGTTGCAGGTGCCTGTGTTTGGGTTGTGGCCATGGTCTTCGCGCCTATTTGTGAATGACGCCCATTTCCTGGAACAGAAGCCGGGTGCGGTGCACGATGGCACCGAAGCTGGCGGTGTCGCGTATCGTGAAGTCCCGCGGCCTGTCGAGATCGACGTCGATGATCTCGCACACCCTGCCGGGCCTCGGCGTCATTACCACGATCCTGTCGGAGAGAAAGACGGCCTCGCTGATGCTGTGCGTGACGAACAGCACAGTCTTGCGGGTTTCCTGCCACATCGTAAGGAGATCGACCTGCATCTGTTCCCTGGTCAGCGCGTCGAGCGCCCCGAACGGTTCGTCCATCAGCAGTACAGGCGGATCGAGGAGCAGGGCGCGGCAGAGGGCGACGCGCTGGCGCATGCCGCCGGAAAGCTCGAACGGGCGCTTGTCCTCGAACCCCTCCAGACCAACCGAGGCGATCAGTTCTCGCGCCCGTGGTTCGTGGTCGCGGCGCGCCAGCCCGCGCATGTCGCATTGCAGCATCACGTTTCCGAGAACCGTCCGCCAGTCGACGAGCAGGTCGCTCTGGAACGCGAAGCCGATGTCGGTATAGGGCCCCGAGACCGTGGTCCCGCCGATCCGCACCGCGCCGGTCGTGGTTTCGAGGAGGCCGGCGACCAGCGAGAGAAGCGTGCTCTTGCCGCACCCGCTGGGTCCGACGATGGAGAGGAATTCGCCGTGCCCTATGCCGAGGTCGGTGCTGTCGAGCGCCATGATCCGTTCCCCGTCCTGGCCGACGAAGGTCTTTCCGACATTCTCGATCTCAATGAGGGTGTTTCCGGAGCTCATCTCTGCACGATCCGTTCCTGCCGGCGGTCGCCACGGACCTGTCCGCCGCCGCGGCGCCTCCGGACATGCGGGGTCTGAAGCGGCCATATCCGCCGAACCGGACGCATGCATCGGGTGCAGCGACAATAGCACCTGGAAGGAGGCCTTGCCATTGACGGCTGCGGCCAAGGCCGTCCGGCGGCGGGGCAGGCGCCGGACTCGTCCGCCGCTGCGGACCGTTGGTCCATGCTATGTTGTTGTCAGGCGTCCAGAATCATGGACAACCGTGCCCTGCCACACACGGAGCAAGGAAAGACCAGATGGTTGAACTACTCGGGCTGCCCAAGGTCCAGTTTGAGTTTGGCGCCATCCGCGCCATCGGCGCGGAACTTGCCATCCTTGAGGTCAGCCGGCCGCTGATGCTTACCGATAAGGGTCTCGTCGAGCAGGGCGTCCTCGCCAAAGTGCTTGACGCACTGCCGTCCGGCATGGAGAGCATCGTATTCGACGGGATCCCGCCCAACCCGACGGTCGCGGGCGTCGAGGCGGCGGCGGAGGTCTATCGGGAGCACGACTGCGACGGCGTCGTTGCCGTCGGCGGCGGATCGGTGATGGATGCGGGCAAGGGCGTGCGTGTCGCGGCAACGCATCCGGGTCCGCTGGTCGACTATTTGCGGGATCCGGCGCGAATCAGCGCCGGAGCGGCGCCGCTGGTGACGGTGCCGACCACGGCAGGCACCGGCGCGGAGATCACCATGGGCGGCGGTATCCATCCCGATCCCGAGACGCGGGCGCTGGGGTTGCGCTCGCCGCACATCAGGCCGGACGCCGCGATCTGCGATCCCGAGTTGACACTGACCCTGCCGCCGCTGCTTACCGCGGCGACCGGTATGGATGCCTTCGGCCACTGCCTGGAAGCCTATGTCTCGAAGAAGGACGATCCTCCGGGCGCTGCCGTCGCCCTCGACGGGATCCGGCGCGTGGTCGCCCATGTCGACCGGGCTGTCAAGGATGGCTCGGACCGGGAGGCGCGCTGGCACATGGCAATGGCAGCGCTCCAGGGCGGGATCGCGATTTACAAGGGGCTTGGCCCCGTGCACGCCCTGGCCAACACCTTCGGCGATGCCGACCTCCACCACGGCATGCTCGTCACCGCGAGCGCGCCCGCGGTCGTCCGCTTCTACGAGCCGCATCTTGCGCCACGGCTGGCCGAGATTGCCGCTGCCATGGGACTTTCCGGAAAACCCGACGTCGCCGCCGGTATCGAGGAGATCAACGACCGGCTCGGCCTTCCGGCATCGCTTCGCGAGATGGGTTACGACGGGAGCGATCTCGAGGAGATGAGCGAGGACGCGCTTGCCAGCCACTTCAATCTCGCCGCCCCGGTGGTGCCGACGCGGGAGGAGTACCGCCAGATCATCGCCGAGGTCCTCGGATGAAGCCGCGGCCGCGCGCGAATTGCCATCCGTGACCGAGCCGATAGAATGATGCCGGCCGCGGACGATCCTGCCCGCGCCCCAAGAAGGAAAGCTATATGACCGACGGACCGCACGAGCGGGAGGATGTTGCCGTCTACGAGCGCCAGGGCTTCGGCGCCCGCGTCGGCTTCGGGACATCGCCCGCGCTCCTGATCATCGACTTCATCAACGGATTCAGCGATCCCGACCAGTTCGGCGGCGGCAATATCGGTGAGGCGATAGACCGCACCGCGGAACTTCTCGACGTCGCCCGCCACATGGACCTTCCCGTCGTCTACACGACCCATGTCTATGCCGAGGACGGCAGCGACGACGGAATCTTCAACCTCAAGTCTCCGGGCCTCGCGAAGCTGAAGCCGGGGTCCCGCGAGACCGAGGTCGTCGATGAGCTGGCGCCGCGCGAGGGCGAGAGGATCATCGCCAAGCACTATCCGTCGGGCTTCGCCCACACTGACCTCGCGGCGTGGCTGGCGCGCCGGGGTGTCGACACAGCGATCGTCACCGGCTGCACGACATCCGGCTGCGTGCGGGCCACCGTCGTCGACGCTATGTCGAACGGTTTCAGGCCGATCGTGCCGCGCGAATGCTCGGGCGACCGGGCCGCCGGTCCGCACGAGGCCAACCTCTTCGACATCGACCAGAAATACGGCGACGTGATGTCGCTCGAAGAGGTTCTCGACGAGCTCGAGAAGCTGGCGCCGGGCCAGGCGCGCATACGTTCGGGCCGCGACAAGGGAGACGCCGAGAAATGACCGATTCCCTCGGATACAGGGCCAACTGGGCCGTTATCATACCTTCCACCAACACCGCCGTGCAGCCCGAATTCGACGACATGCGCCCGCGCGGCGTGACCAACCATACCGTACGCATCTGGATCCCCGATGATCCGGTGAATTCGGACGAGGAATTCAACGCGCTGATGGACAACATCCGCGGCGAGTTCGACAACGCGATCCTGCGCGTCATCACCTGTAACCCCGACTACATCGTGATGGGCATGTCGGCCGAGACCTTCTGGGACGGGCTCGCCCAGTCCATCGAACTCCGCGAACGCGTCAAGGAGCTGGCGGGGCGCGGCGTTGCAATGGGCTCGGACGCCTGCCAGGCGGCGCTCCGGTGTTACGGCGACATCCGCCGAATCTGCGTTCTCACGCCCTATTGGCCGGTCGGCGACCGCAACGTCCAGAAGTTCTTCGAAGATTGCGGTTTCGAGGTCGTCGCGATCAAGGGCCTCAAGTGTGACAGCCCGGCCAACATCGCGCAGGTGACCGAGAGCGAGCTGCGCGAAGGGCTGATCGAGCTCAACGAGCACAATCCCGAGGCCATCGTCCAGGTCGGTACCAATCTGGCCATGGCAGCGCTCGCTGGAGAAGCCGAAAAATGGCTGAAAAAGCCAGTACTTGCGATCAATACCGCAACCTATTGGTACGCCATGCGTGCGAATGGATTCGACGACATCGTCGAGGGTTTCGGATCGCTGATGACCGATTTCCGAGAACTGCCGGCGAGCTATCTCGAGACGGATGCTGGGCGGAACGCGCTCGCCGCCTAGACCCTGCTCACGCTAACGCACTGCATCGTGGATGAGTGCCAAGTGGATGAGGCCAGGTAACAACGCATCGAGTTTCTCGAAGCGGCAGAAGATGCGCCGGAAGCCCAGCCGTCGGAACTTTAGCTGCACACTTGAAGTGGAGCCACCGAGTCAAAATAGCGGAGGCAAGGTCTCGATAGCCGATTTTATGGCACAGATATTTTCCCGAATTCGGAGCCCCGATGCACCTCCAGTTTGAGAAATCCGCGTCTGGAGGCCGGGCTATAGCGAGGACGAGGGTAGCCGTATCGGCGTAATTTGCAGGAGAGGCCTGAACAGCTCGACACGAGTGCGAGCGACTGGCTTTTATTCTCGCTGGAAATCCTTTCAGGCCTTCTGTTCGAGTGCGGGCATGGTCCGACGTGGGAAAAACGAAGCAACGTGATGACGTAGTGAAACACCAACAAGAAGAGGCCGGGTTCGTCCTGCCCGAACCCTCCGCGATCCTCGACCTCACGATGGACGACGGTGCGCCGATACGCGTAGTGCGCCATGGAAACTCGTCCGGCCCGCGCGTCGTGCTGAGCCATGGCAATGGCTTTGCGAGCGATTCCTACTTTCCATTCTGGCGGCTGATGCTGGAGCGGTTCGACCTCGCCCTGTTCGATATTCGCAACTGCGGACGCAACCCGTTTCACACGGCCGAGGCGCACCATTATCCTCGCTTTGCGCGCGACAACGCGGCGGTGCATGGCGCCATCGCCGGGGAATGGGGCGAGAAGGTTACCATCGGCGTCTTCCACTCCATGTCGGCGATCGCGGCGCTGCTCTCGACCATAGAAGATGCCTGGCACTGGGATGCGCTGGTGCTGTTCGACCCGCCGGTGGTTCCGCCGGAAGGCACGCCGCAGCGCGGCGCTCTGATGACCGAGGGCACGGCGCTGCGCGACGCCGCCCTGATCCGTAAGAACCGATTCCCGAGCCCCAACGAGCTGGCCGACATATTCCGTCACCTGCACCGGTTCCGGCGCTTGCGGAAGGGGGTGGCGGAACTCAACGCACGCTCGGTGCTGCGCTTCGATCCCGTGTGCGGAGAATGGCTGCTCTGCTGCCCGGGGCCGGTCGAGGCCGGTCTCTACACGGAGGTCGCTGAGCTGCCGATCTGGGAGAAGGCGGGTCCGCCGGCCCGCCCACTCCTGATCGTCGGCTCCGACCCGGAATCCCGGGACGCGTCGAAGAGCGCACCCTGTTGCAAGTTATTCTGCGAGACGTTCGGCATCGATTATGCCTTCGTCCCTGATACCAGTCATCTCCTGCAGTTCGAGGAGCCGGAACGGTGTTTCGCTGCGTTCGATGATTTCCTTGCCGACAATGGGATCGTCGCATGACCGCATTGCAAGAAGAGCGAAGGAGAACGAAATGTGTTTGAGTAGACGAATCGCCGCGGCACTGCTCGCCGTCCCACTTTCCTAAAGCCTGTTCATACTAACCCATGTTTAACATTTTTGCGGCCAGGAGGGGTGATTTTGGTGGTTTTGAGGCGTCTGGCGTCATCATGTATATGTGAATAGTGTTGAATTACATGAGGTTAGCTGATTGGGCGTTTTTCGAATCGCGATTGTAGTGCCATCTTTTATCCTCAGGCTCTTGCGCCGGGCCGCGGTCTGCCTACAGTGGTCCCATGTTCATCCGCGCCACCAGAACGGGCACCGCCAGGGACGGCTCTGCGCGGCTTTCCCATCGCCTCGTCGAGAACCAGCGCCGTGACGGCAAGGTCCGCCAGTCGACTCTGCTCAACCTGGGCCGGCACTTCGCCATCGAACGGGACGCCTGGCCCTTGTTGTGCCAACGCATCGGAGAGTTGCTTGACGACCAGTCGACACTGGGTCTCCGGTCTCCGCCGCCACAGATCGAGGCCGAGGCCCGCCGGATTGCGGCACGGCTTCTGGAGCGTCGGGCAGAGGAGGCGGTCGTGGCGGACTGGGAGACCGTCGATATCGGGTCTGTCCGCGACATGGACGGGCGCACCATCGGTATCGAGCATGCCGCCTTGTCGGCCCTCGAGGTTCTGGGCCTTCCCGCGTTGTTCGACGAGCTGGGCTTCAACCGGCGCCAGCGCTGCTGCGCCCTGGGGTCCATCATCGCCCGCATGGCGCACCCGGGATCGGAACGCGAGACCAACCGCTGGCTGCGCAAGACGAGCGCGGCCGGCGAGCTGCTCGGCTTTGACTTCGGCGCTGTCAGCGCCATGGCGCTCTACCGGGCATCCGATCAGCTTCTTCGCCACCAGGAGCGGATCGAGGACCATGTCTTCGACACGGTGGAGAGCTTCTTTGGCCTGAAGCCCACGATCACGCTCTACGATCTCACCAACACCTTCTACGAGGGCAAGGCTGAGGCGCAACCCAAGGCCAGGCGGGGTCATTCGAAGGAGGGGCGCACGGATGCACCCCTGTTGACCCTGGGTCTGGTTCTCGACGGCTCGGGCTTTGTCCGTCGCTCTTGCGTCTTTGCCGGCAACGTCACCGAGGCTCATACGCTGGGCTCGATGCTGGCCTCCCTGGGGGCGCCCCGGGGCGGCGTGGTCATCATGGACCGCGGCATTGCGACGAAGGCCAACCTCGCCTGGCTGCGTCGTGAGGGCTACCGCTATCTCGTGGTCTCCCGCGACGCCACCCGGGTCTTCGACACACAGAGGACGGCCACGAGGGTGGTCACCTCGTCCCGCCAGGCGGTGGATGTCTACACCGACGAGGTCGGTTGTGCGGAAGACGACGGCACGCCCTACCGGGAGGTTCTCCTGCGCTGTCACTCCGCAGCCCGGGAGACCAAGGAACGGAGCATCCTGGAGCGCTTCCGGAAACGCTTCGAGGACGGGCTGAGGGATCTCCACGAGGGCCTCTCCAGACCCCGCACCCGCAAGAGCCTCGACCACGTCGAGCGCCGCATCGGGCGCCTTGAGAAGGCCAACGCCCGCGTCGCCCGGCACTACGAGATCACCGTCACTCCCGACGATGACGGCGCCAGGGCGGTTGCCGTCTCCTGGACCCTCAGGACGGTCGAGGGATCCATGATGAGCCACCCGGGGGTCTACTGCCTGCGTTCCAACATCCTCGACCTCGATGCCGAAACCCTGTGGCGCACATACGTTACATTGACCGACGTCGAGGCCGTGTTCCGTTCCTTGAAATCCGAGCTCGGCCTGCGCCCCATCTTCCATCACAAACAGCACCGTGCTGACGGCCACCTCTTCATCTCCGTCCTCGCCTACCAGGCCGCGCAGGTCCTGCGCACCCGCATGAAACGGGCCGGCGCTTCGGACAGCTGGTCCTCCATCCGACACTCTCTCAACCCCCTGCAGCGCACCACAACCACCTTCACCCGCAGGGACGCAAGAACCCTGCATGTGCGAAAGACGGCGCTCTGCGACGACCAGCAGGCCGCCATCTATCACGCCATGGGCATCACCCCGCCGCCGCCCAACGTCCGCAAGACCGTGGTCTGACGCAACCTGCAATCACAAGACCAAAGCGCGGCAGGTCAGCCGCAAAACCCACTTGTAGTGCCACTCGGATTCTTACTCCCTTGACTCTACGCCGCTTTTTGCACTCAATGTTAAAGATGGGTTAGCTTGGGTTGGTGAACAGGCCTTCGCAAACTGATCGGAGAGGCTGCGTGTCGGACGACCAGAATCTGGGAATGTTTCAGTCGAGCCCGGAAGAATGGGCTGCGAGTCGCGAGCCGCGGCCTGCGTGCCCGGTCACCGGAATGGCAGCCGAGTTCGACCCTTTTGGCGCTTCCCATGTTGCCGATCCCTTCGAGTTCTTCAGGCGCGCCCGGGACGAGGAACCTGTCTTCTACGATCCTGAGTCCGGCTACTGGGTCGTTCTCAACTATGACGATATCGTGGCCGTCCTGCGCGATCCGGCAACGTTTTCGGCCGCGCTCGCCAGGCATCCGGTGACTCCGCTGTGTCCGGCGGCGGCAGAGATGCGCGACAGCCTCGACATCTCGATCGAGCCGTCGCTCGTGGACGAGGAGCAGGAAACGCACCTCCGCCACCGCAAGATATTCGGCGATGCGTTCACGCCGAAGCGCGTGGCCGAGATCGAGCCCAGGATCCGCGAGATTGTCAGCGACTACATTGACCGCTTCGTCGATGACGGCTGCGCGGAACTGGTAGGCCAGATGCTCTACGAAGTTCCCGCGCTCGCCATCTTCATCTTTCTCGGCGCGGACGACGACAAGGCGGTCATGGTCAAGAGGCTCGGCTCCTCCAGGGCCGTGGTCAACTGGGGCCGGCCGACCGAAGCCGAACAGGTTCGGATGATGGCGCAGATGGGAGAACATTGGGCCTTCACGAAGAAACTGGTCGATGACGCGCTGGCCGATCCCGGGGACAACTATCTGGGAGACCTGGTCCGCCTCCACCGCGAGGATCCTGGCATCTTCACGGTCAACTATCTCTGCAACGTGATGTTCCTGATGCAGTTTGCCGGCCATGAAACGACCACCCAGACTGCCGCCAACGGCATGAAGGCGCTGCTTGCCGACCGCAGGCAGTGGGAGGCGATCTGCGAGGATCCCAGCCTGATTCCCGCTGCGGTCGAGGAGATACTGCGCTACGATTCATCGATCTTCACTTGGCGGCGCATTGCCACGAGGGACACCAGGATCGGCGGGTTGGACATTCCCAAGGGAGCCAGGATCCTGGTTGCACTCGGTTCGGGCAGCCGCGACGGGAAGGTCTTCGCCGACGGCGACGGTTTCAATATCTTTCGGAAGCAGGCAAAGAGGCATCTGGCATTCGGCCACGGTGCGCATTTCTGCATGGGCGCACCGCTCGCGCGGCTGGAGTTGAGGATCGTCCTCGAGGAACTGGCGCGGCGGCTGCCGCACATGCGGTTGGTGCCCGGCCAGCAATGGGAGTACATTCCCACCCTGACATTTCGGGGCGTGCAGAAGTTGCTCGTCGAATGGGATGTTTCCGGAAACCCGTGAAAACGCAGGCTGAGCGGCTCTTCGAGAGACCACCGCAGGCCAATACGGCACGGCCAGGGGATGAATGGGAACAGACCGGAAGACATACCGGTCGTTTCGATCGCCGCGGTAACAGCCAAGACTCGGTGGTCCGGGCAATTCTCTAGCCAAACGGTTCAATGTTGCGGGACGGCAGGCAGTCTCGCACCGCTCGAGCAGTCTTCTGAAGCCGCAATGGCGCGCCCGCGTTGGAGCCGGCCCGGCCCGTTGGTATCGTGCACCATTCTGCAACCGGCTGTGGAGAGTTCGAATGCCGATGGCGGCAGTAATTCATGAGAAGGGCGCTCCCGACGTCTTTTGCTGGGAAGAAGTCGAGGTCGGGGCGCCTGGAAGAGGAGAGGTGCGCGTCCGCAACGAGGCGGTGGGAGTGAATTATGTGGATACATACCACCGCCGCGGAATGCCGCACCCCTGGCCGGTGCCTGCATTGCCTCTCGTCCTCGGTTTCGAGGGCGCGGGCGTGGTTACCGATATTGGCGAAGATGTCGAGGGCTTGTCTTCGGGCGACAGGATTGCGTACGCGATGCCGCCGCACGGCGCTTACAGTCAGGAACGGATCTATCCGGCGGAAAAAGTGGTTCGGGTGCCAGACGGGATCGGGGCACGGGATGTTGCGGCCCTGATGCTCAAGGGACTGACCGCGCAATATCTCCTGCGGCGGACCTACCGGGTCGAGCCCGGCGACGTGATCCTGGTGCATGCCGCTGCGGGCGGTATGGGCCAGATCCTTTGCCAGTGGGGCAAGCATCTTGGCGCCATCGTGATCGGGACTGTAAGCACTTCAGAAAAGGCGGAACAGGCCCGCGCGGCTGGTTGCGATCACGCGGTGGTTCATGGCGAGGGAGACTTCGTTGCAACCGTCCGGGATGTGACCGGCGGCGAGGGGTGTGCCGTGGTCTATGAATCGATCGGAAGGGACACGTTTCGCCGTTCTATGGATTGCCTGCGTCCGCTCGGCATGATGGCAAGCTACGGTCATGCTTCCGGCCCGTCCGATCCGGTCGACGTGATCGAGCTCGGTGCACGCGGCTCGCTGTTCCTCACGCGGCCTGCCATCATGCACTACATGGCCAGGCGGGAGGACCTCGTTTCAGGGTCCGGGGAGCTGTTCGAGGTGGTCCAGAGCGGAGCAGTCAGGGCCGCCGTCAATCACGTTTACCCGCTCCGCGAAGCGGCCGAGGCCCATCGCATGATCGAGGCGCGGCGAACGACCGGGGCAACGGTTCTGCTGCCGTTCGAGTAGGAACGTCGGGGCGGTTCTGGCGCCCATCCATCCGATCGCGGTATCGACCCGGATCTTGGGGTTCCTGTGCAGCCCGCCGGTCAACCGCTTCCGGAAGTCGCCGAAATGTCGGTTGTGCAACTCTGGCCTGTCGGTATGATCGGGTCCTTGCCAACCTGACGGCGCGGCCGCGACGGTGCCGAGTCTCCGTCACCGGCGGTCCCGCTCCAGTGCGGGGGTCCGGACATGCAGGAATTTCTTGCCGCCAGAAGATTGGGAATCCGCTTGCGTGGGTGGCTGTTCCACCTGTTGCTCTCTTGCTGCCTTGTCATGGGTGCGGCGCCCCAAGTATTGGCGTCCTGTGCAGGGATGGTCGAGCGCCAGCGTGGGCCGTCATTCTTTCATCCCCATGTTCGCCTTGCTTCCACTGGTAACGCTGCGACGGGCCTTGCCCGAGACCAGCTTCGCATCCGCTTCATTGGACACTCGACGTTCGAGGTCGAGAGTCCGGAAGGCGCACTCGTCCATACCGACTACAACGACTACGTGCAGGGTGCGCGGACGCCGCATATCGTGACCATGAACAACGCGCATGACACGCACTACTCGGTCTCTCCGGACAGTGCGATTCCCCATGTCTTGCGAGGTTGGGATCCGGCGGGAGGAATTGCTCGCCACGATCTCCGTTTTCGCGACATCCGGGTGCGCAATGTACCGACCAACCTCCGCGATATTGGAGGCGGGCGGCTCGCCAACGGTAATTCGATGTTCGTGATCGAGGCCGTCGGCTTGTGCGTCGTGCATATCAGCCATCTGCATCACTACCTGTCAAAGGACCAGCTGCGCGAACTCGGGATCATCGACGTGGCGTTCGCCCCGATCGACGGTATGTGGACCATGAGCCATGACGAGCTATTCCGCGTGCTGACAGATCTCCGCGCCCGGCTTGTGATACCGATGCATTACGGTTCGATGACAGGCGTCGAGGCCTTTGTTGCGCGGGCCAAGAAGAACTGGCCGGTGCGGTGGCATGACAGCGACACGATCACGGTGAGTCTGCGGACGGTGCCGAGAAAACCGGAAGTGCTCTTTCTGCAGGGCCGGTAGGATCGGAGGAACTTCCGGCGCAGCGACGACGAACCGCCCGTTCAGGCGTTGTAGGGCGGCTTGTCGAACCCCTTGGGGGACAGCGTAAATATCTCGCAGCCGTCAGCAGTTACCGCGATCGTGTGCTCGAACTGCGCGCTCAGGGAACGGTCCCGCGTTACTGCCGTCCAGCCGTCCTTGAGAATCTTGGTTTCCGGGCGGCCGGCATTGATCATCGGTTCGATCGTGAAGAACATGCCCTCGCGGAGCTTGAGGCCTTCGCCGGGATTACCGTAGTGAAGAACGCTGGGCGCTGTGTGGAAGATCCGGCCGAGGCCGTGGCCGCAGAAATCGCGGACGACGCTGAAGCGCTGCTCCTCGACAAAATGCTGGATGGTATGACCAATGTCGCCGAGCGTTGTCCCCGGCCGAACGATTTCGATCGCCCGCATCAGCGCCTCGTGGGTGATGTCGATCAGGCGCTGCGCTCTGACGCCGATATGTCCGACTGCATACATGCGCGACGAGTCGCCGTGCCAGCCGTCGACGATCGGCGTGACGTCTATGTTGATGATGTCGCCGTTCCGCAGGACGCGGTCTCCGGGTATGCCGTGACAGACAACATGATTGACCGAAGTGCAGATGGACTTGGGAAACCCGCGATAACCCAGTGGCGCCGGTATCGCGTTGTGGCTGGCGGTGAACTCATGACAGATGCGGTCAAGTTCGGCGGTGGTCACGCCCGGGACCACGTGCTCGGTGATCATGTCGAGGCATTCCGCGGCCAGGCGGCCGGCCTTGCGCATGGCGGCGAACTCGTCGGGCCCGTGAAGGATGATTCCCGGGGGCATGGCGTCGTCGGGTTCACGGAATGCGGCGGGTGCTTCGTTCATATGGACCGGATATTGCTGTGATAGGTGCCAACCACGCGTCGGCCAGCGGCATTCACGTTGTGAGCGGAAGCGCCTTGCCGATGGAAATCGCCTTCGGCGTCAGTATACATCCATAGCAGAGGGCTTCCACACCCCTGTCACGGGCCGTTCGCACGGCCTTCGCATAGGCAAGGTCGATATCGCTGGCGATGCGGAAGCTGCCGCAGTCCTGGCGCTGGCATAGATAGAAGGTCACCGCGCGGTGACCCGCCTCGACCATGTCGGCCAGCTCGCCTTGGTGCTTTGCCGCACGCGCCGATACGGCATCGGGAAATTCCGCGATGCCATCCTCCCGCATGAGGTGAACGTTCTTGATCTCCACATAGCAGTCCGGTTTTTCCGGTTCCTGCAGCAGGATGTCGATCCGCGAGTTCCTGCCGTATTTCACTTCCCGCCGGATGGCGCCGTAGCCGGCCAGTTCCGGAATCCGGAAGTTCCTGATCGCTTCCTCGACAATGCGGTTGGGATTCTGAGTATTGATTCCGACAAGATGGTCGCCTACGCGAATCATCTGCCAGCTATAGCGCAGCTTGCGCGCGGGGTTCGTGGCCGGCGACAGCCAGACCTCGGAACCGGGTTCGCAGACGCCGAGCATTGTGCCGGTATTCGGGCAATGGGCGGTCACGGTTTCGCCGCTGTCGAGCTCGACATCGGCCAGGAAGCGCTTGTAGCGTCGGATCAGGGTGCCGCGGACCAGCGGATCGGGAAAATCCATCGCCGGAACATAGCCGTGCGCTCCCGCGCTTTCAACGTTTTCCGGGCTCGGCTATACAGGTGCAGCTATTGTGGAGGACCGATGTCCGGGGACAGAACCGTTACTGCATGTCTGATTCTGATCGGCAACGAGATCCTTTCCGGTCGGACACAGGACAAGAATCTGTCCTATCTGGCCGGCGGCCTCAACGAGGTTGGCGTGCAGATGCGGGAGGCCCGCGTCATTCCGGACATCAGGAAGACCATCGTGGATACGGTCAACGAATGCCGCGCAAAGTTCGACTACGTGTTCACCACGGGCGGCATCGGCCCGACGCATGACGACATAACCTCAGAGTGTATCGCCGAGGCGTTCGGCGTCGGGATGTACCGCGATCAGGAAATCGTCGATCTCCTGCAGAGCTACATGGCAAGGCGCGGCCGGTCCGAAATGAACGAGGCGCGGCTCCGCATGGCAACCTTCCCCGAAGGCGCGGTACTGCTCAGGAACGAGGTCAGCGCGGCACCGGGCTACAAGCTCGGCAACGTCTTCGTGATGGCGGGCGTGCCGCGCATCATGCACGCGATGTTCGAGGAGGCGAAGCGCTATCTGCAGGGCGGCGCTGTCGTACGCTCGAGAGGCATCGTCGTCGACCTTCCGGAAGGCACGATCGCGGAACCGCTGGGGGATCTTCAGGCGCGTTTTCCGGAGATCGACATCGGATCCTATCCGCAAATGCGCGAAGAGGGTTTCCGGGTCTCGGTGGTGGCGCGTGGGACCGATCCGGCGCGCCTGAACCAGGTCATCAGCGAGCTGATGCAGTCGCTGGCCGATCTCGGCGGCCACCCCTCGGAGGAAGACCTGGCCAATGCCCAGAGCCAGTCCCATCCTGACGAGCAGCCATGAATGCGGGACCGCTGATCCTTGGCGCCATGCTGGGCGCCGGTGTGCTGCTGGTGGTGATGGGGCTTCGGATGCTGGCCGACAGGAAACTCGATGACCGGGCCCGCCGACGCGGCTTCTGGCCGCTCAACGGCGGGCTGATCCTGACCGCCGTTTCCGTCTATCTGTTCATGACGTCGGGAGGCTGAGGCATGCGCCGCCGCCGCGGTCAGATACCCTCGACGACCATCATGTTGAAGTCCGCGGCTCCCTCGCGCTTGGCCTTGGCTGCCTGATACTCGGGGGAGTTGTACATCGTCTTCGCCTGTTCGACGCTGTCGAAGCGCACGACGACGACCCGGTGTGCGGTCCAGCTTCCCTCCAGAACCTCGGCCGCGCCGCCACGCGTGAGGAATTCACCGCCGTATTTCCGGATCGCGTCGGGGGCGAGTTTGCCGTATTCGCCATAGGCATCGTTGTCGAAGACTTCGGTGTTGGTGATGATGTATGCAGCCATGGCTGGTTCTCCGCTTGTCGCCGGACGGCGAATTTGGTGATTGTCGCCGGACGGCAACGGCTGTGAGTCGCCTGCCGGACTGACCGGTCCCGTCTCGGTTTCGGGGTGCGAAGGAGGGCCTGAGCAGGACCTCCCAGTGTGGCGGTCATGCTAGTACCGGCCGGGCGGGGGCGCAACCATGTCGGTGCGTGACCGCGGAGCGTGGGACAGGGCGGAGACCGCATCGGGCGCCCCGCCGGAATGCCGCCGGGGGAATGTTACCGAACAGGTCCGGCGCGGCCCGCGGCGAACAAGAATCTTCCGTTCGGCCTCGGCGCAACGGCGCGCGCCCGTTGCATGCGTCTCGGGAAAGATGCGCAATCATGCCGTAGCGCAGCTTCTTGCCATTACCGGGCGCAAAAGCCATATCATGGCATTCGGTGTGCCGCCTGGCGACAAACCCTCAATCCGTCCGGCAGCAGGAGTAACGACATGCCCGAGTCAGCTGCAGAACCTGCCAGATCCTTTCCCGGGCGGAAACGCCGAAACAGGCTTCCGCCGGTCGGTTCCGCCATTGCCGGCAGCTTGCTTTGCGGCTGTGCCCTGATTGCGCCGTTGCCGGAACCGACCACTGTCGAAGAGCGCTTGGCCGTCTTCCCCACAACCGGCCTGTCGCTTCAGGGGCGCGTGGTCGTTCACTGGAATGAAAACCAGATTCCGTTCATCGAGGCCGACCATGACGGCGACGCCGCATTCGTTCTTGGTCTCGTGCATGCCCACCTGCGGCTCGGCCAGATGGAAATCTACCGACGCATTTCCCAGGGCCGCATCGCCGAGATGGGCGGCATGCTCGCAACCGATATTGATCATGGTCTCCGCATCCTCGATTTCGGCCGCGCGTCGGCGAAGGTCGAGGCGATGCTCCCGCAGGAGACGAAGGAGTGGCTCACACGATTTGTTCAAGGAATCAATCATTATCAGCAAGAAATTCATAAACTCCCTCATGAATTCGGCCTGCTGGGCCTGAAGCGCGAACCATGGACGATTCGCGATGTCCTCACCTTCGGCCGCCTGACGGGGACCGATGTCAACTGGCTGGTCTGGTTCAATCTCCTCCGCCTTCGCGACCGCGCCGACTGGCCGGCCCTGTGGGCGCGACTGGTCGAGCACGGATCGGATTCGCTGACCAGCTTCGGCTCCGACGGTGAAGGCGGGCGCCTGAATGCGTTGCTCGGCTCGCTGAGCCGGTCCGGCAGCAACAGCCTTGCCGTGGCATCGGCCCGAAGCGCCACCGGCGCTGCGATCATGGCCAACGATCCGCATCTCGGGATCTTCCTGCCTAATACCTGGCTGCTCGCGGGGATCAAATCTCCCTCCTACCACGCGGTCGGACTCATGGTGCCCGGGCTTCCCTTCTTTGCGATCGGCCGCAACCCCTGGATGGCCTGGGGCGGCACCAACATGCGCGCTGCGTCCAGCGATCTTTACGAGGTCGGAACTGCCGAGATCACAACCCGGCGCGAACGCATTGGCGTGCGCTGGTGGTTCGACCGCGAGATCGAGATTCGCGAAACCGAATGGGGCCCGGTCCTGAGCGACGCGCCCCAGCTGGCGGGCAAGGTGTCGCACCCATTTGCGCTGCGCTGGACCGGCCACGAGGCCAGCGACGAGGTCACGGCCATGCTCCGGGTCAGCCGCGCGCGCAACTTCGCGGACTTCCGTGATGCATTTTCCACCTTTGCCGTGCCGGGCCAGAACATGCTCTACGCCGACACTGACGGCAATATCGGCCAGGTGATGGCGGTGAGCCTGCCGGATCGCCGGGGCCCGCTTCCCGGGGATATCGTTATCGAGAGGGGGCAGCGCGAGGCCGCATGGAGCAGAATACTGGGGGCGGACGAGCTTCCTTTCAGCTTTAATCCGGAGCAGGGTTTCTTGGTGTCGGCCAACAATCGACCTGTGCAGACCGATATCCATGTCGGTTATTTCTTCTCGCCGGACGACCGGGTGGAGCGCATGACCGAACTGCTGGGTGGCGGCCCCGTCGGAATCGACGATATCAAGGCGCTTCAGCAGGATGTCTACATGCCGTCTTCGGTGGCATTGCGCGACGCGCTGCTGGACAGGCTCGATCGGTCGGGTTTGGCCGTCGGCGCCGGCAGCGCCGGGGCGAAGGCCATCGCGGCGATGCGAGGCTGGGATGGCCACTATCGCCGCGGATCGCAGGGTGCCGTGGCCTTCGAGGCGTTTCGCGATGCGTTCGCGCGGGCATTCTACGGGGCAGCGATGGGCGAGGAGGACTGGGCTGCGTTTGCCAATATTGCCGGAATCCGGAAGCTGATGATTGCCGACACGGAGCGCGCCGGCGAGGAGGATCTCGCCCCGGCCCTGGAACTGGCGCTGTCGGCCGCTGCCCGGGCGGCCGCTGAATTCCCGGAATGGGGCGCCATGCACCGGCTTGGCCTTGCCCATCCGCTCTCCTTCGTTCCGCTGATCGGCGATCGCTACCGTTTTGCCGACGTTCCGGTCGGCGGCAGCAGTGACACGCTGATGAAGACCGCCCATGGGGCCACCGGTGAGCGCCATTTCACGCGCTATGGGTCCAACGCCCGCCACATCTCGGACATGTCCGATCCCGATCGCAACTATTTCGTGCTGCTTGGCGGCCAGGACGGTCACTTCAACAGCGCGTCCTTTCTCGACCAAGCTGAACTCTGGCTGTCCGGCGCCTATATCGAGATGCCGCTTCGCATCGAGACGGTGCGCGAACGGTTTGCGCACCGTATCGAGCTTGGCCCGTAGCTGCGGGTGTCCGCCGTGGAGCCGCGCCGGCCATGATTGACGCCACCGGCCTTCTGCGGCTCTACGCGCGCCAGCGTGCAGCCCGGCTTGCTCGCCAGAACGCGGCGCGCGAGCAGGAGCGGCTGCTGCTCCGCCTCGTGAAGCAGGCGCGCGACACGCGGTTTGGGCGCGACCACGATTTCCGGGCAATCGACAGCGTAGCGGCGTTTCAGGCCCGGGTGCCGCTCCGGCGGTTCGAGGATACGTGGAGCGCTTATTGGCGGGATCTGTTCCCAGTGCTCGACAACGTCACTTGGCCCGGCGCCGTGCCATTCTTCGCCGTGACCTCGGGCACGACCTCCGGCCGGACCAAACACATTCCGCTTACCACGGCGATGATGGCGGCGAACAGGCGGGCGGGACTCGATCTCTACGCCCATCATGTGGCGAACCGGCCGCGGTCGCGCATTCTCGCGGGCCGGAGCTTCCTGCTTGGCGGCAGCACGGCGCTCGTCTCGCAGGCGCCGGGGGTAGCAAGCGGCGATCTCAGCGGCATCGCGGCGCGCGAGCTCCCATGGTGGGCGCGACGGCGCTATTTTCCGCCTGACGAGATCGGCGGAATCGCAGACTGGGAAAGCAAGGTCGAGGCGATAGCCGCGTCAATCCTCGACAAGGACATCCGCGCGATCAGCGGCACGCCTAGCTGGCTCCTGATTCTTTTCGACCACCTCGACGCGCTCAATCCCGGCGCGGGCGACTGCCTTGACACCCACTTCCCGCGGCTCGAAATGCTGGCGCATGGTGGCGTCAATTTCGCGCCCTATCGCAAGCGTTTCGCGCGGCTTCTCAAGGACAGCCGGGCGGAGACCCGGGAGGTCTATGCCGCGAGCGAAGGCTATTTCGCCAACGCCGATCGGGGAGACGGCGAGGGCATGCGGCTGATCGTCGATACCGGGCAGTTCTACGAATTCGTCACGCCTGAAGCCCTCGGGCGCGACGATCCGCCGCGCTGCTGGCTCGCCGACGTGGAGACGGGCGTGAACTACGCGATTGTCGTCAGCACGTGCGCTGGCTTGTGGGGCCATGTCATCGGCGACACAGTTATATTCACCGATCTCGATCCGCCGCGCGTTCTCGTCACCGGCCGCACGGCCTACACGCTTTCGGCGTTTGGCGAACACCTGATCGAGGAGGAAATCGCGGATGCGGTGGCCGCCGCCGCAGGCGCCGTCGGTGGCGACGTCAGCGATTATGCCGTCGCGCCGGTGTTTCCCGCGCGCCCTGGCGAGCTCGGCGGCCATGCCTACGTCCTGGAATTCGCGGGTGGGGTGCCGTCGATCGATCTTCTCGAACATTTCGCGGCTGTGCTCGACCAGGTGCTTTCGGAGGCCAACGAGGACTACGGAGCCCACCGCGCCGGCGGCTACGGTCTTGCTGCGCCGCGCGTCCACGCGGTTCCGCCCGGCACGTTTGCGAGCTGGATGAAGCGGCGCGGCCAGCTGGGCGGCCAGCACAAGGTGCCGCGTATCGTCAACGACACGAATCTGTTTCATGATCTCACGGCATTTGCCGGCATATCGCCTTCGGACTGGTTCGCGAATCTTGAACAGTCCGGCGGTCCCTCCCGGAACGCGTAGCGCCTTCCGTGCGACCGGAGCGAGACCGGGAGTTGATGATCGGCGCGTTCCTGACCACCGCGACCAGGTCGCACGATTCGGCCTTTTTCCGCTCGCCGGAGAAGGGCGTCTTCGCTACGCCTCGTCCTTCACCGAAGTCCCGGCCCGCATCCAGCCCTCGGCAGACCTCATTGCCAAGCATAGGGTGTCGTTCGATATCGGACCGATCCGGCACGGGATCACATGCGGCGGGACGGTCCGGTTCTTCGGCCCTGCGGGCAACCGCGACGAGGACTTCGACAGCGGCTACATCTCTCATACCGACTGGCCGGTGCTCACCTGGGCCGAAACCGATACCGGGCGCGCGGTTTTCTGGTACGGCTCCAAGATCAGCGAGAATTTCCTGTCGGTGACGACCTGATCCGTTTGGCCGACGTGCGCCGTTCGAGTATAGAGAACCCGCCGCGCATCCGTCGCGTGGAGTAGGGAGTATCGTCCGCTGAGCATTCTCGAAGTTCCAGAGCCTGTCGCTGTCGCGAACCTGACGATGGCCGACGGGGCTCAGATCGTCGTGCGCCGTCACGGCGACCCTGATGCCCGCCTGCGCGTCTTTGCCAGCCACGGAAACGGATTCGCCATAGACGGCTACTTGCCGTTCTGGCAACTCCTCTGTCCGCGCTACGATGTCGTCGTGTTCGACATGCGGAACCATGGCCGCAACCCTCCGTCCGAGACGCCCAACCATGACTACGACCACATGGCGCGCGACATAGGGGAGGTTCACACCGCGATTTCCGAACAGTTTGGCGCCAAGCCTTCGGTGGGCGCCTTCCATTCGATGTCTGGCCGCGCCGCCATGAAGGACGCCGTCGAGGCTGAATGGCGATGGGACGCGCTGGTGCTGTTCGACCCGCCGGACATCCCGCCCGAAGGCCACCGGTTGTACGACATGATGGTCAAGTTCGAATACCGGCTCGCCGACTGGGCGAAGGCGCGGCCCTCGCTGTTCTCCGACCCTTCCGAACAGGAGGCCGAATACGCCAACGGGCGGACGGCCCGGAAATGGGTTGCGGGAGCCCACGGTCTGATGGCCCGCTCGATCCTGCGTCCCGCCGAAGATGGCTGGGAGCTCCGCTACCCGGGCGGGATCGAGGCGGAGACCTATGTTGCGAACATCCCGATGAACCTCTGGCCGAAGGCGTCGGAGTTCGGCGGTCCCGTTCTCCTCGTCGGAGCCGACCCCGATGTTGAGCGGCCTTCACCCACGGCGACCGCCAACAAGGCGATGGCGGAAGAAGGCGGCTACGACTACATCACGATCCCCGGCACCAGCCACATGCTGCAGCTTGAGGAACCTGAAGCCTGTGTCCGGGTGATGGAGAACTATCTCGCCGATCACGGGTTCGCCGCCTGAGGCCACGGCGAGCCTCCTGCCGGTCCCGGAGCGGGTCGTCGAAAGTCAGATCGGGAACCTGCGGAACAGCGAATGCGCGCCGACTGTTCGAGCGGACTGCTGCCTTGAGCCTTGTTGGCTCTACTCCAGCAGTCTTGCGGCTCGTTGGCGCTCAGTCGCGCACGTCCTGAAGGAACCAGTCTGTCGGGAGGTTGCGCCCGGCGCCAGCTGATCTGGCCTTTTCGAGAACGAGGCCTCCAACCGCGGCAAACTGGAGACCCTGATTGCCCATGTTGTAGTAGAAGGTGACCTGTTCCTGGGTCTCGCGTCCCCGCGCGCGCCCGGAAACGAGATCGTTGAAATCCGCGGACCCGGCATCGCGCCCAGGATGCGGCCGCGATGCCGGAAGCCTCCTGCGCTCCTCCGGAGTTCCGGCGATGAACGCCATGGGGCTCGAGGCAACTCCGGCCCGGGCGTTCTCGGATTCGGCGAGCTTGAGGCCGCCCGTACCCTGCCGAATGGCGACATCGACGCGGTCGAGAACGGCTTCGCTGAATTCGAACGGCCCCACATTCGTCAGATGCATGCCCGGTTCGACCCAGGACGGTTCGATCGTCGGCGTCATGGAATCGGTCGCGGATGCAAGGATGTCGGCGCCCGCGGCCGCTTCTTCCGGCGTGTCGACCGGGAGGATCTCTATATCGAGCTTGCCGGCCATCTCCCGGGCGAAAGCCTCCCGGTTGGCCCGGGTTGGGCTGAACACCCGGATCAGTTCGATGTCCCGGACCGCCTTGATTGCCATGGCGTAGGTCCGCGCCATGCCTCCGGAGCCGATCATGCCGACGATTCGAGAATCTTCGCGCGACAGGTGGCGGGCACCGATTCCGGCGCCGGCGCCCACGCGCATGTGCTGGATCACGCCGTCATTGATGAACGCGAGAGGTTCGCCGTTGCGGGCGGAAAACAGCATCACGAGGCCGCACCACGTCCCCGGTTCGACACAATACTTGTCGGCGGTCCAGTTTCCCGCGTCGTCGACCGGCCATGTCATGACGTCGGATTTCATGCGGATGGCGAAAATGCCGTTCCACACGCCCTCCATCGTGCCCCAGCGCCAGTAGCCGTCTTCGCGTTCGCAGGGTGCGTAGAAATCGAGTCGGGGACGGTGCATCGCGCTGCCGTCTTCGAGATCGCGGAACGCCTGCTCGAGGACTTCGATCGTCTCTGACATCGACAGAAGTTCCTCGACCATCTCATTGTGAATAAAGAGAATTATTCAATCTCCCTTCTCAGGTTCAGTGCCGATCTCCAAGCAAGCTACACTCGAAGCCACGCCCACAGGGCGGGCAGGTGGCGTTGCATGTCGACGCGCCGCCAATTCGCCGTCCGCCCGCGAACGACTCCGGATGCGGCGTTGCCCGCGCCCCGGGATCAGATTCCGGGAACGGCGGCCTTCAGTTCGGGTGACAGGTTCCCCAGCAGCGAGTTCGGCCATGGCAGCGCGAGAAGTTCGTTGAAGAGATACCAGCAGAAAACCGTCAGCCCGGCAGCGATGGCGAGCGCCGGAGGCCAGCGCTCGCCTTCGACGATCATGAAAGCGAGGGTGAAGAGGAAGATCGTCGGAAGCATGCCGACCAGGAAGGTCAACGCCAGAAAACAGGCGATCCATGCCGCGAAGCCGAGCGCGCGCCGGCGCACGAGCGCGCGGTCGAACTCTCCGCTGTCGTCGGAAGAGATATCGAGCCGCGCTTGGTTGAGCATGCGCTCGCGGATGCCTGAAGCCGCCCCCGCTTCCGGCGCTCGGACAACCGTGTGCCAGGCGAAGCTCACGATCGCGATCGCCAGCGCCGCCCAGCCGAAGACCTGCGGTACGAAACGCGCGTCAAATCGCCATTCCGATGCCTCGCTGACTGCGAATACGAACACGGCGATGAAGGCCGCATAGATCCAGCTGTTCACGTCCAGTCGGGGCCTGCCGATCCGGCTGATGACGCCGCGAAACCCGCTCTCGCCGCGCATGTCGCGGATCAGCGGCAACGCCAGCACGACGACCGCGATGAGGAACAGGATGATCACGAGCCAGTTGGACATCCATTCGAGGCCGTAGCGTTTGGTCGAGATCCACAGATAGCGCTCGATGATGCCGCCCAGAACGACGCCGAGAATGACCGGCGGCCGCGGCCAGCCGTTGCGCTTCATGACCCAGCCGATGATGCCGAAGACGATCAGGATGACGAGATCGCCCCAGTCGCGGTTGCCCTGGAAGGCGCCGACGAACAGCACGGCAAGTATGAGCGGCAAGATTATCGAATGGCGGACAACGGAGATACGGGCAAACTGGTTGGAAAACAGGAAACACACCCCGGCGCCGAGAATGTTCGCGAGCGCGACCGACCAGACCATGGAGTAGGTGACTTCGAGATTGGTGGTCAGCATCGACGGGCCGGGTACAAGGCCCTGGATCAGGAAAGCGCCGAGGAGAATGGCCATCTGGGCGCTGCCGGGAACGCCGAAGGCGATGGTTGGAACCAGGGCGCCGCCCTCCTTGGCGTTGTTCGAGCCCTCGGAGGCGAGAACACCGCGGATATCGCCGGTGCCGAACGTTTTTGCTGCCTCCTTCTCGGTGCCGAGCGCGTGGCCGTAGGCTATCCAGTCGATGACGGCGCTTCCCATGCCCGGAAGCGAGCCGAGGCCGGCGCCGATGGCGCCGCAGCGCAGCACCAGGAACCAGTTGCGGAACGTGTCCTTGACGCCTTGCCATTGGCCGGCCCGGGTGTCGACAGCGCCCTCCCGGGCGATCGAACGTCGGGCGATGGCCATGTCGGCGAGTTCGGGCAGGGCGAACAGGCCGAGCGTGATCGGTATGATTGAAAGTCCGTCCCAGAGATAGAGCCAGCCATAGGTGTAGCGGTGGACACCGATCTGGGGGTCCTGTCCGATAAACGCGACCAGGAGTCCAAATCCGGCCGCCACCAGGCCGCGAAGCGGCGAACCGCCCGAGAGTGCGGAGACCATGCAGAGTCCGAAGACGGCAAATGCCGTCAGTTCCGGGGATCCGACCTCGAGCATCACGGGCCGCAGGATCGGCACCGAGGCGCCGAGCATCAGCGCGCCGAACACGCCGCCGGCGAGTGACGCGGTGTAGGCGGCTCCGAAGGCGCGCCCGGCCTGGCCCTGCTTGGCGAGGGGATGGCCGTCGAGGACGGTGGCCGCCGAGCCCGCGGTCCCCGGAACGCCG
Organism: Alphaproteobacteria bacterium; assembly: GCA_022822405.1. Classification (GTDB taxonomy): domain Bacteria; phylum Pseudomonadota; class Alphaproteobacteria; order MPNO01; family UBA830; genus JAJEBT01. The sequence continues at coordinate 29,624 of JAJEBT010000092.1, forward strand.
AACAGAACGGCCGGGATCGTGTCCGATGTCGTCGTCACCGAGCCCATGCCGAGGAGAAAGGCGAACGCCGAATAGGAATCCATGTCGAAGGTGAACGGCAACAGCAGGGCCATCCCGACGATTCCCCCGAGTCCGGGAATGACGCCGAGCGCCAAGCCAATCAGAACGCCGGCGAACAGGTAGCCGAGACGTTCGAGCTCGAGCATTACCAGTAGCGCGTCGGCTGCCGTGCCAAGTATTTCCATGCCTGCTCGAGTCCGTGATCCGGGATTGTCGGATTGGTATGACGGGAGAGGAGGGCCGGGAGCCGCCTCGGGCGGCCCCCGGCCGTAGAGTTGAGGACGCGGTGCCTAGTTGCAGTCGAACGCCTTGGCGGCCGTGCCTTGATAAGTCAGCTTGCAGGACATGCCGACCTTGAGCGCACTGCGCTTGGCTTTCTCGCCTGCGATGACGACCTTGGTCCTCCTTCCGGAGACGCTGACGGCCCATTTCTTGCCGCCGCCTTCCACCGTGACCTTGCGCCCGCCGCGCTTGATCACTGTGATCTTGCCGGCGAGAGTCTCGATGGGGATGACGGCCTTCGAGATTTCGATCTTGGTCTCATCCGAGGCCGCCGTCGATGCGAGCTGGATGATGTTCTGCGGCGTCGCGTAGAGGTCCTTCACGAGGGCCGCGACCTTGGGTCCGGAGAGCGGAGCTATCTCCATCTTCTGTTTCTTCGCGTCGGCGAGGAACTTGGGATCCTTCATGGTTGCCATGAAGGCGTCCTGCAGGGCCTTGGCGCGGTCTGCCGGCACGCCCGGAGGGGCGAGGTAGGGGCGGCCCCAGGCCTGGCGCGAATAGATGAAGTTCAAAATCGCCTTCTGATCGTCGGTCTTCGCGTAATCCATGATGAACGGAACGCCAAGTTTTGTCAGTTCCGGATGCGGTTGCGTCGACATCTGGACCAAGAGGTTGATCTTTTTGTCCTTGAGCCATTGCGGCCGGGTTGTCTTCACCGACGACCACGACCATCCGCAACGCCCTTCCACCTCGCCGCGTTCGATTGCGAAGTTCGTATCATTGCCGCCGGGATAGCCGGTGATCAGCTTCATCTTCCCGCCAAGCACGTAGTTGAGGACCGTGGGGAAGGTGTCGGTGTCGGCGCCCGGGCCAAGTCCGCCGACCACGAACTGTTTGGTCAGCATGTCGTCCATGGTCTTGATTTTCGAGGTGTGCCAGGACACGCACAGGCTGACCTCGTTGTTCATCGTGCCGAGCCAGGTGAACTTGGTGGCGTCGAATTTCGCTTCCTTGGTGCCGAGCAGCGGTTCGTGAGTCTGGCCGCGGGCCACGGTGGCGAACACAGAGCCGTCCTTCGGAAGCGAGTTGTAGAGTTCGTTCGTGAGAATCATCGAGCCCGCACCGGTGCGGTTCTTGACGACGATCCTCGGATTGCCGGGAATGTGGCGGTGGATATGTCGCGCCAGGGTCCGGGAATAGCGGTCATATCCGCCGCCGGCCGACAGCCCGACATAGAGCGTCATCCGCTTTTTCTTGTAGAAATCGGCAACGGCGTCGGCAGCTGCCGGCGCTGTCGTGAGTGTCGCGGCCGCGAACGCGGCGATCGAAAGCGACACTGCCAAGGCTGGGAGTTTCATGGATATTGTCTCCTTGTGGGGATTTTTGCAGTCCGAGAGGTGGTGCTAGAATAGCAAAAGACATGATGGCGTAAACGGCAAGCCCGAATTATCGCCGCACAGCGACCGGAGGCAAAATCATGGTCGAAACAGGTACCATGCCGACGCGCAAGTCGGCCCGAGCCAGGAACGCGCCGCCGCGTGAGCCCCAGAAATTCTCCTATGCCAAGCCAGGGAGCCAACAGACGGAAAAGGCGATCGTGTCGCTGTGTCAGACCGACATCATCCGCGGTGCCGTACAGGTCGTGAGGGAAGGCGGCGACAACAACCTCCATTCACACACCGGGATGGACGGTTTCTGGATGGTGCTGCAGGGCAGGGTGCGCTTCTACGGGCCCGGCGACGAGGTGCTCGGAGAATTCGGACGCCACGAAGGAATCGTGATGCCGCGAAACGCACAGTACTGGTTCGAGAGCTGCGGCGACGAGGATCTCGAACTCCTCCAGGTGGTGGCCTTCGACCGCGAGGTGAAGAATGCGCGCGTCGACGTCAATCCGCGCAAGCTCGACATCGATGCGGTTGACCGCTTCGACGGGCGCGCGCGCGGCTGACCTTGTACGACGCGCCGCCTGTCCGCCCGCTCAGTCGTCGCGGGTGTCCGGAACCCATCCGGGCCCGGCCAGCATTGGCTCAAGATCGCCGTCATACTCCGGCGCATTCTCGATCTGTTCGAGCCAGTTGAGCCCCATCGCCTTGAAGATGCGGTTGGTGATCACGATCAGCCGTGCTTCGTTGTCGGGATCGGAATTGAAGTGCTGCTGGATGCAGTAGGCCGGCACGAAGATGAAGTCGCCGCGTTCCCATTCGAACTTTCTCGGCTCCTCCTTCCACGACCAGTGGAAGTCGATGTCGACCTCGTACTCGACGTCCCAGTGGAGATCGTAGCCGCGCCCGTCGAGTACGAACAGAATCTGCTCGGCGAGGATGCGGCGCTTGCCGGTATGGCTGCCGGGAGGGATGAACTGCATGTAGGACTCGACGCAGTTTTCGGTGGTGTTCTGCTTCTCATGGACCATGTGCTTGATGAGGCCGTCCGGAGAATTCTCGAACGGCATGTCCGCAGCCTTCACCACCGAAAGGCGCTTGCGGTAGGTCCTGCGGAACTCCGCCGAGTCCTCTAGCTCCTCGGCATACCAGTTGCATTGGTTGTCGCCCGTATGGGCCATATCGCGTTCATGCGCCATGGGTGCTTCTCTCGTCGCTCTGTCGGGGTTCGGGTTCGGGCGGGGCTGTCGGTCAGAGATCCGTCGGCGGCTCCCAGTGTTCCCATCCCGGAACGGGTTCCTTGGGCGGATACTTCGCCACCTTCTGGAACAGCATGTGCATGAACAGGAACAGCGGCTTGGCCTTCATCACCAGGCACACGAGATCCTCGGTGTCCGAGGCGTTGAAGTGCTGATGCACGCAACCGTTCTCGACGATGATGATGTCGCCAGCCTCGTAGTCGTAGCGCTTGCCGTCGTGGATGTCGTAGCCCTTTCCGGAGATCACGTAGAACAGGGCCGAATTCATGTGGCCGTGGCGCTGGCCGGTGCCGCCGGGCGCGATGACAGAGAGGTGGGTTTCGATGGACTGCGCGATGTCGGTGCGCTGCGGGTTGACGATCGGCTTGTCAAAGAACTGCGGTCCACCCTTCCACTGCCAGTCTGTGGACTTGTAGATCCGGGGCTGGTCCATGAGGCCCTGCTGGAGTTCTCCGTAGGTGCCCTCAAGCGCACGGACGAAGGTGCGCTTTCTCTGCCAGCGCTCCCAGACGACTTCCTTGGGCTGGTTGTGCCCGACGCCCGGGTTCTTTTCCTCGACGATAACGCCGCCGACATTGTCCGGTGTTTCGGCCATGCTGTCCCCCGCGAATTCCCGTTCGATGCCCATCATTAGGACAACTGCGGTCGAACGTCAAAGGGAGTCGCCCGAGCCTTCTCATCACGGTCGGACAGCCGCATGCCGGTCCCGGCCAACTTCTGAACGGTGCGCGATCGCCGGACGCGGCCGCGCTGCAGGCCGTGATTCCGGTCGCGGGATCTCGCCGGCGGGCGCTATCCGGAGCGGGCGGCTCCCGTCCAGTCAGGCGGGTCCGTCGCCTTGATCTTTCGCCCGTCCTTGACCAATTCCTTGATGACGCCGGCGAGCGGCAGGGTCATTCCGGCGCCGTCCGAGAGGCGCTCCATCATCTGCATGTCCTTGAGCGCCCATGTAAACGTCATGCGGTCCCAGTCGCGGAGCGCGGCGCTCTCCCCAGAACTCATCATCAGGGCGTCGCGGAGCCGCGGCAGATCGATTCCGGTGGTCTCTGCAAGACGGCCGGCTTCGATCAGCGCGCAACCGTTCACCCACAGGAGATAGTTGTTCATCATCTTGGCAACCTGGCCGTGGCCGACGTCGCCCATATGCTCGATATCGGAGCAGAAGGTTTCGAAGACCGGCCGCGAGCGTTCAACGATCTCGGGCGCGCCGCCGACCAGCGCCAGCAGCGTGCCGTCATCGGCAGCCCAGCGCCCGCGGGCGATCGGGGCATCGAGAAATCCGACGCCGCGTTCGGCGCACATCTCCTCAAAGCGCCGCACCCCGTCGAAGGACGCCGTCGAACAGACGGCGACGCAGTCCCCGGCCGACAGTCCCGCGAGGGCGCCGTTATCGCCGGCAAGGCAGGCCTGGACCTCGGGTTCGAACCCGACGCCGATGATCACGTAGTCGCTGTTCTCCCCGACTTCCCGCGCGCTCGACGCCCTCGTGCCGCCGGCTTCGGCCGCCCGCGCGAGCTGCGCTTCATCGATGTCGAAGGCCGTCACCTCGAAGCCGTTGCTCCGGAGATGCCTGAGCATGGCGAGTCCCATGCGTCCGGGGCCGATTATGCCTACACGATCCCTTGACATGCCGTGTCCTCCATCTTTTTGCCGAACTCTCGGAACCGTCCGCCCGGGCTGGTGCCGCGTCCTCGTCCGTCAACCCTTCTTCGGGTCGAGCCCGTAGACTCCGCTGGCCGCCTGCGCGGTGACGTATCCTTCCGCGACATCCCGCGCCAGGCGCTCGGGGTCGCGTTTCCCGGGATCCCCGAAACCGCCGCCGCCCGCGGTCTCCAGGTAGAAAACCTGCCCGGCTTCCAGCTCGAACTTCCCCGCCGACGGCGTCTCGAGTTCGTCGTCCCGTCCCGCGCGGATCACGAACCTGCTGCCGCCGCCGTCCTGTCCGCCGTGGCTGCCGGGCGGCGGAAATTTCCAGCGGTCGTAGCGGCGCACTACCGAGCAGTCCTGCAGCACCTCGTAGCGCCGCCGGAAGGAGACGCCGCCGCGGAACTCGCCGGCGCCGCCGGAATCCGCAACCATGTCGAATTCGGTGATGCGACACGGATACTCGCTTTCGAGGATCTCGATCGGCGTCACGTGGAGGTTCGAGAGATGGGTGGCGGTCGCGTTGCAGCCGTCATTGCCGTTGCCGCCGCCATAGGCCGAGCCGAGAATCTCGTATTGCAGCGTGTTATGGCCGGGCTTGCCACCCTTGTACCAGTTGATCGACAGCGACCCCGACGAGCCGGAACCGGCGATCGCGCGCATCGGATTGAAGGTTGCGAGGGCTTCGAGGATGACGTCGGTAAGCCGGAGATTTGCCTTCTGGTAGGACGACACCGGTGCCGGGCTCTCGGCATTGGTGATGGTGCGCGGTGCATAGACGAACTCCACCACGTCGCGCATGCCGTCGTTGAACTGCATCGTCGGTCCGAGGCAGCCGATCAGCGAGTAGAACACGCATGCCTCGACCATCGACGGGCGCAGGTTGACCGGCCCCCGAGCTTGGGCCTGGGACTTCGAGAAGTCGAAGCTGATGCTGTGGCCCTTCTTGCGCACCGTCACCGCGAAATACACCCCTCGGTCGAGATCGACGCCGTCATCGTCCATGTAGCCGTCGGCGGATGCCTCGCCGTCGGGCAGCGCAGCGATCGCTCCGCGCATTTCCTCGGCTGCGGATTGGAGAATGGCGGCGAAGGCCCCCGTCACCGTCGCGACCCCGAAGCGCGCGCAATGGTCCTGCATGCGCCGGACTCCCATCAGGGTTGCCGCGATCTGTGCGCGCATGTCGCCGCGCACCAGTTCCGGCTGGCGGCTGTTGGTGAGGATGAGGCGTTCGAGATCGTCGTCATAGTCGTGGCTGGCGGCGATCTTGACCGGCGGAAGCACGAGTCCCTCGTGGTAGATCTCGGTCGCGCTGGCCGAGGTCGAACCCGGGATCATGCCGCCGATATCGGCTTTGTGGGCGCAGGAGCCGGAGAATCCGACGAGCTCGCCGCCGGAGAAGATCGGCGAGATGAATGCCATGTCGGAGACATGCGGCACCCCGGCCTCGTAAGGATGGTTTGACACCACGACGTCTCCGTCGGCCAGCCCGTCGATGCCGTAGAGCGCGACGGTACGATCGACGAAGTGCTTGTAGAACGGGGCGTGGAAGAACATCGGCGGCGGCACGATCAGCCGCCCCTCGCGGTCGAGGATCACGCACGAGAAGTCGCGGCTTTCGCGAATGATCGTCGAATAGCCCGACCGGTAGAAATGGTAGTGCATTTCGTCGACGAGGCTTGCGACCTTGTTCCTGATGATCTGGATGGTTATCGGGTCGACGGCCATGTCACGAATTCCGGACGAGGACGAGATTGCGGTGGGCGTCGACCTCGGCCCGCCAGTCGGCCGTCACCACCGTCGTGGCGTCGAGCTGTTCGATGATAGCGGGACCGGAAACAACGGCGCCCGGCGGCAGCTCGCGGCGTGCCCAGATCGCGGTTCGCACCGGGGCGCCGACACCGAACCAAACGTCGCGCTCGCCCTTGCGCGCGCCCTCTGGCGCGGGCGACGCGGCGAACGCGGCCGCCGGTACCGGTTCGTATTTGGGAACGGGCACGCGCACCCGGACGCGAAAGCTCACGATTTCGACCGGCTTCTCGGTCGCGGCATGGCCGTGGATGCGGGCATGGATGCCGTCAAAACGCTCCCGCGCCGCCGCCAGCGCATCGCTGTCGAGCCCCGCATCGCTGCCAAGGCCGGCGAGGGGAACCCGCAATTCGTAGCCCTGGCCGGTGTAGCGCAGGTCGAGCTCGCGGTCGAAAAGCCCCGCATCGGGGTCGAGCCCCTCGTTCGCGAGTTCACGTCGCCCGCGCTCCTCAAGGTCCGCGAAGACGCCTTCCGCGTGCGCAGCCGGCATCTGTTCGAGCGGGCGCAGTTCCGAGCGGATGTAGTCGTGGATGACATCGGTGCACAGCAGGCCGAGCGCCGAGAAGGCGCCGGGGCGCGGTGGCACGCGGATTCGTGTCATGTTGATTTCGTCGGCGACCGCTGCGGCGTGTACGGCGCCAGCACCGCCGAACGGCAGCAGGGAGAACTCCTGCGGATCGACGCCGCGCTTGGCTCCGAAAATGCGGATTTCATCGGCCATGCGCATGTCGACGATGCGGCGTATGCCGCAGGCCGCTTCGATGCCGGACATGCCGAGCGGTCCGCCGATCTTCTCCTCAAGTGCCGCGAGCGCGGCCTTGCGATCCAGAGACTGCGCACCGCCGAGGAAATACTCGGGATTGAGAAAACCGCACGCGATGTCTGCGTCGGTAACCGTCGGTTCGGTGCCGCCCTTGCCGTAGCAGACCGGTCCCGGCTCGGCGCCGGCGGAGTGCGGGCCCACAGCCAGGAGCCCGCCGCCGTCGATCCAGGCGATCGAACCTCCGCCGGCCGAAATCGTCGTCAGGTCGAGCGCGGGAACGTCGAGACGCCGACGCGCGACCTCACTCTCGGCCACTTCGAGTGGAACGCCGCCCTCGATGAACGCGATGTCGCAGGATGTGCCGCCCATGTCGAGCGTGACCAGCCCGTGACTGTCCTCGGATGCAAGATAGGCCGCCGCCTGCGCGCCCGCGGCCGGTCCCGAGAACAGGGTATGAACGGTCTTGGCTCCCGCGACCGCGGCCGAGAACGGCATGACGCCGCCGTTCGATTGCATCAGGAAGCGTTGCGGCGTGGTCGCACCGCCCCCGTCGAGGCCATCCGAGAGGTCTCCGATGTAGCCGATCAGGGTGGGTTCCAGATAGGCGTTCAAAAGAGTGGTGGACATGCGGGGCCATTCGCGGATGCGCGGCAGCACGTCCGACGATAGCGACACATGACCCTCGGGCCACTCCTCGGCAATGATTTCCCGGGAGCGCTGCTCGTGCGACGGGTTCATGTAGGAGAACAGGTAGACGATGGCGATCGAATCGACGCCCTTCTCCCGGAGAGTGCGTGCCGCCAAGCGCACCGCGTCCTCGTCGAGTGGCTCGAGCTCGTTGCCTTCGTAGTCGATTCGTCCGCCGATATCGTGGGTCAGGCTTTGCGGCGCGAGATGCGGCGGCCGCTGAAAGAAATAGTCGAACGGATTGCCGTCGCGCGCCTGTTGCTGGATCTCCTGGATGGCGCGGTATCCCCTTGTGATGAGCATGCCGACCCGCGCGCCTTTCATCTCGAGAAGGGCGTTGGTGGTGATGGTGGTGCCGTGGGCGAAAAACTCGATCGCTCCGGGATCTCTGCCCCTGGCAGCGAAGCGGTCGATTCCCGCAAGCACTCCGAGCGCCGGATTGGCGGAAGTGGACGACACCTTCTCGATCTCGATCGAACCGTCGGTCACATCGAGAAGAATCAGGTCGGTGTGGGTGCCGCCGACATCGACGCCGAGGCGGTAGCGCGCGCCGCTCATCCGCTGTCCGCCGGCATGAAACTCCGCTCCGGACTCATCCGTGCCGGGCTACCTGGCCTTCGGCGCATCGGCAAAAGAGGCAAGCGCCATCGTGCCGCCGTCGACAAACAGGTTGGCGCCGGCGATGAAGGACGCGTCTTCGGAGGCGAGGAACAGTACCGCCTTGGCCTGTTCTTCCGGCTCGCCCGGGCGTCCGAGGAGGTTGTTCACCTTGCGGTTACGGTCGAAGACCTCGCGGCCGACCGGGGATCCGCTCATGTTCGGCGAAACCTGGTTGACGATGATGCCGTAGGGCGCGAGCTGGACCGCAAGGGACTGGGTGAGGTTGAAGACGCCGCTCTTGGCCGCGGTATAGGCGAGCGCCGTCGGCCGGCCCTTGAAGCCGGAGGTCGATCCGATGTTGATGACGCGGCCGCCGCGCCCGTTGTCGACCATCCACCGAGCCACCTGCTTGGTCACGTAGAACGGCGAGGACAGGGTGACGTCGATGGTCTTCCGCCATTCGTCCTCGCTGAGCTCGAAAATGTCCTTGTTGTCCGAGATCGCGACATTGTTGACTAGGATGTCGATGCCGCCGAAGGCGCCGACGGTGGCGGAGACCATGTCCGCGATGTCGTCGGTGCGCGAGACGTCGCAGACGATGGCGACGGCGCGGCCGCCGCTCTTCTCGATGGCGGCGGCCACCGATTCGGCGCGTCCGCTGTCCATGTCGACCACTGCCACCATGGCGCCTTCCGAGGCAAAGAGCTTCGCGATCTCCTCGCCGATATTGCGTCCCGCACCGGTCACGATCGCAGACTTGCCGCCGAGCCGCCCCCTGTCTTCCACCATTCGCCGCTTCCTGTTTTGCGCTGTCCGGGTTTCCACTATAACGCGGGCAATAGACTTGGATTCGGGAGGAAAAGCAAGAATGGGTGAGTTCGATGTCGGTCAGCCGATTCCACGCACGGAAGATCCGCGGCTTCTGATGGGAGGCGGGCGTTACGCGGACGATATCTCGCTTCCGCGCCAGGCTTGCGCGCTTGTCGTCAGGTCGCCGCATGCACATGCCCGGATCCTGTCAATCGACACCTCGCAGGCCGAATCGATGCCAGGCGTCCTTGCGGTTCTCACCGGCGAGGACTATGTCGCCGACGGTTTGGGCGACCTCCGGTGCCTGACCAGGTGGAATGACGGACAGTACCAGAACCCGTGCCCGGCGCTTGCCGTCGGCAGGGTCCGTTTCGTCGGCGATCCGGTCGTCTTCATCGTTGCGGAAACCGTGAATCAGGCCCGCGATGCGGCGGAAGCCATCGACATCGCGTATGATCCGCTGCCGGCCGTGGTGTCGACCGCGGATGCCGCGGGGGAAGACGCGCCGCTGATCTGGGACGACTGCCCGGGCAATGCCTGCTTCACTGTCGAGCGCGGTTATCGGGAAGAGACCGCGGCTGCATTCGAGGTCGCGGATCATGTCGTCGAACGGACCTTTCACATCTCGCGCATGGTTGCCAACACGCTAGAGCCGCGCGCCTATGTCGGCGTTTACGACGCCACCGACAGGCGCTACACGCTCCATACGGCGCTCCATTATCCGCACAAGCTGCGCGAACAGCTTGCGAGCGAGATCCTGCATGTCGGCGAACGTGACGTCCGGGTGATAGCGGGTGACATTGGCGGAAGCTTCGGACTGCGCGGTGGGACCTATCCCGAGCAGGTACTCGTGCTGTGGGCATCGCGGCGCATAGGGCGCCCGGTGAAATGGACGGGCGAACGTTCAGAAGGCCATCTTGCCGACTACCAGGGTCGCGACAACGTCTCGACGGCCCGTCTCGCACTTGACGGTGACGGGAATTTCCTGGCTCTCCAGGTGCGCACCCTTGCGGCGCTTGGCGCCTATATCACGACCGCGGGCAGCGGGCCGCCGGTGAACAATCTCGGCACTTTGGCCGGCACCTACAGGACGCCGGCAATCCATGTCGAGGTCACCGGCATCTATACCAACACCACGCCGACTTCTCCGTATCGCGGAGCGGGACGGCCCGAAGCCGCCTACATCATTGAGACGCTGGTTGACGATGCTGCCCGCGCGCTCGGACGCGATCCCGCGGAACTCCGGCGACAGAACACGATTCCGCCCGAGGCGATGCCGTTCAAGACCGGTCTCGTATTCACCTACGATTGCGGCGAGTTCGAGAAAAATCTGGATGACGGGCTCGCGATGATCGATCACGCCGGCTTCGAGTCTCGGCGGCGGGATTCCGAGGCGTGCGGGCGCCTTCGCGGCCTTGGGCTGTCGAACACCATCGAACGCGCCGGCGCGCCATCGATGGAGGAGGCAACCGTCCGCATCGACAGCGGCGGCGGCGTTACCGTACTGGCCGGCACCATCAGCCAGGGTCAGGGGCATGAGACTGTTTACAAGCAAATCGTTTCGCAACAGCTCGGTGTGCCCATCGACGATATCCGGGTGCGGGAAGGGGACACAGACCTCCAGGGTGTCGGCGGGGGAACCGGGGGGTCGAGATCGGCGACCTGCGGCGGTTCGGCCGTCTACCGCGCAGTCGAGGCGGCCGTCGCCAAGGGCAAGGTCCTTGCGGCGCACCGACTGGAGGCGAGCATCGAGGATATCGAGTTTTCCGATGGCATGTTCGTCATCGGCGGTACCGACCGTTCGATCGCGCTGAGCGAAGTTGCGCGGAAGTCCTACATGCCGTCGGAACTCCCTGAAGGAGTCAGCGCCGGCATCGATGAGCGTGCGACGTTTTCGCCCAAGGCGGCGAACTATCCAAACGGCTGCCATGCCTGCGAGGTCGAGATAGATCCCGAGACCGGCGAGGTCGAGATCCTCGCCTATGTGATCGTCGACGACGTGGGCACGGTCTTGAATCCGTCTCTGCTCAAGGGTCAGATCCACGGCGGCGTTGCGCAGGGGGTCGGACAGGCGGTGATGGAACGGGCGGTTTATGCTGCCGACGGCCAGAACCTGGCGGCATCGTTCATGGATTACGCCATGCCGCGGGCAGAGGATTTCTGCATGTTCGAAGTCAAGTCGAACCCGGTTCCGACGCAACAGAATCCGCTGGGTGTGAAGGGAGCGGGCGAAGCCGGGACGGTCGGCGCGTTGCCCGCGGTGATGAATGCGATCGAGAACGCACTGAACCGGGCGGGGATATCGTCAATCGAAATGCCTGCGACGCCCGAGAGGATATGGCGGGCTTTGCGGCAGGCGGCCTGAGCATCGCTGCCGTTCGCGTGGGCGCTTATTGAAAAGCACTGCCGTTCATGCTCCGCCGATCTCTGGTTGCGCGCCTCTATACCGGCCGGCCATGAATGATCGTGCCGTTGTGGACTGTCGGGTGCGGTGCAGGGAGATGCTTCTTGTCCCCGCAATATCCGCCTTGCAGGTTGCCGGTTGACCGCTTCGTGAAATTTCTTGCGCCGGGACACCAGAGGGCGGATGGCGTGCGCTGCGGCCGGCCCGGTTGCAGCAACGGCCAGGTGGTCAGTAACGTTGCCCCCGCCCGGCGTCCGCATTTTCATAGAGTATCTTTCGCTTGAGTGCGGAATCTTCACGGCAGAGCGCAATGTCCTCGTCGGCCAGCCGACCGCGGGGTGGTCCCGCGATCCGGAAATGCCCGTAATCGTCGAAGCCGCTCACATGCGCTACCAGGGAGCGGTCTCCGGTGCGCTGCCGCATGGAGGGTTTGATGTAGCGGATCGCGGCGCCAAGGCGCCGATCAGCGGTCGTGTTTGCCCCGGAGGAGTGAAACAGGTGGCCATGGTGCAATGATGCCTGCCCGGCTCGCAGAATCACGTCTACACTTTCGCTGTCGTCAAACTCGAAGGCGATTTTTTGACCGCGGGTAAGCAGGTTGTTGTCATTGAACGTGTCGACGTGAGGCACCATCCCGCGGCGATGGCTACCCGGAACAAAACGCATGCAGCCGCTTGCAACGGTCGACGGAGACAGGGCGACCCACGCCGTTACCTCGTCGACGTCATCGAGTCCCCAGTACGTGAGATCTTGGTGCCAGGTAACGATTTGGGTCGATAGGGGTTCCTTGATGAACAGGCCGCAACTCCAGACCAGGAGATCCGGCCCGAGGATCGGTCTGACGGCATCGAGCAGATTCGGATTGCGGATCATGCGGTCGAAGGAAGGCAGCAGACGATCGGCATAGGATCGCGCAAGCATCAGTTTTTCCGGATCGTCAGCAAGTTCGGTTTCGGCCCGCTCAAGATCGGCACGAACCGCCCCGGCTTCTGCGTCGTCCATCACGTCGACGGGAAAGACGAATCCGTTCCGGGCAAAAGTCTCCGCTGCGTTGTCCGCTGAAAGAGACACGGGAAGTCCTTTCTGTCGTGGTGCTTTGCGCCGTGCAGGAGCAGTCCGCGCGCTGCCGGGGTCGACACGTCAGAGGATGATTGCCGATATCGGATTTCAGCGCAATGAGAGGCCGGCTCCGGATCGGGTCTTGCGCCTGCAGCAATTCTTCGCATGTCCCGATTTCGGCCTGCTTTGCTTCCGACCGGACTCCAGCGATGAAATGTCGTTCGCCTACGAACTGTCGGGGGCATCAGCCAGCGATGCTATAGTGGGGTCCTTACGGCAGCGTACAGGGTGCCAGCCCGGCAAGACGATCTCACCGGGATACCGGCATGTCCGGTCGCTCCGCCGCCTTCCGGCGGATGTCTTTTAACACCATGCAAGCCGTTCACCGAACGCGAGGACTGCCTTCCATGAAATTCGGCCTGTTCTATCTTCCGACCCATCTGCCTGACAAGCGCGACGTGCATGTTCACATGCAGAACATCGTCGAACAGGTCGAGTATGCCGACAGCATCGGCATCGACTACGCATGGATGGTCGAGCACCATTTCGTGCGCCATGGCGGATTCCTGCCGGCCCACTACGCATTCCTGTCCTTTCTCGCCGCTCGTACAGAGAACATCCGTCTCGGCACCGGTGCGACCGTGCTGCCGCTCAATGATCCGCTCCGGGTGGCGGAGCAGGCGGCTACGCTCGACCAGCTCTCGAAGGGACGGCTCGACTTTGGCGTGGGCAGAGGCTTCATCCGCGACGAGTTCGACGCTTTCGGCGTACCGATGCGGGAAAGCCGCGAGCGGGTGGAAGAGGGGGTCGAGTTTGTCCTCCAGGCATGGACCGGGGAACCGCTCGAGTTCGAATCGAAATTCCGGCCGAGGGTGTCCGGCCTCAGGGTCTTGCCGCCGGTTTACCAGAAACCGCACCCGCCGATCTGGAACGCGTGCCTGATGTCGCCCGAGAGCTTCGAGTGGACCGCGCGCGAAGGCCACAATCTCCTCTATGTTGCCTATCATGTCGATCATCCTGTCGCTGTGGAGCGGATCGGCTGGTACCAAGATGCCCTGGAAAAATACGGACGGCCTGCGTCCGACCACGAGATCTGCTGCGTCTATCACGCGCATTTCCTCGAACAGACGGACGATGCCGCGCTCAAGGCCGTGGTCGATGGTCCGATGGCCGAATACGCCCGGGCCGGCATCGAGGCGGCGAGCAAACCGCCCGACCCGGAAGCCTACAAGGGGTATCAGCGCCGCGAATCTGGCCAGCAGGAACTCACCTTCGAGCGCTATTTTCCCGGCCGCGTACTGATGGGCGGACCCGAACAGGCGGTCGAACGCATCGAGGTGTTGCGGGAAATCGGGATAACCCAGATCGCAATGCTGGTCGATTTCGGTTCGCTTGCTCAGCAGGAGATCATGCGGTCGCTCGAGATCTTCGGGCGCGAGATTCTGCCGAAGGTGCGCGACCTCTGACGGCTACGGTCGCTGGGTTTCCCGGGACCGCCGACGTGGCCGCAACATTTTGACCGGTATTGTTCGCCGTGCCACTATGCTGCAAATGCCGAATGAAGACTCAGCTGAAATCACCCTGGATGTGAATGGTGAGACGGTGACGCGGACGGTTCCCGTCCGTCGTCATCTCGTGGATTTCCTGCGCCTCGACCTTGGCCTTACGGGCTCGCATCTGGGTTGCGAACACGGTGTGTGCGGTGCGTGCACGGTCAGGGTAGATGGGGTCGTGGTCCGAGGTTGTCTCATTCTTGCTGCCCAGGTGGACGGCGCGGAGGTTGTTACCATCGAGGGGTTGTCGCGGTCGGGCGAGTTTGCGGTCCTCCAGCGGGAATTCGAGCAGCGGAACGCCGCCCAGTGCGGGTTCTGCACTCCGGGCATGGTTCTGACGGCTGCCGAACTGCTGGAATCCGGGGTCGTGCTGGATCGCGACGGAATTCGCGACCACCTCTCGGGCAATCTCTGCAGATGTACCGGGTATCAGTCCATCATCGATGCGGTGGAGGCCGCCTCGAAGGCGCAGTCGGCGCCATGAGTGGTTCGGGCGATGGGGCTTTCGGTCCCGACTCCCTGGTCGGAAAGCGGGTGGCGCGCCCGAACGTGCGCCGCCTGATTCACGGCAAGGGTCGCTATACGGATGACATTTCGGTTCCGCACATGCTGCATGTGGCGTTCGTACGGAGCCCCTACGGCCATGCGAGAATCCTGAACGTCGATACCGCCGCCGCTGCGGCGGCGGGCGGAGTCGTCCGCATCGTCACCGGCGCTGATCTTGCGGACATCTGCCAGCCCCTGCATGCCGTGGCCGCGCACCGGCCCGGTCACAAGTCCGCCGTCCAGCATGTCCTGGCCGTCGACAGAGCCTGTTTCCAGGGCGAGCCCGTGGTCGCCGTGGTTGCCACGAGCCGGGCGGAGGCGGAGGACGCGGCGGAACTCGTCGCAATCGAATGGGAAGAGCTGCCCGTGGTCACCGACACGGAGGCGGCTCTCTCTTCCGCAAGTCCGGTCATCCATCCCGACCTCGGCGACAATCTGTGCTTTCAGCATGAAATCGACAATGGCGATGCCGGAACCGTACTCGCCAACGCAGCCCATGTCGTCGAACACCGGTTCGCGTTCGGCCGCCACACTGCCGTCACGCTGGAAGGGCGTGTGATCCTTGCGGATTGGGATCCGGTCGAAGAACGCCTGACCGTTCACCAGTCCCATCAGTCTCCGTTCCAGATGCAGGACGTCTATTGCCGCCATCTCGGGGTCCCCGAACACAGGGTGCGGGTGATCACGCCGGATATTGGCGGCGGGTTCGGATTGAAGATCAACGTTCACGGCGAGGAATTGGCGGTGGTCGCGATCGCGAAGCTGCTGGGGCGTCCGGTCAAGTTCACGGCCGACCGCCTCGAATCCTTCGCCGCTGACTGCCAGACCCGTGACCATGTCGTCACCGCCCGGATGGGGGTGGATGCTGATGGCAGGCTGGTTGCGATGGATATGGACAATGTCCTGTCGGTCGGACCCTACACGGCTTATATCCGCTTCGGCCTTGCCGAAGGCATGATGGCGATCATGAGCGCGGGGGCGCCGTACAGCCTGACGGACTATCGCGGCAGGACGCGGGTAGCGTATGTCAACAAGGGCATCGTAGGCATGTTCCGCGGCGTCGGCGTACCGATCGGCTGTGCGGTGACCGAACTCATGGTCGACCAGGCTGCGGCCGCAGCCGGAATCGATCCGGTTGCCTTCCGGCGCCAAAACTTTCACGCCGAAGAAGACTATCCGCTGACCACGATCGGTGGCTACGAGGCGAGGCATATGTCGATGCGCCAGTGCCTCGATGCCTGCGTCGAGATCATGGATTATCAGGCTTTGCGCACCGAGCAGCTGCGTTTGCGGAACGAAGGCGTGATCCGTGGTATCGGCGTGGCCGCGTTCGTCGAGGGTGCGGCCTTCGGGCCTGGCTACTACGGCCCGTCCGGTGCGAGGGTCTCCACCCAGGACGGATGCACGGTAAAGCTGGAACCGTCAGGCGTCGTTCGTTGCCTTACCAGCATCACCGATCAGGGGCAGGGGACTCTGACGGCGATCGCACAAGTCGTTGCCGACCAGCTCGGTGTCGGGATGGACGATATCGATATCGTGGCCGGCGACAGCGCGGTAACCCCCTATGGCGGTGGCGCGTGGGCCTCCCGGGGCATGGCGATCGGCGGCGAGGCCGCATTGCAGGCGGGCCGGGCTCTCAAGGCGAACATACTCGACCTGGCGGGTTCGGTTCTCCAGGCCGAGCCCGGGACTCTCACTCTTGCCGATGGCGAGATACGCGACGCCGCAACGGGCGAGGCGCGCATGGATCTCGGCGAACTGGCGCGGATCGGGTATTTCCGGCAGGACACCCTGCCGCCAGGCGCACAGCCGGAACTCATGGTCACCAGGCATCATGTTCCGCCGGTCAATTACTATATTGCCAACGGCGTGCAGGGCGCCCATGTCGAGATCGATGTCGAGACCGGCTTCATCCGGATTCTCGGCTGGTGGGTGGCCGATGACTGCGGGCGCGTGGTCAATCCTTTGTTGGTCGACGAACAGCTTCGGGGCGGGATCATTCAGGGGATCGGCAACAGTCTTTACGAGCACCTGATCTATGACGATTACGGGCAGATCCAGAACGCGACGCTGGCCGACTACCTGTTACCGATGGCGACCGAAATGCCGGATATCAGCATTGCGCATATCGAAACGCCGACCGGGGTGACCGAGCTCGGCGCTAACGGTATCGGCGAATCCGGCACGATCGGTGCTATTGCCGCGCTCTGGTGCGCCGTGAACGACGCGTTGCGCCCGCTCGACGTGCAGGTAAGCCGGCAGCCGTTCACGCCCGAGCATCTGCTTGAGGTGCTGGGAACGGCATAGGCTTCAATGGCCGGACGGCCGTTTGCCATGCCCGCGCTGCGGAGGCGCGAATTCGCGTCTCCATATCTGTTCTGGCGGAACAGATCGGCAATCCAGGCAGGAGCAAAGCGGTTCCACTGTCCGGTCCGCGCGTCATGTTCGACCGTCCGGAAAGATAGGCAAGCAGTTGGCTGCCTCTTGTCGAGACGGGCGTTCATTTACGGCCCGGTCGTCGCGACATGGAAGCGAGCGGGCCCATCGGTTGTCCGTGTTCGGGGCGACCGTCAGGAATCCAGGGCGCCGCTTCCCCGATTCCGTTCAAAGCTTCCCCTGACGTCCTCTATGGGCGTATTTCGCCGATCGATGGACTTCACCGGCGAGTTGGCGGCGTCGAAGCCATCCAGGCAGCGGGTGTTGATTGCCCAGCCGGTAAAGGGTTTGACGCCGCGCGCGATTTCTTCTTCGGTTGGAAAGCTGGGCCGGCGGAAGGGGAGGATACCGCATTCGGGGCAGAAATAGTCTTCGCCCGTGAACGATCCCCATTGGTAAAGGGTGAGTTTATCCAGAGGCGTTAGCAGGCGAACGGCACCTTCCGGCACCCGATGTATGAGGGCGCCTCGCTTGTGGCAGACCGAACAATTGCAAACCCGCACGTGATCGACATCGGCTTCGACCTCGAAGCGCACCCTTCCGCAATGACAGGAGCCCTGGTAGATCCGTTTCATGCGATCCTCACTATCTATAGGCGTCCCATCAGTTGCGGTGCGTCAGGGGGGTAGCGGTATGCACGGAACACCCAGTTGAGTTCAGCTTCAAGCACCCTCGAGTAGGCCAGATAGGGGGAAAGGTATTCCCATACGACGTCTCCCTCCGGGGTGACTTCAAAAAGGCACCCTCTCGCTCCCTCGCAAATGAGCGTATTGCCGCTCCAGAGGCGCTGGACCCCGGAAATGTTGGCCGAATAAAAGCTTTGAGGTGGTTTGCCGTCAAAGCGCCAGACGATCTCCTTGGTGTCCGGATCGATCTCGAAGATATGCGAGAACATGTCGTCGGTATGTCCGTGAAACCCGTTTGCAAAAACCAGGACGTTGCCGTTCTTCAGCATATGGCAGTCGTGCTGGTGGCCGAGTATCTGGTCGTGCATCTCCCAGATGATCTGCTTGCTTTCCCTGTCCACGATGCAGATCAGGTTGAGTACCCTGAAGCTCAGCATCACGTTGCCGTCGTCAAGAGGCGCGCAGGTGTTTGCGTGACCGAATTCGACCCGATCGCAGATGCCGCAGATCGGATATTTTTCGACCTCGATGTCGCGAATCCGCCACTCCCAGACAGTGTTCCCCGACGGATCGATCTCGCGGACAAGATCGCCGTAGATCTTTCCGTCCTTTTCCGTGCCTGGCAGACCGCCCTGCACCCGCCTGGCGGTTGCATCGTCGAGGAGATCCCAGGCGATATAGAGCGTGTTTCCGTTCTTCAGTCGCCTCGCGTCGTGATGCTGGTTTTCGTCGTAGTGCTCCCAGACGATATTGCTGTCCCAATCATATTCTCTGAGCAAGCCGCCCTTGCCCGCCATTAGCGGAGGGCCGTCAAGGGTACATTGCGTCACAAACAGGTTGCCTTCATCCGTCAGTTGGCAGCGATTGATGCCGCCCAGATCCTGGAGTCTCCACTCATGGACAGGCTGGCCGTCCATGTCGATCAGGAAGGCGCGGTTGCCCCGTAACGGCGAAAACAACGTGAAACCCGGTGTTGCGCGCGCCTTGTCATACGTCCTGAGCCCTGGTTCGGGTGGCTGCATTCTGATCCTTGGTTTTCTTCGGACAGTCGTCGTCGACAAGACAGAATTCGTTGGGGGGATCGTCATCTTGGCAGCGGCTGGAATAGCGATCAAGTTCGGAGACTCCCGGCAGGCCGAATCGGAACCTCAGGGGCACGGGGCCTCGCGGCGTGCCTCGAGGTATTGAGTTTGCGGGCAGGGCGCCACGCATACGGATCATGTCTGGACAAGAAAATGCGTCCTGATAAGGTCCGTGCTGTCCGGCGAAAGGGAAGTAAAGAGAAGCGGAAATGCGGGAAAGTCGACGTGATACGCGAATGTACGGTCCGAACCGCTTCAAGCTCGGACTGTTTGCGCCCAACTGTTCGGGTGGGCTTACGATGACCAAGGCGCCCGAGCACTGGGACGCCTCCTGGGACAACAACGTGGAAGCGGCGCGCCTCGCCGACGAGGCAGGCCTTGAATTCCTGCTTCCCGTCAGCCGCTGGCTCGGCTATGGCGGCGAAACCGATACCGAGGGAACCAGCTTCGAGACGCTGACCTGGGCCACCGGACTGCTCGGGGCCACCGAAGAAATCTACATCTTCGGCACCGTTCATGTCGCGCTTGTCAATCCGGTCTTCGCCGCCAAACAGATGGTCACGGCGGATCATGTGGGGAAAGGCCGGTTCGGCCTCAATATCGTTTCCGGCTGGAACGTCGATGAACACCAGATGTTCGGCGTCGGCATTCGCGACCACGACGAGCGCTACGCCTACAGCCGCGAATGGCTGGAAATCGTCAGGCGTCTGTGGGAAGGCGGGAAAGCATTCGATTTCAGCGGCCGTTTTTTCACGTTGAAGGGTGTGAAAGGCTCTCCGGGTCCGTATTTCGGGGACCGGCCGGTATTGATAAGTGCTGGCAATTCACCTGTTGGACGTGCGTTCGCTGTCGAGCAGACCGACTTCGTCTTCATGGGAATCCGCAGCCTCGATGCGCTTGCGGACGAGATCGACCACTCGCGCCGCGGGACGGGAAAGGACATCGGATTTTTCGGATGCGGGAACCTGATCTGTCGTCGGACCGCAAAGGAGGCAGAAGATTATTATCGCTATCTTGTCCATGAGCATGGGGATTGGGAAGGCGGAATGCGCGGACGTGCCATGCGCGCGCAAGGGCGGACACAATCCTCGAAACAGGTAAGCCAGACTGAGGAACGCATGGTGGCTGCGACCGGCACCCTTCCTATTGTCGGAAGCTATGACGACGTGGTCGATATCTTCGCCCGGATGTCGATGGCCGGCCTTGACGGCATCGCAATCGGCCTCGTCGATTACGTCCAGGAATTCCCGATGCTTCGTGACGAAGTGATGCCGCGGATGCAGCGTCTCGGATTGAGAGAGCGCCTTGGTCCTCAGGCCGTCAACTCATAGGGAAGCTGTGCCAGCCCCTCGATCCTCCTGTATTCGCCGGTTTCGGCATTGAAGGATCCCTGCTGCCTATGGCCGACGTCTTGTCGATGCTTCCGTTGCGTCGCAGAATCCATGGGGCGTGACCTTCTGTCATCTGCGGTGTTCGCGACCGAAGACCCGGGAAGGTTCCGGGCGTTGTGTTGACTGTCTTTTGCCCGATCGGCTGGAAACCTGGAGTTGGAGGCGCATCCGTGTCCTTCCGGCAAGCGGTCCGCGGCTAACCCCGGAAGATGAACGGGAGATTTCACGGCCACTCGAGGGGTGTCAGTTCTTGAGCTCTTCCATGTAGACAGGGACCTCGAAACACGCCCGGTGTATGCCGGGATGGTAATAGCGGGTACCGATGGACGTTGCCTCGAACCGGGTGCGGACGGTCTCGATCGGGGTGCTTCGCGCCCGCGCACTGTTGGCGCCCCAGCCGAGGGTCATGTAACCGAAGCCGTAGGTGGGGACGTCAACGACGTAGAGCGACGCATCGACAAATATGTCCCGCAGCCGCCGATAGGTGTCGCAGGCCTCTGCCCGCTGAGGAAAGATGTTGCCGCTCTGGCAGACGACAATTCCGTCTTCTGTCAGGATCCGCCGGCAGTCGCGGTAGAAGCCGTCGGAAAAGAGTTCGACTGCCGGACCCACGGGATCCGTGGAATCGATGATGATGATGTCAAAACGCCGCTCCGTCTCCGCGACGAACCGGATCCCGTCGGCAATGACGAGCTCCGTTCGCGGGTCGTCGAATGCGCCGTCGCTCAGGCCCGGCAGGTATTCCCGGCAGATGTCGACAACCCTGTCGTCGATCTCGACCAGCGTGGCAGTCCGGACCGCATCATGCTTGAGGACTTCGCGCAATGCACCACCGTCGCCGCCACCGATGATCGCTACGTCGCGGACACTGCCGTGCGCGAGTATCGGGACATGGGCCAGCATCTCGTGGTAGCAGTATTCGTCCCGCTCGGTGGTCTGGACAATGCCGTCGAGAGCCAGCACGCGGCCGAAGAGCGGGTTTTCGAAGATGATGATGTGCTGCAGGGAGGTCCGGGACTCGAACAGGGTGCGGGTGTTCCTGAGGCGCTGCTGGCAGTCTTCGTGGATGGTCTCCGTGAACCAGCCGCCATCGTCGGCGACGCTCGTCACGTGACGAGGCCTCGCCAGATTTCGCGTACATCGAAACGGTCAGCCCGAAGCTCGCGTCTGAGATGTTCGACCGCGTCCTGTGGGGAACAGGTGCCGCACATGAAGACATCGAACGCGGCATAGTCGATTTCGGGCCAGGTATGGACGCTGATGTGGCTTTCGGCGAGAACGGCTACCCCCGAAAGGCCGCCGCCATCGCCAAACTCGTGGACATGGACATGAAGAATCGTGGCACCGGCATGTTCGGCCGCTTCGCGCAGCAGGGTCTTGGTGGACTCGACATCCCTAATCCTGTCCAGGCCCCAGGCATCCACGAGCATATGGGTTCCGGCGAACTTGCGGCCATTCGCGCGGACAAGATAGTTATGAGGCGCATTGTCGCGCGTATTCGCGCACGGTTTTCGGGACGGCGGCGGGACCGAATCTTCGGCGGGATGACGCGCCGCGCTTCCCACGGCCGACAGGACAGTCTTGGTCATTCGAACTGCTCCAGGTCGACATGTCACGTCGTGTCGATTTTTCGAGAGCGCCTTATGATCTGTTTTCCATAGCGTTGCAAGTGTCCCGGAGGCGCCGCCCGCGTACTTCAGAAAGCCTCGTCCGCCAGCGCCATGAGATCTGCCGAACCGGACATCGCGGTTGCAAGGGACGCTGAAGCTTGCGGGCAGAAAGTATCCGCATAAAACCGCGCAGAGGTGATCTTCGCCTCGTAGAACGGCGCGTCGTCGCCCGCACCGTTGGCAAGTTTATCGGAAGCGATGGCCGCCGAGCGCGCCATGAGCCAGCATCCCGTTATGGTGCCAAGCGCTGTCAGGTAGGGCGTAGCCCCTGCAAGCGCAGCGCGGGGGTCGTCGGTCGGCGGATCGACGAAGTAGGAGGTAGCCTGTTTGAGATCCGCGAGCGTCTGCAGGAACGGCGCTTCTATTCGAGAATCGGGAATCTCGGTATCCGCCATTTCCTCGATGAGCAACGCGACGCTCTGGCCGCCGTCGCCGATGATCTTCCGGGTTACCAGGTCGATGGCCTGGATTCCGTTCGTGCCTTCATAAATCGGCGTGATGCGGCTGTCGCGGTAGTGTTGGGCGGCGCCGGTTTCCTCGATGAAGCCGGCGCCGCCGTGAACCTGCACGCCGATTGAAGCCACGGTCACGCCGCAGTCGGTCGACCAGGCCTTGACGACAGGCACCAGCAAGTCGACACGGGCCTGTGCCTGTGCCCTGGTCTCGGCATCCGGGTGCTTGCGTGCCACATCGAGCTGGGCAGCAACATAGTAGCCGAGGGCCCTGGCCGCCTCGGTCAGGGTGCGCATCGTCATGAGGTTCCGGCGCACGTCGGGGTGACGAATGATGGCGACCTGGCCCGCTCCCGGATTGACCGCATCACGGCCCTGTATGCGCTCGCGGGCATAGGATGCCGCCTGCTGGTAGGCGCGGGTAGCGATGCCGACGCCCTCACGGCCGACCGCAAGGCGAGCGTTGTTCATCATCGAAAACATGTACTGCATGCCGCGGCATTCCTCGCCGACGAGATAGCCGATCGCGCCCTCGTTCTCGCCGAACTGCATGACGCAGGTCGGGCTTGCGTGAATGCCGAGCTTGTGTTCGAGCGATACCGGGCGAAGGTCGTTGCGCGGTCCCAGGGTGCCGTCGTCATTGACCATGAACTTCGGCACGATGAAGAGCGAGATGCCGCGTGTGCCGGGAGGCGCATCTGGCGTGCGGGCGAGGACCATGTGGACAATGTTCTCGGTGAAATCGTGCTCGCCCCAGGTCGTGAAGATCTTCTGGCCGCTGATGCGGTAGTGGTTGCCTTCGGGCACGGCCCGCGTTTTGAGGGCGCCGACATCGGATCCGGCGCCGGGCTCGGTGAGGACCATTGTTCCGGTCCATTCGCCACTGACCAGTTTCGGTATCCATTTTTCCTTCTGTTCGTCGGTGCCGTATTTCTCGAGCATTTCCGCGCCGGCGATGCTCAACACGGGACACAGCGCGAAGCCGAGATTGGCCGAATCCCACATCTCGAAGACCGGTGTCGAGACCAGCATCGGAAGCCCCTGGCCGCCGAGTTCCGGTTCGAACTGCAGCGTGTTCCATCCGCCGTCCACGTAGGCCTTGTAAGCCTCCTTGAAGCCCTTCGGTGTGACGACTACCCCGTTCTCGAGGCGGGAGCCCTCGATGTCCCCTGACCTGTTGATCGGGGACAGCACCTCGCGTCCGAACTTGGCCGCCTCTTCGAGGATCGCGCGCACGGTATCCGATGTGAGGTCCTCATGGCCGGGCAGGGCAGCGACCTCCGACAGCCCGACAAGTTCTTCGATCACGAACTGCATGTCGCGAAGAGGGGCATCATATTCGGTCACGGGACAGCTCCTGTTGGATGTCGTTCACTCTGGTCACTTCGGCTGGGCTCTAGAGCACCTTGCCCGGATTCATGATTCCCCCGGGATCCAGGGCCGCCTTTATGGCCCGCATTACTTCGAGCGCTACCGGAGACTTGTAGGCCTTGAGCTCGTCGCGCCGCAACCGTCCGATGCCGTGTTCGGCGCTGATCGAGCCGCCCATGGCGACGGTACGGTCGTAGACCCGCTTGTGGATTTCAGGCCGGATTGCCAGGAATTCGGCATCCGTCATGCCTTCGGGGGCGCTGAGATTGAAGTGTATGTTGCCGTCGCCGACATGTCCGAAGGCGCAGGGGCGTATGTTCGGAACCAGGCTGCTGAGGTCTGCGATCGCGTCGACCAGGAAGTCGGCGACCTTGGAGACTGGGACCGAAATGTCGTGCTTGATACTCGCGCCCTGGTGCCTCTGGGCCTCGGGAAGGACTTCGCGAATCTTCCAGAAATCTGCTGCCTGCCGTCCGCTTTCGGCAATCACGGCATCGAGAACCAGCCCGGTGGCAAACCCCTCGGTGAGAATGCCCTCGAGAAGATCGCGGAGGCCGTCCGCCGCCGCCTCGCCGGAGGCGATTTCCATCATCACATAGTGGTCATGACGCCCATCCAGGGGGTCGCGGAGATCGTTGAAGTGGCCCAGCACGAAATCAAGGGCCTGACGCGAGATGTACTCGAACGTCACGACGCGGTCATCGGTCGCGCGCCGCGCTCGCGCCAGGAGTTCGACTGCCGCATGTTCGTCGCGCACGGCGAGAAAGGCGTTCCGGATATCGGCTGGCCGGGGAAAGAGCTTGAGGCAGGCGGCGGTGATGATGCCGAGCGTGCCCTCGGCCCCGATGAGCAGGTGCTTGAGATCGTATCCCGTGTTGTCCTTGCGCAACGCTGTCAGGCCGTTCCAGATGTCGCCGTTCGGCATGACAGCCTCAAGCCCGAGGCACAGATCCCGGGCCGGGCCGTAGCGCAAGACGCCGGTGCCGCCGGCATTGGTTGAGAGGTTGCCGCCGATCCGTGCGGTGCCTTCGCCGCCAAGGCTGAGAGGAAAAAGACGGTCGGCCGCTTCGGCAGCCTGCTGGACCTCGGCGAGGATTACTCCGGCTTCAACAGTGATCGCGTAGTTGAGCGGGTCGATCTCACGGATCCGGTTCATGCGAGTGAGCGACAGCAAGATCTCGCCGCCGTGCTCGTGTGGCGTTGCCGCCCCGCACAGGCCGGTGTTCCCGCCCTGCGGGACGATTGCGGTGCCGGTCTCGCAGCAGATTTTCACCACCGCCGAAACTTCGTCGACAGTGGCTGGGCGCACGACCATGGGGGTGGCGCCTGTATAGTAACCGCGCTCGTCGGTGAGGTACGGCGCCTTGTCGGCGTCAGCGGTCAACACGCCCGCATCGCCTGTGACGGCGCGAATGCGTTTCAGGACATCCTGCGGAATCGGCGCGGCAACAGCGGTCATGGGAATCTCCACCCCAAGAATTAGTGCATCCTGCCGCTCCGGGCAACGGCCTGGCGAGCGGAACCCTGTCGAAAAATGGTGCCGCTCGACTGGATAGGGATGTGCGTCAATCCCAGGGACCCGGCCGGCTGGCCCGACGCAGGCGGTCATTGATGGCCCGACCGAGCCCGTCCTCGGGAATCGCCATGACGGCTATGGCGCTGTGTTCCGGACGGTCGAGCGCACGCAGCATCGCGAAGAGATTGGCGGCGGCCTCGGTGAGGTCCCCGCCCGCGCTGAGGTTCAGCTCCTCCGATGCTCCGTCGATCTCATGGCGGCCGAATGCCAGCAGGGCCTCGCCGGGAGCGACTGAACGGGCTTCGAGCCGAACGGGAGAGCGGGGGGCGTAGTGCTGGCGCAACATGCCGGGCGACTGCACCGGCCCGTCGTCGTGTTCGCCGGCAACCTTCACGGGACCGGCAATATCGGCAATGGCCTCGAAGGTAATGCCACCCGGCCTGAGGATCACGGGTTGACCGCCGCTGCAGGCTACCACGGTGGATTCGAGTCCGACGGGACAGGGACCATCATCGACGATCAGGAGCGCGTCGCCGAGCGAATCGGCCACATGCCGTGCCAGGGTCGGGCTCACTTCGCCGGAAGCATTGGCGCTCGGAGCTGCGATGGGGCATTGCGCTGCGGCAAGGATTGCTCGGGCAGTCTTGTGGGCGGGAACCCTTATGGCAACGGTGTCTAGCCCGGCGCAGGCAAGCAGGGAAATCTCGCAGTCCCGGCGGCGGGGTACGACGATCGAAAGCGCTCCGGGCCAGAAGGCATCCGCAAGCGCGTACGCCATCCGGTCGAAATCGCCGAGCATGGCGGCCTCTTCAAAGCTTCCCACATGAACGATGAGAGGATTGAAGGCTGGCCGCCTCTTGATCTCGAAGATATGCGCAACGGCGGTATCCGAACAGGCGTTCGCGCCGAGGCCATAGACCGTCTCGGTGGGAAACGCGACGGCAGCGCCGCCGCGGATCAGCCGACCGGCCCGAGTGATGACCTCCGGTGAGGCGGGCTCGATCATTCCCGGCCGCGGGCGATGAATTCGGGATTGAGCCACCCCGGCTTGCCGTATTCGAGCGGATCTCCGTCCGCTGTCCAGACCGAGCCTCCGGCGCTGGCGAGCACGGCGTGGCCCGCAGCCGTGTCCCATTCGGAAGTCGGGCCATAACGGGGATAGATGTCCGCCACACCTTCAGCAATCAGGCAGAATTTAAGGGAGCTGTGGACATATCGATGCTCACGTGCTTGCAGTCCCCGAAGGAGGCCCTCAATTGCCGCCTTGTCGCCGTGGGATTTGCTCGATACGACGACAACGCCGGCCTGTTGCGGTCTGCGCACGCCGATCGGGGTCCAGTCGCCGCCGGTTTCCCGTTTCTCCGCTGTCCCTGGCCCGCTGGCCCTGTAGAGGCGGCCCAATGCAGGAGCGGCGACCACGCCGAGCACTGGCCGGCAAGCGTGGATCAGCGCGATGTTCGTCGTGAATTCACCGCTGCCCTGGATGAAGCCCCGCGTCCCGTCGATCGGGTCAACAAGCCAGAAAGTTCCGTGGCTGCGCGCGTCGATCGCGCCTTGCGCCACTGTTTCCTCGCCTATTGCGGGTATGTCAGGCGTCAACGCCGCGAGTTCGGCAAGGATCAGCTCTTCTGCACGTTCGTCGGCTTCGGTAACCGGCGTTGCATCCTCCTTCTCGCGCACATCGAGACCGGTCTCGTAGAGTTCGGTAATGAGGATGCCTGCGCGCTCCGCGATTTCCGTTGCGGCCAGCATCAGCGAACGGAAATGCTCCGCGTGAACTCCCAATCAGTTGGCTCCCGGCCACACGGCCTGGGTGCCGGCATCCGGCCAGGCTGCCGGAGCGCAAACAGCTCTCGCCGCTTCATCCGGGTCAAGCGAGGCATCCCAGTTGCTTGCGACGAAACGGCTGTTCGTTATACCGTCCGAACGGTCGGAAGCGAGCCATACGACGGGGCCGGTCATCACCTCGGGCTGCACCAGCTTGTCGCGGTCGAAAGGAGCGCTTTCAGGAATGAATCCCGTATTGGTCGGGCCGCCCGGCACCAGGACGTTGACGCTGACGCCGCTGCCCTCAAGGTCCTTCGCCCATGTCGCGGTGCCGGATTCCAGCGCGGCCTTCGACTGGCCGTAGGGCGAGTAGTTGTGACGGATCATCGTATCGAGGCTCGTCGTGACGTTGATGATGCGGCCCCAGCCCTGTTCGACCATCGATTCGGCAACGAGCTTGGCCATCATGAACGGCCCTTTGAAGTTGATGTCCATCATCCGTTGCCAGCGGTCGAGATCGGCCAGCCAGAATTTGGCCGGTTCGTTCATGTAGTTCTCGTTTATGGTCTGCATGCCGACGCCGGCATTGTTGACCAGGACGTTGACGGGACCGAGTTCCTTTCGGGTGACTTCGACGACGCGCGCGCAGTCGTCGAAGTCCGTCACGTCGAATGCGATCGGGAGTATGGTTCCGCTGTTTGTCGTCTTGTGCGCTTCGTCGGCGATCTTGTCGGCCGCATCCCGGTTCACGTCGGCGGCGCAGACGCTGGCACCGTGCGAGGCCAGGGCTAGCGACATCGCGCCACCCATTCCACCGCCGCCACCGGTGACGATGGCAACCTTTCCCTCAAGATCGATATTGTGCATGTTTTCCGGCCCCTTTCTTCGGACGAGCATTCTAGTCTTGGGCTCCGCGGGCAGCAACGCCGTCTCCGGTCGTGCTGGTCCCGATTACGGTGCTGGCAGGTTCGATTCGAACGGGAACAAGCTCCAACGTGCTTTGGTCGGTGCAATAAACGTCCCGAACATGCGGCATATGATGACGGGTGTCCGGCGGCATATTTTCTGCGGCCTGGATGGTGCTTCGGGCCTCAGGCGATAGCCAGGGCAGCGGCGCTGGCAACAAGGAGGACGGTGATGAGCCATCTGAAGATGCTTTCCGGCACCGCACGGCCAAGCAGGTATCCGGTCAGTGTTCCCGCGAGCGCCGGAAAAAGCAGTGCTGCACACATCGGCGCCGCGCGCTCCGACACGCCGGACATCCCCGCCTGCATGGCCAGGGCGACCGGGTAGGCGAAGAGAAACGTTACAAGCGTCGTTGCTCGGATCGTTTCCTTGCCGTGCCGGAGGGCGGTAGCGTAGGCGGCAACCGGAGGGCCGGGCATCGCGAGGGTGGCCGTCAGCGCTCCGCTCAGTGCGCCGGTCGCGAGCCGGCGTACGTCGTTGTCGCGCCGAAAGAGCGGATGACGCTCGAGAAAGCCGGTGGAAATGGCCGCCATGGCCAGCACTGCCGCAGCTGCCCCCCATTTCAGATTCTGCAACGACACATGTGAATACGTCACCGCGCCGGCGATCGCGCCCAGGCATATGCCAAGAGACAGGGGTTTCAGTAGTGACCAGTCGACTCTTGGCAGGGTGCTCGGCGAGAGCGCCAGCGCGATCGCGAAGCTCAGGACGATCGTTACCTGAATGGCGGCGGAACTGTCCATGAAGACGAGCAGCGCCGGACCTGCGATCAGGCCGAAGCCGAGTCCCGTCACGGCCTGCAGAAGCGCTGCCGAGAAGACGATGGCAACAAGAAGCACGGAGACGTCGGGCAAGTCGATCGCCGGCATCGGGCTACTCTTCCACTCCGCTTACGCCAGCCGGCCGCTGGTACGTACTGAGCCGGACGGGATGCCGTTCTCCGAAAACCGGTCGCCGCAATCCCGGTTCAGGAAAAGACAACCTGGATGTCCGTGTATTCCTGCAAGCCCTCTTCCGCGAATTCGACACCGAAGCCGGAGCGCTTGACGCCGCCGAACGGGGCATTGGGCTGGATCATCCCGTGCTTGTTGATCCAGACGGAACCGCACTCCATGCGGCTGGCAATCTTTCTCGCCTTGTCGACATTGCGGCTCCAGACCGAACCACCGAGACCGTTCGGGTTGTCGTTCGCCTTGTCGATTGCCTCCTCGACGCGGCGGTAGCGAATTACCGGGAGGACCGGGCCGAACTGTTCCTCGTCGACAAGGCGGTCTCCGTTGTCAAGATCGGCGATGATCGTTGGCGGGTAGAAATAACCCTTCTCGCCCAGTTTCCTGCGGAGCTTGGCGGGGTTGCCGCCGAGGAGCACGCGTCCCTTGCGTTTCGCGTTGCGCACCAGCCCGGCAACGATGTCATACTGCCTTTCGTTCTGGACCGGGCCGATCACGACATCTTCGGCACTCCCCTTGCCGATCTTCATCTTCCGGGCAAAGGCGACAAGTTCGTCGCAGACATCGTCATAGACATCGTCGTGAACATAGAGTCGCTTGAGCGCCGCGCAGGTTTGGCCACCGTTGATGAAGGCTCCCCAGAACAACCCCTCGGCGATCTCGCCCGGATCGACATCGCCAAGCACGATGCCGGCATCGTTGCCGCCGAGCTCGAGCGTCAGCCGCTTCATGGTCTCGGCCGCGTTCGCCATGATCTTCTGACCGGTGGCGCATGAGCCGGTGAAAACGATCTTGCCGATGCCCTCGTGCGAAGCCATAGCCGCGCCCAGCTTGTCCTTGCCGGCAATGCAGTTGACGACCCCTTTCGGCAGAACCTCGTTCATGAGTTCAATCAGGCGCAGCGTCGACAGGGGCGTAAAGGGCGAGGGCTTGCATATCACGGTGTTGCCCGAAAGCACGGCCGGGATGATGTGCCAGATCGCGATCAGGACGGGAAAGTTCCACGGCGTGATCGAGCCGACGACGCCGATCGGTTTGCGGTGGAGCTCGACCCTGCCTTCGTTGTTGTCCTGAAGGACCTTGACGGGCAGGGAAAGGCTCGCCGTGTAGCGGGTCCAGGCTACGGCGCCCCCGATCTCCCAGCGCGAACCGAGGCCGTTCAGGGGCTTGCCCTGTTCCCTGGTGAGTAGCTGGGCGAGTTCCTCTGCGTTCTTCTCGATCTTCGAAGCGATCTTCATGCAGGCAGCCTGCCTGCGAGCCTCGGGCACGTCGCGCCATTTCTCGAATGCCCTCTCGGCGGCGCCGACGGCGGCGTCAAGATCTTTCTTCCTTGCGAGCGGCGCAAGCCCGGCAACCTTCTCATCGGCCGGATTGAGAACCTCGAAGCACTTCCCGGTCGGAATTTTCTTGCCGTTAATGACGAGGCGGAACGGGTCCATCATCCAACTCCTTCAGTTTCTCTTCCGCGGCTCGACTCCGTCGTGCCAGTCGCGGAAGTGGTTCTTATGGGTCTCCAGATAGGCGCCCGGTTTCATGTGGGCGTCGTAGAAATCGAGATCGAGGTGGTGAGCCTGGATCATCAGCGTCATCTGGATCGCGTCGACCGTCGCGGGAAACTTTCCGAACGTATCGAGGATATAACCGCAGATGTCCTTGACGCACTGCACACCCTCGGGCGATGCCTGCATCGTGGCTGCGTCGAATTCCGCGTTCGGCGCCGTGTGCGGCTTGAGCATGCCCCGCGCCTCCCAGTCATCCATGCTCATCGTTGCGCCCTCGATAGCGGCCTCGACGGCCGAATCCATGTCGGGATAGTAGGGCGGGCAGAACGCCTCGAAGACGCCGTCGCGACCGACCGGGGCGGGAAACGGGTCGGAGGCCGACTGCACGAAACGAAAACCTAGGCCGCGGCAGGTCGGCGTCCCGCCCAGCACCACGAGCGAGGAAAAGCCGCCATAGACCCAGCCTCCAAGTCCCGCCGCCTGCATTGCGAGCGCCATCAGCTGTCCCATGAACGCGCCTTCGGCGAGCATGCCGTCCGAGAGCATTTTCTCAAGCCGCGACAACGGCATCACCTTGCGTTTCGAAAGGAAGCCGTTGTCCACCCATTTCTGGTTGCCGCAGGGACGCATGCCGTTGCGGTCGTCGACTATGTAGTAGCCGCCCTCTCGCGCGTAGCGGCCGGCCTTCGAATCGCAGAGGTTGAGGATCAGCTTGATCATGTCCTTGGTCACGTCGATGACCGGCATGAACAGCGTCGTTCCCTGCTTGTTGGTTACCCACTGGTTGTGCGGCCAGACACCGGGCTCGACACCCGGAAGGTCCATGCGGCCGTCCTCAAGCTTCTCGACGCAGGTTTCGTAGAAGCCAAGGATTTTGTCGCGGTCGCTGCGGTGTTCGTATTCGCGCATCTTCGTCATCGCCACCTGATCGGAACGGATGACATAGACACCGTTGTCGTCGGTGAAGAAGAGGCGGGCGCGGTGAGAGCCCATGGCCGACGGGTAGGGCTTGCCGATCGTCTTGACCATTCCGCCCGGCAGCTCGGTCTCCGCCAATATCGGACCGGTGGTCGCCGTTGCAGCGGCCACGAGCATCGCCGTCTCGAGGCTGTCAAGCCCCACCGGCTCCTTGTCGGAGCGATGCTGGAACGGGCCGCTCGACATTTCCATGCCGAGGCCGAAGCGCCGGGACCGCCGGCCCATGATCGCGTCGAACAGCGGATAGTCCCACATCGCCTCGGCATGCGGCGGCAGGCCGCCAGGTTTGCGCTCAACCATCGGACCCGCCCCGCCGGCGTCCACCGAGCAATGCGTAGGGCAGGAGTTTCAGGGCATGAATCCAGAAGGACGGGCTGCAGGCGGTCAGTCGCAGGAGCGCCAGCATGTCATCACGATCCATCAGTGTTTCGGCCTCCCAGACGCCCATCTTTCCAGTCAGGACGACATCGGTTCCCGCGATCCTGAGATCGTCGATATGGAACTCGAACTCGCCGGCGGCTGACGCGATCTTCATCCCTGTCTCCCCATCTGCGGTCTCATGGAATCATCTTCCAGTACGCGTCCTTGCGTGCGATCAAGCCGTCGCGGATCTTGTAGAGATCCATCCCTCTCGATTTCCGCCATTTCCCGTCGGGCCCCATGTAGGAGACGCGGTAGGTCTGGATCACCGTGCGGCCGCGGAAGCGCCAGACGGAACGGCTGAATTTCGGGCCGTTCGGCATCGCGAACCGGCGCTCCATGGCGGCGATGGCGTTTTCCCGGCCATAGACGATCTCGCCGTTCGGGAGCCGCCATTCGAAGGAGGGCAGGAGGCACTCGGCCATCAACTTCATGTCCTGGTTGAGAAAGGCCTCCTCGAACCGGGCAAACAGTTTCCGGTGAGCGAGTTCGGGAATCGCATCGACCGGCGTCGGATCCTGGCGGATTTCCTCGATCTGCTGGCCCGATGTGTTTCTGACGATCTTCATCTTGGCCTCGCGAGACAGCGGAAGGGATCAACAGCGCCGCGTCCACGCGAGCCGGGCGAAAGCGGCGCGAAGGCCGGGGCGGCCTCCTTTCCGGAGCGCCTGCCTGGCTTCGAGCGTAGTGTCACGGCGCTGTTCCCCCTCTTTCCGTTCACCGTCCGAGGGTCGGCAGGACGGTGACGATCTCGGGCACCGCGACCACGAGCGCAATGAGCGCAAGCAGTGCGGCGCAGAACGGCAGAACGCCCATGAACACCTGGGCGAGCGGGATGTCGGCGGCGAGGCCGCGGATCACGAAGACATTGATGCCCATTGGCGGCGTTATCAGCGCGAGCTCGACGGCAATGACAACGATGATGCCGAACCAGACCGCGTCGAGACCCATGGAGGAGACGATGGGGAAGAAGATGGGTAT
Source organism: Alphaproteobacteria bacterium (assembly GCA_022822405.1). Taxonomy (GTDB): domain Bacteria; phylum Pseudomonadota; class Alphaproteobacteria; order MPNO01; family UBA830; genus JAJEBT01. Next base: position 62,530 of record JAJEBT010000092.1, read on the forward strand.
CGAAAGGATGATCATCGCCATCGTGTCGAGGAAGGCGCCGAGAAGAATGTAGATGCCGATGATCAACACCACCGTCATCAGGGGCGAGAGATCGAGGCCGACGATCCAGCCGCCGAGCAGAGCCGGCGTGCCGCTGAGCGACAGGAAGCCCGAAAACAGGATGGCGCCGATCAGGATCAGGAAGATCATGGACGTCGTCTGAACCGTGTCCATCAGGCACTCGAGGATTTCGGCAATGCCGAGCCGGCGCATCGCGGCGCCGATCGCCAGCGCCCCGACGGCGCCAATGCCCGCAGCTTCGGTGGGGGTGAATATCCCGGCATAGATTCCGCCGATCACGAGAACGAAGAGCGCCAGCGTGGGCCAGATTTTGCGCAGAATGGCGGGATCGGAGACGGCAGCGGCTTCGCTGGACAATTGCGGAGCGCTCGACGGATCGATCCGGACGATCGCCAGAACCGCGATCATGAAGAACAGCGTGAGAAGGATTCCCGGTATCACGCCGGCGATGAACAGGTCGCCGATGCTGGTCTCGGTGAGGAGGCCGTAGATCAGCATGATCACGCTGGGTGGAATAAGGATGCCGATGGTCCCGCCGGCAGCTATCGCCCCGGTGGCAAGCCTGTCACCGTATCCGAAACGGCGCATTTCGGGCAACGCCACGCGGCCCATCGTTGCCGCCGTGGCGAGTGAGGACCCGCACACCGCGCCGAAGGCGGCGCAGGCCGCTATGCTGGCCTGGGCAAGGCCCCCGCGGCTGCGCCGGAGCCAGACATTGAAGGCCGCGTAGAGATCGGAACTGATCCCGGACCTTGCGGCAAAGTCCCCCATCAGCACGAAAAGGGGGATGACGGCGAGATCGAAGCTCTGGGCGGATTCAAAGACCGATATTCCGGCAAGCGAGAGCGCGGCGTCGGGCCCGACGATCATGGCGGTGCCGAACATCGCCGCCCCGGACATTGCGAGCCCGAGATGCGCGCCGAGAAACAATGCACCGAACAGGAGTGCGAAAACGAGCGGCACCAGAACGCCGGTTTCCATGCTTCTTCAGTCCCCGGACCGGTTCCGCACCGCCGACAGGTCCCCGATCAGGCGCACGAGCAGGACGATGAGGAACATGCCTATGCCGACGCACATGACGATTGCGGTGGGCCAGAACGGCAATTCCCAGATCTGGGTGTATTCCTGTTCCTCGACGATCTCGCCGGTCTTGATCAGAAGCCTCCATGCGAGGAAACCGGTGACGACCACTGCGAGCAGGGAATTGACGATCTCCGACAGGCGGCGCGCCGGGCGCGGAAACAGCGTCTGGAAGGTTTCGACGACGATGTGCCGGCGATGGATTTCCGTGAGTGCGAGACCGCAGAACACGAGGATGCCCATCATCAGTTCGACGCTTTCGACGGTGCCGACGAGTGCGCGCCCGAAGAACGTCCTGCCTATGACGTCGAGGAACGTCATGACCATGATGGCGGCAAGCGCAAGGGAGGCGAAGCGGGCGAGCCACAGGGCGGCCCGCCCGATCGCCCCGCTCATCGCCGGGAACATGGCTGCCGCCGGGTATCAGAGACCGGCGACGATCTTGCGGTAGTCCGCCAGCAGCGCCTTGCCGTCCAGGCCCGCCTTGTCGGCTTTTTCGATCCAGGCATCCGTTATCGGCTGCACCATCTGCTTCAGCTTGGCGGTTTCCGCATCGCTGAGCACCGTGATCGTGTTGCCGTTGGCCTTGGCGGCGTCGCGTCCCGATTTTTCGGCAGCATCCCATTTCCTGGAGATGAAGCGCGATCCCCATTCTCCACTGACCTTGTCGACTGCGGCTTTCTGGCCGGCGGAGAGCTTTGCCCATGTCTTGGGGCTCATCGTGAGAAAGAAGATGCCTGCATAGGTGCCGCCGGGAATCTTCAGGTGATGCGACGTCACGCCGGCAAGGCGGAAGCCCTTGACCGACTCCCACGGGAACTGCGACGCGTCGAGCGTGCCCTTGGCCAGCGCCTCGTTGGTGGCTCCTGGCGGCATGAAGACCGGGACGGCGCCGACAATCTTGGCGATCTTTACTCCGTTGCCGCCGGTCCGGATTTTCATGTTTTTGAAGTCCGCGAGCTTGGTCAGCGGCTTGGCGCTGTGATAGAGATGCGGTGCATGTGCGAACAGGGCAAGAAGCTTGGTGTCGGCCGTGTCCTTCGCCATGAAGCCGTGCTTCTTGTACCACTGCCAGGCGGCCACTCCGGCAGCCTCCGCGGTCGGCGCCGCGAACGGCGTCTCGACTGCCATCAGCTTCCAGAACCGCTTCGGATGGTATGCCGCAACACTCCAGGCGATGTCGACGATCCCTTTCTTGGCGAGATCGTATTGCCCGTCAGGCTTGGCGAGCGGAGCGGTCATCACTTCCACCTTGATTTCACCGCCCGAGGCTTTCTCGAGTTCGCTGGCCCATGCGCCGAGCGTGGCCGACATGTGGTGAACCGGAGGCAGCCAGTTGGCCAGCCTCAATTTGGTGGCCGCCCGGCCGTCCTCTGCGGTCAGCAGCATCGCGGCAGCCATGAGGCCGGCGACAAGCATGCAGCATCTCTTCATCAATCTCTCCCTGGTTCTCGCGGCTGCAGTCCGGAACTCTCGCCGTCACCGGCGGGCCGGTATTGTGTCTTTGCAGCCGCAGGGTTGTCCGTACAGATTTCATGCTAGGTGAGAACGGTGCCAGCTGTCAATTTTTCCGGATCCGGGTTGTTGGCTGGCCGGTAATCCACAACCCCCTGTGGACAAGTATGCTCGGATGCCGACGGCTCCGTCCGGCCGAGCGAAATGTCGACAACGGCGGCCGGCGGACGATGCGCTCCGGTCAGAGCAGCAGAAAGGCGCCGCCAAACAGGCCAAGTGGCCAGTGGCCTGCCATGAAATGCCGGAGCTTGATGCGGAAGGGGTGGGTATCGGCTGTCCCGGCAAGGACCGCCAGCGAGGCCTGGTGAACTGCTTCCCCGGCAGCACCGGCAGCGCTTGCGGCAAGGCCCGGATCGGAGACAGCAGCGTGCGTCAACGAGGCGGTCGCATCGGTGAGCGCCCGGTCGCCGGCGGCGAGGAGGATCGCGGACAACCGCCGTGCGACGGAGCGTTCGGCAAGGACGGCGGCGATGCGCGCCGTCAGGGCCCGCTGCTCTGCCTGTTCGGCCGTCCACCAGGATCGGTTCCAGGCCTCGCGCCGAAGAGCGGCGCCCGCGGCCTTCCACTCCTCGACGGTTTCCACACGGCCGGCCGGTTGTCCGAGACCCTCGAGATAGAGCCCGATTTCCCGGATCGTGGCCGGAGGGGCGCCGGAGCCTGTGGCAGAGAACCAGCTGGCGCCGCCGAGATCCTCCTCGAAACGGGCAAGTATCAGGTCGGGACGGGACATGCGCGGGCGGTGTTAGCCGGCGATGGCGGGAAGCCGCAGCCCGAGCCGATGCTCGACGAGTTCGCGCACGCGGCTCATGTAGTCGTCGCGCATCTCGTCATTGGTCCGCATCTTGATGCTCCACTTGCGGTAGATCTGGTTGTTGACGGATCCGGATCGACCGAAAAAGGCAGGCATCGCGGGAAACATCCGGTCGAGGGCTTCCTGGACGGCTTGGCGGCCATCCTCGGTCTCGATGAGGTCCGAGCAGAAATCCTCGCCGAACTGCGAGTGGAAGCGCTCTTCGGGCATGGTCATGCGCGCCAGGTTTCGCAGCGGGTGGAACGAGCAGTGAAGCAGATCCTCGACCTGCAGGATTTCGGCAAGATCGCCGATCGCCTTGATGACGCAGAACTCGGGCCAGCTGTCGAGATCGTATTCGAAGATGCTTAGCGGGCGCTTGGCGCTGGTCTGAGGGATCATGTCCTCTTCCGCGATCCCGATCTCCCGGCCGAGCTCGAAGAACCGCACATGGTGGCCGTATTCCTCCATTGCAATTCGGCATGTGAGCCATTTGGCGTACGGGGTCGGCGCAAGGGCGATTGCGGGCTCGTCGAAGACCTGGGATCCATAGAGCTCGTTGATGGCGTGGCTGAGCACAATCTTCCGGATGGCCGTCTGGTACTCCTCGGGCTGCTCGCGGAATTCCTCCGCGGTTCTGACTTCCGGCTTGCTTTCCTCGTTCATGGACTCTTCCTATACGTCCGGTTCGGTATTGAACCGTTCGAGATCGGTGGCAAGGTCGGCAAAATGACCGCGGAACCGCGCATTGACGATCTCGGTCAGGCCATCATGCGACCAGCGGCTGTCCGCGCATACCGTCGTGTGCTTGGCGTCCGCCTGCGAAAACAGCATGAGTTCCCGTCCGCGCACACCGAAGAGCTGGCCGGTGACGTCGCGGGCGTCCTCCGAACAGAGCCAACCCACGAAATCCGCGACATGGTTGGCGGGAACCTTCATCGCGCGCGCCTTGTAGCGTTCCTGGGCCTCATTGGCCGGCACGATCATTTCGGTGACGCGGGTGCGGGCGAAGGGAGCCACGGCGTTCGACGTGACGCCGGACCGCGCCATGTCGAGGGCGGCGATGCGCGTGAGCGACAGCAGCCCGCCCTTGGCGGCGGCATAGGGCGCTTGCCCGTAATTGCCCACGAATCCCGCGGTCGAGACGATATTGACGATCCTGCCCCAGTGACCCCCGCCGCGGCCGGCTCGCGCCTGTTCGCGCATGACCGGAGTGGCGGCGGCAAGCAGGTGATAGGGGCCGGAGAGATTGTTGCGGATCACGGCCTCCCAGTCGGCTCCACTGCCCTTGAAGATGAAGGCGTCGCGAAGAATCGCTGCGTTGTTGACGACAATGTCGAGGCCGCCGAACCGCTCCATGGCGAGCTCGACGACGGCCGCGGCTGCGGCCGGAACGGACATGTCTTCTGCATGGGCTACGGCGCGCTCCCCGAGACCCGCCGCAAACGTCGGTGCGACGGCCGGATCAGCATCGTTGCCGGAGATGTTGACGCCGCTGTCGGCGATCACCACCGCCGCGCCGTCCGAGACCAGTCTCGTGCTGATCGCTGCGCCGATGCCGCGGGCGCCGCCGGTGACGACGGCAACCCGGCCTTCGAGCCGCGGGCCAGAGTTCATGGCGAGTTATCCCGCAAGAGGCACTTTCCGATGCCCGCGAGCATCGGTCTTACTCCGCAATATCGGGCCATGGCAATACGCCCGACCGGCGCGTCGGTTCGGGAAGGCCTCAAGGCGCCGCGCGTTCGGGCCTTGTGCCCTTGCAGGTCGTGCGCCGAAGCAAGCGCCGTTCGTTGGCGCCGAAATCGGTCCGCGCGTGATTGGTGCAGCGGTTGTCCCACATCACGAGATCGCCCGGCGTCCACACGTGGCGGTAGACGTTTTCGGCACGTTCAGAGTGATCAAACAGGCGAAAGAGGAGGTCCCGTCCCCGGTCCTCGCCGAGCCCGATGAGGCGCCGCGTCAGCATGCGGCTGACATAAAGCACGGTCCTCGACGATTCCTCGTGGCGGATGAGCGCCGGGTGGCGGGCGGAACCGCTGTGACCGGTGACCCGCAGCGCGATCTTCATCTCCTCGGTCACGTCCGGTCCGGCGTAGAAGCCGTGTTCGGCATCGATGTCCGCCAGCAGTTCCTTCAGATCGTCGGGAAGCGTTTCGTATGCCGCGTACATGTTGGCGAACAGCGTGTCGCCGCCAGTCTTCGGGACCTCGATGGCGTAGAGGAAAGTATAGCGATACGGAACCGCCTCGTAGGAGCCGTCGGTGTGAAAGAACATCTCGCCGTCGGGGATGGAGCCGATGACCTCGCCGTTCTCGCGGATGTTGGAGACCAGCATCACGGACTTGTGAAGTTGATCGTCCGCCTTTGTGCCGCGGGAATGTACGCCCCTGTCGGGCAGGTCGCCGAAACGCAGCGTGAATTCAACCTGCTCCTCGTCGGTCAGATCCTGATCCGGGAACACGAGGACAAGATGTTCCAGCATCGCGGAGTGAATGATCCCGAAAGCGTCGTCGCCGAGCGGCTTCGAGAGGTCGATGCCTGTGATCGAGGCGCCAAGCGCATCTGAAATAGGGGTTACGGCAATCGTCATGTCGCGATCCGGTGGATGTGGATGGCAGGGTAGGGGATGCGGCCGCCGCCGTCCAGTTTTCGGATGCTGGCCGGCGCGGGCTGCACGGGTCGAAGACAGCGGCGCGATGTGGCGACCGTGGAGAGAACGGGACGTTTCCGTTATAAGAGTCTGATTCAGCGCGACGATGCGATCAGGTGGCGGATCGAGCGCATCATCGCGGAGCAGGGTCGGCATTGTTCGGCGGAGCGGCTGGAAGCGCGCCGCCGGATATGTCCGCGTGAATGGATCGGAGAGAGCCGGTGGGCGTGGCCCGGCGACCGTTTCCAGGAGGCGCCGGACCGTTGGGAGAGGATGACGCTTTGGGCGATTCGACTGCGAGAAAGCTCAAGTACTGGGGCTGGGGGTACGAGGGCGAAGGCCTCGACGTGGCCGAGACGAGGTCCCTGCTGACCACCTTCGCCGAGGGTTTCGGTATCGTGCCGAGCGACGACGGCAGAATGCCAGCGCTTGAGGAAATCGAGCTCCCGGCGCCGCGTCTGGCATGGCCGGCGGCTTTGGCCGGTATCTGCACGAACGACAGGTATGAGCGCGTATTGCACGCGTTTGGCCAGTCGCAGCCCGATTCCATTCGTATCTGCATGGGCGATTTTACCCGTGCGCCCGATGTGGTCGCGTATCCGGAAAACGAGGCGGATATTGCCGCACTCTATGACTGGTGCGGGGATGCCGGGGCAGCCCTAGTTCCTTATGGCGGCGGCTCGTCGGTTGTGGGCGGCGTGACCGGCGATGTTGGTAACGGCTTCAACGGAACCGTGACCGTCGATCTGGGGCGGATGAACAAAGTGCTTGAAATCGACGACGTGAGCCGCGCGGCGCGCATCCAGGGCGGGGCGCGCGGCCCGGAACTGGAAGCCCAGCTGAAGCCAAGCGGCCTGACCCTGCGCCATTTTCCGCAGAGTTTCGAGCATTCGACGCTGGGAGGCTGGATCGCGACGCGGTCCGGCGGCCATTTCGCCACTCTCTACACCCATATCGACGATCTCGTCGAAAGCGTGACCATGGTGGCGCCCTCGGGAAAAATGACGTCGCGCCGGCTGCCCGGTTCCGGCGCTGGTCCCAGTCCCGACCGGTTCATGATCGGATCCGAGGGAGCGATGGGGATCATCACGGAGAGCTGGGTGCGGCTGCAGGGCAGGCCGGTCTTCAAGGCGACGGCCGGGTTTCGTTTCGCGGATTTCCTCTCTGCCGCCGCAGCCGTGAGGGCGGTCTCGCAGGCCGGGCTGTTTCCCGCCAACGTACGCATCGTCGATGGGGTCGAATTGCAGGTGAACGGGGCCGGCGACGGATCGTTCTCTCTCATGGTGGTGTCGTTCGAGAGTTCCGACCATCCGGTTGACGCATGGATGGCGCGTGCCGAGCAATGTTGCCTCGATCATGGTGGCGTCATCGACGTCGACTGGCGGGACAATCCTCGGGCCAACCTGGAGGGTGCGGTCGGCGCCTGGCGCACAGCCTTCATCCGCATGCCGTACTGCCGCGAGGAACTTACGCCGCGCGGCATCATTTCCGACACCTTCGAGAGCGCGATCACATGGAACCGCTTCGAGGAGTTCTACCATGCCATTCGCGAGGCAACGGGCGCAGCCATCCGAAAGGCGACAGGACGGGAGGGCGCGGTGTCGTGCCGGTTCAGCCATGCCTATCCGGACGGACCGGCGCCGTATTTCGCGTTCCACGGGCAGGGGCGAAAGGACGGTCTTCTCGAACAGTGGAAGGAGATCAAGAATGCCGCCTCCGACGCGGTCATCAGCGAGGGTGGCACCATCACTCATCACCATGCTGTGGGGCGTGATCACCAGAAATGGTATGAACGGCAACGTCCTGAAATTTTTGGAAAAGTACTGGCTGAGGCCAAGGGTTGTCTGGACCCGAAGGGAATTCTCAACCCCGGCGTGATCGTGAGCAGCTAAGAACCGGTCACATGTAGCTTCACCCCGGTCTCAGGGTGCCGAAAGTTCTAGGTTCATCGCATGATCATGCGGTGTCGCATGGGGATTCCCTCGGCGATATTGCCAGCCCTTCCCCGTGCTGCTCGGACAGTTTCCGACGTGCTATCTCGGGAAGTATCAAAGTGGAGATCCCGCCCCTGAATTCGCTAGGCAGGTAGTGTGCCAGCGCCTACGAGATCTCCGGCGCCATGAGCGTGGCTTCGCCCTCCAGCACGACCTTGTCGTCCACGGAGCAGATGGTGTGGAAGACGGCGAATTTCCGCTCCGGAAGAAGTTCGGTTACCTCGACCCGGGCGGTCACGGTGTCGCCGATATAGACCGGCGCACGGAACTTGAGCAATTGATTGACATAGGGCCAGCCTGGGCCGGGAAGGGTGCCTGCGAACGTGGCCGATATCAGTCCCGCGGTCAGAATGCCGTGGGTGATCCGTTTCTCAAATCTCGTGGTGCTGGCGAAATCGTCGTCGAGATGGAGCGGATTGCAGTCACCGGATGCGGTCGCGAACGCGCGTACGTCTTCATCGGTCAGCGTCTTGGTGAAGGTGTCCGTCATTCCGACCTCAAGGTCGCTGAAGCCGCGGAGTGTTGGCATGTTCGGGTTTCCCATTGCTTTGTGGAGGGGGCTGGTTGAGTGGGTCATTTTGGCCCGGTGAGGGTGTCCAGACGCTGTTGCATCTCGGCCAGCTGCCTTTTCAGGTCTTCTATCTCCTCGTCCCTGGACGGCGACTGCCTATCCGCGGTGGGCGGCGGGCTGTTGCCATCCCGCCCGCGGCTTGCGGCCGGGGGTGTGAACATGTTCATTGATCTCTGGAAGATCTCGATGTTCCGACGGCCGATTTCAGCAAACTGCTCGACCGCTCCGCCGTCGCCGTCGCCGCCGAGCATGCGCTGCATCTGCTGGACGACCTGCTGCTGATTCGCGGTAAATGCGTCGACACTCTGCTCAAGATAGGCGCGGAACTGCGGGCCGAAGCCCGCGTCGTAGAGTTGCAACATCTGCCGGAGATAGTTGAGCGGCAGCATGTTGTGCCCCCGGTTTTCCTCTTCGGAAACGATCTGGGCGAGGATGGAGCAGGTGATGTCGCGACCCGATGTCGCGTCCTGCACCACGAAGCTGATTCCCTGCTTGACCATGTCGTGGAGGTCTTCGAGGGTGACGAAGCTGGCAGTATCGGTGTTGTAGAGGCGCCGGTTGGCATATTTTCGGATGACCGTCGCCTTTGCGCTCCCGGTTTCCTCGCTTGCCAATTGAACTGCTCCATCTGTTATGGGAACCGTTGCCGGCGGGTCGCCCAAGGTTAATCCGCCCGGTTTTCGGTGTTGCAAAAAGATTATGCAACGCAATGCATTCGATAGCAACTCCCTAAAATTTAGCAGAAAAATTTTTTGCATCGCAAAATATTCGGGTTGACAGGGAAGCCAGCGGCGCCTAGATATGTTTTTGCAACGCAAAAATTTCCGGTCTTGCGGTCGGCAACGCCGGCCGGAAGCCGGGGCGAACACACTGGATGGAGCGAAAGATGACCGAGAATTCAGGACAGGCCGCAACCGAAGCGGCCGAAAAGATGGCAGTCGCGGGCAAGGAGACCCTTGAGACGGTCATGCAGATGGGCGCCGACGCGACCGCCGAGGGTTGCCGCACGGCAGCGGCCTTCGGCAAGGAGCAGTTCGACGTCGCCAAGGATACCTACGACAAGGCTGCCGTATGCGGCAAGGATAACCTGAACGCGATGTCCGAATCCGCCGCTGCCGTGGTCGCGGGATGGGACGCCTATTGTCAGGGCGTCGTCGATTACACCACGATGGCGATGGCCGAAAACATGGAGCTGATGCAGCGCTTTCTTGCCGCGAAGACGCCCCAGGAATTCCTCGACATTCAGGTCGAAAGCGTCAACAAGTCCGTGAACCGTGTCGTTGCCCAGTCGACCAAGGTCAACCAGATCGCGGCCGATACGGTGACGAAGGCGCTCGAGCCGATCAAGACCCGCGTCGACGACACTGTGGAGGCCTTCGTCAGGCCGCAGGCCGCCTGACCGGAGTCCGGACGGCATCTTGCGCGGGACGGGTGGGGTGCTCCGGCGTTCCTGCCCGCCCCAGCGCATGGACGGCAGTTGCGGGGTGGCACCGCCACGGGACCCATCAACAGTTCCCTGAGGCATCCGGACGGCCCGGTTTCCGCTTTCTTCGCGGCGTTTTCCGGCCTAGTCTCTCGGAACGGAAAATGTCACCGGCGCCCGACCGGAGCGCCGGGACAGAGGACGGGGGTACACCATGAGCAGAGTGGCCATCGTTACCGGCGGAACCCGCGGCATTGGCGCCGCCACCGCCATTGCGCTGAGGGACGCCGGCTATGACTCTGCCGCCGTCTATGCCAGGGATGACAGCAAGGCCGAGCAGTTCAGCACCGCGACCGGTATTGCGGCATACAAGTGGGACGTTTCGGATTTCGACGCCTGCCAGGAGGGGGTGGCAAGGGTTGTTGCCGATCTCGGGCCGGTGGATGTGCTCGTGAACAATGCCGGCATCACCCGTGACGGTACGATGCACCGCATGACCTACGAACAGTGGCAACAGGTCATCGACACCAATATAGGCTCGTGTTTCAACATGTCGCGGGCCGTGATCGAGGGCATGCGCGAACGCAGATTCGGGCGTATCGTCAATGTCGGCTCGATCAACGGGCAGGCCGGACAGTACGGCCAGGTCAATTACGCTGCGGCGAAGTCGGGCATTCACGGCTTTACCAAGGCGCTGGCCCAGGAGGGGGCGGCGCACGGCATCACCGTCAACGCCATTGCGCCGGGTTATATCGACACTGAAATGGTCGCCGCGGTGCCGGAGAACATTCTCGAAAAGATCATCGAGCGCATCCCGGTGGGCCGCCTCGGACGGGCCGAGGAAATCGCACGTGCGATCATCTTCCTCGCTGCCGACGAAGCCGGTTTCATCACCGGCTCGACGCTGTCCGTCAATGGCGGCCAGCACATGTACTGAGGTCATCATGGCATCGGACGGCACGAACGGAAGCAGCGATGATTTCGCCGATATCGCCGAATCGCTCGGTGAGGCGGCAGCCCAGTTCCAGCGCGGCTGGGCCGACTGGATGTCTTCCTTCATCGAGGGGAGCGGCGACGGTTTCGTGCCCAATGCCGGCGTGACCGCGCTATCAAAGACCCTTCCCGAAATGCCGGCGGATCCGGCCCGCCTGCTCGAGAGCCAGTTTGAACTGTGGCGTGACTACCAGGCGCTCTGGCTTCAGACGACGGCGCGCATAATGGGCAGCGACGCCCAGCCGGTCATCGAGCCCGAAGAGGGAGACTACCGGTTCAGGGATGCCGAGTGGAGCGACAACCCAGTCTTCGACTTCATCAAGCAGTCCTATCTGCTCAATGCTCGCTGGCTGCGCCGCGCGGTGGCGGATCTCGAGGGTCTCGACGCGGACACCGCGCTCAAGCTCGATTTCTTCGGCCGCATGATCGTCGACGCGCTGTCGCCGACCAACTTTGCACTGACCAACCCTCGCGTGCTCCGCGAGATGGCAGAGACCAAGGGCGAGAGCCTGTTGCGCGGCATGCAGAATCTCAGCGACGACATCCGTGACGGCCGTGACGGGCTTCGGCCACGCCATACCGACATGACGGCCTTCGAAATCGGAAAGGACATCGCGACGGCGCCCGGCGCGGTCGTCCATCAGACGCCGTTGATGCAGCTCATCCAGTATGCGCCGGCAACCGAAGAGGTTTACAGGAAACCCCTGCTGATCGTGCCGCCCTGGATCAACAAGTTCTACATTCTCGACCTTCAACCGGAGAACTCCTTCATCCGCTGGGCAACGCGGCAGGGATACACCGTCTTCGTCGTCTCCTGGGTCAACCCGGACGAGAGTTTCGCGGACAAGAGTTTCGACGACTATGTCAGGGACGGTATCTTGGCGGCGCTTGAGGGGATCGAGAAGGCAACGGGTGAGCGCCGGGTGACGGCCATCGGCTACTGCATCGGCGGCACCCTGCTGGCGGCGACCCTGGCGTACATGGCTGCGAACGAGGACAATCGCATTGCGGCAGCCACCTTTTTCGCCTCGCAGGTGGATTTCGAGAATGCCGGCGATCTTCGCGTCTTCACCGATGAATCCCAGGTCGGCATGCTTGAAGAACAAGTGCGGGCCAAGGGCTATCTCGACGGCGCACAGATGGCGGGAACTTTCAACGTACTGCGCTCAAACGATCTGATCTGGCACTTCGTGATCAACAACTACCTGCTGGGCAAGGACCCGCCGGCCTTCGATCTCCTGTTCTGGAATGCGGATTCGACCCGATTTCCGGCTCAGTTGCTGATGGACTATCTGCGCGGGATGTACCAACAGAATGCGCTTGCCAGAAAGGGGCAGTTTCAGCTCATGGGGACTCCGATCGATCTCGGCAAGGTCAGGATCCCGACCTATATACAGGCGAGCAGGGAAGATCACATCGCACCTGCCGAATCGGTGTTCAAGATGACCCGCCTGCTGGGAGGTTCGAAGCGCTTCGTGCTGGCGGGCGCCGGCCATATTGCGGGAGTCATCAACCCTCCCGAAAAACGGAAGTACCAGCACTGGCTCAATACCAGCCGCAAGTCGTATCCGACCTTCGATTCCTGGCTCGGCGACGCGGTCGAGCACCCCGGCTCGTGGTGGCCCGACTGGCACCAGTGGCTGTCGCCGAAGTCGGGAGCGAAGGTTGCGGCGCGCGTCCCCGGGGACGGCGGCGCGGAGATCATCGAGCCGGCGCCGGGCAGCTACGTCAAGGCTACGAGCTGACGAAATTCGCGGACGAAGGGAGGGCGCTTCAGCATGAAATTCTCGATCGATATCGACTGCACCCCGGAAGAGGCGCGACAGTTCCTCGGTCTCCCCGACGTGCAGGAATTCCAGAAGGCAATTATGGCGATGGTTCAGGAACGCATGACCGAGCAGGTCAAGGCGATGGACCCTGAGGCATTGATGAAGACCTGGCTTCCAACCGGCATGCAGGCGTGGGAGAACATGCAGCAGGCCTTCATGCGCGGTTTCTCCGGCACGTCTGCCGACCGGAGCAGCGACGACAAGTAGCCCGTCGCCGAATCCCCGTGTGCAGCTGTCGAGCGGCGAACGGGGTTTGCGATTTCCCGAAAGGGGCGTGGAAGAAGGTCGCGGGTGGTAACGTGGCGGCAGTTCTCGCGTCCGGATGGGCCTTTTCCGTTACGGTTTTGTCGCGCTTTTCCGCTCACGCAGGTGCCGCCGGCGTCGTCCGTTCAGCCTCCGTGTAGAAGGCGTCAGCATGAATGCGATCCGGCGGCATGCCTGCGGTTTCGAGCCAGCCGGCGGCAGCCTCGACCATGGGAGGCGGACCCGCAAGGTAGGCGCGGGCTCTCTGGAGATATCCGTCCCCGTATTCTCGAATATCGGCTCTCAGGGCGTCGTGAACGAATCCCGTCCGCCGCGAGGTCGGATTCCGGGGTTCGGACAGCACCGGCGTATAACGCAGGCCGGCCTTCGTTGCTGCAAGGGCGGAGAAATGGTCCTCGAGAAAAATGTCCTCTTCACCGCGGACACCATGATAGAGGCGGATCTCTCCGCCGAAGCCGATAGTGATGGCCTGCTCGACAATGCTCTTGATCGGCGCGAGTCCCGAGCCTCCAGCCAGGCAGAATATCGGCCCCTCGTGGTTTTCGCGAAGCCATGAGGAACCGAACGGGCCTTCCACTCGCACTTCCTCACCGACAGAGAGGCTTTCGAAGGCGTAGCTGCTGGACACCCCTCCCGGGACATGCCTCACGTGAAATTCAAGCACCGGATCGTCAGGTGTGTTCGCCATGGAGTAGTCGCGGACCGGAAGGCCCGGGAATGCCACCCTTGCGTATTGCCCGGCCGAGAAGACGTAGGGTCCACCCGATAAGACCTCTAGGCGGATCTGCCTGATGTCGTGGGTCATGCGTTCGGCTCCAGCCACCCGGCAGGTCATGATCCGGATGGGATGGCTGACGGTTTCGCCCTCATCGAGCCAAGCGATCTCGACCGCACTCCAGGGCACGGACCGGCAGGCAAGGACGAGACCGTCGGCACGCTCGTCCGGTGTGAGCGCGTATTCCGAATGGGGAAGGAGGTCGATCTCGCCCGCAATCAGGCGGGACTTGCAGGCGCCGCAATTGCCGGAGCGGCAGCCATGGGGGTAGGGCACGCCCGCGGCTAGCGCGGTCTCGAGGATCGTCCGGCCCATCTCGGCCGCGAGAGGCACCGGGTGCTGCCGGATCCGTATCGGGAAGCTCTCCGGCATGAAGAGGAGGCGGGTGTTGGCAGCCGCTCAGGCGTCAGCGGCTGCGGATTGCATTGCCTGCCAGACGCGCTCGGAAGTGACCGGCATTTCGATGTCCGAGACGCCGTGATCCGCGAGCGCGTTCACGATTGCGTTGACGACCGCGGCGGTCGCACCCACCGTGCCCGATTCGCCGCCGCCCTTGACGCCGAGTGGGTTGGTCACGCAGGCCGCCACGAAGTCGGACGTCTCCATCATCGGCAGGTCGTCGGCCCGGGGCATGGCGTAGTCCATGAAGGACCCGGCCAGGATCTGGCCGTCCGGGCCATAGGTGACGTCCTCGCAGAGCGCTTGGCCGACTCCCTGGGCCACGCCCCCGTGGACCTGTCCGCCGAGGAGCAGCGGATTGATAACCTCGCCGGAATCGTTGACCGCGACATGACGTAGCAGGGTGACGCCGCCAGTTTCTGGATCGATCTCGACCTCGGAGAAATGGGTGCCGTTTGGCCAGTTCGGTCCTGTCTCCGGCGTCCATTCACCTTCGGCGGACAGGCCGATCCCGAGTGCGGCAGGGAGTCCCATGGGCATGAAGGCGTGGCCGGCGACCTCGCAGATGTGCGCCGACTTGTCGGTGCCGGCGACGGTGAGCACACCGTCCGCGAACTCGATGTCCTCTTCCGCCGCCTCGAACATGTGTGCTGCGATCCGCCGCGCCTTCTCGATGATCCTGTCCGACGCGATCCTGAGGGCGGACCCGCCGATGGTCATCGACCGCGAGCCGTAAGTGCCGCGCCCGTAAGTTACGGCATCGCTGTCCCCCTGCACGAGGCGAATCCGTTCGAATGGCACTCCGAGCCACGAATGGATCATCTGTGCGTAGGAGGTCTGATGCCCCTGGCCATGGCTGTGGGTTCCGGCGACGACGGTCACGCTGCCGGTCTCGTCGAAGCGGATTTCCATGCGGTCGTTGAACGGCGCCGCGAAATCGATGAAGGAGCAGACGCCGAGCCCGCGCAGCCTGCCGCGCGCGGCAGATTCGCTGCGCCGGGCTTCGAAACCGTCGAGATCGGCGACGCTTGCGGCATGCGTCGTTAGCGCCGGAAAGTCGCCCGAATCGATGATCGTGGATGCATGGGTCGTAAACGGCATCTGATCGGGGGTGACGTAGTTGCGCTGGCGGAGCGCGACCGGATCCAAGCCCATCTCGGCGGCCGCGATGTCCAGCAGCCGCTCGACCACATAGACGGCCTCGGGACGGCCGGCGCCGCGATAGGGGCCCGTCCAGGTCGTGTGGCTGAACACC
>JAJEBT010000133.1 GCA_022822405.1 Alphaproteobacteria bacterium
CCCGAGGACGGCTCCATCACCGTGCGCGAGGCCTTCGAGAAGGAGCGCAGCTCCCTGATCGCGCTGCCCGGCGACCGCTTCCCCGCCGATGAACGCCTCGAGGTCGTCATCGGCAAGACGCCCTACGCCCGGTTCGACAAGCTATGCCGATATCGGCATAGCTTGTCACATGCCGCGAATCGGACTATGCCGCGCCGATGGCGCAACCCATTGATATCGACCGCGTTCAGCCTCGGCTTTTCGGCATATTCAAGAGTTCGAGCAGGACCTGCCCTTCGGGAACCGTCCGACTTCAATAAGCCGCAGCTGTTGACCCAGCGGACGTCGATCCCGGTTGTGTGGTCAGGATTTCTGCATGGTGAGATCGCTCCATCCACCACAAGGGGAAGGAGCGAACCATGTCGTCGAGTATTGAACACGAACAACCCAGTGAGACGGGCGGGGCCAGCTGGCTGGAGCCTCACAGTGACGCCTATCTGGCCGAACTCGGCAGGCAGAATTACGCCGCGCGCACGATCGCGCGGCACAAGCGTGCGGTAGCGGCGTTCGTCACACAGGCCGACCTCCGCGGGGTCGCTGCCAAGGACATCGACGCGGCCGTGCTCGCGGAGTTGCGGGGAGCGGTTCCTGAACTGCGTTCGGCCAGTGAACAACGCTGCCGACAAGGGTGCATTGCGCGGTTCATCGGACATCTGGTCGATGCCGGCGCGATTGATCCGCTCCCGCTTCCATCACCTCCGGCGCCGGAGTCCGTGGAAGATCTGAGCGCGGCGTACGGCGACTGGTTGCGTCATCAGCAGGGGCTGGGGAAATCAACGATCAGGCAGCGCCAAGCCTTTCTCCGGCGCTTCATGACTTTCCGCTTCGGTGCAGCGACTGGCGATCTGAACAGCATTACGCCTGATGACGCTCTGACGTTTCTCGACTTGCCGTCGACGACAACGTGTGGGCCCGCAGCCGGCTACAGGGTGACACCGCTCCGCAGCTTCTTCAGATTCCTGTTCGCGACCGGCCGAACGCGACGCAACCTGGTCTTCTGCGTTCCTCAGGTCGCCACGCCGCGTTCGCGCGGCCTGTCGCGCCATTTGCCAGCCGGGGATGTGCGGCAACTGATCGCGTCGATTCACGACGACGACGGGCTGGGCCGCCGCAACTACGCGATGCTTCTCATGATGGCGCGGCTCGGGCTACGCGCCGAAGAGGTGATCGGGGTCCGGCTCGACGACATCAACTGGGCGGCGGCGGATATCCTGATTCGCGGAAAGGGCAGGCAGTACGACCATATGCCTCTTCCAGCCGATGTCGGTGAAGCGATCGTCGCCTACATTCGGGATGGCCGCGTCGGCGACTCGCGGCACCTGTTCGTCACCTGGAGGCCTCCCCACCGCCCGTTCACTTCATCCCTGGTCATCAACCGGGTGCTCCACGAAGCCTTTGCCAGGACGGGCATGAAGCCGCCCGAGGGTGGGATTCGCAGCCATCTGCTGCGCCACTCCCTCGCCGTCGACATGTTGGGCCGGGGCGCGTCGCTCGATGAGGTCAGCGATGTCCTGCGCCACCGGTCGCGCCAGACGACCACGAACTATGCCCGCTACGACATTGAGGCTCTGCGATCGGTGGCGCGACCCTGGCCCGTGCCGGGAGAGGGCCAATGACCTCGTTCACCGAACGCCTTGAACAGTACCTCGCCCTCCGCCGCCGCCACGGAGGCGATTGGACTGCCGCCACTCAGAATCTGCGTCCGTTCGTCGCCTTCGCCGATACCGAGGCCGCGGAGTGGATTAGCGTAGACCTCTTCATACGATGGAAAGACCAGTTCGGTTCGGCAGGCACAGCCACCTGGAACAACCGACTGTCTTCGGTGCGCGGCTTCACGGCCTGGCTCAAGAATATCGACCCACGCACGGAGGTTCCGCCCAGGGAGCTGATGCCAAGCCGTTATCAGCGTCCGACGCCTCACATCTACTCCGACGGCGAGATCGCGCAGATCCTGACCGAAGCGGCCCAGCTGCCCTCGGGCCTGGGCTTGCGGCGCGAGACCTATGCGACGCTCTTCGGGCTGCTCGCCGTTACCGGGCTCAGGATCGGTGAAGCGCTCGGGCTCGATGACCCGGATGTCGATCTTGACGCGGCCGTCCTCTTCGTCAGGCGCGGCAAGAACGACAAGAGCCGGTTCATACCGGTCACCGACTGCACCGCCGAACGACTCGGCCAATACCGTGCCGTCCGGAGCAGAATCTTTGGAACCGCGGCAACCGCGGCGTTCTTCGTCGGCGAGAACGGGCAGCGCCTGGAAATACATGCGGCTCAAAGCAACTTTGCGAAGATCGGCCAGAGGATCGGCCTTCGAGAAAAGCAGCCGTGAACCAAGTTCGGCCGCGGCCCCCGCCTCCACGATATGCGCCATACGATGGCCTCGAAAACGATCCTCGACTGGTTCCGCTCAGGACGCAATCCCGACCGGGAGATGTACAAACTCAGCACCTACCTGGGGCACGGCAGCCCCGGCGACACCTACTGGTACATCGAGGCCGTGCCCGAACTCTTGAAGTTGGCCAGCGAACGTGCCGAACAGGGCTTCGAGGATGGGGGCGCATCATGATCTCCCATCCGCTTCCCGCATATGTTCAGCGCTTCTTCACCGAACGCCTCGCGAACCAGCTCGGAGCCAGCCACAACACGGTGGCAAGCTATCGCGACACCTTCCTGTTGCTGCTGACGTTCGCGACCGGTTGTCTCGGCCGGCAGCCGACCGACCTGCTCGTCACCGACATCGATGCCGGGCTCGTCGGGCGCTTCCTGGACTTCCTCGAGACCGAGCGCGGCAACAGCGTTCGCAGCCGCAACGCGCGGCTGACAGCCGTCCGCTCGTTCTTCAAGTATGTGTCCGTGAGCGAACCGCAACTCCTGAATCACTGCCACCAGGTGCTCGCCCTGCCGTCGAAACGGCACGAAAAGCGCACCATCGCGTACCTCAGCCGCGACGAGACCGAGGCGCTCCTCGCCGCCCCGGATCTCAAAACCTGGTATGGGCGGAGGAACAGGACCCTGCTGCTCCTGTGCGTGCAGACCGGCCTCAGGGTGTCGGAGCTGATCGGCCTCAACTGCGGCGATGTCAATCTCGGAACAGGGGCCCACGTGAAATGCCGGGGCAAGGGCCGCAAGGCGCGCGCCACACCGCTCAGGAAGGACGCGGTGAAGGCGCTCCGGGCCTGGCTGGCGGAGCGGGGCGCGGCGGACGACCAGCCGCTCTTCGTCAGCAATCGCAACGGCCGTCTCAGCCGTGACGCGGTCGAGCGCATCGTCCACAAGAATGTCGCGCTGGCCTCCGATCGCTGCCGGACCCTGAAAGCCAAGCGCGTGAGCCCGCACTGCCTTCGGCACACCGCCGCGATGGAGCTTCTTCACCAGGGCGTCGACTGCACCGTCATCGCCCTGTGGCTCGGTCACGAGTCCGTGGAGACGACCGGGATCTATCTGCATGCGGA
Organism: Alphaproteobacteria bacterium; assembly: GCA_022822405.1. Classification (GTDB taxonomy): domain Bacteria; phylum Pseudomonadota; class Alphaproteobacteria; order MPNO01; family UBA830; genus JAJEBT01. Next base: position 3,489 of record JAJEBT010000133.1, read on the forward strand.
TATGAGGATCAAGGAAGAGGCGATGGAACGGACGAAACCGGTCGACGCACCGTCCGGGCGGTACCGGCCATCCGATGAGCTGCTGGCGTTCCTGGAGGACCTGTGATTATGCCGAAAAGCCGAGGCTGAACGCGGTCGATATCAATGGGTTGCGCCATCGGCGCGGCATAGTCCGATGAGCGGCATGTGACAAGAACGACTATAGCGTCCCGCATACCCATGCGCGGCGTACCCTCGTGGTGGCGGCGACCCTGGACGAGGTG
>JAJEBT010000130.1 GCA_022822405.1 Alphaproteobacteria bacterium
CCCGAGGACGGCTCCATCACCGTGCGCGAGGCCTTCGAGAAGGAGCGCAGCTCCCTGATCGCGCTGCCCGGCGACCGCTTCCCCGCCGATGAACGCCTCGAGGTCGTCATCGGCAAGACGCCCTACGCCCGGTTCGACAAGAACGACTATAGCGTCCCGCATACCCATGCGCGGCGCACCCTCGTGGTGGCGGCGACCCTGGACGAGGTGCGCATCCTCGACGGCGCGGACGTCATTGCCACCCACCGGCGCAGCTTCGACAAGGGTGCCTGCATCGAGGTTCCGGAGCACATCGCCGAACTCGTCAGGCAGAAAGCTCAGGCGCAGCGCCTTCGCGGGCAGGATCGGCTGATCCAGGCCGCGCCCAACAGCGAGCGGCTGCTCGGCGAGGCCGCCAAACGCGGCGGCCGTCTCGGCTCCATCGTCAACGCCCTCCTGCGCCTGCTCGACGAGTACGGCGCCGCCGAGCTCGAGGCGGGCATCGACGAGGCGCTGAAACGGGGCGTCCCCCATTCCAACGCCGTGCGCCTGAGCCTGACGAGGCGCCGCGAACAGCAGAACAAGCCCCCGCCCATCCCGGTCGAGTTGCCCGAGGACCCGCGCGTGCGCGGCATCGCTGTCCGCGACCACGACCTGACGGGATACGACGGGCTGGCGGGCGAGACCGAAGAGGAGGACAGCGAAGAATGACCGACAGCCTCATGGACCGGGCCCGCGCGCTCGGCCTGCACGGCCTCGTCGCCCACTGGGACGAGGTCGCAGACTGCGACTGGCTGAGCACGCTCATCGCCTGGGAAGAGGAGGAGAAGCGCAGCCGCAGCCTCAAGCGCCGCCTCAAGGATGCCCGCCTCGGTGAGTTCAAGCCGCTCGCCGACTTCAACTGGGACTGGCCAAGGCGCTGCGACCGCATGGCCATCGAGGACCTCATGGGCCTGGAGTTCCTCAAGGAGAACGCCAACGTCGTCCTGGTCGGCCCCAACGGCGTCGGCAAATCGACGGTCGCCGCCAATATCGCCCACCGCGCCGTCCTCGAAGGCCACATCGTGCGCTTCGCCACCGCAGCCAGCATGCTCGGCGAGCTCGCCGCCATCGACTCCGACACCATGCTCCAGCGAAAGCTGCGCTTCTATGCCCGCCAGCACCTGCTGGTGATCGACGAGGTGGGATACCTGTCCTACAGCAACCGTCATGCGGACCTGCTGTTCAATATCGTCTCCAGCCGCTCGCAGCAGAACTCCACCATCATCACCACCAACCGTCCCTTCGCCGAATGGAGCGAGGCCTTCCCCAACGCCGCCTGCCTCGTCGCTCTGGTCGACCGCCTCGTTCACAACGCCGAGATCATCGCCATCGACGGCGATTCCTACCGCCGCAAGGAGGCCGCGGAACGCCAGAAGCAGCGCAGCGCAGAGCGTCGGCGGCGACGGGCAGAAAAAGCACGCCGGCGATCCGGCAAGGGCGGCCCGCAAGAGGACGGGGACGCCTGAGGCAGCGTCGCCGTGCAGTATCTCCACCCATGGGATTGCCGCGTGCAGGCGGAGAGCCTGCGAAGCTGGCCCCTCGAAGACGTCGTCCGCGCCCTCGGCTACCGCCGCGACCCTGAAGACGACGCGCGCTGGAGGAGCCTCGAATCGGTCGTCAGCATCAACGGCTTCATGTTCTACGACCATCTCTGCGGGGAGTGGGGCGCCGGAGCCGTCGACCTGGTGGTCCATGTGCACAGATGTTCCGTGTCCGACGCCCTGGCCTTCCTCTGGGAACTGCGGGGCCACTCCCGGCGCACGGCCCACCGTCTCTGCCCTCGGGTGCCGAACCCGCCCAAGCCGGCGCGCTCGCAGCGTCAGTGGTGCGTAGTGGAGCGCTACCTCGTGGACCAGCGCGGCATCTCGCCCCTGCTCGTCGCCTTGTGCCGCGACCTCGGCCTCCTCTACGCCGACCGCCAGGCCAACGCCGTGTTCCTCTGCCGAAATACCGCCGGTGAGGAAACCGGCACCGAGATCGTCCCCATCGGCGGGCAGCGTTCAGGGGCGGGCACTGACACAGAAGCGGCGCCGTCCCCACTCACCCCCGGAAGCTTCTGGATGTCCTGGGGGGCCGGGTGGCCACCCTCCGTGCTCATCGCAAAGAACGCCATCGACGCCCTGTCGGCCCTCTCCCTCCAGCTCGTGCCGGTCAAGCGCGAGGGATGTGCTGCCATCTCCGCCGGTGCCGTCTCCGCAACGATCCCATCCTGGATCGAGGCCTGGAACCCACGCCGAATCTTCTGTGCCTACGACGCAACCCCTGACGGTGACGACGCCGCGCAACGGCTGCTGCGAAAGGACAACAGGGTCGTCCGTGTCCGCCCCGCCCTCGACGGTGACGACTGGAACGACATGCTCATGCGAGAACGCTTCGGCGAACTCCTGGAGACCGATGATCGGCGCATAAGCTGATCCGCCACCGCCCGATCGCGGCTGAAACCAACTACAGAATCATGCCCTCGTCACCGAACCAACAGCGTCGGCGCTCAACCGTCTGCCGAAAACAGCCTCACGCGCTGGAAAACCGGCGAATAAGCGCGCATCTTCACCGGCGTCAACACACCTTGCAGGCCTCGGTTCGAGTGTTGCTCAAGGTGGTCGCGTCCCGGCCACGGCCAAACGTCATTCGACGCGCTCAGCCGCCGACCATGTAGACCGAGTTCCACCCTTGCGGTGATCGTTGGGATCGGCAACTGCCGGAGAATGCGCCATAGGCAAGCGCAGCCATCCGATATGTTCACTGTCTGCTCACTTGAACTGTGGTAAGCCTTGGTGGAGTCTGCCCATGCCAGTGCCACTTCGCGAGACCGGTGATGAGAACGTCGCTCAATTTGTTACGCACCTTCGAGACTGCGGTTCGCAAGGGCTCCATAGCTGCGGCGGCCTTGGAGCTGCGCGTCACGCCCGGCGCCGTCAGCCGCCAGATCAAGAGCCTCGAGGTCGAACTGGATACCGCCCTGCTGACCCGGGACCATCGCGGCGTGCGTCCGACCGATGACGGTGAGCGTCTTCAACGAGATCTGCAGGCTGCATTTTCCCAAATTGCCAAGACTGTCGAGGGCCTGGGCAAGAGGCGCTCACGCGACCGGCTGAGTATCTTCTGTCCGCCGATGTTCGCGTCGGCCTGGCTGATTCCTCGCATCGACCGTTTCGGTCTCCAGTCCGAAGTGACCATTGAGGACAAGTGGACGTGCGGCGACGTGTCTCCGCCTTCGGCGGACCTGAGCATCGACTACGGTCGACCCACGCCCGCCGAGGGCTTCTTCGTCGAGAAGCTCACGGACGAGGAGATATTTCCGGTGTGCAGTCCGGAGCTGGGCCAGCGCATCGCGCAGGGCTGCAGTCTCGCCGAAGTCACGCTTCTGCACCGCAAGGGCATCCCGGAAACCGCGCACTGGCCGGGTTGGAACGGCTTTGCAGCGGCGGTGAAGCTGAACGGCGCCTTCGACGACACGCAGGGGTTGCACCTCTCGACGGCGCTCATCCTGGAGGCCGCACGCAACGGGAAGGGGCTGCTGCTCACCAGCACTGCCGTCGCCCATGATGATCTGGCCACCGGTCGTCTGGTGCGCCCGATTGCGGAGAGCATGCAGAACGGCTGCGGCTACTGGCTGCAGATGCCCAGGTCTCGGCTCGGCCAACCTGAGGTTGCCGCCTTCCGCGCCTGGCTGCAGGACGAAGTCGATGAGTGTTTCCCACGAGGCGCATCCGCCTCCGATTCTACCTGAGCGGAACTCGGGGATTCGGTCGTGCTGCGGGTGCCCACGGGGTTGAAGCACTGGGCCGGCGCGGAATCGTTGGACCGCAAGCGTACGGGGTTTGCGCCTCGACGGTAAACGACCCCTGCCGGCAGCGGCTCTTCATGTTTGCGTCGGTGGGTTCGGTGACGGCGTTCCGCTTCTCGCGCGGCACCGGATACTTGGTAAGACCGGTGCGAGAGCACCATCTTGGTTTTCAGCTTGACGCCGGGTCGAAGTTACAGGGCAGGAGTTCGTGGATTCGGGATTCGCCCGACGATACGGGGTCTCCCCGCACAAGGCTTCGGGAGATGGCTCTTGTTGGCCGCCTGACTTGCTGATACGAGCCCATCACATGCCCCTGTCCCGTCCTTGACGTGGGGGCCTGACTCGCAATCGGACGATGAGGAATGCACAGGAAATGAAGACCGCTGTCTCGGCACTATCTACTGCGCCCTTTACCTTGACCAGACGTGGCTTCACCGCCGCGGTCGCATGTTCGATGCTCGTTCCGCCGAGCATCGGGCTCGCTCAGGATATGCCGCCGGGCTTCACTTTCTACGGCAGCGAGCCCGGCGATCCGCAAGCCTGGGCCGATGCGCTCAGGCTGGATCCGGAGAAATTCGCCCCTGGCCAGTTTGAATGGTGGTACGCCGACGGGCATCTCTCGAACGGCGTGACCTTCGTCGCCTCCTGGCACCTGGAGCTCGACGGGAGTGGCGTGCTTCAGCCCTACATCACTGTCAACTTCGCCACGGACGACGAAGTGCTCCTCGACCGCAAGATGCGGTTCGAGGCCTCGCAAGCGCGATACAGTCGCGCCATCTGCGACGTCGGGATCGGCCGGCACTTCATCCGCTCGCTGGACGGGTTGAACCGCTACGAGCTCTTCATCGACCCCAAGACCAACGGCGGCTACGGCCTTCACCTTCAACTGGACCGCAAGGTGCCGAGCTACAGCCCCGGACCCGATGACGGCAGCAACCCCGATGGGCCCTACTTCCGCTGGGCCTGTGCGGTCCCCAATGGCGCTGTGAGCGGCACGGTGACGGTCGACTCGGTGACACACGAAGTGGCGGGCTCGGGCTATCACGACCACAACTGGGGCAACGTGCCAATGTCGGTGCTGGTGAAGGACTGGCACTGGGCGCGGGGCGAGGCTGGCGGCTACACTGCCGTCGCCGCATCGGTGCGGCTCAACAACGGGGTCGACTTGCGGAACGTCTACGTGGCGGACGAGACGGGAGTTCTGGTCGCCGTGCTGGGTCCGGCGGTCGGGTTCCAGGAGCTGGCGACGGCGGTGCAGCCCGACACCGGCAAGACGATCGGAAGCGACGTCGTTTTCACCGTCGAAGACAAGGGATCAGTGCGCTTTGCCGGCGAGAAGGCGATCTCGTCCTTCATCTTCGACAGCGACGCGAGCTATCACTGGTGGTACACGCGCTTCGCCTCCGGGCTTGAGATCGATCTCGATCACGAGGGCCGGCGCGTAACCGCGAAGGGTCACGCCGTGCTGGAGCACATGGACTTCCGCGGCGAGGCCGTCACCGGAGAGTAGGAGGCTGGCCGCATTCCTCCTGCGTCGCGTTCTGGTTCGAAGGGATCGTCGAACATATGGGTAGCCAACGCGGCGAATCTCGGATGGAACCAGCGACCGCTGCTCCGCGCGAGGCACATCGCACGCCTGCTCCGCGGCGTTACCGGGAACGAAGGCTCAGGATGCCAATGGCATCCTCCTCAAGGCGGGCACGATCGGTGAGTATGGGCAGATAGCGACCGTTGCGCCAGGGCTCGGCGAAGTCCTCGCAATGCGAGGACAGCGGGTTGCCCGACTGGCCCGTGCTGGCGATGAACACCGAGCGCTCGGGGTCTCCCAGGTCGTATACCGCGCGGTAGCCGGCGCCGTGGTTCCGAGCGAGGGGCGCCTCCGGATCGCTCACGTCGAAGCCACCGGCTTTCACCGTGTCCTTCTCGCCACCGCTCGGCAGCCTCAAACCACGATCCGATGGCGGGAACCTCACCGAGTACGCGGTGCTTCATATGCACCGCGTGGGCCTCGCCCAAGCGCCGCTCGCTCATGTTCCATCCGTAGCCGGCGGAGAGCAATGCCGGCGCGCCAAGGCCAGGGGCCAGACGAGCTATGCCTTCAGAGGCTCGACGATGATCCTGCCGCGGCCGCGCCTGAGCAGGTAACCACCGCGCGGAATCCTCACTGCTCCTGCCTCAACCAGAGGCCACAGCATGTCGATGATCTTGTCGGCGTTGGGGTCTCTCTCGTTCGACCTGTCTGAATGTGATGTCAACCATTCGGCGAATGCCTTGTCGCCAATCTCATTGCCTACGGATTTGCGCAACGCATTAAGCTTGCGAATCTCTCCCTTGGAGAGAGTACTTTCGTCGACCGAAGTCGTTTTTTCCTGGTCCATGATCGCGGTCTTTCTCTCCACCAGTGAAGCTTCAGCACACACTTGTAGCAGTACCGCTTGCAAATTCCTAACTTCCCTCTTCGCAGACCAACATCCCGTTGTCGATCCGCCTCTTCAGAACATGGGAAGCACGAAAGACCACCGCGCGGCGCGGCGCTATCGGCGCCATCTCCAGCGTACGGGGGTTGCGACCGAGACGCGCCGTCTTGTCACGCAGAGTGAAACTGCCGAAGCCGCTGAGCTTTACCGCTTCCCCGACCTCAAGCCGCGCCATAATCTCTTCGAATGCCGTGTCGACGAACGCCCTGCCGTCGCGCTGAGTCCATCCCGCCTCCTTGCTGACGGCCTTCGCCAGATCCGCCCGCGTCAAGGTAGCCATCGCCACCAATAGCTCCTTTGCCTACGCCCGATCACGATACGGCACGAAGAACGCCCATCACATGCAGCTTTTCGCCACCGTCACCCCAGACCCTGCTTGGCGTCGTGGAGAGGGCGAGCTCGGCCGTGACAAGGGGCGGTGGTTAAGCGTTCCGGCGAGGGCGCACCGTCAGGCAGCGACTTCGCTCCCCGCCGTTTTTCCGTATCTCACATTTCGTGCCCGTGCCGATGCGCCTCGAATAGTCAGAGCTTGTCTTGAGCGGGGCGGTGGGCGGGTGTCCCCGAGGAGGGGACGCCGCTGCCGCCGTGTGCCTGTCAACGAACGAGGGGACCGAACGATTCGGACAGCGACCAGGATCAACAATCGACTCGCAAACACTCACTCATCTCTTGGGGGGGGGCCTCAACGGCACGGCTACCTCCCCTTCGGTCAACGCCTCAGAACCGCATATTGAGAGTGAGGAAGAAGGTGCGTCCCCAGCCAGCTGCGGTGGGCCCGTCGGTCGCGGAGGGGTTCGCGGTGTTCGTGGAGAGCTTCGCGTCGGTGACATTGTACACGCCCGCGGATATCCGCGTGCTCTTGAGCCCTAGCGGCTGTCTCCAGTCTAGCGTCAGGTCGTGGCCGGTCCAGGACTTGAACCGTCCATCGCCCTGCCGGTTCTCGATCTCGTCGCGGTAGTTGACGGCCCAGAAGGCGGTAAGGTCGCCGCGCCCGGCCGAGGTCACGATGCGCACGGCGTTGCGCGGAAGCGGGTTGGGCCGCTCCTCGCCTGCGATGCGCTCCTCACTGTTGGTGACGTAGCGCCAAAACCCGCGCAATGCGACGAAGCCCCAGTCGGTCTCCGCGCGGGCTCCGAACCGGGTGTTCACTCCCGAGACTTCGGTCTCCAGGATGTTCGCGAAGCTCTCGTGGATGGTGATGTCACCGGCCGCCCGCTCGATGCAGCTACTGCCGCCGCCCGGTGGGCACTCGGGGTGGTTCAGCATCGCCCAGGTTGCGTCTCGCCGACCCGGCAGATCGGAGGTCGTGAGCCAGTACCAGTCGGCGACGAGGTAGAACGGCCCCCTGCGGGCCTCCGCCCCGATCGAGCGACGGTGCGATCGCGAGGGCTCGAGCTCGGGATTGCCGCTGGTCTCGCGCGTCACTTGCCGGTAGTTCGAGGCGTCGCAGGTGCGAGGCGCAGGGCCGCTTTGCGGTACGCAGCGCACGTAGGGGTGGTCCTGCGCCGCGGTGCTGTGCAGGTGGTGCATCGACGGTGCGTCGTCGCCTGCACTCCATGACCCGCGCAGCGCCACGATGTCGTTCGGGCGGTACTCGGCCCCGAGCCGCCATGCGCGTAGCGCGCCGACGTCATCGTATTCGTCGGCCCGGGCGCCCGCTCTCACCTCCACCGTCTCGGCGAATGGCATCGACGCCTCGGCGAAAACCCCCGCTGTTTCGCGCTTGCCCGCATAGCTCGTGCCCCCTGATCCGAGCACCGCGTTGACGTCGCGGATGCGCCCGTCGCTCGACCGGAAGGTGAGAAGGCTGTGAGCCTCCACTTCGGCGAGCTCGGCACCCGCAGTCCATGCCGAACTTCGCCCCCCGATTTCCGGACCTGCGCCCTCAAGCGCGAAACGAGCACCCAGATACCTTCCGCCGAAGTCGTTCTCCTGGCGCAGGCTGCTCCTCTCGATGGCTCGAAGGTGCTCCGGGTCCGTCGACAGTGGATCGGTCAGGTCGTACCTTTCCGCTTCGATCTCCTCCCTGATGATCTCGGCATCCACGAAAGTAGCGCCCTCTACCGAGCCGTCGAGCTTCCAGGCGCTGACTTCCGCGTCGTAGCCTAGGCCGCCGGCGAGCCGGCCTTCGACGCTCGCCGAGACGTCGTACTCTTCGGCGCTCGTCCTCCAGTCCCGGTTGCCGTGTCCGATGAAGCGGTGCCCGACCGAAAACACGTCCTCTGTCGTCGCCTCGAACTCAGGATCGGCGCTGCCCGCCGCCTCATTGATTGCGTCAAGCAGCGTGACACCCGGGGTGACGGCGAAGATGTCGATCGACGGTGCGTAGCGGAACGCCGAGCGTCCAAGCGTGGCGTTAGCGTCGACGTGGAGCTCAGCGCTCGCTCCAAGCGGGTGGTCGAGGTTCAGGATTGCGTTCCTCTGGTCGTAGCGCTCGGTGTCCCACCAGAAGTCACCATAGCGAAACCCGCAGCCCTTGTCGCCCGAATCGACCCCCGGCGGGTTGCTGAGTGGGCCGGTGTAGCCGTGCGCCGGGTCGCACGCGCCGAGCGCCACGGCTCTCAGCTCTTCCGCGCTCGTGTCGAAGATATAGACGGTGTTGCCGCCAACGCTCACGTTCCTCGCCTCTGCGAAGCTCCCGCCCTCTTTCCACTCCGAACTGCTGTGCTCGCGTGTGCTGCCCTCGATCTCCTGGCGGTCGAGGACGTCAACGCCGATGGTCATGTGTCCCCCGACGCCGATCGCGCCGCCCCATACGACGCTGCCCTGGCGCGCGTCGCCGCCGTCGCGGCTCGGCATCCGGGCAACCGTGCGCACGTCGAAGCCCTCCAGGTCCTTCCTCAGCACGAGGTTGAATGCGCCACGTACCGCAGCATGCCCGCCGATCGTCCCCAGGCTCTCGGCTCTCAGCACCTCGATGCGCTCGACCGCCGAAAGCGGGAGGGTGTCCAGATTGTGCGCGGTCGTTGCATAGGGCCGCCCGTTCACCATGATGAGCAGGTCGCGCCCGCCGGTGAAGAAGTAGCGGATGATGCCCGTGTCGAGCATCTCGCCGAAGGTCTGGGCGCCTGAGCGCTCGATGAAGCTGCGGTCGTACTCGGCGATGATCTGCGGGGTGGGTGCCAGCGCGCCGGCACGAACCTCACTCGCCGCGAGCACGGCGGCCACGGCGAGCACTGCGAGGACTATTCGCATCGTAGGATCTCCCATTCGTTTGTCATGACGTTCAACGGCTCCCTCGCCGCGCCGGTCAGCGGTAGAACTCGACGTAGAACCGCACCTTCCCGATCGGCTCGACCTCGTGCTCGATCTCCGGCTCGACAATGCCGGGATGGTCGGTGTCCAGAATCAACTCTTCCGCCGGTAGCTGAAAGATACGATAGAGAAGCCTTCCCTTGAGAACCACGATCCGGCCCCAGGTCCCTGCTCTCGTGCGATGCGATCTCGTGAGGGCCGACGGCACCGTCTCCTCTGTGAACTCCGGGGTACGCCGGTAAGGCCGGACAGCGATAGGAAGGGATCTCATCGGCCAAACCACCGCTCACGGAGACGGCAATGCTTGCCAAATTCCGCCTCCATCGGGATCGCCCGCCGCAGTATCGCCGCCGGGTCACTGATCCACCACATTCCTTGCACCCGCTTCCAGGAGCGGTCCGGGTTCATGTCCATCGGCGGTTCCATCTGCGCCTGCGTGAGTTTCGCGCCGCTTGCGGGCCTCCCGCGGGCTCACGTGCCCACAACGACGGCCGAGCCTCCGCTGCTGGCATGGGCAAGCGCCTCGTCGAGGGAGTGCATCAGCTTGTCTGCGCCAAGGGTACCACCAAATTGCTCTTGATCGCCGGCCAGAACACGCCTAACGCAGTATCCATGAAGGATCGCGGGCGCTACCGCATTCCATCCACCAGCATCCTGCTTGCGTTCGAGAGCGCCGCGCGGCTCGGCAACTTCTCGCAGGCAGGGTTGGAGCTGGGGACCTCGCAATCGGCGATGAGCCGATACATCGCGAGGCTCGAAACGGACCTCTCGGCGCGGCTTTTCGAGCGCTCCCGCACGGGCGTGACCCTGACCGAGGCGGGGCAGCGCTTTCACGCGGCCGTCGTTGTCGGCCTCGCGGCCCTACACGACGGGACCGAGGAAGTAGGTGCTCTCTCGGGCAGCGGCGCGCCGGAGGTGACGATCGCCTGCCCGGAGGAGGTCTCGCATCTCTTCGTGATGCAGCGGTACGATGCACTGAAGGCCGCGCTCGGGGAGCGGGTCCGGGTCCGTATCATCTACCACGCAGAGGCCCCGGCTTCCCTTCCGTCCGAGCCCTGCGCCGACGTGATCCTGACCTGGGACGGCGAGACCGCCTTCTCCAAGCACCGCGTGGCGATCGCAAGAGAGGCGCTCGCCGCCTTCTGCTCGCCGGGGTACGCCGCAGCTCATGCGCACGTCTTGAACAGGAAGGTGACGGAATGGGGCGGCCTGACCTTTCTGACTCTCACGGGCCCCAACGCGGCAGGGGCATCCTGGGACCGCTGGTTCGAGGTCTCGGGCCGCCCGACTGCGGGACCGCAGTACATGATCGTCGAGAGCCACGCCCATGCGCTGGAAGCCGCCGTCGCCGGCCGCGGCATCGCGCTCGGCTGGCGTCACCTGATCGGATGGCACGTGGAGGCCGGCACACTGGTCATGCAGGCCGGCGGATTTGTCGAGACCGGCCGGTGCTTCCATGCAGCGCTTATGGCAAAGGGACGGCAAAGACCCTTGGCCCGTGCGTGCCTCGCTTTCTTCGGTGGGGCGGCGAAGCACCGGGTTGGGGGCTGGCCCGAACCATGAGCATCTGGCGGTCGAAGACGCGGACGACGGACCGCGACGGTCGGGCACCCGCAGTTTTCGATCTGAGGCCCGGCGGCCGCCTGTTGCCGAAGACGCACGGACAGGACGACTCTGCGGTGGGGCCGTATACTGAGGCGCATCGCTGCGGCGCGGGCGGTGACGTGCGTGGCGCGGTGCGGAGGGTGGTTTCGATGCGAACCAAGCTGACGGGCGCACTGGTCGCCATTGCACTGCCGTTCTTCCTGGGCGCCTGTTCCGTGTTCGGCGGCAAGGCTGCCGAGGAACCCGCGTACGGTATCGTGCTTGCCGATGGCGATATCGAGATCCGCGAATACGACGGCCATGCGATCGCGTGGACCGCTGCGGCGGGCTCGTTCGACGAGGCGGTCGGCGCCGGCTTCCGGCGGCTGTTCGAGTACATCACGGGGGCCAATGCGGGCGGCTCAGATATCGCGATGACCGCGCCGGTGCTAACCGCGCCGGCTGAGATGAAGGCCGGCGCGGCCGTCCTGGAGCCGGCCCTCGGCGCCGATGACGGGGAGAGTCCGGAGGCGCTGGCCGGCCCCGGCATCGGCGGCTGGCGGATCGGTTTCGTCCTGCCGGACGGGTACACGGCAGCGACGGCGCCGGTGCCGGAGGACGGCGGCGTCGCGGTCAGGGACTTGGGCGCGCGCTGTGTTGCGAGCATCCGCTTCAGCGGCATGCTGGACAACGAGGCGGGCGAGGCGGAGCGGCAGCGGCTTGAGGGCTGGATCGAAGCGCGCGATCTGGAGCACGCGGGGGACTGGCGTATGGCGGGCTACAACCCGCCCTGGACGATCCCGATGCTCCGCAGGAACGAGGTCATGGTGACCCTGGCATCGTGCTGAACCGCAGGGACGCCGGAGCGGCAGCGCACGACACGCACATGCCCGCCTCGCGCAACCGGGAGCGGGCAGCGCAATTCGCACCCGGGCAACCTTGACCGGCGGCCGGCAGCGGCCGCACGAAGAGCGGGAGGACGAAGGCCAGGGGCCATCGCGATCTTGTCACGGTGGTGGGCCAAGCCGCGATAGTGGGGCCGGGGAGTGGAGCACGGCGTCGGGCGGATGGGTCAACGACCGCACCCACGGGCACCAGTTCAAGGCGTGCTTCATCCATTCCTCCCGGAGCGCGCGCCAAAGATGATCGCTCAACAGCTTGACCACAAGGTGGTCAGGCAGCGTTCGCTCGCGGACTGCATCCAATGTCGCCCGTCAGCGCACCCAGGGAGTATCGCGGCGGCCAATGCGGGGGTCGAGGCACTTGAGACGGATCGAGGTTTCTGCAGCGGTCCGGGTCTGTGCCAACCCGCTCGCCGGCAAGGCGTTGCCTGGGCGCCTTCATCCGTGCGTCGGTCTGGCGCACCTCAAAAATCACCTGGCGCGGATCGGGAAAGACTCGCCCTCCGGCAAGATGCTGCGTTCTCGCCATGCGCGCCGTCGAACGCCGTCCGGCAAGTCTTCGAGATCAGCGGATTCGACAAGGTCGTGGAGATCCACCCGACACGGGCCGACTCGCTGGCGTTCCTCGAGCGCTGACGCGCCGGGGCCCGTCCTCATCATTGTCGATCAATATTCCCTTCAGTGCGGGCGCCGATTTCAGGAGGTCCTCCAGCGTGTACCGGTCCAGGACGTCGAGGAACGCCTGCAGGGCCAATTCCAACGCACGGGTCAGCTCGCAGAATCCTGCGATCGGACAGGCGCACTTCTCTTTGCCTGCGAAGCACTCCGCCAGCTCGAAGTTGGGCTCGAACTCGCGATAAACGTCGCCGAGGTTGATCCCGCTTGCCGGTCTAGCCATCTCCAGGCCGCCGCCCTCGCCTCTGATCGTGGTAATGAAGCCGCTTTCGCCCAGGTGATGGATCACCTTCGTGAGGTGGCTCTCAGAGACGCCATAGGCGTCGGCGATCTCCCGGGTCGTGCAGCGGCGGCGGCCGTTGAGAGCCAGGTACATGAGTACCCGCACCGCATAGTCGCTGTATCGCGTGAGCTGCATCCTCCCGACCTCATCGGCAAGTCGGCGACGCCTACGGCTTGGCGCGGAATAGACCAGTCTCGACGGTACTCGCTACGGCCGCCTGCACCGGCGCAAGCATCGCCCGTGGCTTGTTCGCCGGCAAGGTTCAGGGTCGCGCAGGCGGGAGAAAGACCACCAGGATCTGATCGCCTATCTCAAGGAAGCCACCGGCGCCGAGTGAGGCAGCGGACGCCGCCGCCTGCTTGAGTGAACGGGCTCGGGGACGGCGAGGGATCCGAGGTCCCTCGCCGTCCCGTCGTCCGAGGCGCTACGCAGACTCGAGCTGATCGCCGATCGGCAGCCTGCGGATGCGCTTGCCGGTGGCGTTGTAGATCGCGTTGACCAGCGCCGGCGTGTAAGGCGGCACGCCGGGCTCGCCAACCCCGCAGGGCCTCAGATGCGTGAAATCCTCGACGATGTGCACGCGCACATCGAGAGGCGCATCGTCCATGCGGGTGATGGTGTAGTCGTGGAAGTTGCTCTGGTCGACCGCCCCCTGGGTGGTGGTGATCTGCCCGTGCATCGCGACCGAGTGGCCGTAGATGGCGGCGCCCTCCATCTGCTTCTTCACCCCTTCGGGGTTGACGTAGCGGCCGCAGTCGATCGCCATGTCAACCTGCGGGATGTGGAGCGAGCCGTCGTCCCGCACCACGACGTGCACGGCCGTGCCCACGTAGCTGTGGAAGCTGCGGTGACACGCGATCCCTAAGCCGTGGCCGGGCGGCATCGCCTTGCCGTAGCCCGACTTCTCGGCCACCGCGCGGAGCACGTTGGAGAGCCGCTTCGGCATGATCGGCCAGTCCTCAATCGAGTCGCCGTAGTTCCAGTGGCCTTCCACACCGTCCGCCGTGAGGTCCATGACGTCCGCATCGCCGATCAGCTCCAGCAGGAACTCGACCGGATCGCGCCCGGCGGCCTCCGCCAGCTCGTTGGCGAAGCAGTTCATCGCAAAGGCGTGCTGGATGTTGTTGACCGAGCGGTACCAGCCGACGCGGATCATGGCGTCGGTCTCGCCGTTCTCGATGCGGAGGTTCGGCACCTGGTTATAGGGGGTATCGATAAGCCCGAGCCCGAACTCAAGAGGATGGCCGGTTCGTTGCACCGGATTCCAGAGCGAGATGAGCGAGGGCCACGCGCCGGAGTGATGCCACGCCGTGACGTTACCCGCCTCGTCGAGCCCCGCCTTCAGCATGTGGGCGGATGCCGCGTGATAGTAGCCGTGCCGGATCTCGTCCTCGCGCGTCCACTGCACCCGCACCGGGGCGCCGATCTTGCTGGAGAGGATCGCCGCCTCGCAGGCGAAGTCGGGCTTGGACTTGCGGCCGAAGCCGCCGCCCAGCAGCGTCACCTGGCATTCCACATCAGTCTTCTCGATGCCGAGCGCCTCTGCAACATACTGCCGCGTCTCGTTGGGTGCCTGCGTGGAGCTCACGATCTTGACCGGCATCTGTGTGGCGTCCACCAGGGCAACCGGCGGCTCCATCGGCGTGTGGATGAAGTAGGGCACGAAGTACTCGGCCTCGAGCACCTGCGCGGCCGAGCCCAACGCCTCGTCGACGTTGCCCCGGTCACGGATGACGAGGCCGCCGGCGCGCGCCGAGGCCATGAG
>JAJEBT010000019.1 GCA_022822405.1 Alphaproteobacteria bacterium
AGGCTGGTTTTCCGTGAGACCGGCCCAGAACTTCGCCTCCACGATGACGCGTTCGCGATCTTCACTGCCGTAGACCACCAGGTCGGGACGAGCGCCGTCACTGCCGGATACCTGTGTCCGGGCACTCGTCAGCTCGCCAACGCTCGGAGCCGCCGCCTCGACGACGCCCCGCAGAGCATTCCTGGCCGCCCGGGATCGCGACAGGATGAACCCCAGCGCGTCAACGGCGATGTCTTCGGTCCGGTTGCTCCATCGCGAGACGATGTGCGAAAGCAACTGGGAATGCGATTGGTCGTTCATCGAAGTTTCCGCGGCATCGGCAGATGGCTACCGTCGTGCGGGCGCGCAGTGTAGCAGGGATTTCGCTGAGTCAAGGGCGGTGTCGTATGCGCCAAGCGGCCGACACGATGAAACACTTCGTCCTTGGAGAGCCTGCCCCGCGGACGGTCGCGGATGCGCCTCCGAATTCAGTTGGGAACGGCTGCGAGAAATTCCCCTTGGAACCTTCCAGCTTCCTCAAGCCTCTCAGATACAGTTGACCACATGTCGGTTAATTCGTTCTGCCTGCGTTCGTAGTCGTCCGGCCGTTTCTTGAATCGCCGCCCCGCTGGCAAAGTTGCCAGTTGGCCTTCGGGGCTATTGCGACACTCCCAATCGTCACGCTGGACCAACTCAAGGTCTGGACACAGCGCAGCGAGCACCCAGGCGTCCATGCTCTTGGACGGTGTGCACAAGACGATTCGTGGGTGGCCTTGATCGTCGCCAAGCCAATTGAGGACTACGGTTCGCAGAGCATTGGTTGTCGCACTCACCGGGGGGCAGGGCTCTTCGCACGGCAGATCATCTTGCGGTGCATGCTGGATGTTGCCACTGCCGTATGTCTTGGCCGCGACATCCGCGTCGACTTGAACGATCAATACATCGTGATTCGAAATTACGGAAGAGCCGGAGACTGAACCACCGCCCTCGGCAGCGGATTGACGACACCAACGATACACACCTACCCAGCCGACGCCCGTTCCGGCGGTTTGCGTTGGCAAGAACGCAACCGACTCCACCGGCTGCAATATGTGGAACACAAAATCGGTATCTGGCAGCAAGGCACGCAAAATCGCTCGGAGCACGATCTTGTCCGTAGGCCCTTCGACTGCCGCCGCGAGACGCAACGGCTCAGACATCGGGAACGCCGCCGAAGTGGCCCATTACCCACAATCTGGACAAGGACCAGCCCTTCCGGGCTTTCTCCAACATGGCGTCATCGACAAACACCCGGTGAACCGATGTTCGGCCTGAATCGGTTCGAGACACGGTAAACAGGCGAACGCGATCATCCTGCAACGGCAGCCCATCCAGAACCAGCGGATTATGAGTAGTCAACAAGATCTGGCGTTTCACGTTCGCATTCAGAAACCACTCGCACAGGCGCTCCATCAGGGATCGGGCCAGTCTTGGGTTCAATCCCTGATCTGCGTTGTCGACTGCACACAGCGCGGGACTCGCGCGGTGCCCGGCGATTACGGCGAGCATAAGGGCATGCAAAGCGCCTTCGGAAGCGTCATAACCGGAGAGAACATTGCGTTTCTCCCGCATGAATCGATCATGGAACCGAATCACATCCTTGGAAGCTGCTGCAGCCGGTGACAGCGGCAGGCCCTTCGCAGGCGCCCGCCCGAAGCTCTTTGCCCAATCGATAAGGCCCAGGACATCTGCGCAGATCCGTTCGCTGTGTTTATCCCAGAAGCGCTGTTCCGTCAGTTCCGATATGGCTTGTGGAAGGCCTCCACCCGAGAGCCCTACCGGCTTTCTGGGCTGTGTTTCCGGCGCGATTCCGCGCAAGACGGCTGTGGCTGGCGAATAAATTACGTAGCCTTGCAGCGACGTCAGGAAATCGAGCGCATTCCCCCCGGCAAGTTTGACTGCCTCCAATGCAGCCAGTCCCCGTTCGGGATTCGGACCGGTACCCTGGGTCGGCACGCGCGCAACCAGCCCGTTTCCATTCTCGTCCTTCCAGTTCTCTGACTTGAATCGCCAGGCAGGCGCCGGTTCTCTCAACGGGTTGTGAAGCGTGACATCGTATGCGACTTGGCCGTTTCGCGCCCCAAAAAAGAGATGCGGGGGAATTCTCTCTCCCGGCTGGGCGGGAAAGGCGGATTTGTATAGCGCGGGAAGGCCGGGACGGACTCCGCGGGCCATCAAGCTCTGATCGTCAACCTTTCCGTCGGCCGCTGCTGAGAGGATGCCAACAGCTTCCAGCAAGTTGCTCTTTCCGCTGCCGTTAGCGCCGATGAAGACGTTGACCAAGCCAAGGTCGACGGTGACGTCGTCCAGAGTCTTGAATGTTCTGACTGTAAACTGCTCGATCATTGGGCGCGGTCCTTGGCTTACCAAGACGCGTGGGGCACCTTATCGGCGCTTTGAGCGGGGCGTCAAGCGAGGAACCGAGCCCGTCCGGGAGGTTGGCGCGTACTCGACGATCTAACCCGCGGTCCTCGCGCCGGTAGACGAATATTTCGTTGGCGGCTTTGGCGGAGCCGCGGGCAAGCGCGGCGGCGAACGCAACACGCCCGGCTCGGTTGACCGGCCGCTGGTCGAGGCCTTGGAGCGCTACAAGCGCTGCGTTTGCGTTGGGCCTGCGAGAGCAGATCCTTGGGGAGATTCACGCCGTCGCTTCCGTCTCGCTCGCGTCGCGGATTCGGACGTATGCCCAGAGGCCCGATGTATCTTGGACGACCTCGCGCACCATGTCCTTGAGACGAAACAGTGCGTCCTTGTCGGCGTCATCGTAATCAAGCAGCGCCCAGACCCATACCGCCGGATTGTCCATCCAGTCGAGCCCTTCCTAGACAACCCACGACTCCACGGGCGTGGGCAGATCCTGCAGCCCTTCGAGTCGAGAGCGAATGCTGGCGGTGTCGGCGATCATGCGGCCAGCTTACGCTTGGGTGCTGGGCCGTTCAAACTTGAAACTTGTGCTTTGGCGCAGAAACGCGCTGGCAGCCACGCGCAGGTACAACATCGGCAACGGCGCCGCTCTCAGCGCAACCGCCAAGTCACCTTTGCGGGCTTGGTGACACCTCCCCAATACGGTTAGCCAGTTCGGACAGATAACCGACGACCGAATCCAGCACAGCGTCGTACTCGACTCCGGTTGGAAGGTGGACCGGAATCGCGTTGGGAGTCCGCGCCCAGACGTCTTCGCCCAGCCTCTGGCGCAGACCGTCAACGCTCAAGACGTTCTCCCCCCAATTTCCGCCGGAATGGAAAGTGAGCCACAGGGGCGTTTCTGCGTATTGCGCCCAAAGCTCGGACTGGACACCGAACCATGCCCCGCCCCATCGGTCCGTACGTTCCGTGCCGAGCTTGATGTAGCGACCATATCCGTATCGTTGCGGTGTCGCGATCAAGCCGTCCGTGTTCACGAACCCGCGTTCTCGAGCACGCGCCACAACGTCATCGACCAGTTGGTTGAGTTGCAGGATTCGGCGGGGAATCGCAGGAGCGTACTCTCCCGGCTTGATGGGGAGAAACGCCGCCGCATCCTCCCGCTCGCAAAGCGTCTGCAATTGCCGGATATCGGACTCGATCGGATCTGCCGTAGCGACAGCCGACGTGAGCATACGGTCGAGCACCATGCGCCAACTACTCAGCACCAGGTATCGTTGACCGCTGTCGATCGGCATGCACTTTACGCCACCAACTTCCGATCGGTCGGCGACGCCGGCGTCGTGCCGCGTTCGCCGCTGCAACTCGATCCAGAGCGTCTCGAGCCGGGCCTCGGGCGCGACGAAAAGCAGCACCGACGTTTCGCCGTCGTCAGGCAGTCGCGCGAGGTACGATTCAGGCTGGTTTTCCGTGAGACCGGCCCAGAACTTCGCCTCCACGATGACGCGTTCGCGATCTTCACTGCCGTAGACCACCAGGTCGGGACGAGCGCCGTCACTGCCGGATACCTGTGTCCGGGCACTCGTC
>JAJEBT010000125.1 GCA_022822405.1 Alphaproteobacteria bacterium
GGCCAAAGCACGCACCGGACGCAGTGCCGGGCAAGCGTGACACAGGCGGCCGACCGGATACGGCAAGCTGCAGAGAGAAACCCGAAGGAGCGTCTCACGGCGCTCTTCCACCATGTCACGCCGGAGGCGCTCGCCGCGTCCTACTTCGCGTTGAGGGAAGACGCGGCGGCTGGTGTCGATGGTGTGACGTGGGCGATGTACGGCGAAGGTCTGGACGAGCGGCTGCTCGACCTCCACCGCCGCCTGCACAGCGGGGGAGCGTACCGGGCGCCGCCTGTCCGGCGGGTGGAGATACCCAAGCCGGACGGCGGGACACGACCGCTCGGGATCGCGGCACTGGAGGACAAGATCGTCCAGAAAGCGGTTGTGGACGTGATCCTGACGCCAGTCTACGAGGTGGAGTTTCTTGGATTCAGCTACGGGTTCCGACCGGGCCGTGGCGCGCACGACGCGCTCGACGCCCTGGCCTTCGGGATCGAACGGCGGAAGGTCAGCTGGATCGTCGACGCGGATTTGAAGGCGTATTTGGAGTCATCTTCATATTGCCCCCTGGCTCATTCAAGCTGTTCGAACAGGCGTGGCTGATCGTCCACGACCTTGATGCGCAATGCTTTCTTCCTGCCCGCACGGATGTGCACCGCCTCCAGCGCCCCGTGCTTTACACGCTGCAACACGGTCTGGCGGGATACGCCGAGACGGCGAACGGCCTCGCGCATCGGCACGTAGTCCGGTGGCGCCTGCTCCATGAACTTGGGGCGGAAGGCCTCCGTGATGCGAATGCGCCACGGTGCGCCCGGCGTGGTCTGCTCACCGTCGATGAATCCGTCATTGAGCCATCTATGAACTGTCGAGGGTGCGACGCCAAGGATCTCGGCAGCCCGCTTGACGGTGACCAGTTCGGCGTCGGCGGCCCGTGTTGCCGGGTCGAAGCGTTGGATTTTCCAGTGGTTTCGGAGATTCCGGACACGGGTCTTGTCGAAGCGATGTCCGTAGGCTGTGGTCTTGCCCTGGCGGTTGAGGATGCCGGCAATGACGTCATCGGGATGGAATTGCGCGAGGCGGCGGAGCAGGTCGATCGTGTCGTCATCCGTGCGGATCGTCGCCTGCCGCTTGCGGGGCCGCTCGACCTCGGCTTCGGTGAACAGGCCGCCACACCAGCGCAGCGTGAGGTGAGCCCGGCATTCTCCGCGAGGCGCGGTGACGATGACTTCTTCCAGCACCGTGCGCAACAGCTCCTTCCTGTCCCTTATGGTGGTGCCGGAGGCATTCCAGGCGCGTTGCAGATCGTTGCCCAGGGCCAGGATCGCGGCGCGCTCCGCGTCAGTGAGCTGGCGCGGCCGATCCCGTGCTCGACGCTCGAGTTCCCCCTGTGCGTCTTCGAGCGCGACCAGGCTGCGTTCCCATTCCGCCTCGAGGCCGCGTCCGACAAGGCGGTTCTCCGGTTCGACGGCCCGATAGCGGCGTTCCGCGCGCTCGGCATCGTAGCGTGCCCGCTCGACAGCCAGCCTCCACTGTTCAAGGTCCTGCTCGTAACCGGTTTCGATCTGTTCGGCAGCCAGGAGCGCTGCTTCAAGGCTTGCCGGCCGGATCGCCTCCAGCACCGCCGCGGCGACGGCCTGATCGATCTGCACGGCGCCGATGGTCAGGCAGGATTCGTGTCGCCCTTCGACCAGCGTCCTGCCCCGGCAATGATAGCCGGGCGAAGAGGTCCGGCCCCGGTAGTGGGTCCTCAGCCGGCGGCCGCACCGGCCGCAGGTGGCGATGCCCTGCAGCAACGCCGTGCCTTCGCGGACAGCTCCGCCGCCGCCGTGTGGTCGCGGCCTCGCGTTGCCGGCAATGCGCTCGAGTATCGCCTCGTGGGTCTGCCAGTCGATGTAGCCGGGGTGATGATCGTGGATCAGGACGCTCCACTCCGATCTGGGCAGCTTGCGGCTGCGGGTCCGCACCGCACCGGCGGCATCGACATGGCGTTCGCGCCGTGTCTTCCCGTACACGTAGGCACCGGCATAGACCGGATTGGTCAGCACCTGGTGGATCGTGGCGTACGACGGCGGAATCCAGGCGACGTCGGCACCAAGGTGTCGGCGAACCGGAAAGTCCAGGCCTTCGGACATGAACCAGGACCAGACGCGGCGCACCGATCCGAACTCGGCAAAGCGCTCGAAGACTGAGCGTATCGCCGCCTGTATCGCCTCGTCGGGGTCGATCAGGATCTCGGCATTGGCGTCGCCTCGGACGAATCCGATCGGCTGTCCCCGGTAAAGTTCGCCGCGGGCCGCCTTGTTGCGGATCCCGCCGTCGAGGCGGGCCCGCAAGATGTGAAGCTCCGCCTCCGAGAATGTACCTTTAAGTCCCAACAAGAGCCTGTCGTTGAACAACTTGGGATCGTAGATGCCGTCGGCATCTCCGATCAGCGTATCAGTGTATCCGCACAGGTCGAGCAATTTGTACCAGTCGGTGTTGTTCCTGGCGAGCCTTGAGACTTCGAGCCCGAGAAGGATGCCGACACCGCCGAGGGCGACCTCGGACGTCATGTGTGCGAATCCGCTGCGCCCGTCGGCGCAGGCACCGGACAGGCCAAGATCTTCATCGATGACCGCGACCTGATCGGCGTGCCAGCCGAGATCGCGGGCGCGCTCGGCAAGGGCATATTGACGGCGGGTCGATTCGCGATGGTTCTCGACTTGAGAGGGTGTCGACTGGCGGATGTAGACCATGGCGCGGCGCTGGAGATGCAAGGACGTGATTCTGCTGTCAGTCATTGCACTTGCTCCCGGGCTCCCGGTGAACGGGCGCGGCCTGCATGATCAGCTTTGCCAGTTGTGCAATCACCGTCCGGCGTGTTGCCTCGTCGAGGTGCTCCCAGAGCTGGTCGTGCGGTTTCGGGATCTCCGGAAAGTCCAGGTGCAGTTGCATGATGCTCCTCCGTTTCTGTGCGTCGAAGCAGAGCATTCACCACGGATCGCATGCGCAACAGGTCCTGCGGCTCAGCCACCAGTTCACGATTGCCGGTCGGGACGGACTCGTCCGTTGCCGCGTCCGTCCATTCGACGGGAACAATGCGGCGGCTGCCGTCGGGAAACAGCAACAGGAGCCGAAGACGCCCCTCGCGAAAGAGCTGCTTCAGAACCGCAACGGCCTCCCCTTCGAGGACATGCGCCTTGCGGGTGATCCTGACCGTCGCCGGAAGCTCGCGGAGGTGGGTAGTGTGTCGTGTGGTCTTTCGACACGATCCCGAGGGATTGGTTGATTGCGTTCCTTGAGCATCGCATCGGCGACAGGCGGGTGATCCGCCTGATCCGGAAATGGCTGGATGCCGGCGTCATGGACGACGGGACATGGACGGACGCGGGCGTGGGAACGCCGCAGGGGAACATCGTGTCCCCCTGCTTGGCGAACGTGTTCCTGCACTACGTGCTCGATCTGTGGTTCCACAGGAAATGGCGTCCAATGGTTCCGGAGGGCGAAGCGATCATCATCCGCTACGCGGACGATGTCGTGGTCGGGTTCCAACACAAGCGGGATGCGGAGCGGTACCTCCGCGACATCCGGGAGCGGCTGGACCGTTTCGGCCTCAGCCTCCACCCGGACAAGACCCGCCTCGTCGAGTTCGGACGGTTCGCGTCTGCGAACCGTCGCAGGCGCGGGGCGGGCAGGCCGGAGACGTTCCACTTCCTGGGCTTCACGCACTTCTGCACGACGACCCGGCGGGGTCGTTTCCGGCTTGGTCGCAAACCGATCGCGAAAAGGGTCAACAGGACCCTGGCGCGCATCGGCGAGGTCCTTCGCGAACGCTGGCATCACGACATCTGGGAGGTCGGCGAGTGGCTTGGGCGGGTCTTTCAAGGCTGGCTCAACTACTTCGCCGTCCCGGGGTCGGGCCGGTTCCTGCGCGCTTTTCGCCGGAGGCTGCAACGCCTCTGGCTGCGGGCACTGCGCCGGCGGTCCCAGCGTCACCGCTTCGACTGGAAGCGACTGGAGCGCATGACCGAAATCCTCTGGCCGCGCGTCTCCATCCGCCACCCGTGGCCGGACCAGCGGTTCGCCGTCAAGCACCCGAGGTAGGAGCCGGATGGACTACCGTCCATGTCCGGATCTGTGCGGGGGGTGCGCAGCAATGCGCATTCCTACCGCGACTGCGGGGGGACCGGGGTAACCCGGTTTCCTACCGCGATTCCCAAGAGTCCCACAGGATCAAGCTACGGTCTGGAAGCTCTTTAAGACAAGAGAGTGTGGTCAACCAAAGTCGTATGCGTCAGTCCAGCTTGAGTCCGCCTCGGCCCGTGCCGCCTGCTGCTCGAAGGGATCCCTTCGAATCTCCCGGCCCGCCGAGGAGAGTTCTTGGTGAAGTGCCTCAGCCGAAGGAATGACCCCCATTCGTTCCATGCCGATCAGGAACGACCATGTCGTGATCTTCGCGATATGAGGGCCGAAAT
>JAJEBT010000034.1 GCA_022822405.1 Alphaproteobacteria bacterium
TTGAGGATGGCGTCGAGAGCATCCTGCGGCCGGGCGGCGTAGTGGCGATTGGCCTCGGGCAGGTAGCGGAAGCGATCCTGGCAGCGGACGATGGAGATGGCGGCGTTGGTCAGGCAGGCGAGGTTGCGGGGCATGTTGCGCACATGAGCCCGGCAGCGGTCCTCATCGTAGGTAAAATCGCGAACGTAGTGCAAACGATTCTCGACATGCCAGTGGTTTCTGACCAGGCTCAGCAGCTCCTCGGGCCCGGCCTGGTCGGCGTCGAGCGAGGTCAGGCACCAGGTCACCTCGGTGCTGCGGTGGCCGTCCTTGATGCGTTCGCGCTGGCGCTCGATGCGCACCGCCTGGCGGCGTCCGTGGAGGTCGACATAGCCGTCCCATTCGGGGCCGGAGACATCGATGGCGGCGCAGCGGCGGCGCTCGATGCGGCCATGGCCCTTGTCGAAGGTTTCGTGCCGGCGCGCCTCGCTCCAGTCGATCCGCTGGAGGTCTTCGAGGATGGTCGGCTGGTTGTCCTTGATCGCGGTGATGACGTAGTCGGCGGCGCACGTCTCGAGCAGGAAGCGCGCGGTTTCCTGCTGGGCATGCATGGCGTCGAGGGTGACGGTGCGCCCGGCAAGCTCGAGGCTGGCGGACAGGTCGCGCACGGCGGGGATTTCGTTGGTCTTGTCGGCAACCTCCTGCTGGCCCAGCACCAGGCCGGAGACATGCTCGACCGCCGCGACCATCATCCGGCGCCCGTCCGCGGTCTGCTTCGAGGCGCCGCGCACGTCCTTGCCGTCCATGGCCACCGGGGCGCGATCGGTGCTGTGCTGGCTGGTCCACTGGCTGACGGCGTTGTCCAGGACATCGGGCGGGAGCGCGGCAAGGATGTTGTGGAAGGTGGTGATCGAAGGCGAGGTGTAGCGCTGCTTCGTCTTGCTCCAGAACGCGCGCACGGCCTTGAGCTGGTCCTGGTCGAGCTTGTCGGCGAAGTCGGCAAAGGCGGTCACCCCGCGATAGCCGGCAAGCCGCGCCGCAACCGCGAGCGCCAGCACCGTCTCCAACGAGTAGCGCAGGCCGCGGGCGCCGCGGTACTCGGGCACCTCGCCGAGGAACTCGAACAGGCTGCGCAACCCCGGCGCAGCCATCGGCGCGGTCCGCGGCTCGCCGCGCCACTCCGCCGGCGCCTCGGCCCGGCCCAGCGCCCCGGTGGCGTTGTCGGTGAGTTCGTACACGAAGATCTCCTTGGGTTGCCCGTGGTAATGCCAGCGCGCCGAGCCGCCGGACTCGCGGCCATAGCCGCGGGTCAGGCCCAGCGAGCGCCAGTTCGACGCCCGGTAGCAGGTCCCCGAGAAGCGCCCGACATCAACAAAAGTCTCCGCCACAAAGACCGGATAACCGTGAACCGCCCGCATGTCCGCGGACAGGCGCCGCAGACTCAGACCGAGCACACGCGACGCCAGATTCGCCACCCGATGCGGCGTCAGAATCACAAACCGCACCTGTTGCGCGATCAGATGCAGGCGCTGGAACTGCTGCTCCGCGCTCCACCCGATCCAGCGGTCGCGCGCCGCCAGCTTGAACGCCCCGGCCTGCCAGCCGATCAGCGCAAGCCACGTCGGGCCCAGCGTCGCGACATGACGCAGACCCTTGCCAAACAGGCCATGAAACGGAAGGTAATGATGCGACGCAACCAACTCGTCCCAGCGACGGCGTTCCTCGGCGCCCCACGTCGGACGCACCCTCACCGCGCCAAGATCAAGCGCCTGATCCCGTGTTGGCAGCGTGCCCATGAACCCACATTGCCACAAACAAAACAAAATCGCCAGCCCAAATATCAGCGCCAAACACATCCCTTCAAACGCTGGCCGAACATAAAATAGTCCTGTCATAGGTTGACCTCCGCACGTTAGCCTCAAGGTCCGTGGGGCACACTTGAGTCCGGTAATCTGAGAATGCGGGACCACATCAAGGAAGGCTGGCCATGGTTGAGTACAGCGCATATGTTGGTCTGGACATCCACAAGGAGACGATTACGGTTGCGGGCCGAAAGGGTCCGGTGTACCGGGGCGCGATCGCCAACAAGCTTTCGTCGTTGCATCGCCTGGTTGGGAATCTGAGAGCCCGGCGACGATGCGCGGACCTTCGCACGCGCTATCATGTTGAACTGGATCATCGGCGGCACCGACGCACGCACCAAGACTTCTCCATGCTTGTCGGCCTGCACGGGCGCGGGTGCCTCGCACCTCTCTACGACGTGGCAGGCATGTTGCCCTGCGACGTGGATCCCGGGAGGCTGAAGATGGCCACCAAAATCGGCGGGGAATACCTGCTTTGACGAGGTTCAATCGCGCCATAGAGTGAAGTTCGCAACGGAAGTGCGCTTGCCACCCGCCAACGTTATCGACATGGGAAAAATCACAGCGGCAATGTTACCGGTCCTAGTTTGCCGTCAACGGAGCCCGTGCCAATAGGCTCGATCGCCCAATCCTGCAGCGTTTGATCGAGGTGTTGAACGACGCTCCGAACGCTGCGTTCAAGTACTGTGGGTAGCGACAGCCTGACCTGTTGCTCAATTTGTGGATGGAAGATATGGCGGTCGCAGTGAAAACCCGGCCTGCTTGTGGCCGCGGGCTCGCGCGGTAGTCCAATTTTGCTTCGCCGCCGCGAGGCCTGATGAAAGTGTGTAACTCCGGGCCGCCGATCATTTTCGCCACTTAAAAAAGAAGGGCGGCCAAAGCCGCCCTTCTGAAACGCGATTGACGGAAACAGCCGTCAGAACTTGATCGCGATGCTGGTCCCGAAGAAAGAGCCGTCCTCGTTCTTCGTTTTGTCTTTGGTCATCATCGCATCCACAGACCAGCTGACGCCCGGGCCGAGTGAACGCGAGAATGTCGCGACGGTGCCGTTTACATCAACGTTGTCATCATCGGAAGTCGTGATATACGCGACCCTGACAGCATTCGGACCAAACTTGTAGCGGAGACCGACATCGGCGCGGGTGAGGTCTTCATTGCGCATATCGTTGTCCAGGGTGTTGCGGACAACGCCGGCAGCGCCGGTGATGCCTCCCATGGTGACCTTGATGCCGCCGCTCAACACGGTCACGTCCGGACTACCTCCTGCGCCGTCGCCGACGATATAGCCCACGGCGGCCCCGACGCCGGCATCGCCGAACTTGCCGGTGTAGTTGACCGCACTGGAAATGATGTCCTCCCAGCTGCAATTCTTTGCATCGTCCCCGGTCCCGACCTTGCAGAATGGCCGGCTGGCTGACTGCGTATAGGACACGCCAGCCTGCAGCCCGCTGATGCGCGGGGTGAAATACACCAGCGTTTTCGCGTCGTTCGGCACACGCGGAAGCCCGCGAGTTGCACCGCCTAGAGTGCTGATGCCAGTCAGGTCTTTCGAGTCGAACTCGAGATTCTGATGGCCGGCCGCGGCACCGACATGGCCCATATAGCCGTAAACCATCTCGTAGGATGCGCTGTCGGTCGCGCCGAGGCGGATCTTGCCGAACGAGCCCGTGACGTCCATGTAGCTCTCGTCGACACCGACGGGGTTGCCATCTATTTCCGCGTCGGTTTCGTACTCGGTCTTGCCGGAGACGGTGATGCCGTTGTCGAGCTTCATCGAAGCGGTGAAGTGGATCTCGCCGTCTTGCCACTGGACGGCCTTGTCGTCGTCATTATTGCCGTTGTAGCTCTGGATGCCGATGGTCTGCTCGAACCCGCCACTGATCTTGAGCGACGGTTTCATCATCTTGTCGGCCGCAATCGCGCCGCCGGAAAGTACCAGCACGCCCGCGGCAACCAATGCCGTGGTGGTAAGAAGCTGCTTCTTCATGTTACTCCTCCCTAGGGGTTGGTAAGTACGCTGCCCGTGCGGGCAACCGCGTCCTGAAACGGTATCCGCCCGGGTACAGGACAGGCGCCCGGACGAACCGAGCGCCGCGTAGACCCCTTTTATACGCTGCCGAGCCGACTTGCAATCGAATCGACCGGGCTGTGGCAAAAAAACACAGGCCTGTTGCCAAAACACAACAACCTTGCCGCGCATCGATCCGTCGGCGTGGCGCGATTGCCCGGCACGCCCTATCGGTGCTAACCTTTGCCGATGACTGTCCCGGACGGCATCCATACCACGACCTGCTGGGAATGCAGCACGCGGTGCGGCGCCAGGGTGACCGTGGCCGACGGGAGAGTGGCTGCGATCGGCCCCAACCCGGCCCATCCGGGATCGAAGGGCGCCTACTGCGTCAAGGGCATTCGCGGCCTCGACGAACTCACCTACGGCAGTTCCCGCCTTCTGCGGCCACGGCGCCGCGCCGGTCCGCGCGGCTCGGGCAGATGGCAGGACATCTCCTGGGACAACGCGCTCGACGAGATGGCAGACCGCTTCCTCGACGCGCGCGCCGCGCACGGACCGGAAGCGCTGGCCGGCGCGGTGTCGAGCGCGTTCTTCAGCCGCGGCGCCATGGTCGCACTGCTCATGCGCGCGCTCGGCTCCCCGAACTGGATGATGAACCAGGATCTCTGCGGCGGGTGCCGGGCGTTGTCGGACCGGATCACCGGTCTCGGGATCGTCGGCGGCGAGGATGTCGACCATACCCGTTGCGCCCTTGTCGTCGGACGCAACCCGCAGGCCGCCGATCCGGCGCAGTGGATGGCGCTGAAGCGGGCGAAGGAAGCCGGGGCACGGGTCGTCACCATCGATCCCGCGCGCACGCCGGCCGCCGATATTGCCGACCTCTGGCTGCGCCCGCGCGCCGGGACCGACGCCGCGATCGCACTCGCCATGATCCACGTCATCATCGGCGAGAATCTCCATGACCGGGCATTCGTCGAGTCCTGGACACGGGGTTTCGGGGAGCTTCAGAAGCGCGCCGCCGAATTCCCGCCGGCCCGCGCCGCCGCGCTTTCCGGCGTCGCCGCGGACGACATCGTTGCGGCGGCGCGGATGTATGCCGACGGCCCGTCCTGCTTCGTGTCCGGGCACGGAATCGACGCCGCCTCCAACGGCGTCCAGACCTTCCGGGCCTTTCACTGCCTGGTCGCGATCACCGGCAATGTCGACCGCCGCGGCGGCAATATCCGCGTCAAGCGGCCACGCGGGTTCCGCAATTACATCGACATCCTCCACGATCCGGCCTTCGCGCTGCCGCCCGAGATCGCGAACCGCACGCTCGGCGCCGACCGCTTTCCGCTGTGGGCCGGCCCGCGCGGCTGGCAGACCGCGGCCCACAACCCGACCGTGCTCCGGGCCATCCTGACCGGCGAGCCGCATCCGATCCGCGCCATGCACGTGTCCGGCGTCAACATCGCCGTCACCTACCCCGGCACGCAGAAGGTCATGGCGGCACTCCGGTCGCTCGACTTCCTGAGCGTTGCCACCCACACGATGACGCCGACCGCGGAACTCGCCGATATCGTCCTGCCGAAGACGACCGGGCTCGAGGAGGAGGAAGTCTCGCTCTACCCGTCGGCGCAGATCGTCTCCTACACCCGGCCGATCAAGGAACCGGAAGGGGAAGCGCGCTCGGATTTCGATTTCACGACCGATCTGGCACGGCGCCTCGAGCGGCGCGGCGTGGATGCCCGGCGTTTCTTTCCGTGGGAGACCAAGCGCGAGTTCAACCGCTACCTGCTCGGCGACGAGATCGACTGGGACGTCCTGGTCGCGCAGGGCTGGGCGGATTTCGAGTACGAGCTCGGCGATTTCGGGAAGACCGGTTTCCGGACCCCCTCCGGCAGGATCGAGCTGTGGTCCGAGACCCTCGCCGGCCTCGATATCGATCCGCTGCCCGGCTACGTACCGCCACGCAGTGAACGCGCCGGCGGCGACACCCGCGGCGAGTACCCGCTGGTGCTCCTGACCGGCGCACGCGAGAAGACCTATCACCACTCGCGCTACCGCGACCAGGCCTGGACGCGCAAGGTTTCCCCGTTCCCGCTCCTGCAGGTCCATCCGGACACCGCGGAACGGCTCGGACTTGCCGACGGCGACTGGGTGGCTGTCGAGACCCCCGGCGCCGACGGGCGCTGCAAGCTCAGGGTCGCGGTCACCGCCAACACCCAGCCCGGCGTCGTCCGCACCGGCATGGGGTGGTGGCTGCCCGAAGCGGCCGGTCCCGAACGCGGCGCGCTCGAGGTGAACGTCAACGCGGCGCTGTCCTATGACGGCCCGTGGGACCCGGTGACCGGATCCGCCGACACCAGGGGTCTGCCGTGCCGGATCGCGCCGATCGCCGAGGCCGAGATCCCGATGGGAAACACCGCGTGAGCGCCGCCCAAAGACTGCGGGAGCTCGGGCTGGAACTGCCGCCGCCCTTCACCTACCCGAGCGCCAACCGCACGGGCTGCGTCCGGAGCGGCAGCCTGCTCTTCGCATCCGGCCATCCACCGCCGGAGAATTTCGGGGTGAAGACCGTCGGCAAGGTCGGCGCGGAGGTCAGCGAGGCCGAGGCCCATGCGGCCGCGCGCGCCACGGCCCTCAACATCCTTGCCTCGGTGGCGCAGAGCCTCGGCTCGCTCGACCGCGTGGCCCGCGTCGTCAAGGTCTTCGGCATGGTCAACTCGGCCCCCGGCTTCGACCGCCAGTTCGCGGTCATCGACGGCGCCTCCGACCTGTTCTGCGAACTCTTCGGTGCCGACGCCGGACAGCACGCCCGGAGCGCGGTGGGCATGTTTGAGCTGCCGCGCGGATTCTGCATCGAGATCGAGGCGGTATTCGAGGTCCGCGACTGAGTTCGGCGGTACGGGAACCGCCCGCAACGGTCGACCCGCCCGCCGCCGAAAATTTTTTCTTGACACCCTCACCGCGGAATTGACAATGGCCACCGGCGGTACGTTCGGACCCACGGATCTGATGGGTCCCGCGCCGTCCCCGAAGCCGGGTTTCAAGGGAGGGAACTCATGACGGAAACATGGAAGGAATACGAGCGGGAGTTCGACGAATACGAACTGCCGCCTGATCCGGCCGACGATTTCGACTGGACGCCGGCCACCGCCGAAGTTGCGGGCAACCTGCCCGACATGCCCCTGGGGAGCTGGCGGGAGCCGGGTTCGAGCCGCCGCGAATTCCTGCGCGGCGTCGTCTGCTCCGGTGTTGCCGTCTCGGCCGCGGCCTACATGTTCGCGGGGAATTCCGGCAGTGCGCGCGCCGCGGTGCGCGGCGTCGAACGCCTGATCTCGCTCAACGTGAACGGCAAGACCCGCCGCGTCGACGTGCCTCCGAGCGAGACGCTGGCCCAGACCATCCGCTACCGCCTCGGGCTTACCGGAACCAAGATCGGCTGCAACCGCGCCGAGTGCGGCGCCTGCACGGTGATGGCGGACGACATCACGATCTATTCCTGCTCGACGCTGACCCACCAGGCGCGCGGCCGCAAGATCACCACCGTCGAAGGCGTTGCCGACCCGTCGGGCAAGCTCCATCCGGTGCAGCAAGCGTTCATCGACGAGCTCGGCCCGCAATGCGGCTTCTGCACTCCGGGGCAGGTCGTTTCGGCCGTCGCGCTCCTGAAGAAGAACCCCAAACCCACAGTGGACGAGGCGCGGCGCGCCATGTCCGGCAACCTTTGTCGATGCGGTGCATACGCCCATTATCTCAACGGGGTGATGCGCGCCGCCGGGAGGGCCTGAAGCCATGGCCTATAACCTGATCGGAAAGAACTTCACCGCGCCCGACCTTCACGCGAAGGTCACCGGTGCCGCCAAATACTCGGAGGATTTCCGTGCCGACGGCATGGTCTTCCTCAAGACCTACCCGTCGCCGATGCCGCACGCCAAGGTCAAGTCGATCGATGTCGACAAGGCCAGGAAGATGCCCGGCGTCGTCGGCGTAATGGTGCCCGACGACATCAAGCAGCCGGGCGGCGCCGGCCACCCCATCCTCAGCGCCCATCCGGCGTTCGTCGGCCAGCCTATCGTGGCCATCGCCGCGAAGACCGAACAGCAGGCTGAGGACGCCATCCAGGCGGTCAGGGTCGAGCTAGACCCGCTGCCGTTCTGCATCGATCCGCTTGAGAGCCTGAAGCCCGACGGCCCCAACGCCAATGTCGGCGGCAATGTCGCCAACCCGCGCGGGATCAAGCTCCAGGAGATCAAGTGGACGGGCAAGGACTTCGCGCTCGCCGGCGACGACCGGCTGCCCATGGGCAAGCCAGCGGACGAGTGGACCTTCGGCGATCTCGAGGCCGGGTTCGCCAAGGCCAAGGTCGTCGTGGAGGAAACCTTCGTCAGTTCGGCCAACGCCCATCACGCGATGGAACCGCGCTCGGCGGCCGCCTACTGGGAGAACGGCAAGGTCCATGTCTGGGGCTCGACCCAGTCCTCGTCCTTCGCCATCCCGAGCCTCGCCAAGTATATCGGCGTCAAGCCGTCCCAGCTCAACCTCGTCAGTGAGTTCTGCGGCGGTGGTTTCGGCGGCAAGGCCTATTCCTATCCGCTGATGGCGCTGCCGGCGCTAATGTCGAAGAAGCTCAGCGGCCGACCCGTCATGATGCGCGTCAGCCGCAGCGACGAGTATTTCAACGGTTACGGACGCGCTGCCTTCCAGGGCTGGGTCAAGATCGGATTCGCCGAGAACGGACGGGTGGTGGCGCTCGACAGCTACGTCATCCAGGACAACGGCTCGACCGTGGGCTTCTGGGATTTCAAGAATTTCGGGGCCGCCGCCTCCGTCATCCTGCAGCCGGAGGCGATGCGCTTCCGGGGCATTCCGGTACTCACCAACACCCCGCCCAAGGGGCCTCAGCGCGGTCCCGGAGAGAACCAGACCGCGAACATCCTCGAACCAGTGCTCGACAAGGGTGCCCGCATGCTCGGCATCGACCGGCTCGCGCTGCGCCTCGTCAACACACCGGGAGGCGGCCAGGGCGGCAAGATCGGGGGCAAGCAGGCGCCGCTCACCAGCGCCTATCTGCGCGAGGGCCTCGAACAGGCGGCGAAGAAGTTCGACTACGCCGGCCGGATCAAGAAGGCCGGCAAGCAGCCGAACGGCAAGATCCGCGCTGTCGGCATCGGACAGGCCTACCACGCCGCAGGCGCGGCCGGGTTCGACGGCATGGTGCGCATCACGCCTGACGGCAAGCTGCACATCCATACCGGTGTCGGCAATCTTGGAACGTTTTCCTACGCGTCGACATCGCGCGTTGCCGCCGAGGTTCTCGGGTATGACTGGGCCAACACTGTCATCGAACGCGGCGGATCGCTCAAGGCGATGCCGTT
Organism: Alphaproteobacteria bacterium; assembly: GCA_022822405.1. Classification (GTDB taxonomy): domain Bacteria; phylum Pseudomonadota; class Alphaproteobacteria; order MPNO01; family UBA830; genus JAJEBT01. The sequence goes on from JAJEBT010000034.1 coordinate 9,213, forward strand.
CAATCTCGGCCAGTTCGGGTCGAACACGACCTTCACCATGACCCGGACCAACTATGCCGCGGCCGTCGATGCGAGGGACAAGCTCCTCGAGATCGGTGCCATGGTCATGGGTGGCGCCGCGGGCGACTACAAGCTCGACGGCGAACGCGTGGTCGCGAAGGCGGGCGGCAAGTCGATCACCTTCGCCGATGCTGCCAAGAAGGCGATCGAGGTCGGCGGGAAATACTCCGCCAAGGAGGTTGACGAGAAACTCAACCCCCTGACCAAGATGGCCGCAAACATGGTCGCGGGGACCGGGCTGATCGGCGTCGCCAAGGACAAGCTCCCCAAGAAGGGGGTGGTGCCGGGACTGGCGGCGGCGTTCATTGAGATCGAGCTCGATCCGGAAACCGGTCGGGTCGATATCCTTGACTATCTCGGTGTCGCCGATGTCGGCCAGGTGATGCATCCGCAGGGTCTGGATGCCCAGATCCTCGGCGGCGCGATAATGGGTTTCGGGCTCGCAGCCACCGAACGGCATGTCTACGATCCGGCCTACGGGCGTCCCAACGCCATCGGGCTGCATCATGCGAAGCCTCCGACCTATCTCGACGTGCCACCCCAGATGGCGGCACTCGCGGTCGAGGGGGCAACTGACCCGCAGAACCCGGTCGGCGCCAAGGGTGTCGGCGAACCGGTCCAGGGCGCCGGCTCCTCTGCTTATCTGAGCGCAGTGTCCGAGGCCCTCGGCGGGCACCTGTTCAACCGGGTGCCGGTCGTTGCAGACATGATCGTCAACACGCTCGCCAAGCAGCCGCAATCCTACAAGCCGCTGCAGGTCAACAGCCAGTAGCCGGCGGAGAGGAGACAGACCGATGACCGACTATATGCACGCATTCGACCTGTATGCGCCCGGCAGTCTCGGCGAGGCGGCCGAACTTCTCGACAAGCACGGCAAGGATGCCTGGCTCGTCGCCGGCGGCAAGGACAGCTTTGACTGGTTCAAGGATCGTCACAAGACACCCAAGGTGGTCGTTGACATCTCGGGGCTGGCCGCGCTGAAGGGCGTTGCGGACAAGGGAGACCATGTCGCGATCGGCGCGGCGACCACGCTGACCGAGATCGAGGAAAACGCGATGCTGCGCGACGGCTATCCGCTTCTTGTGACGGCGGCCGGCAAGGTCGCCAGTCCGCAGATCCGGAACTCGGGAACGATCGGCGGCAATGTCGCGCAGGACACCCGTTGCACCTACTACCGCGACGGCTTTCCGTGCTACCGGGCCGGCGGCAATACCTGTTACGCCAATACGCCGACGGCCATGAACCGCGAGCACGCCCTGTTCGGTGTCTCGCGGTGCGTCGCGGTGACGCCGTCCGACACCGCTCCGGCCCTGGTTGCGCTCGACGCGCAGATGGTGATTTCCCGCGCCGGCAAGGAACGCGTGGTTCCGGCGGAGAAATTCTTCATCGGACCCGATGTCGACATCACCCGCATGACGGTGCTCGAACCGGGTGACGTGCTCACCGAGATCCGCCTGCCGAAGAAATGGGCCGGGGCCCGGCACTATTTCGAGAAGGTGGCGGATCGCCAGACCTGGGACTTCGCGCTGGTCAGCATCGCCATGGCCGCCCGCGTTGACGGCGGCAAGGTGTCCGAAGCCCGGGTTGCCTGCGGCGGCGTGCAGTGCACGCCACGGCGGCTGACCGATGTCGAGGACCTGATGAAGGGGGAGGCGCCGGGCGCCGAGCTTGAAACGCTTGCCAAGCGGGTTGCCGCCCGTGGCGCCAAGCCGCTCAACTACAACCACTTCAAGGTCCCGCTGATGGCGAATCTTGCGGCGCGCGCCGTCCGCTCGCTCGCCTGAACGCGATGGAACTGTTCCGTGTCTCCAGGAATGTCTGGGGGCAGGAGATGCTGCTGGGAATGTCGTGGGACCTGCTCTGGTTGCCGGTCGCCGCGGCATTCTCCTGCATCATAGCGCACCAGATCTTCCGGCTTGCTACAAGAAAAACCTGAAATCCCGAGCGTCAGCGCGGTGCCGGGAGAGATCCGCCACGCGTGGCCCGACCGGCTGTTCCACTGGACGATGGCCGTTCTCACGCTGGTGCTTCTCGCCACCGCGTTCCTGCCCGTACTCGGCGTGCAGTTCGACTGGGTTCCGATCCACTGGATTTCCGGGATCCTGCTGACCGCCACGGTGATCTTCCACCTCTACCGCATCCTTGCCGTCCACGGCATCGCGTCGATGATGCCGGCGCGCGGAGACCTGCGCGCAGCCATGGGCGGCGAACCCGTTGCCGAGGATGCCAAATACGATCTTGGTCAGAAGCTCTATCACTGGTCGGTCTCTGCCGTGATGCTGGTGCTGGTCGTCACCGGCCTCGTCATGCTCGCCAAGATCGACACGCCGCTTTGGCGCCGGGATCCATCGATCCTATCCGACTGGGATTGGGGAGTCGTCTATGCGCTGCACGGCGCAGCGGCGTTGCTCCTGATATTCTTCTTCATCCTCCACGTCTATTTCGCCTTTCTTCCCGAACATCGCCGGCTTCTCGCGGCAATGGCGTTAGGGCGCCGGATGCCGCCCGCAACCAGGAACGGACCTCAGCCATGAATGCCGCAGGACTACGGAAACAGATCGAGGCGATCGAGGAAGCTTACGAATACATGCTCGCCTATGCCGCCCAAGGCCGCGCGGACGAGGGGGCGGGACCAGATGGCGCGCATATCAGGACCTTCCTCGCACAGTTCGAGGCAGCGGCCGTCACCATCGCGGCCGAACTCGACGATGCCCTTGCCGGCGACGAGGCGGCGGGGTTCCGCGCTGCCCTTGCCCGCGATTCCGAAACCCTGCTGTCGGTGCTCCGGGTCATGCAGGGCCGCGACAACATCTCGTCGGAAGTCGTCGACAACGCCAACGGGCTGATTGCCGTCCGCTCCTACCTGACGTCGCTGTTCTTTCTCGACAAGGCGGCGCTGCCCTGAATCCCGGCGGTTTCGGCCACGGATCTGCCGACGCCTGCCACGCCCGTTTGCGGAGTTTGGCGCGCAGCACGCGTTTACAGCCGCACGGTTGTGGCTTATACAGATTTCATGGCGTCACGGGGCCGCAAGAAACGGGAAAAGACAGCCCGGCGGGGCTGCGCGAAGGGAGAACTCTCGCACCTGTTTCCGACGCTGCTCCTGTCAAGGCGCATGCCCGGAGCGGAAGCCAAGAACGCGCGCCTCCGCGAACTCGTCCTTGAACGCGAGAAAACGGATCCTGGCCTGACCCACAGCAACCGGGGCGGCTGGCATTCCTCCGCCGACCTGTGGGAGTGGCCGGAGCCCGAGATCCGCAGCCTCTGTGACTGGGTCGTGCAGGCAGCGGAGGACTATACGGCAAGCGTGGCGCCGGTGCGCCACGACGACATCATCAAGGTAACCCCCTATGGCGGCGCCTGGGTGAACCTGCTGCGCGACGGTGGCTACAACAAGGTCCACAACCACCCCGGCGCGGTGTGGTCGGCGGTCTATTACGTGTCCGTAGGCGAACCCGACCCGGAACCTGCCGGCAATGGCGATTTCGAGTTCATGGATCCGCGCCCCGGCAACATCCACGGCAGCAAGAAGATCATCAGGCCGGAGGCCGGGCTGATGATCATGTTTCCGTCCTGGCTCCACCACTACGTCAACCCCTACCGCGGTGCCGGTGAGCGCATATCGATCGCGTTCAACATGAAGATCGACATCCTGCGCGGCTAGAGTGGATACCTTTGCAACCGTGGAAAGCGGTTGTGACGGCCGGAAGCCATTTTGGGGATCGATGCCTTCTGGGTTTTCTCTGGAATACCGCGGCCTGGACCGTGGTCAGTTCCGCGGCTTCCAGTTGCGTCCGTAACGCCGGAACACACTGCCTCGGCAAAATCCTCGAACAGGACATCGCCGGGCTCCGGCGCCTTCTCCCCATCCCCGAGCGCGGCGATCACCGACGACGCGAGGTTCCGGGCTTGCGCCTCGGTCATGTCGTCCGCATCGCCGATCGTCTTCCATGCCCGCCTGCCCTCGTGCTGACGGTGGACGAAATACCGCCTTGTTCCTGATGGGAGGGCCCGGACGCCGAACCCCTTCAGTTCCGCGTCGCGTACCTCCCAGGCTGCCTTATTGGGCTTGAGATCGTCTACTCGCCGCTGGCTGAGACTCCGCATATGCCTCTCCCTCGCTGTTGCATCGGGGGCAGAAACGGGCTTCGACCGGGCCCTGATTGCACGGTTGAGGGAGAGGAAACTGGCGTTTTTTCAGTTTGTTAGAGCCTAAGGTGCGGAGGGAGGAGTAACATGAAGAAGCAGCTTCTTACCACCACGGCACTGGTTGCCGCGGGCGTGCTGGTACTCTCCGGCGGCGCGATTGCGGCCGACAAGATGAAAAAGCCGTCGCTCAAAATCAGCGGTGTATTCGAGCAGGGCATCGGCATGCAGAGCTACGACGGCAATGACGACGACAAGGCCGTTCAGCAGCAGGACGGCGAGATCCATTTCACCGCCTCGATGAAGCTCGACAACGGCATCACTGTCTCCGGCCATAGCCAACTGGAAGTCGATAATGACCGCGGAAATAAAAAGGACGACGGCGACGACGAAATCGACGAGAGCTACATGAGCGTTTCGGGTTCGTTCGGCCGGATCAACATCGGCGCAACCGACGCCGCGTCCTACAAGATGGTCTACGGCTACATGGGCCATGCCGGCGCCGGGGCCGGCCATCTGAATCTCGAGTTCGACTCGGGAGACCTGACTGGCATCAGCACTCTGGGCGGCGCAACTCGCGGGCTTCCGCGTGTGCCGAACGACGAGGAGACGCTGGTGTATTTCACCCCGCGCATCAGCGGGTTGCAGGCTGGCGTGTCCTATACGCAGTCAGCCAGCCGGCCATTTGGCAGCTGGGAGGACATCATTTCCAGTGCCGTCAACTACACTGGCAAGTTCGGCGATGCCGGCGTCGGGGCCGCCTTGGGCTATATCGTCGGCGACGGCGCAGGCGGTGGTCCGGATGTGACCGTGTTGAGCGGTGGCATCAAGGTCACCATGGGAGGTCTCACCGGTGCTGCCGGCGTTGTCCGCAACACCCTGGACAACGGTATGCCCAATGAAGACCTCACCCGCGCTGATGTCGGTCTCCGCTACAAGTTTGGTCCGAATGCTGTCAGGGTCGCGTATATCACGACTTCCGATGATGCCGATGTTGACGTAAACGGTACCATCGCGACGTTCGCGCGTTCGCTCGGCCCGGGCGTCAGTTGGTCCCTGGATGCGATGATGACCAAAGACAAAACGGCGAATGAGGACGGCTCTTTCTTCGGAACCAGCGTCCAGATCAAGTTCTGACGGCTGTTTCCGTCATCGCGTTTCGGAAGGGCGGCTTCGGCCGCCCTTCTTCTATGCGCTGAAGGTCGACCTCGTGGAGAACCGCCGCCACGACGGAATCGGCGACCTGCACCATTCCCTCACCCTTAACGCGATCACCGCTTTCCGGGTCTGGGACCTCTCCTCCCGCTGGCGCCTCCAGAACTGTTTCCGCTACCTGCCCGAGCCACCGCAACTATGCGGCCCGACCGCAGGACGTTCTCGACGCCATTCTCAAACCGCCTGTCGCCTGAGCCGCCGCACTGCACCGCTCAATCGTGCACGCCACGGTGCGTCGCCATCGGGCTGGACAGAGGACTTGCACCTCCAAGCTGTCGATCATGCTCGGCACACCAAAAAAGAAGGGCGGCCGAAGCCGCCCTTCCGAAACGCGATGACGGAAACAGCCGTCAGAACTTGATCTGGACGCTGGTCCCGATGAACGAACCGGACATGTCGGTGGCCTTGTTCTCGGTCATCAGCGCATCCAGAGACCAGCTGACGCCCGGGCCGAGCGAACGCGCGAACGTCGCGACGGTTCCGGTCAGGTCAACCTCGTTGTCGTCGGAAAGCTGGATGTAACCGATCCGGACGGCGTTCGGACCGAACCTGTAGCGGAGGCCGGCATCGGCGCGGGTGAAGTCCTCGCTGGCCGCACCGCTGTCGTTGCTGTTCCGGACGATGGCAGCAGCGCCGGTGAAGCCACCCATGGTGACGTTGATGCCAGCGCTTGTCACGGTCGTGTCGGAGGCGTCGCCGTCGCCGACGACATAGCCCAAGGCGGCCCCGACGCCGGCATCGCCGAACTTGCCGTTGTAGTTGACGGCGGTGGAGACGACGTCCTGAAGATTGCCTGATCCTGACTGCGCATAGGACACGCCGGCCTGCAGCCCGCTGATGCGCGGGGTGAAATACACCAGCACGGGATTGTCGTTCGAAAGCCTCGGAAGCCCGCGTGCCCCAGCGACACTTGAAGGACCAGCAAGGGCTATGCCGGACAGACCGGAATCGAATTCGAGATTCAGATGTCCGGCCCCGGCGCCAGCATGGCCCATGTAGCCGTAGACCATCTTGTAGGATGCGCCATCGGTCGCACCGATGTTGATCTGGCCGAACGAGCCCGAAACGCTCATGTAGCTCTCGTCGATTTGGCCCGCGTTTTCGGTGTCGCTTTCGACTTGGCTGAGGCCAGAGACGGTGATGCCGTTGTCGAGCTTCATCGAAGCTTTGAAGTGGATCTCGCCGTCTTCCTGCTGGACGACCATATCGTCCGCGCCATCGACGCTCTGGATGCCGATGCCCTGCTCGAAGACGCCACTGACCTTAAGCGACGGCTTTTTCATCTTGTCGGCCGCAATCGCGCCGCCGGAAAGTACCAGCACGCCCGCGGCAACCAGTGCCGTGGTGGTAAGAAGCTGCTTCTTCATGTTACTCCTCCCTGCCACCCGGCTTGGCCTCGACTTTCTCGTGCGCCATGCCACGGCTTAAATCTATCGAAACACCGTGTACGGACCCGTACGCACGGTGGTGTGGGAGGGGTGGAGCCGTGAGACTCCCCCTATCCCAATTAAGTGGCGAGAATGATCGACGGCCTGGAGGGGCAAGGTCCAGCCAGCCCAAACAGTTTCGGTTGATTCCAGAGAGCCTGCGATTGGAATTCACAGCGGCAGGCCGCACAATCGAGCGCTGGGCTACTTCTAAAATGGGGCGGCCGACGGACTGAACTGCAATCTAGGTGCAGACGAGAGTCCGCACGGGTTGTCAATTCCGTGGACTCATCGCGCGCGCCTTTCCTCCCCCTTTTTCTCTTTAACACCTGTTTCTTGGACCTTTTCCACCCCTATCGCGCCTCATCACGAGCGAGTCCAAAGATTCTGCACGTCTACACTTCGGGTGACGTCTACCGGAACACCTCGCGGCCGCGCCGCGGATCAGTCGGAATTTTCGTGGAACAGGCCATCATAGAGGAACGCAGGCGCGATCATCCGGCAATCGCGCTCGCTCGTCCCGGCGCGGCGCATTTCGGCATGCCATCTGTTGCGCACCGTGTCCGCTATCCGCTCGAACATGGTCTCGGCCTCCGCCCCTTCGAGCAGGAATCGCCCGTGACCGCTCAGCAGATTGGTCCTGTTCGCATGGCGACCGAAACGGCCGCAGGCCATCGCAAGATCGCGCCGCGCCTGCGCTACCGCCGGCGATGGCGTCAGATCGAAGGCCGGACTTAGCCGCCATTGCCGTCCCTTGGCGAGCATCGCGTGATTCCGCGGGTGGTCGTCCGTGTTGGAGGAGGCGGCGTTGAAGCAAATCCGGCCGAACAGCTCGCGCAGATCCTCTTTCGGTCTTGCGCTCGTGCGCCGGATTTCATCGGCGAGCAGCAGATAGGACCAGTCATCCCGATCTCTGAAACTGTCGCCGGTGCGCAGGAGGGTCAGCGCGCTCACCATCCGGTGGCGCCGATAGCCGGCATCGGTCCGGTCCCGATCGAACCTGCGCACGAGCAGCGCGTCGCGCCCGCCCACGGTTTCGATGCGGCTCCGGGCCGCGTCCAGACCGCATGCCCGGGCTAGGGCAAGCATGCCATGCTCGACACGCGGATGGTTCCAACGGTCGTCATGGCGACCGAACTTGGCGATCCAGAGTCCATCCCCGTCCTCCACCACGGCCTTGGGCCGCGCACCGCCCATCGACGTGCCGAGCAGGAGCAGTTCCTCGATCCGGTCCCGGGCGGGCTCTGTCCGATCGGGGTTGTCGTCCGTGATCGCATCGGCCGCGCGCTGGAGGTGTTCAAGGTCCAGCGTGCTGTTGAACAGCCGCCGCGGCCCGGGGGGTTGGACGCCGAGGCCGAAACCGAGCGCTCCGGCACGGTCGTCCGGCCCCTGCATCAGGTAGTCGAACCCGGCGGGTTCGGCCAGACCGGCCCTGCGTTCGATGACGCGCCGCCCCCAGAAGTCAGGCATCGAGTCCCGGATCGCTCCGAAGAAACCGTCCATCCGGACCGTCTCGTAGACCTGTCCGGAGAGACGCAATTCGATCGGATCGAGCGGAACCGCATCGTCGCGCGCCCGGTACGACCGCCCGTAGACGAACCTGCCGACCCGTCTGCCACCCTCATCGATCCACCTGAAACGGCCCGCCGTAACGAACTCTGTCGCCTCCGGCAGGACAATGTAGACGAAGCACTCGCGCTCAGAAGTCATCGCTCAATGCCTGGCGTCCGCGCGCTCTCATGGGGCTGCGCGCCCGTTCCAGGGCCTTGCCTTCCTCGTCACGATCCGGATCGGCCACTTCGCGCATCTGGCCGTGCAAGCCCAGCGCCCACAACGCGCCCAGATAGACTGCGATGCCAGTCGTCGGCTTACCCCTTTCGATGTCGGCCACCACAAATCTGGAAACGCCCATGCGCTCCGCGAGGGCGGCCTGGGGCAGCCTGCGGCGCAGCCGCGCCGTCCGGATGTTGCGTCCCAGGCGTTCCAGCGCCTGCTCGACAGCCGCAGGGGGAGATGTGGAGATTTTCGTCGGTCTTGGTATGACTGTTTCCAACTACAAAAATATCTTTTATGTTATTTGAAAATAACATTTTCATCGCAATGAGGTCAATCACTTCAGCAGGATTCTTTCCCATGCTGCGGCTGCTGTTCTCTCGGAAACAGTTTCTGAATCGGGGCGCGGTTCTCCTGTTGCCGCAGGCTGCTTTTTCCCCGGTACGGCCGGATTGCTTCGAGATTTCAGTGCGTCGCCGTTCTGCCAGCACCGGCGGTTTGTTGATCGGGCTCCCCGGGAGCGGCCTCATGGTTGCCGGTGGAGGCGCCTGGCGACGCCGGGTTCTGGCGTATTCGGGGATTCCGGGGCCTCCGCACTGCCTGGGTCTTTCGAGTGCATCGACGTATCCATACTGCTCGAGCTTCTTCTGCCAGCGGCTGGTCTAGCGGTCGATCGAGATCGCCTCGTAGTCGATTCCGGGATCGGCGTACGCCTTGCCGTCGCACAATATGGCATGGATCGTGCGCAGCATTTTGTGGGCTGTCGCGACGACAGCGCGCTTGTAGCCGCGGCGGCTCCTGACGGCATCACGGCAGCCCCTGGTCCGGATGGGCCGCGTGCGCGCATTCGATGAGGACCGCGCGCAGGGTCGGGTTGCCGCGCCGGGTTGATCGACTGCACCGCACCGGCGCTTTCGTTGTTGCCGGGGCAGAGACCGGCCCGTGCGGCGCAGTCCCGGGCCGAGGGGAAGACGAACATGTCAGGGCCGGAGGATCGCCATCGCTGCTTCGCGGCTGACGTCAGGGATTCCGACGCACCTCCGGAGACGTGCCTTGACCCTGCTGCACCTCTTGCATGCAGCGCGGTCTGGGTCACGAGCACTGTTTCGATTCGCCCTGTTTTACCGGAAATTCCGCGCGGCTGCCTACCGCGGAAACCCGCATATTTCCGCGATGACATTGCCGACCCGTTCCGCGGCCGCCTGCGTCTCGGCGTCATGGACGTGGGCGTAGCGGAGCGTCATGCTCGCCTGGCTGTGACCGAGGAGCTTCGAGACGACGGGAAGCGGCACGCCCGCAAGCACCGCCTGGCTTGCTACCGTGTGTCGAAGATCGTGAAGGCGGACATCCTGCAGTCCGGCCCGGTTGCGGACCTTCCGCCAGAAGCCGTCCAGGCCTCCGAAGCTCCGGGCGCGGCTCATGTCCGCGGGTGCCGGAAACACGTGGGGGCTCGCGGTCCTGGGCTGGCGGGCGATGATAGCCCCTGCCTCCGAGTTCAGGAACACCCGGCGCGGACCGGTCTTGCTGTCGCGCAGCCGGAGGACGTTGTCCGCAACCTCGACCCAGCGGAGGTTCAGGATTTCGCCGCGACGGCAGCCTGTGAACAGCAACAGGCGAATGATGTCGGCCTGCGGCCGCGATGCCGGCCGTTCCGCCTCGCACCGGTCGAGCATCTCGAGAAGGCGGCAGATTTCCTCCTTCGACAGGAACCGGCTGAGCCGGGGACGCCGGTTCCGCCTGATACCACGCGCCGGATTGGTCGCAACATGGCCGCAACGCTCGGCATGGTTCAGGATCTGCGACAGCGTGTCCAGCGTCTTGTTGGCGCCGCCGGGGGCCGTTTCGCTGTAGCCGTCGAACCATTTGTGAATCGCACCGCGCGTGATCCGGTCAAGCGGCAGGGCGCCGAACGCGGGCAGCAATTGGGACTTCAACTGGCTGTCGAAGCCCTCCCGCGTCGACGGCTTGCAGCGCCTGTAGCAGTCGTCCTTCCAGCGCCCCGTAACGAAGTCGCCGAACAGCGGCGACGGCTCGGCGGCCGAGTGACACTCCGCGGGCGGCGTCGACAGGATCTCAAAACACTCTCTGCGAACCGCCTCGATGCTGCGCAGATGCACCGGCCCAAGGGAGTGGCGCGCGATCCGTCCATCGACGGTGCAGTAAAAGACGTATCCCCGATGACCCGCCGGCCGCACGCGGACGCCGAGCCCCGGCATCACGCTGTCCCGGACCGTGTATTCGGACGCCCCCGGCGCGAGCTTCGCGACATTGGCGTCCGTCAGGCGCTTCTTTTCCGCCATGGCTCAGGCCCTCCCGCCCAGTATAGGGGCAATCGTCTCCGCGGCCTCGTGAACCTGCCGCTCGGAGAAATGCGTGTATTTGAGGGTCGTCGAGGGATCGTTGTGCCCCAGAAGCCTGCCGATGACCGGAACTGGCTCGCCATGGGAAAGGGCAATGCTCGCCCAGCTGTGGCGCAGATCGTGCAGCCTGGCGTCCCCGATTCCGGCCTTGCGTCGCACGCACCTCCAGAATTCGTCGAGGGTGCTTGCCGGCATCGGCGTTCCCCGGCGCCTGCCGGGAAAGATGCAGGCATCCCTCTGCGGCAACCCGTCGAGCAGCTTGCGGGCCGGCGCGGAAAGCCAGACCGTCCGCGGCCCGGTCTTGGAGTCGCGCAGATACAGCTTGCCCTCGCGGTAGTCCCGCCACTCCAGATCGAGGACCTCCCCCTTGCGGCAGCCGGTGAGAATGAGAAGCCGGATGATCGCTGCCTTGTCGGGGGCATCGGCCTCGTGTTCCGCCAGCACGGCTGCAAGCCGGACCAGTTCCTCCCTCGACAGGAAGCGCTCGCGGCCGCGGCGCCGGTAGCGTCGGATGTTCACGCAGGGATTGCTCCCTTCGGGGCGATGACCGTGGACCTCCGCCTCGCGCAGGATGACCGAAAGGACCGGGGCCGACCGGTCGGCGGCCACCGGCGTCGCGTGCAGGGAGGAAAACCAGCTCTGCACGTCCTCCCTCGTGATCTCCGAAATCCGCCGCCCTCCGAAATACGGCAGAATCTGATTCCTCAGATAACTCCGGCTGACCGCCAGCGTCCGCGGCTTCCAATTGCGCCCGTAACGCCGGAACACTTCCTCGGCAAAATCCTCGAACAGGACATCGCCGGGCTCCGGCTCCTTCCCTCTGTTCCCGAGCGCGGCAATGATTGACACGGCGTGCCTGCGGGCTTCGGGCTCGGTCATGTTCTCCGCGTCGCCGATCGTCTTCCATGCCCGCCTGCCCTCGTGCTGATGGTGGACGAAGTACCGCCTTGTTCCTGACGGGAGGACCCGGACGCCGAACCCCTTCAGTTCCGCGTCGCGTGTCTCGTAGGTTGTTTTTTTGGGCTTGAGACCGTCTACTCGCCGCTGGCTGAGGCGCTGCATGTTTCTCTCCCTCGCTCTGTTGCATCGGGGCCGGCAACGGACGGCTTCCGGACCCCGGTTGCACGATTTGTGGAGAGAAAAAATTGTTTTTCAGTTTATCAACACCGAAGGTGCGGCAGCTGGAATGCGAAGGTGTCCCTGTAGCTTTTCTGCGTGTTGCGGGCAAGGTTGCGCTCGGCGACGATATGTTCGGTCAGGAACCGGCGCAGCCAGGCGCCAAGCGTGCTGAGGTTACTCATGATCGGGAGACGAAGCGATCCGGCAGATCGAAACGGCCATCGTTATGCACATCCAAATTCTGCGCGAGCACAGAGAAGCCGTTCCGGAGCTATTTTGGAATCGGTGCCTTCAACCACCCAGCCACTCTTCCGTCAACGGACGGCATCAGGTGGAGCCGCTTCCCGAAAAGGCCTGCCCATCTGGTTTCAAAAGGTGATTCCGATACCGTCGCGAACGGCCTTCTGACGGAGGCGGCGCATTTGCAGGCGATCAAGGACAATCTTGTGTCGACGGAAGCGGTCGCCATGTTCAAAGCTAACGTCTTGAAGGAGCTGATCGACGCCGACGGATTGTGTCGGAACATGGTGATGCGTCGAAGTACGCCGTGGTGCCGTGTTCAGTTCAGGCTTGACAACGTGAATCTACTGCTGTATACGTCCTAAGGACGTATACAGCAGTAGATTCATTTAAAATTCACAAAGCGGTCTGCGTTGGTACCGAGTCGACACCCAGCCCTCAAGCTCACTAGGACCGTCCGTCCATTTCACCCCTCATGCTCGGGGACCTTAGAAAGGGTGCAGAGAAGATTTCTGTACAGTTCGACTTGACATTGAAATGCTAACCCTGTATATGCGTCCTTAGGACGCATATACAGGGTTAGCAGCTTGAACTCTGCATCGCAACGAATTCACGGTCCAAAACTCACCCGGGCGGCGGCCCATTTAGCTGACCAGTTAGAAGCCAATGACAAGCCCGTACTCTCTCAGTTCGAGTTCTTCCGGATCGTCCTGGCAATGTACCGGAAGCCCTCCGGCAAGAAACTGTACCTCCGCCGCGACACCCCCGACCGTGACGATATCGCCCGTTTCCGATCAATTCTGAAGGCTACCGGTGCGATCAGCGGCGATCGGGATTACGGTTCCCGTGTCATTCGCGTGCTATCCGTTTCCGACCGTCCGGCCGAAGACATTGTCTGCTTGGTCGACCCAACCTGCTACGTCTCCCACCTGTCCGCCATGCAGCGCTGGGGGCTTACTGATCGAACCCCTCGCGCTCTGGCGCTTACGCGCCCTGACCGAAAGACGGCCACCGCCGCTCTTCATGCCCATATGAACGAAGCGATGGATACGTCAGAAAACAATCTCTATCCGCTCACGCTGGTACAGCACCCCCGTCGGGTCAGGCGTCGCGACGTCACCGTCTACGAGAGCAAAACGGCCGGCGCGTTCATGACCAACCGGGGAACCGACATTCGATTGTCGACGGTGGGGCAGACATTTCTTGACATGCTCCAGAGACCGGATTTGTGCGGAGGCATGTCCCACGTCCTGGATGTCTGGGCAGAACACGCCTCCACGTTCCTCGACGAAATTGCCTCGACGATAGACCAGACACCCAAGGCGCTTATCAAGAGCAGGGCCGGCTACATACTCGAAGAGCGTCTAAGCCTCCATCATCCATGCATCGAACGCTGGAAGGCTTTTGGGCAACGAGGAGGCAGCCGAAAGCTGGATCCCACTCGTGACTTCGCTCCCGTCTTTTCAGAAACCTGGATGATCTCACTAAATGTCTGAGCCTCCGCACCCGGTCGACGTCGCCGCCTGGGTCGCGCGCGCCGCGCAAGATCCCGTCGCGCATCGGCAACGCCAGGCGGTAGAGATCATCCTCAACGCAATTGCCATGACGAGGCCGCTCAATACCGAGTTGTTCCTCAAGGGCGGAATTCTGCTGGGTCTCGCCTATGGAAGCCCGAGGCAGACCACGGACATCGATCTGACCGCCGCGTTCGCCGCCGATGGTGACATCGACGACAGGATCATGACATTGCTGAATTCCGCCTTCCCCCGCACCGCAGCCAGCCTCGGCTATGCGGACCTTGTTCTCCGCACCCAGTCCGCGAAAGGCCGTCCGAACCATATATTCCCGAAAGCCGAATTTCCTGCCTTGAAGCTCAAAATCGCCTACGCGCGCCGCGGCACAAACGAGGAGAGAACACTATACGAAGGGACCGCCTCCAGCGTTATCGATGTCGATATCTCGTTCAACGAGCCGCTGAACCATGTGCAAGTCCTGGAATTAACAGGCGGCCAGGAACTTTACGCTTATGGGGTGATCGATCTTGTGGCAGAGAAGTACCGTGCATTGCTCCAGCAGATTCCACGTAATCGCTATCGACGCCAGGATGTCTACGACCTGGATGTTCTCCTTCCTAGCATCCTTGCGGACAAAATTGCTCCGGCAGATATTCTGGAAGCTCTTTTGGACAAGTGCTCCGCACGGCGTCTCGAGCCGAACTGTCGGTCTCTCGATAATGCGGAGATCAAGAACAGAGCAAGCAGGGATTGGAATACGATGGATCTGGAGCTCGACGATCTTCCGATATTCGAGGACTGCTACGAGCGAGTGGCAACCTTTTATCGATCACTGCCTTGGGATGATGCATAGGCCCTCCAAGCCCGTGTCGGAGAACTGGTACAACGTGACCTAGCGCCCTGAATCTTGAGTTGTTGCCAGCCTTCGTCGCTTACGCCGAGCTGGTTTGCTTGAGACAGAACCTCCTGACCGGCAAGCGAACACACGGTCGATGCTCCGATCCGAATTTCAGGCAACTCGACGAAGACTGCCGCACAGTAATCCGAAGGGCTACGCGGACCGGCTCCGCTTAAAAATGCGCGAGGTCTTCGATGCGCATCGCTGTAGTCTGGCACTAAAGGCCCGTACAAGCGCCGAGGATGTTCCCGTGCATCGGGCGCGCGCACCTTCAGAGTTAACGTCTACAGGGCTTGATAAGCCGATTTTCGACTGATGGCATGAATTTGAATGCCATTTCGATTTTGATGAATGAATTTCGACGGAATCTGAAAGAATCGGACTCTTTTCGACTACAGTGAAAATATTGCCCCGCCTGGACCAATTGCTCAAAGAGCAACGGCTCGATCCGGCAGGTATGCGGCACAGCCGTGCCAGCCCTTATCAGAGATATCTGCCCGGCATCGCGCACATCCTGTACTATGGGCGCTATGCTTGACTTGTGCCGCACCTGCGCGGAGGACAAGCTTGGCGACAATTTGGAAGACAGGAAGCGGTTCGTCCGGCGCCTCCGGGCCGTTCGCAACCCTGCCCGCCGCCAAATCGGGCCGTGCCGGGGCGCGATGATCGCACGGCAGGAACGGCAGGGCGCGGTCCCGAAGTTGATCGGAGTTCCGGCGAATGATTGAATCGGGCCGCTCACGATATGCATGGAGGCAGCCATGACAGCAGGAGGCTCCCGGACGGGAGATGTCGATTTCGAAAGGTTTCGCCTCCGGCGCTTCGTCGACAGGCTGATCGAAATCGACGAGGTCGAGACGCACGAGGAACCGGTGCCGCTTGCCGCCCTCGGCGCGCTCATCGAGTCGACTCCGAAGGCGGTGCTGTTCAGGAACGCCGGGCCGGAAGGGTTCGAAATCATTGCCAAGGCCTCGGCCGGACGGGCGCGGCTTGCGGCCGCGTTCGAAACCACATACGAGGACGCCCGCGAGGAGTATCACCGGCGGTTGGCCACGCCCCAGGACGTGTTCGAAGTGCCGTCAGACGAAGCCCCGGTCCACGACATCCGGATCACCGGCGACGATGTGGACCTTTCCAGGTTGCCCTTCTTTCCCCAGCACGGCCTTGACGGCAGCTGCTACATCAGCGCCGGCATAGACTACACGGTCGATCCCGAAACCGGACGGACCAATGTCGGCAGCCGCCGGCTTTCGCTGCGCAACCGTACCCAGGCGGGAACCAACGTCACGGCCCCGTCCGACCTCAAGCGGATCTACCAGGCCAGCGTCGCGCGCGGCGAACGGCTGCCGATCACGTTCACGATCGGAAACCACCCGCTCGACTTCGTTGCCGCCACGACGCGCCGGCCCGGCGACGAGCTGGGCCTGATCGCCGCCTTCCGTGCCGCCCCTGCGCCTGTCGTCCGGGGCCTGACCAACGACATCCTCGTCCCGGCGGACGCGGAGATGATACTCGAGGGCTATCTCGACGAGCGCGGCTATGTCGAACCCGAGGGGCCGTTCGGCGAATACATGGGGTATTACGGCTCGATACACATGGACCCGGTCTTCACCTGCACCGCGATCACCATGCGCCGCGACGTCATGCACTCGACCCTGCAGCACGGCTCGGGCTTCGTGCTGGACCAGTGCGACTCCTCGTGCATCAGCGCGCTGCGCTGCGAGGCCGACGCGATGCGCATTCTCAGGTCCACGGTGCGCGAACCCGTCGCCGTCCACCTGTGCGAGGCCTCGGGCGGATCGAACACGCTCAGGGTCGCCATCAGGCAGCGCTTCTTCGGCGAGGCGCGCAGCGCCATCGCCGCCCTGTTCGGCGGCATCCGCCCTCTCAAGCATATCTGGGTCTTCGACGACGACATCGACATCAGGAACGAGAACCAGGTCGAGTGGGCGTTCGGAACCAGGTTCCAGGCCGACAAGGACATCATGCTTCTCAGCGGCATCATGGGCATGACCATGGATCCGTCGCTCGAGGGGCGGCGCACCGGCGCGAAGGCCGGCTTCGACTGCACGAGGCCCTTCGGCCGCGACGACGAAATCCTCCTGATCCCCTCCGCTGCAAGGACCTTCACGGGCCAGGCGCGCTTTCAGACCGTCGAACAGGCGCTGGAAGCGGGGCCGCTGTTCTACGGCGACATCGTCGAGGCGCTCGGAAGCCTCGACGGGCGGGAGATCGCCTGCGCGCTCGACGAACTGCGCCAGGACGGCAAGCTCGGACGCGACCGCGACGGACGCTACCATCTCGTCGACGCTCCTCGCGGCTCGACCGGAATCGTGGGCCCCCTCTATCACGACCCCAACGAAGGCACCTGAGCGGGCGTCCGGCGGGGTGGGCGGAACGGCGCGCTCGCCCGCCCGAACCGGGCGCCGCCATGTCCGTATGCCGGCCCGCCCCGAAACCGCCTGACGGGCGATCCGCCCGCCCATACCCCCGAAGGGAGGAGGCACTGCCATGTCCGACGAGATACTGGTCGAGAAGATCGACCGAACCACGCGAATCACGCTGAACCGCCCCGACAGCGGAAACGCCATGACCGACGCGATGGCCGCAACGCTGGGCCGTGCCATAGCCGATGCTAGCGAATCGCACTTCATCGTGCTCCGCGGTGCCGGCGACGACTTCTGCACCGGACGCGAGGGCATGGGCAACCGGCCGCCCGAACCCCTCTCGGCCTATGAGCGCCGCGGGCAGGCCGACGTGATCTTCGACTGCCATGCCGCCTTCCGGCGGTCCCCGATCCCGGTCGTCGGCGTTGTCCAGGGCCGCGCCAGGGGCTTCGGATGCACGCTCGCCGCGCTGTGCGACATAACCCTCGCGAGCGAAGCGGCGACCTTCCAGCTGCCGGAAACCGGCCACGGCATCATGCCGACCATCGCGATGTCCTCCATGGCTGACCGCGTTCCGCGCAAGGCGCTCATGTACCTGACCTATTCCACCAGGGTGATCGACGCCCGAAGAGCCCTCTCCATGGGGATCGTCAGCGACGTGTTCGCGGCCGACGCGCTGGAGAGCGCGCTGGACGAGCTCGGCGCGGCGCTCGAAAAAGCGCCGCGCCCGGCCATCCTCGGGATCAAGGAATATGCGCGCTCGGCGCTGTCCATGGACATCTCGAGCGCCGTCGACTTCGCGCGCAACCTGCACGCGGCCGCGAATTCGGCCCCGGGGATGCGCGGCTGAGGCCGCCGGGGCGGCAGGAGGACAACGCGTTCCGGCCGCGGAACGGTTTCGGGATCGGGCCGCGACGCCCGCTATTCGGGCAGCAGCCGGCCGATCCGGGCCCGGAGTTCGCTCCGCGCCGGATCGTCCCGGTCGAGCGCCTCCAGAAGGGTCCGCCAGTGCGCAAGCGCCGCCGCCCTGTCGCCGCGCGCAAGCGCCAGCGATCCCGCGAGATCGAGGCCGCGCCGGTTGCGGCCGTCGAGCGCGAGTATCCGCTTCACGACAGAATCGATCTCGGCCGGATCTGGCGGATCCGGCCTCGCGGCGGCGACGATGCCGTCGGCCCAGGCGACCAGGATGTCCACATCGTCCGGACGCAGCGCCGCCGCCCGCGCCCAGGCCGCCTTCGCCTCGTCCCGCTCGCCGAGCACCGTCCGCGACCGCGCCAGCCGCAGCCAGCCCGCCACGTTGCCGGGTTCCGACGCGAGGCGTTCGGCGAGCCCGTCGACCATCGCACGGATCATGGCCGCGCGGTCTTCGGCCGAAAGGCTTGCCGCCGCCGCAACATCCTCGCGGGTCGGACCGCGCATCTCCTCCGCCTCACCGCGCGCCGCGCCGCCAGCAGCCCGAGCGCCCCGGGCGCCGGCCATCTCGGCTTCGAGAGCCGCCACGCGCTCCCGAACGAAGACCGCCCAGGGCGCATCCGGCGGCAGGCCGGCCACCAGCGCGCGCCAGCGTTCGAGCGCGGCCTCGGGCCGCCCGGCACGGCGCTCGGCGACGCCCACATAGTAGGACGCCCGGGGCTCCCCGGGATCCCGCCGCAGCGCCTCCTCGAACGCCGCCAGCGCCCGGGGAGTGACCCGCCCGCCGGCCGCCAGCGTCAACGCCCGGCCCGCCAGCGACGAGTAGGCCGCGTTCGAGGCATCGAACCGCGCCGCATGGGCGAAGGCGATGCCCGCCTTTTCGTGATCCCCGAGGCGGGACAGCGCCTCGCCCAGCGCCGCCCAGCCGCGGGGGTTGTCCGGCGCCCTCTCGAGGGCGCCCGCGATTTCGGCGACCCGCTGCCGCTCGTCCACCGCGGGCCCGGCCCGCAGGACCGCGGCCGGCTCCCCCTGAAACAGGTAGAGCAGCAGCCCCAGCGCCGGCACGCAGGCCACCGCGCACAGGCCCGCAATCAGCTTCGGGCCCGACTGCAGACGCTTTCCGGCGGCGGCCGGCGAATCCGCATGCGCCAGCACACGACGCTCGATTTCCGTTCTCGCCGCCGACGCCTGTTCCGCGGCAAGGGCGCCCCGCGCGAGATCGCGCTCGATCTCGTCGAGCTGGCTGCGATACATCTCCAGCGCCGGATCCGGGCGCCGCTCCCGGGCGCCGACGCCGCGAAGCAGGGGCCAGGCCACGAGCAGCGCTCCGGCGAGCCCGATCACCGCGAAGGCGATCCAGAGTTCGATCACTTGTCCTGCCCGCCCAGGACCATCTCAAGCCGCCGCCTCTCGTCTGCAGACAGCGGTTCCGGCTCCCTGGCGTCATCCCGGCGGGCGCGGCGGCGGCGGATCACGATCCATGCGATGCTGGCCGCCAGCACCATCCAGGGCCCTGCCCACAACGCGAGCGTCGACGCCTTGAACGGCGGCCTCAGGAGCACGAAATCGCCGTAGCGCGCGACGACGTGATCGATGACCTCGGCGTCGCTTGCGCCAGCCTTCAGCCGTTCGCGCACGAGAAGCCGGAGGTCGCGCGCCAGCGGCGCACCGGAGTCGTCGATCGACTGGTTCTGGCACACGAGACAGCGCAGTTCCCTGCTGATCGCGCGCGCGCGCGCTTCGAGGCCGGAGTCCGCCAGGACCTCGTCCGGCTCGACCGCACTGGCGGGCGAGGCGGCGGCGAGGCAGCCGAGGACCAGGATCGCCGACAGCGCGATCCTCATTCGAGGCCGACCTTTCGCAGGACCGGACGCAGAACGTTCTCGAGATCGCCGGGATTGATGGGACCGACATGCCGGTGGCGGATGCGTCCCGCCCCGTCGACAATGAAGGTCTCCGGGACGCCGTACACGCCCCAGTCGATCGACACCCGCCCGTTGATGTCGGCACCGAGCCCGGTGTAGGGATTGCCCAGGGTCTCGATGAAGGCGCGCGCATCTTCGGCCCGGTCCCTGATGTTGATGCCGTGGATCGGCACGCCCTCCCGCGCCAGCTGCATCAGCACCGGATGCTCCGCACGGCAGGGCGCACACCACGAGGCCCAGACATTGACCAGGGACGGTTTGCCCCGCAGGTCTGCCGTCTTCAGGCCGCCGGAGAGTCCGGTTATCGGCGGAAGCGCAAACTCGGGCACCGGCTTGTCCAGCAATGCCGACGGAATCCGCGAGATGTCCTTGCCGCCGGCGCCGATCTGCCAGAGATAGAATCCGAGGATGCCGGCGAGCGCGGCGAGGACCACGACCGGAACGAGGCGGGCCGGAGACAGGATCATGGCGCCGAGACCGCAGCGGGCGCAGCGCGGCGGCGCGCGCGAAGCCGCCGGTCGCCGAGCGATATCGCCCCGCCGACCGCCATCAGGACCGCGCCCGCCCAGATCCACGGCACCAGCGGGTTATGGTAGAGACGGGCCGTCCAGCCGCCCTTGCCATCGGAAGCCCCGAGCACCGCATAGATATCCGCGAGCCATGTCGTATGGATCGCCGCCTCCGTGGTGGTCGCGCGCTCGGCGGGATAGCTGCGGTTTTCCGGGAGCAGCGCAGCGACGGCGCGGCCGCCGCGGCGGACCGCGAAGGAGCCCTGCACCGCCGTGTAGTTCGGCCCCCTCCGGAGGCCGGTGCCCTGGAACTCCACCTCGTAACCGGCAAGCTCGACGGTATCACCCGGGCGCATGATCAGGATGCGCTCCTCCTGCCAGGCCGACGACACCGTGATCCCGGCAACCATGACGCCGAGCGCAGCATGGGCGCAGGCGGTGCCCCATGCGGAAGCGGGAAGGCCGGCGGCGCGGCGGATCGAATCACGCAGCGGAACCCGCGCCAGCCCCGCCTGTCCCGCGATGCCGACCGCGGAGCCGGCTATCAGCCACGCCGCCAGCCCGAGACCGAACGCCCCCAGAATTCCGCTCCGTGCCTCGACGCCGGCGGCCGCGGCCGCGACGGCGATCGCAAGCACGGCCGCCACCCACAGCCTCCCGAGCACGCCTGGTAGATCGCCGCGTTTCCACGCCATCATGGCTCCGATCGGACAGGCGATGAGCAGGGGAATCATGAGAGGCCCGAAGGTCATGTCGAAGAACGGGGCGCCGACAGAGATCTTGCCGCCGTCGAGGGCATCGACGAGCAGCGGATAGAGCGTGCCGAGGAGAACGACGGCGCACGCCGTGGCAAGCAGAAGGTTGTTGAGAACCAGCGCTCCTTCCCGACTTATCGGCGCGAACGGTCCGCCGGAGACGGCGCCGGGAGCGCGAAGCGCGAAGAGGACGAGGGAGCCGCCAATCACGACAACCAGAAGAACGAGGACGAAGACCCCGCGCTCCGGATCGGTGGCAAAGGCGTGTACCGAGGTCAGCACGCCCGAGCGCACGAGGAACGTGCCCAGAATCGCCAGCCCGAACGTGACGATGGCAAGGAGGATCGTCCAGTTCGCCAGCATGTTGCGCCGCTCCACCACCAGCGCGGAATGCAGCAGCGCGGTGCCTGCGAGCCACGGCATCAGGGACGCGTTCTCGACCGGATCCCAGAACCACCAGCCGCCCCAGCCAAGCTCGTAATAGGCCCACCAGCTGCCGAGCGCGATGCCGATCGTCAGCGAAATCCAGGCTAGCAGGGTCCACGGACGCACCCAGCGCGCCCACGCCGCGTCGACCCGGCCCTCGAGAAGAGCCGCGACGGCAAAGGAGAAGGCCATCGAGAATCCGACATAGCCCAGATAGAGGAACGGCGGGTGGAAGGCGAGGCCGGGATCCTGGAGAAGGGGGTTGAGGCCGCTGCCCTCGACCGGCACCGGATCGAGCCGGGTGAACGGGTTGGAGGTGAAGATCGAGAAGGCGAGAAAGCCGGCGCCGACTGCGCCGTGGACGCCGAGCGCACGCGCCCGGAGGGTCGCCGGCAACGCGCGACCGAACTCGGCAACCATCAGCCCGAACAGCGCGAGGATCAGTATCCACAGCACCATCGAACCCTCATGATTGCCCCAGACGCCGGTGAGCTTGTAGAGCATCGGCTTGAGGGTATGGGAATGCGATGCAACCAGCGCGACCGAGAAATCCGAGTTCACGAACGCCCATGTCAGCGCCGTGAAGGCGATCCCGACCATCAGGAACTGGCCGCGCGCCGCCGCACCCGCAACGTTCATGAGCGCCTCGTCGTCGCGACGGACGCCGATGAACGGCACGGTCCCCTGAACGGTCGCCAGGACCAGCGCCAGCGCGAGGGCGTAATGCCCGATCTCGGGAACCACGCCGGTGATCCCTTCAGCCCTGCCGGTTCTGTCGGCAGGGGCCGACTGCATGCAACCGCGTGCCGACGGGATTGCGCGCAGAGACCCTGCTGCAAAGCCGCATGCGGATCGCGCGGGAGGAGCCGGAATATCTCAAGGGGAACCCTTCCCTGTCATGGAGCCCGTCATACGGCAAATTGTTTCAGCCGGTTAGGAACGACGGTGAGGAGATCGGCCATGGCCGGAATCTATCCCGCCACCACGCCGTTTTCAACGTCCCACTTCCCGTCCGAAGCGCCACGCAGGGCCCCGAGGTCTCCGCTCATAGCGGAGCATGAGTTGCCTGATCGGCAACGCACGGCTTTACCGGTTCTTCCGGCTTGCTATTGCAGCACGTGTCGATATACGACGATTTTATCGACACATTAAAACGACATGTCGGCGGGATCGACATGTTCGAAAAACGTGTCGAAAGAAGCAGGATACATCGACATCGACATGACCTTCGACCCCGCTCGCCCCTTCAATGACCTTCCGGACCTGCCACCGGCTTCTGACACCGAGATCAAGACTATTCTTCGCAGCTGCATTGCGGCGCGTGCGGAACTTGCGGAACTCCGGATCTCCGGAAGACTCCTGGCCGAACACGAGTGACAGCAGCCATCGCTTACACGTCGCAGCTTGGTCATACAGGGGAACATCCCCTTTTCGACCGGTCCGGAGGGCGTGATTGCAAACGGAGCGGCTGATGACGAGGCGGCCCGAACCTTGCCGCCTGCCATCAGCTATGCTACAGGAACCCTGCGCAGGGGTCGGGCGGTTCACGGCGACTGAACGGACTGGCTGCCGCAGGCCGGCCGCGCGGACAGACCAGGGGTGCGGTTCCAGGATTCCGCGTTTTCGGAAGCGCTTTCTGTCAGCGTTCCGCAGAGGTGGCGATCCCGGACCGGGCCAAGCAATAAGACCCCGCTGGGAGGCAGAATCGTGACTGACAGCATGTCTGGCCGAGCCCGAGCGCTCGGGATCGTGGCAGTCCTGGGAGGCTCTCTCGTACTGGCTGCCTGCGAGAACGCGATAATCCCTGGTTCACCCGAAGATCCGCATCCGCCAGGAACGGGCCTGCCCGGAACCGAGGGCCCGAAGGGCAGCGTTTTCGGCGAGGGCGGGTTGGATCTGACGCGCCTGACGGGAATCGGCTCCGACGAGGAAGACCGGGGTGGCGTCCTGGGCGTGAACAGCTTCCTCTGGCGAGCCAGCCTCGACACGATATCGTTCATGCCGCTGGCTTCGGCGGATCCCTTCGGAGGCGTGATCATCACCGACTGGCATTCGCTGCCCGAAACGCCGAACGACAGGTTCAAGGTCACCGTATACATACTCGACCGCCAGCTGCGCGCCGACGGACTGCGCGTTTCGATGTTCCGCCAGAGCCGCGCCGGCAACGGCGCGGACTGGCAACCCCAGCCGGTCGCCACGAAAACGGTGACCCAGATGGAAGACCAGATCCTTACCAGGGCGCGGCAGCTGCGGTCCGCCGCCACGGCCGGATCGGGCTAGCAGCAGCGCCCGGCCCTTGCACATATCCCGGCTTTCCCCGGCGAAGCACGGAAAGATACCGGCGCGGGCGGTCGCAAGGCGCCCGCGTTCGGCAAGAACCTGCGGTCATGGCAACCGATAACACCTCCTCAAGATATCCCTTCAAGGACACCGAAGCGCGCTGGCAGGCGGCATGGGACGAGCGCCACGTCTTCGCCGCCGAAGAGGATGCACAAAGGCCCAAATACTACGTTCTCGAGATGTTCCCGTATCCCTCGGGCCGCATCCATATGGGACATGTCCGCAACTACACGATGGGCGACGTGGTTGCCCGCTACAAGCGCGCCCGCGGCTTCAATGTTCTGCATCCCATGGGTTGGGACGCTTTCGGCCTGCCCGCGGAAAACGCGGCCATGGAACAGAAGGTCCATCCGGCCGAATGGACCTACAACAACATCGACACCATGCGCGAGCAGCTCCAGATGATGGGGCTCTCGATCGACTGGAACCGCGAGATCGCGACCTGCCACCCGGACTACTACCGCCACCAGCAGCAGATGTTCCTGGATTTCCTGGAGGCCGGGCTGGCCTATCGTCATGAAGCCTGGGTGAACTGGGACCCGGAGGAACAGACCGTGCTCGCCAACGAGCTGGTCATCGACGGCCGCGGCTGGCGGTCGGGAGTGCCGGTCGAGAAACGCAATCTTGCCCAGTGGTTCTTCCGGATCTCGGAATATGCGCAGGATCTGCTTGATGCGATAGGCGATCTCGACCGCTGGCCCGAAAAGGTGCGGCTGATGCAGGCGAACTGGATCGGGCGCTCGGAAGGTCTGCGCATCGCCTTCGAGATCGAGAATCCGCCGGACGGCGCCGATACTCTCGAAGTCTACACGACCCGGCACGATACCCTGTTCGGTGCGAGCTTCTGCGCCGTTTCCCCGGAACACCCGCTGGCCGCCACACTCGCGGAAGAGGATGCCGCCCTTGCGGATTTCATCGCCGAATGCAGTGCGCTCGGCACTTCGGAAGCCGTCATCGAACAGGCCGAGAAGCGCGGCCACGACACCGGGCTGCGCGTCAGGCACCCCTTCGTCGCGGGGGCGACGCTGCCGGTCTATGTCGCCAACTTCGTGCTCATGGACTACGGAACCGGCGCGATCTTCGGCTGCCCGGCGCATGACCAGCGCGATCTCGAGTTTGCCCGCAGATACGGACTCGATGTCCTTCCCGTCGTCATTCCGCCGGACGAGGCTCAGAATTTCGAGATCGGCGACCGCGCCTATACCGGGCCGGGACTGTTGGCCAATTCCGACTTCCTCGACGGGATGGATGTCGACACGGCCAAGACCGAGATCGCGTCGCGCGTCGAGGCCGCGGACGCGGGCCGTCGCGAGGTCAATTTCCGGCTGCGCGACTGGGGTGTTTCGCGGCAGCGTTACTGGGGATGCCCGATACCCGTCATCCATTGCCCGAATTGCGGCGTGGTGCCGGTGCCGAGAGCCGACCTGCCGGTCATCCTTCCCAATGACGTGACGTTCGACCGACCTGGCAACCCCCTCGACCACCATCCGGACTGGGCCGATGTCGTCTGCCCGCAATGCGGCACCGACGCGCGGCGCGAAACCGACACTTTCGATACCTTCGTCGATTCGTCCTGGTATTTCGCGCGCTTCTGCTCGCCGCAAAGCGACCAGCCGGTCGACGGGGCCGCGGTCGATTACTGGCTGCCGGTGGACCAGTATATCGGCGGCATCGAGCATGCCATCCTGCATCTCCTCTATTCCCGCTTCTTCACCCGCGCGATGAAGCGGACCGGCCATACGCGGATCGACGAGCCCTTTGCGGGGCTGTTCACCCAGGGCATGGTCCTCCACGAGACCTACCAGACCGAGAACGGCGAGCCGGTGGAGCCGATCGACGTGGTCCGCGATGAAGCCGATGCGCTGCGTCATGCCCGGACCGGCCAGCCGCTCCTTGCCGGCCGTTCCGAAAAGATGTCCAAGTCGCGAAAGAACGTGATCGACCCGGTCCACATCATCGAAACCTACGGTGCCGACACGGCGCGGTGGTTCATGCTGTCGGACAGCCCGCCGGACAGGGATCTGGACTGGACCGAGGCCGGAATCGCCGGCGCATCGAGGTTCGTCAACCGACTCTGGCGGCTGGTCGGCGCCCACGCCCCGCACCTGCCGCCGCCCGGCGCGCAGTCGGCAGGCAGCGATGCAGGGCACGAGCTGAGACGCGCCGCGCACGCCGCCATAGCCAGCGTGACCGAGGATCTCGAGACGTTTCATTTCAACCGCGCGGTCGCCCGTGTCCACGAGCTCGCCAACACGGTATCGCTTGCGGGCGAGGCCGTACCGGGTCCGGTGCTGCGCGAGGCTCTCGAGATCGCGACGCTTCTCGTGGGACCGATGATGCCCCATCTCGCCGAGGAACTGTGGCAGATGCTCGGACACGAGACCCTGGTCGCCGAGTCGCCGTGGCCGAAGGCCGACGCCGACCTCCTGATCGACGATTCCATAAAGGTTGCGGTGCAGGTCCGTGGCCGTCTTCGCGGCACGATCGAACTGCCGCGTGACGCAGACCAGGAGGAGGCCGAGGAACTGGCGCTGGCGCTTCCGACCGTCGTGGCGGCGCTCGCCGGCGCCCCGGTGACCAAGGTGATCTATGTGCCCAACCGCATCATCAACGTCATCCATTGACCGGGCCAATCCGACCCGGCCGACCCTGCGCCGCGCCGTCTGCGCGGCGGCGATCCTTGCCGCCACGACGCAGGCCTGCGGCTTTCAGCCCATGTACGGCGCCAAGGACCCCGCGGTTCCGAGACTGCTCGAAAGAGTCGAGATCGCATCGATCGCGGATCGCACGGGTCAGCTGCTGAGGCACGAACTGACGCGGCGGTTCAAGCCGCGGGGCAGCCCGGGCCCGGATCTCTACACGCTCACGGTGTCGCTCAGCGAAGAGACGGAGGGGATCGGGCTTCGCATCGACGAAACCGCGACCCGGATCAACCTGTCCTTGACGGCAAGATTTGCCGTGCGCGACAAGGCCACGGGCCTGACGCGGTTCCAGGGAACCGAAATGTCGGTCAACGGCTACAACGTTCTCAGGTCGGATTTTGCCACGGTCCACGCCCGCGCCGACGCCCGCCAGCGCGCCATCACCCGGATCGCCGAGGGCATCACGAGGCGGGTGTCGATCTGGATTCTGCAGAGCAGCCAGCCGGAAAACGGATCCGGGGACAAGGGGTGACGATGCGCGACGCGCCGGCCACGGCCGCGCTCCCGGCCCGGCCATGAAGGTAAGCGCGAGGGACGCGGACGGCTTCTCGCGGTCGCCGCCGCCCGAGATCCGCGCGATCCTCTTCTACGGTCCGGACAGCGGGCTGGTCAGCGAACGCGCGGAAACCGCCGCGCGCGCCGTTGCCGCCGACATCACCGATCCGTTCTCGGTCATCACCCTCGACGCCGCCGCGCTGGAGGCCGATCCGGTGCGCCTCGGCGACGAGGCCGCCGCGCTTGCGCTCGGAGCGCAACGGCGACTCGTCTGGCTCCGCGGAGCGAAAGACGCTGCGGCTGCCGCGGTCCGGACTGCCCTCGCCATTCCCTGGGAAGCCCTCGTCATCGTCGAGGCCGGCGACCTGTCGCCCCGCTCGCGACTGCGCACCCTCTTTGAAGGCGCCGACGATGCTGCGGCCGTGGGCTGTTATCTCGACGACACCAGGGGGCTTGCCGCCCTCGCCCGCCAGACGTTCTCGGACGCCGACATCGAGACGGAGCCCGGTGTCGTCGAGTGGATAAGCGGCAATCTGGGATCCGACCGCAAGGTCACCAGGATGGAACTGGAAAAGCTCACGCTCTACGCCGGAGACGCGAAACGCATCACGCTTGAAGACGCGCAGGCGGTCATCGGGGATTCTGCCTTGGTCACCGTGGACGATGTTGTCTACGCGGCGTTCGGCGGCGACATCGAGGCGCTTGTCCAGGGGCTCGCGCGGGCGCGTTTCGAGGGTGTCGGGCCGATTCCCGTGATCCGGGGAGCCTTCGCGCACCTGACCCGCCTCGAGGAGGCTGCGGCCGCGGTCGCAAACGGCCGGCCGGCCGATCAGGCCGCACGGGATCTGCGGGTGTTCTTCAAGCGGCAAGCGGCATTCAGCGCGCAGATCCGGAGATGGCCGGGCGCCAAGCTCGCGCGCGGCCGCGCCGAACTGGTCCAGACCGAACTCGACTGCAAGTCGACGAGCCTGCCGACCGACGAGGTGTGCGAACGCGGCCTCATGCGTCTCGCCGCGATCGCCCGCGCCTGAAGGGTTTCCGCCTCCGGCCAATCACGTCGGCTTGCCGGAAGGGTCCGCCTGAAGACGGCCGGACCGGCGCCGTCAGCCATCAGTCGCGCTGCGGCGGCGCGGCCGCATCACATGCGCATGGCCGGGATCGTAGAGCGCGGAATCCCGGAACTCCTCAGGCTCGAGCACGCGGCCCACGAGTATCAGGGCCGTGCGCGTTATGCCGGCATCGCGGACCTTGGGGGCGATGTCGGCGAGAGTCCCCCGGATGATCTTCTGGTCGGGCCAGCTCGCCCGGTAGACCACCACCGCGGGACAGTCGGCGCCGTAGCGGGGCGCGAGCGTATCGCACACATGCCTGAGGTTGCGCACCGACAGGTGAATCGCGAGCGTCGCACCGCTGGCGCCGAGCGTTGCGAGATCCTCGCCTTCGGGCATGTCCGACGCCTTCATGGACGTCCGCGTGAGGATCACCGTCTGCGCCACTTCCGGAAGGGTGAGCTCGCGCCTGAGGGCCGCGGCTGCGGCGGCGTAGGCCGGAACGCCCGGCACGATCTCGTAATCGATGCCGAGCCCGTCGAGACGCCGCATTTGCTCGCCCGTCGCCCCGTAGAGAGACGGGTCGCCGGAGTGCACCCGTGCGACATCCTCGCCCCTGGCGTGCGCCCGGGCAATTTCCCCGATGATCTCGTCAAGGGTCATCGATGCCGTGTCCACCACCCGCGCGCCTTTCGGAGCATGCGCGATCACCGCTTCGGGCACCAGCGACCCGGCGTAGAGGCAGACGGGGCAGCGCGCAATCACGTCACGTCCGCGCACCGTGACGAGGTCGGGATCGCCAGGCCCGGCTCCCACGAACCAGACTGTCATTGCCCCGCCCCCTTCGCCTCGGCCCCCGGCAGGTAGCCCCGCGGCGTGTAGATCCATCGGCCGCCATCGTTGCGGCCAACTGCCCGCGTATGCGACGAGCCGACCAGCAGGGTCGTCAGCATGTCGGCATCGGTCGGATCGAGATCGCCGAGCGTCGTCGTGCGAACGCTCTCGCCGTCGCGCCCGAGATTGCGGGCGATGACGACTGGCGTGGAGGCCGCGCGGGCGGCAAGCAGAATCTCGCGAGCGCGGGCGAGGTGCCCGGTACGGGACCGCGAGGCCGGGTTGTACAGCGCCACCACGAAATCGCCGTCCGCCGCCGCCCGCAATCGCCGTTCGATGACGGACCACGGCGTCAGCAGGTCAGACAGCGATATCGCGCAGAAATCATGTCCGAGCGGCGCCCCGGCGCGCGCCGCTGCCGCCTGGAGAGCCGAGACCCCGGGACAGATCTCGAGCGCCGCCCGCCGCCAGTCGGCGCGGTCCTCCGCATCCATCAGCTCGAGGACCAGGGATGCCATCGCATAGATTCCGGGATCTCCGGACGAAACCAGCGCCACGGTCCTGCCGGCGGCAGCCAGATCGAGGGCGGCGCGCGCCCGCGCCGCCTCCTCTCCGAGCGCGAAGCCATGACGCGCCTTTCCCGAAGCGCGGGGGCCGAGCAGGTCGAGATAGAGGGTATAGCCGACCAAGTCCGAAGCCGCCGCCAGCGCCGCCTCGCTCTCGGCAGTCATCCAACCGCCGCTGCCGGGGCCCAACCCCACCACCAGCAGGCGTCCGCGAGGACGCCCCGCGAGAGCCGGGTCAAGGGGCTGCGGCGCCCGGGCGACGGCGCAGGTCGCGCGGCGCGATTTCCGCTTGGCGACAACAAGCATCCCCGCAGGACCGGACGCTGCCAGCGCCGCGCCTTCGGCGACGCCGTGACAGCCAACCTCGCGAAATACGGTCTCGGACGGCGTGGCGAGCCGCGGGGTCTCGGCCTCAAGGGCCGCCGCGTCGAAGAACCGGGCCTCCGTTCCCAGCATTCCTGCGGCGGTATGCACCGCGGGTTCGTCCATCTTGAGGTCCAGCGAGAACAGTCCCGCAACGGCGCGGCGCGCCAGCCCCGCTTCCTCAAGCGTGCACCGGACCAGTTCCGTCAGCTCGGCCGGATCCGCGCCGCGCTCGCAGCCAACGCCGACGGCGAGCGCGCGGGGATGATAGACGAGATGGTCGGCACCGCCCGGCTCCGCCTGCACAGTCGTCGTGATCCGAAGCGCGCCGGCTTCGGAGCGCCGGATCCCGGCCCGTTCGACGAAGGGCGGAACGTCGTCGCCATTCGAGCGCACGGCGGCGCCCGCCAGCAACGCAGCGGCAAAGTTCCTGGCATCCCCTGGATTCGCCAGCACCCAGCCTTCGGGCGGCTCGTCGAGGGCAATTCCCAGCACGACGTCGCTGGCGGTCGTGACCGCCGGCGCAACGCCAAGTTCCGCGGCGATGCGCCGCGCCAGATCGTTGGCTCCGCGATGGCCGCCGATCAGAGGAACCACGGCCGAACCGTCCTCGGCCACCGCCACGACCGGCGGCTCGACGCGCTTGTCGGCGAGGAGCGCGGCGAGGGCGCGGATCAGAATCGCCGTCGCGCAGACGCCGATCACCGGCCGGCCGGCCGAGAACAGCGCGCGGATCTGCTCTCCGGCATCGTCGAACGCGATGTCGGCGCCGTCGACCCGCCGCGCCAGGCCGAACACGCGGGCGTTCTCCAGGAGGTCCGCAATGCGGCGCCCGACCGCAAGCCCGCCCGGCCCGAGCACCACA